>JAHLLM010000005.1 GCA_020444175.1 Desulfobulbaceae bacterium | reverse complement strand
TTGAGCCGAATTTTGACGCAGTATCAGCAAGCGCAGTAGTTTTTCAACAGCCTGCGAGAATAAAATAAAGGACAATGACTTTAAAAAACAAACTGTTCATTATTCTTCAACCAACTACCCATAAAAGAGGAGGGAACTATGAAAAACAAGCTTGTTAATGCCTTGGCCGGGGTCTGCACTTTCCTGGCACTGACCCTGATTTTTTCCGCAAATACCAGCGCCAAGGAAATTTATACCTTTGGCGGAGGCCCGGCTGGCGGCACCTTCCAGTTCATGGCCGGTGGTATTTCAACGTATGAGCCGATAAAGGATATTACAAAATTCCGAGTCCTTGCCAAAGCCTCAGCAGGTTCTGTTGAAAACCTTCGCAAGGTCGACTCCGGCAAATATGCCATGGGCGTTGTCTACTCCGGTCACGTCTATCAGGGCCGCAACGGCATGATGAAAAACGATCCAAAAAAATATGAAAATGTGATGGGCGTTGCCTATTTTTATGGCGCTCCAGCTCAGCTTGTTGTCAGAAAGGAATCAGGCATGACTCAGGCAAAACAGCTCATAGGACAGAAAGCCGGCGTCGGCAATGCAGGCTCAGGAGCCTATGCCAACTGCGAACTTTTTTTCACCCATCTGGGTATCTGGGACAAAATTAAAAGAAACGCCATGGGATACAATGATGCGGCCACGGCCTTCGGCAACAACCAGCTCGACGCCTTCTGGCTGTTTACGGCATTCCCGAGTGGAGCGGTATTAATGGCCGCTCAGACCAATGATATCGATCTTATTGATCTGTACGCCGAAGCCGAAGAAAGCGGCTTTTTCAAAAAATATCCTTATTTTTCAAAAATTGTTATCCCGGCCGGCACCTATAAAGGGGTTGACCGCGATGTCCCCTCTTTCCAGGATTCAGCCCTCTGGGTAGCCAACAAAGACGTACCAGCCGATGTTGTTTATACCCTTCTTTCAAAAATCTATACGGATGAAGGTCTGGAACATATGCGCAACGTCAAAAAAACAGCAAAAGCCATGAGTATCGAAAGTGGCATTAACGGTATTGTTACTCCCCTTCATCCAGGCGCCATTAAGTTCTGGAAAGAAAAAGGGATTCTTCAGTAATCCTTATGTATTTTTTTAGCTCCTCTAGTCACAACATCTACCTTCCCGAGGAGATGTTGTGACTAGAGCGATCACAGGGTACCGGGTACCGGGTACCGAATCTGCTGTGTTTATCGCCCTGTTCACATACCGATGTATCGTTCGCAGGACGATGCCTTGCATCTCCGGCCCCCTGTGATCGCTAACAGACAGGAGGAAAACTATACTTTTGATGCTTCGCCGTTTGATCAGTTACGTTGTGAGTGGTTCAAAGAACCTTTGGCAGCACGATTTTGATCTGCAGAGGGTCCTCTCTTGTTTCAGTCCCGCATAATCTGTAAACTCCGCCAGACAGGTTTATTCACATACAGATTCCCATTTTGTTAGGGACTGAACCTGTCTTTTTTTAGACAACTCATTGCAATAGGGATATTTTTTTAGATATCATCAGAATATACATATCGACTCTTGGCGCTGATATGTCATAATAGTGACTGTTATACTAAATTCGATGAGTGAAATTCCGAGTAAAAAAGCAGCAAAAACAAAATCGAGATGGCTTGACTTATGACTGAACAACTCAACAAATTTGAACAATTTGTTTTTGACGTACTCTCCCTTATTCTCGTTATTTTCTACTCCTATGCGGCCCTGATCAGTCCAATGGCCACCCAGTATCATCGGGGGATTTACGTCATAATCACCTACATTCTTGTTTTTCTGTTGTATAAGTCAAAAAATATCTGGTTTCGCGTCGTTGATTACGTTCTCATCCTGCTCTCCATCGGCAGCATCGGCTACTGGATGTACAACTTTGAGATCATCAATTACCGAACAGGTGCTGAAACCCCCCTTGACACCGCTGTGGCCGTTGTTGGCGTCCTCATCGGCATTGAACTTGCCCGCAGGGTTCTGGGCTACGCATTTGTTGTTATCGGCATCCTGATGCTCGTTTATGGCGTTTATGGCGCCTATGCACCTGACATCTTCGCCCATCCGGGAGAATCCCTGCCTGAGCTGTGCGTGACTCTTTTTTACAAAAGTGACGGAGTATTCGGCATCATGGCCAATGTCCTGGCTACTTACGTTCTGCTCTTTGTCCTCTTTGGCGCCTTTCTCATGCGTTGCGGCGCCCAGAAATTCTTTATTGATTTTCCCCTGGCGGCTGTGGGACATAAAATTGGCGGACCGGGAAAAGTTGCCGTTGTGGCGAGCGGCCTTTTCGGCTCCATATCCGGAAGCGCCATTGCAAACACAGTTTCCACCGGAGCATTCACTATTCCCCTGATGAAAAAGGCCGGTTTTAAACCCCATATTGCCGGAGCTATTGAACCGGCAGCCTCAATCGGCGGAATGTTCATGCCGCCCATTATGGGAGCAGGCGGTTTTATCATGGCGGAACTCACGGGCGAACCCTATTCCAGAATCATGCTTATCGCCATATTTCCGGCTCTCATGTATTTTCTTTCCGTTTTTGTCATGGTTCATTACGAGGCAAAAAAATATAATATTGTCGGCGAAAAATCAGCGATCAATGCTACAGAGATCTTAAAAAAAGAATGGTATTACATTTTGCCCCTGGCGTTTATCACAGGTTTTATGCTCAAAGGATATTCAGCAGGATATGCCGCCATTATCGGCCTGGTGAGCTGCATTGTCATCAGCTGGTTTAAAAAAGAAACGCGTATTGACCATAAAGGGTTTCTTGAAGCATCGCGGGCAGGCACGGAAAGCAGTCTGAAGATCGGCGCCACTGTGGGCGTTATCGGTATCATTATTGGAGTTCTGACCTCCACCGGCCTGGTGCTCACCTTTGCCGACATAATGATTTCCCTTGCCAAGGGCTCCCTGGTTCTGACAATCCTTATGATAGCCGTTGCGTCACTTATTCTCGGTATGGGAGTGCCTGTCACAGCCGCCTATCTTGTCACCGCGGTTGTTGCCGTTCCGGCCCTCACCCATCTGGGTGTGAACCCTGTTGCCGCCCACATGATCGTTTACTGGCTTTCCCAGGATTCCAATATCACTCCGCCGGTATGTATTGCCGCCTTTGCCGGGGCAACTATCGCCAAAGCAAATATGTGGAGAACCGCCTTTGCATCCTTTAAATTTGCCAAATTTCTCTATCTCGGCCCCTTTCTTTTCGGTTATGTCCCTGGATTTTCACTGCAGGGCGGCGCCATGGATATTATCAAGGCCTTTGTGATGATCGCCTTTGGTACCTATCTCTACGCTTACATACTCAGCGGTTACTGGGTCACCCAACTCAAGGGCATGATGAAGCGATAATGAACTCGCATTTATGCCCTTTATAACTCAAAGACTCTCCAAAATCTTTTTCACCACATTCCCATCCGCCATACCGGCAAAATGAGTCAGTATCGGCTTCATGGCCTGCATCTTATTTTTAAACTGACTGAAATCTATGTTGCTCTTGATCCAGTCGGTAATTTCCGTTTCGCTTGGCTGTTTCGGCATATATCCTTCCAAAATCAGCATGTAGTCGGATGTCTCACCCCCTGTCTTTGACAGTGTTTCAGCCTCGGATTTAATTAATTTTCTTATGATGGCAATAACTTCAACATCAGAGAGTTCTTTACTGGGCTGCCGGGCAAATTCTCCGAGCAAAACCCTGAGAGTTGAGGTTTTCGCCTCATTTTTTGCCTTCATCGACTCTTTTAAATCACTTTTTATTTTCTGCTGCAGAGACATCATTTTCTCCTTTTTTATAAGAAAAGTTTGCAATTGTTCGCGTGAATAGTCTGTAGGTGTCTGTTCTTTAGACAAACGTGTATATCAAAATCAATGGATCAACCGGATATTATCCAGGAAAAGGGTAAGCGTGTTCTCCGGTTTATGGACAAATAACATAAAACTATTTACCTTCTTCAGATTCATATTTCTAGCTGTTTTCGATGTTGTCAGATTTTCAAGATCAAAAGTCAAAACATTATCCCCAGGTTGCAGCATAAAACTGCCGTTTGCCCTGTCTGCATAAGGTGGGCTGTCCTCCCTGTCATCGATTCTAAATGAAATTTTGAAGGAAAAATCCTGAGCATTATAAATATCAACGAGAAGTTTTTTAAACCCTGCCACTCCGTCAGGGAGAGAACATTTAAATCCCGGATATTCCGCATTTGAATACATTTCAACCCGGAGGCTGTGCCGGCCTGCAGTTGCATGCCTCGCATCCGGTTCCATGAATGTTCCGCACTCCCAATGCAAAAAGTCGAGTTCCTCTCTCTTTTCAAAATCAAAAAGGGTCTTATCCTTGTTTGCCGAGGAATTATTCCCTGAACAGGAAGCCCCTCCAGTAAGAAGCAGAATGCATACGAATATCAAACTTGTATATCGCTTGATTTTACTTTCCATTATTTTTCTGTTTCACCCTGATGACGGTAAGTTCAGGGGGGACACCAATCCTGAACGGAAATGAACGAGTGACGCCGATACCTCTGGTGACATAAAGCCATTTATGCTCTTCTTCACGAAACAAACCTGCTTTATGTTCTTTGTCCGATTTCCCAGATAAAATTTCCCAGATAAAACCAGGCATGGCAATCTGTCCGCCGTGATTATCACCGGAAAGCCAGAGAAGAGGCCTTTTCGTCTTCACTTTATTCCAGGCAAAGGAGAAATGGCTCAGAAAAAGGACAGGAGTATCCCCTGCAGGAAGATCCGACAGAATATCAAACGCTGTCTGTGAATCATATTCGCGAGGCATTATGCCGGCGATAAAAAAACTTTTCCCTTGTTGTTGCGGTGAGGTGATTCGCACAAAGCTGTTCTTGAGAACCACAGGAAACTGTCTTAAAAGATGCGGATTTCCCTCTAAATGGCAAAAAACACAATGGTTCCTGCCAGTGGACAAATCAGAGTCTCCCAAAACACAAAATACACCAAATGGGGCTTCAAGCTGCTGGAGAAATTTTACTGTTTGGCTGGTGTTTTTTCCCCATTGCGCCATATCTCCTGTGATAACAATAAGATCCGGCTGAGCTTGTCTCAGCTTGTCAAGCAGATTTCTCTCCTGTTTGCCGGGGTTGCCATCAATATGGAGGTCTGAAATATGGGCTATTGTTGTCGTTCCAAGAAACTGAAAGAGCACATCATCTGTTATTGAGATCTCATTGATCTCTATTCTTCCAGGCTCGATAAAAAAGCCATAAAAAAGAATCAGGGCCGAGAAGGCTGCCCCAAAAAAGATAATCCATTTGATAATCTTTTTTAATCCATATGCAAAAAAAACTGGCATCGACAGAAACTCAACTGTATGATATTAAATACTTACATGATAAGACAGGTGTGAAAAGAAAAATGTTTTCTGAACACCTGATAAAAAAACCTTATGGAAAAAGATACCGAACTCAGCGCAAGCCTCGAAGACTACCTGGAGATGATTGCGCTTATCATAAAAGATAAAAAAGTTGCCAGAGCCAAAGAGATCGCTGCCAGGCTTAAAGTCAGTCGTTCCTCTGTCACAGAGGCATTCAGGGCTTTGGCAAAAAAGGATCTGATCAACTATGCCCCCTACGAGGTAATAACCCTTACCCAAAAAGGAAAAGAGATCTCCGAGGATATCATACTTCGGCACCACGCCCTGAAAGATTTTTTTATTAAGGTTCTTGCGGTTGAAGAAAACATTGCCGATATCGGAGCCTGCAAAATTGAACATGCAGCCCCAAGGGAAATCATTGATCAAATGGTCCTTTTTGTTGATTTTCTTGAAAGGTGTCCCCGGGGTGGTATGGACTGGATAGAGAGTTTCAGAACTTTTTGCAAAAGCGGAACAATCAGTGATGATTGCCAAAGCTGTATTTCAAAATGCCTTGCTAAATAAAAAAGTAACTATTCAGCTAGAGTTTCATCTGCAGTTAGGTATTGCATCAAGCCTTGGCTGAATAGAAACAATAAGAAAAATTTATCAGTAAAAGGACATAACAATGGACGGACAATTCAAACCAGGCTGGTATATCCATCCCAATCTCGCTCTCATAAAAATTTATCAGAAGCGCGACAAATGGGTCTATCAATGTTACACAAAGAGCGGCCAGAAGCCCATCTCCAAAGAACGAGAACTCGATACCTGGACATGGGCTTTAAGCGAAAGAAGCCCGGAAGAGTATTAATCAAGCTTACTAAGCGCCTCTTTTACCCTTTTCATCCCCTCTTTAATTGCATCCATTGAGGTGGCAAATGAAAAACGGATAAAATCGTCAGCCCCAAATGCCGCTCCGGGAACTGTGGCCAGGAAACTTTCCTCAAGCAGATACCCGGACATTTCAACAGACCCAGAAATGACTTTCCCATTAAATTTCTTGCCATAGTAAGCAGAGAAATTAGGGAAAACGTAAAAAGCGCCGCTTGGATTCACACACGTAATCCCTTCTATTGATGTCAACTCTCCAATAATATATTCACGCCGGGGCAGAAACGATTCCTTCATTTTCCCTGGAAAATCCTGAGGGCCGGAAACTGCGGCCAGTGCCGCTTTTTGAGCAATGGAGGAGGGATTGGAGGTTGACTGACTTTGAATTTTATTCATGGCCGCAATCACATGTTTCGGTCCAAGTGAATAACCGATACGCCAACCGGTCATGGCAAAAGATTTTGATACGCCATTTAAAAGGATCGTCTGCTCTTTAACCTTTGGCTCAACATCAAGAATATGGGCAAGGGGTCCCTCGTCATAAACAATGGTATCATAAATATCGTCAGTGATAATTACCCATCCCTTTTCCAGAGCCATTTGGGCAACTGTCTCCAGAGCCTTGGCCGAAAAAATCGATCCGGTTGGATTTGAAGGACTGTTTAAGATAATACCCCGGGTTTTATCGGTAACGCATTTATTCAGATTATCTGAAGTCAAATCAAAATTTTCTTCTTCAGATAAAGGAACAAATACCGGAGTGGCCCCTGCGAGAAGGACAATTGGCGGATACGAAACCCAGTAAGGTGCAGGAATAAGAACTTCGTCTCCCGGTCCGAAAAGTGCCTGGGCCATGTTGTAAAGACCATGTTTTCCGCCGCAGCATACCTGAACCTGATCCGCGTCATATTTCCAGCCCTTATCAGCGGCATAGCGATCGACAATGGCTTCACGAAGCTCCGGAATTCCCGGAACCGCTGTATAACGAGTGAATCCCTCATCAATAGCCTGTTTTCCGGCTTCGCAGACATGTGGCGGAGTGTCAAAATCAGGCTCACCAACACTGAAATTCAGGATATCGGCTCCTTCAGCTTTCATGGCTTTCGCCTTGGCGTTTACAGCCAGAGTCGGAGATGGTTTGATCAGCTTCATTCGATCTGCAAGAGCAATTTGTTCTTCCATTTGCATACCCTTTTTCACGATTTTTAATTATAAAGTTTTTTGGTAACTATTCAGCTGCACCTCATCTTTGAACGATCAGGCCTACTCACATAGACGGGCTATAGCCTCGCAGGCCTGCTTGTCCAAATCTAAGGCACATCTGAATAGTTACGACCTGGAGTTGAGGCCCATTTCGAGCCCTTGATGAATAGATACGTTTTTTGTAAGCTATTCATCAAAGATGGATTTAAGTTAATCCATGCTCGTATTTTCTTCTCTTGTCAACAAAAAGTCTTCCGACGTGCCTGCCAAAAAAAACTTCCCGTTACCCGCCCTGTTGTCCATAATCAGGGATTATATCTTCATTATAATAAACCTGCTGCAAAAACAAACCGCAGGCAGGCGCCGTCGGTCCTGCCAGAGAGCGATCCTTTTGCCATAAAAGGCGGGCAAAGGCGTCCACAGTCATTCGGTGCTGTCCAACTTCAATAAGCGACCCGACAATATTGCGGACCATTTTTCGTAAAAACCCGTCTCCGCATATTTTAAAAAGAAACTCGGTTGCCGCACCCTGACTCCTATCAAGGGAGACTGAAAAAACATTGCGAACAGCCCCTCTGCCCCCTTCTTTGTCTTTGTCCCTGGATCCGGTTGCCTCAAAACTCGAAAAATCATGTTCCCCGCCAATGTACTGAAGGCATTGCCGGGCAAGGTCAAGGTCAAAACCAAGAGGCAAATGAGCGCAGTAGAGACGCCTGTACGGCAAAATTACCTCTTCAGTTGAAAAAAAATAGTGATATGATTTTGCCTTTGCACTGATCCTCGAGTGGAACTCATGGGCAACATCTTCCACACGAAGCACCTTTATAGAGGATGGCAACAGACTGTTCAATCCTCTTTTAAAGGCCATACATTCAATAGTTGAAGCAGTGGCAAAGTGGGCCGTCATAGCCACGGCATGGACTCCGGCATCAGTCCTGCCGGCACCGTGCACACTGACATCCTGTCCTGTCATCAGAGCTATTTTTTTTTCAAGTTCGCCCTGAACCGTCGAAGCATTGCTTTGTCGTTGCCACCCTGAAAATTCAGTACCGTCAAAGGCAATCGTCAGCTTGATATTACGCACTGTTTACCGCCTCAATCACAGAATGGCAAGCAGAAAGGAGATCCGCTTAAGGGAAGAGAGGAACTGTCTCAAGCCCCATTGCTTCATCAAAACCGCAAACAAGATTCATATTCTGAACCGCCTGTCCTGCTGCTCCTTTAACCAGATTATCAATAACGGAAATAATAATTATCCGGCCGGTACGGGGATCAACCTTGAATCCAATATCACAATAATTACTGCCCCGCACATACTGCGTGGCAGGAATGATACCGGGTTCACAGAGACGGACAAATCGCTCTTCTTTATAAAAAGAGCTGTACATATCCGAAACCTGCTGGGAACTCAGATCCTGCTTCAGGGTCGCGTAAATTGTGCTCAGTATTCCTCTATTCACAGGGAGGAGATGCGGGGTAAATGAAACTGTCAAATCATGGCCGGCAAGTTTTGCAAGTTCCTGCTCAATTTCCGGAGTATGGCGGTGTTCCCCAACCTTATAAGCCCGGAAGCCGTCAGACACTTCGCAAAACAACGTTCCAACATTGGCAGCACGGCCAGCTCCGGAACCGCCTGACTTGCAGTCGGCGATGAGTGTTGACGAATCGATGACTCCTTTTTCAAGCAGAGGAGCGAGACCGAGGATTATCGAGGTCGGATAACAACCCGGATTGGCAACCAGCCTTGCTGCACTGATTTTTTGCCGGTTCAGTTCAGGAAGACCGTAGACCGCCTCGGCAAGATATTCTTGAGCGCTATGGGCCTGATACCATTTTTCATAAACCCGAGCGTCATCAATACGAAAATCAGCGCTTAAATCGACTACTTTTTTTCCTGCCTCCAGAAACCTCGGCACTATTTCCATGGCTGTCTGATGGGGTACAGCCGTGAAAAAAAGATCAGCTCGATCAACAAGCTCTGAAATATTGACATCCTCACAGACTATGTCGGATATCATGGAAAGATGAGGGTACACAGCCGACAACTTTTTGCCGGCATGTTGCCGGGAAGTTGCCACTGTTAATTCAACCTCAGGATGCAAACTGAGAATCCGGGTCAGCTCTCCTCCTGTATATCCTGATGCCCCAACAATACCTACTCGTGTCATTTTACTGTTCCTTCACTGTTTATTCTCATTCAAATGGTAATTTGAAAAAAGGGAGCGTCCCTAATCCACATTAAAAAAAAAGGGAAAGCCGAAATTGTACATTTCGCCTTCCCCCTTGATGGACTATCAATCCATTTGCAAAAAATGCAAAGAGACAGATTAACGTTTTGAGAACTGGAAGCTCGCCCGGGCTCCTTTCTTTCCGTATTTTTTACGTTCTTTAACACGGGAATCGCGGGTTAAAAAACCTGCTTTTTTCAATGAGAGACGATTTTCAGCGTCAACCTCAAGCAAGGCCTTGGCAATACCATGACGCAGGGCCTCTGACTGAGCTGACTTTCCGCCACCTTTTAAAGTGGCATAAACATCAAACTTGTCAAGTGTATCGGTTAATGCAAATGGTTTGGTAGCAATTTTAGGATCAATAGCTCCACCAAAGTAATCTGCAAAACTCTGTTTATTAACATTGAATTCACCTTTGCCGGCTTTCAGCCAGACTCTGGCGACAGCTGTTTTCCTTTTTCCGGTGGCGTAATAACGCTGCTCAGACATAACTTTTTCCTACCTTATTAAAATTCAAGATTTGCCGGCTGCTGTGCCTCATGGGGATGATCAGCGCCTGCATATACTTTTAATTTTTTCAGCTGAGCACGCCCCAAAGTTGTTTTTGGAAGCATACCCTTTACAGCCAGATAAACAAGCTCTTCCGGGCTTTTTTCGAGAATTTCCTTGGCACTGCGCTCTTTAATTCCACCCATATAACCGGAGTGGTTATAATATTTTTTATTGTCCAGTTTTTTACCGGTAAGACGAATCTTCTCAGCATTCACCACTATAACAAAATCGCCGGTATCCTGAAATGTTGAATAATTAGCTTTATGTTTACCGCGTAAACGAATCGCAACTTCTGATGCCAGTCGACCGAGAACCTGCTGCTGAGCATCAACAACAAACCAGTTGCGCTTAATCTCATTGACCGGTGTCAAATATGTTTTCATTTCTCTTATCCTCAAAAATGCTGCTTATAAGCCATCAACACCTTTCCTTAAATAATGGAGGAAGTGGCATCGATTTATTGACAAAAAAAGGTTCGAAACATGTTTCGAACCTTGAAAATAACTATGGAGCGGGAAACGAGATTTGAACTCGCGACTTCAACCTTGGCAAGGTTGCACTCTACCACTGAGTTATTCCCGCATTGTTTTTTTATGTCTAATATGTCTAAAACGAGGTGAATATAACCGGCCTCCACAATATTTGTCAACAAAAAATTCTTTCTTTTTCTTATGAAAACAAAAGAATGTGATCGACAAAGTCGAAATCGTTAAATATAAAATACCTTGCTTCACAATTGTCTAACTTGTTACTATAAAATAACATAATCTGTCAACCTCAGGCAGAGAATCAACACATATTTTAACAAGTTAAATCCCCCGGCTACAGTAACACAGGGCTGACTCAGCCCTGAATATGTAATGATAACCAACATAACACTTTACGAGATCAGGAATGCAAAATAAACGCACAGGCAGTATACAGCGAAAAACATATGAAACAGATATTACTCTGAACCTTTGTCTTGACGGTGAAGGAAAGGCCTCCCTTAAAACAGGAGTTCCATTTTTGGACCATATGTTGACCCTTATGACCGTCCACGGTTTTTTTGACCTTACCATTGACGCCTCCGGCGACACCGAGGTTGATGATCATCATACGGTTGAAGATATCGGCATTTGTCTGGGCCAGGCCATGAAGACTGCTCTTGCCGATTACAGCTCAATCAATAGATATGGGCACTGCAGCCTCCCCATGGATGAAACCCTTGCCAGGGTGACGGTGGATCTTTCCAACCGTCCCTATCTTCATTATGATGTTGTCCAGGTCGACCAGAAGGTGGGAACTTTTGATACGGCACTGGTTCAGGAGTTTCTCCGGGCCCTGTCCGTTCATGGCGGCATGACACTCCATGTTGAAGTCTCCTATGGAGAAAATACCCATCACATTCTGGAAGCTATTTTCAAAGCCCTTGGCAGGACGCTTGATCAGGCGACATTAGCCAATCTACGTTCCAAGGGACCACTTTCTTCTAAAGGTTCACTTTAAAATCATATTTTTTGATATTTCAATGATATTTATGGAGTTTTCCGCATGAAACGCTTTTTCTTTTTCCCAGTCGTGCTTCTTCTTTTCGCGACCATGATCACTCTGGCATCATGTTCGTCAAAAAATAAACCAGGAGCAAGCACCGACAAGCTTCTTCCGATTAATTCACTGATCGTCATGCCGGTGGCAATTGACAATATCGACCATGGTCACGATTACTCAACAACACGGCAGCTTGATGCTGGTTCGCAGATCATAACGGGAATACTGCAGAACAAGCTGGCGGAAAGAAAAGGCACAACATTTCTTTCCGCATCACAAAAAGAGGCTTTGATGGGAAATTTTGCAGGCAGCGCCCAGGCAGTTGCTTTGCATGTTGGAAGTCAGGCCGGGGCTGACGCTGTTTTAATTACAACATTAAATAGATACCAGGACCGTGAAGGCCGGGACCGTTCTGTAAGTCACCCTGCCTCAGTGGCCTTCCAATACCAGCTCCTTCATGTCAAAAGCGGCAGGAATCTGTGCTTCGGCAAATTTGATGAAACACAGCAACCGCTCTTTGCCAATCTTTTTTCCTTTTCCAAGGCCTACAAACGAGGATTTAAATGGGTATCGGCTGAAAGAATCACCAAGGACGGTTTTGACGAAAAATTTGAGGACTGCCTCTATTTGGCAGAATAGCCTCTGCCGGTGTCAAATCAAAAGATAATGGTTGCACCGACTTCCAGCACTGTCCTCATGGCACGAAGACCCTCATCGACTTGTGACTGCAACTTCCTAACTGAAGTTACTTCTGTGAAACACCCCTGATAGATCCTGGCTATGAACATTCCCAAACCGATCAACCGTCTTATTGGCCAGGCAATGCACGCCTATAGCATGTTGAGTGACGGAGATTCCGTTCTTGTCGCTGTTTCCGGTGGTATAGACAGCCTGGTTTTGACCGGTATTCTTAATCACTGGCAAAAAAAAGCCCCTATCTCGTATGAGTTGTCCGCAGTTCATCTGGATATGGGCTTTGATGCCGGTCAAACAGCTCAATTCGCCGCTGAGCAGCTTGCTAAGCTTGGAATTACACTTGACATTATCCAGACGACCTTTGGCAAGGATGCTCTTTTGTCAGGAAGTGAAAAAAATGCATGTTTCCACTGCGCTCGCAACAGAAGAACCAAACTCTTTTCACTGGCCAAGGAAAGAAATTGCAACAAGCTGGCTCTTGGTCATCACAAGGAAGATATTATTGAAACGTTCTTCCTGAATATCCTCTACAGCGGCAATATAAGCACAATGGTCCCGAACCAATCGTTATTTGCCGGCAACCTCTCCGTGATCCGCCCCCTTGCCTTTCTCGACAAAGCCCAGATAAAAAGACAGGCTGCAATCTTTGAACTGGAAGCGGCGGATAACCCTTGCCCTTTTTCTAACAATTCAAAACGGGACTCCGTCCGGGAGCTGCTCAATACGCTTTATAATTCAGACGAAAAAATTAAAGGCAATATTTTCGCCGCTCTTTCCAACGTGAGACTCGACTATCTTCTCAAACAAAACAAAGGGCAATAAGTCTCATGCAGCAATTTCATCAATGAGATTGCCAAGAAAAGTGGCCGAATCTTTCACCGCCTTCAAATCTTTGAAGTGGACTCCTCCAAATTCACATGCGCAATGGGGGCAGCCTTTCATCCACAGAATATGATCACGATAGCTGTTTTTCGCGAGCTTTCTGCTCACCCACTGGCTGCTGCAGCACTCAAAACAATAGAGAAGCGTCCATTCATTGCCAAGTAATGCGCGGGCACATTCTTCACATACCGGAACAACCAATTCCCGCTCTGAAACCTCAGATACATCACTCTCAGGGTATCCAAAAGGCATGACAATATAATCTGTTGCCGGGAAGTCTTCCCTGCGGGTACCAGGCCCATGATTTAATTCGCAAAAGTCATGGCTTAATTCTGCTAAAAGGTGCAGTTTGTCTATCTCGTCCATGTTCCCTCCTTCAGCTTTTATACCAGCTTTATTTGAGGTTTATCGAGAGTGGTACCTCTTACTTATCAGATGAATCTATTTCACAGATATGATGCATCTCCTTCTTTCTGGCTCAGACTATTCATGCTATAGTGGGCCAGCATTTAATTTTACGTATTATCTACAGGCAGCAACACACGTGCCACAAAGTGTGGCAAACAAACATTTCACATTAAAAGTTATATAATTTCATACCTTTACAAAAGAAATATCAAACAAAAGATTGCCATCTTTCCCAAATACGGTAAACAGAACTTGGTCATTTCACCCTTTACGGAATTTTTTACTCTTTAAACTTTCGCCGGACATCAGACAAAAAAATGAGAGACTGCATTGCCTTTGAAGAACAGATCCTGGAGGGTCAATATTATGATTTTCCTGCAAAATATATGGCTGCCTGCAATCTTCATTCACATATTACCTCCCAGCCCTTTTCAGTAAAAAAAGAAACCATAGCCAACCTCGAAAAAGTGATGCAGAGCAAGCAGATATTGCGTCATCGCCAGTCCTTTTTTCTTTTTCAGGTAACAGCACGAGCTATGGCGGCGGTTGTAGAGACAACCCCATCTTCTCTATCCATGTTCGCCTTAGATTCGTTGAAGCGCCTTCTCCATTCCTCTTCAGGCAATCCGCACAGAGCAACCACAGAGGCCCTTGGCTCCCTGCCTTTCTTGATTCCAGAAACTCCTTCCTGCAAGTTTGAAAGACCGAAAGCATTCCCTGATGTATCGTGGCAGCAGATTACTGACAAGGCCGGAGAAAAAAACGATGAAGAGACAGTTTTTGCCGGGAGAAGTCTGATAACCCCTTTAGAGCAAGACGATAAAATTCTTGTTATAAAATGTGCTCGCCAAGATGAAGAAGTTGAAAATTTAGTAACCGAGGTGATGTGGATGGACACGTTACGCCATGGAAACGTGTCATACCCAGCTCGTTTTGACATACCTGAACCCGTCACCTGCAAGGGATCCCATGTTTTTTCTCTGAAAAACATACCAACGCCTTGTCCGGCAAAAGAAAAGCTTCATCCACACGGACTTGCCATTGCATTTATCGCTGAAAAAAAATACTTTGCCTATGCCAATGATCCCCGACACGGCAACCGATTTTCAGACTTTGTAGATGTCATGCAACAGAATGCCTTGCTGCTTGGCAGCCTCTGCAGCCGCGGCATAGTACATACTGCTCCCATCCCTCTTTTTCACAACAGAGTCCAGCGAAACAGACGCGATGATAATGGTCTCTATGACTGGACCCGTGGAGGTCGGCTTGATCAATGGCTGAACTCCTGCCAGTATCCAAATCTTGGCCATACCGGCCTCAGAGATTTTGAGCATTTTACACGAATAGAGGAGAGTGGTGAAAAATTATACTGGCATATCGGCTCCCACATCCTGAGCCTTTTACTTGTAGTTGCCAGTTATTTCAGAAATCTGCAGGCCGACCTCCGGGGAATCGGGGTAAATGGCCACCCCGTTGACGCTCGACATCTTTTTGCTCCGGCACATCTCCGGAAGGCCGTAAAGAAGGTACTTCATGCCTATTACCGTGGCTTTGTCGGTGAAAGCCTCAGAGATGAACTCCCATTTGACCACGATCTTTTATTATCCCGAATGATTGACGAGATGGGGGTTGATACCCATATGGAAGAAATATTGCGATTGGTTGACCAGCAGAGTATGACAGATTCTGAATTACAAGATTTTTTAATGAGCCGTAATTTTCCTGAAAAAAAAGCCGCTGCTACTGTGCGGGGTATTGCTGATATCTCTTTGCTGACCGGTCCTCATCTCGGCGGATTCAACCAGCCGATATCAATTCCTGAACTCATAGAAGCAACCGCATCTATGGCTGCCACCTGTGTTCTTGGTCGATTTACCAAAGAGCGTAATTTACCAGAAACTGCTTGAGAATTATGAAAACTACTCTGGATTGCCTTCCCTGTTTTTTAAAACAAACCCTCAATACAGCCCGTCTCAGCACATCATCTGCTCAAATTCAAAAAAAAATAATGTCAGAAGCATTAAGCCTGATAAAAACCTTTGAGCAGCACTTGAGTCCTCCGGAAAATGCGACAAGACTCTATAGACTTATTGCTGAACTTTCCGGCTGCGAAGATCCTTTTTCCCGGAAAAAACATGAAAGCAACCAGTTTGCCCTTGATCTCCAATCATCCATCAAGGAAAAAATCAATACAGCAACAGACCCGCTCTTTGCTGCGCTTCGTTTTTCAATTGCAGGAAACATCATTGATTATGGCTCGCCCCACGACTTTGACATTAAAAAGACCATTTATAATGCCCTTAACCAGCCGCTCGTTATTAATGACTATGCTGCTCTTCAGACTGACCTGAATGAGGCCCAGACGATTTTATATCTGGGAGATAACAGCGGAGAAATAGTTTTTGACGGTATTGTCATTGAACACCTGGACGGAGATGTTATTTTTGCCGTCAAGGAAAAAGCCATACTCAATGATGCCCTTCGGCAAGATGCCAACCAATGCGGCCTGGATAGATTGTGCCGTGTCATCACAAACGGAACAGGATGTCCCGGAACACCTTTACAAAGCTGTTCCCAGGAATTCCAGAAAATTTTTCATGCAGCCGACTGCATCATCAGTAAAGGTCAGGGCAACTTTGAAACCCTGTCGGAAGTAGATGCCCCCATTTACTTCCTGCTTACCGTTAAATGCCCCGTAGTGAAGGATCACGTTACCGAAATGTCAGGTCGGAAGGTAGCTTGCGGGGATATGATATTAATGAGACAGCCCCCCATGCCAACTGAAAAGCGTATCATGAAACCGAATACTCTCTGCCCCTGCCAGTCAGGGAAAACATTTTCCTCGTGTTGCCAACCGTTGCTGACAAATGCTGAAAATGCACGTTCAGCAGAGTCACTCATGCGCTCCCGATACACCGCCTATGTTATCAAAAACACTGATTACCTGCTCGCCACCTGGCATTCTTCATCGCGACCAAAATCTATCAACAGAGCAACAATACCGGACTGGCAAAGCTTGGAGATTGTTCAAAGCAGTCAGGGAAGACGTAATGATAATACAGGAATTGTTGAGTTTAAAGCCAGCGCCTTAATGGAGGGTCGGCTTGTGACCCTCCATGAGGAGAGCCATTTTATCAAAGAAAACAACAAATGGTTTTACCTTGATGGAACAATACAAAATTCTCCATCTCCTCTGAAAAAGGCAGGCAGAAATGCCCCATGTCCATGTGGCAGTGGAAAAAAATTCAAAAAATGCTGCGGACCATAACTGGCGAAACACCCCTCTTTTTTTCACCTCACCCTATCTTATTAATTTTAAAACTAAAATACCACATCTTCCCACTGTAACATCAAGGTGCGACAATATGCCTCTTGTGCCAAAAGCCTTTAACTTCTAAATTGGGCTCTTCACTCCAACGATATGATAAAAAAAGAAGAAATGAAGGACAACATAGACAATGCAAGAGCGCAGGAAAAACCAGAGATTTAAAATAAAAAAAGATTTTCTTATCGTTCACTTTAACAATATAGGCCGCATTCGGGATATCAGCCTTGGAGGTATGTGCTGTTCCTGTTTAAACAATGAATTTGACCCGAAATCACATAATAAAATTGACATTCGGTGCCTGAAAAATAATTTCTACCTGCAAAATATTGGTGTTAAATTGTTAAGTTCAAAAGTAATAGATGAAGGGGAATTTACCCATCTTTTTACGCGTAAATGCCGGTTGCAATTTGATCGCCTGACACCCCGGGAAACAGAAAAATTAACAGGCTTTATTTCAGAAAATGCCCAGGCGGACTGAAACATTTTTCTGAACATATCTGCTTTCCATTTCCACTGTTTCAGGAATCCAGATCAATATTATCAATCTTCTTTCCATAGGAAGTCTTTTGGCTGAGTCAGAGAAGGGATTGACCCTCCTCTGCACAATTACTATGGGAAATCAGCACGCAACTCTGTATCGAGCCACCCGGTTTCAAAAAGTACATTTGTTTTGTATTGTATTGAATTCCCCTGAATATCGACGCTATTCCGCACTCCCCTTTCAAATCCCGAAACACCAGCTCCAAATGGTCCATATACCCCAAATTCCCCTTTTCTCCATGTGCTATATGCCCCTGCACTCTCTCCTGACCTTCAGGAACTAATAGCTCAAAAAATTAATTACCCTTAAATTATTGTCTGAAAAAATAACGAATTACCTCTGTTACAAAAAGTTTACAAAGGAGTGTCATTGATTTTGGGTACGCTAATTGCATTAGCGGCTGACAATATTTAGACGCCAAAGAGCGTTTATTCAGAATTGACAAATAGTTTTTTAAAATCAATTAGTTACACATTGTGGTATCTAAAAAATAAAACAATGATGGCATCAAAAATGAAGAAAACAACTTTTCTATCACCACGATCTCGAACTTTCACACTTCAGTTACTATTATCATTTTCATCTATTGGAGCCTTGTTTTTTACTTCATTAGGGGATGCACTGGCCCAGACATATTGTGATTCAGCATCAACTAATGCGAATTACGAATTTGTCAATGAGGTATCCCTGAACGGGGCAACGAAATTATCAGGTGCTAATACATATTCAGATTTTACGGGCAGCGTTTTTACCGTCTTAAATCGAGGTGAGACATATTCACTCAGTTCTGTTTCAATGGTTGTCACCCAGGGAGGCCCATGGCTTGAGTATGTCAAGGCCTGGATCGATTTCAATCATGACGGGATTTTTGATGCAAATGAAGAAATCGATTTTGGAAGTGCTACCGTTAGTGACACCTATACCTTTACGCAGGATATTTCCGTTCCTCAAAATGCAACCCTTGGCGACACCAGGATGCGCGTTATTCTGGAATATAACGCAGCGCCATCACCATGCGGCACCTATACCTGGGGAGAAACCGAGGACTACACCATAAGTATTGTTCAAAGTGTTGATTACTATTGCGACGATGTTGACGGTGATGGCCACTTTGATCCGAACGGCCCAACCCAGGGGTCATGCGTTGGCCAGCAATGTTGGCCGGTAGGATGTGATATAATTAATGCCGATGACTGTAACGATAATAATCCAGAAATTTTTCTGGGAGCTTTTGAGAGCTGCGGTGATGGTATTGATCAGAATTGTAATGGGTATGATGAACCCTGCAGCGTTAGCTCTGACTGTAATGTTGACTCAGCTGTTTCCGGTACCTATGTTGAAGCGGAAAATTACAGCAGTTTAGGGAACAGCTGGACACTGAGAGCAGGTTCTGCCAATGGTGGCGCCTATATGGAAGCAGATCTGACAGATACGGCAACTCCGCCAAGCGGCCTCCCCCTTGAATACAATATGTTTTTCCCTGCAGCAGGAGATTATTACCTCTGGTTTCTTGTTCATAACAACAGAAATAATGGAGATAACTCACTCTGGTATGGGTTGGACAATAATCCCCCGACTGCCCAGGCCGTGACATCTCCTCGATTAAATTCCTGGCAATGGACAAATGATGGAGAAAGCGGTTTTATCAATCCTGCCAAAGTTTCTGTTTCCAGTGCAGGATTTCATTCAATCACTATTTGGTCACGGGAAAACAACCTTCGACTTGACGGCTTTTTCCTCTCGAGCTCTCAATCAGCAACACCAACATCCAACATAACCAATATCGATCCCTCCATTACCTTGGACAACGATGGCGACAATCACAGCTCCATAGATTCATGTGCAGGAACACGCGATGACTGTGACGATAACAACCCGAATAACTTCCCCGGCAACTCTGAGTTGTGCGATAACAGTGACAACAACTGTGATGGGCAGATAGATGATAATCTTTTCAGGGCAACAACATGCGGTGTTGGTGAATGCCTTGGCAACACAGGAACAGAAAGTTGTACCGCCGGGGCATGGGGTGATGATACATGTAATCCTCTCTTCGGCGCTTCTGCTGAAATCTGCGACGGACTGGACAACGACTGTAACGGGACCAATGACAACGGCCTGAATTTTGACCTGGACGGCGACGGCCATACATCCCTGGCTTCCTGCGGAGGAACAAAAGACGACTGCGACGATAATGACCCGGACAACTTCCCCGGCAACCCGGAGACCTGCGATAACAGTGACAACAACTGCGATGGCTCCGTTGATGAAAACCTGACAAGAGCCACCTCTTGCGGGCTTGGCGAATGTGCAGGCCAGACTGGCGTTGAGACATGTACCGCCGGGGCATGGGGTGATGATACATGTAATCCCCTCTTCGGCGCTTCTGCTGAAATCTGTGACGGACTGGACAACGACTGTAACGGGACCAATGACAACGGCCTGAATTTTGACCTGGACGGCGACGGCCATACATCCCTGGCTTCCTGCGGAGGAACAAAAGACGACTGCGACGATAATGACCCGGACAACTTCCCCGGCAACCCGGAGACCTGCGATAACAGTGACAACAACTGCGATGGCTCCGTTGATGAAAACCTGACAAGAGCCACCTCTTGCGGGCTTGGCGAATGTGCAGGCCAGACTGGCGTTGAGACATGTACCGCCGGGGCATGGGGTGATGATACATGTAATCCCCTCTTCGGCGCTTCTGCTGAAATCTGTGACGGACTGGACAACGACTGTAACGGTACCAATGATGACGGACTGAATTTTGACGTAGACGGTGACGGCCATACATCTCTGGCATCCTGCGGTGGTACAAAAGACGACTGCGACGATAATGACCCGGACAACTTCCCCGGCAACCCGGAGACCTGCGATAACAGCGATAACAACTGCGATGGCTCCGTTGATGAAAACCTGACAAGAGCCACCTCTTGCGGACTTGGTGAATGTGCCGGCCAGACTGGCGTTGAGACATGTACCGCCGGGGCATGGGGTGACGATACATGTAATCCACTCTTCGGCGCTTCTGCTGAAATCTGTGACGGACTGGACAACGACTGTAACGGTACCAATGATGATGCTTTAACAGCACCCACAAATCCAAATCAGACCGGTGTCTGCAGCGGCTCAACCCAAACCTGCTCAGGTATTGGTGGTTGGGTTGAAGATTATAGTGCTGTCAGTAACTACGAAACAAACGAAATGACCTGTGATACTCTGGACAACGACTGTGACAACAGTGTCGATGAAGGATGCGAGTGTATCCCAGGCCAGACTCAATCCTGTTATACCGGACCTCTTGGAACTGAAGACGTGGGTATTTGTTCAGGAGGCATCCAGACATGCCAGGCAAATAGTACATGGGGCGCATGTATTGGAGAAACACTTCCGCAATCAGAGACCTGTGACAACAGTGACAACAATTGCGATGGCTCCATTGACGAGAATCTGACCAGAGCCAACACTTGTGGCCTTGGTGAATGTTCAGGAAACACAGGCACTGAAAGCTGTACCGCCGGCGTATGGGGTGACAGTACCTGTGACGAATTTGCCGGTGCTTCTGCTGAAATCTGTGACGGACTGGACAACGACTGTAACGGTACCAATGATGACGGACTGAATTTTGACGTAGACGGTGACGGCCATACATCTCTGGCATCCTGCGGTGGTACAAAAGACGACTGCGACGATAATGACCCGGACAACTTCCCCGGCAACCCGGAGACCTGCGATAACAGTGACAACAACTGCGATGGCTCCGTTGATGAAAACCTGACAAGAGCCACCTCTTGCGGGCTTGGCGAATGTGCAGGCCAGACTGGCGTTGAGACATGTACCGCCGGGGCATGGGGTGATGATACATGTAATCCCCTCTTCGGCGCTTCTGCTGAAATCTGTGACGGACTGGACAACGACTGTAACGGTACCAATGATGATGCTTTAACAGCACCCACAAATCCAAATCAGACCGGTGTCTGCAGCGGCTCAACCCAAACCTGCTCAGGTATTGGTGGTTGGGTTGAAGATTATAGTGCTGTCAGTAACTACGAAACAAACGAAATGACCTGTGATACTCTGGACAACGACTGTGACAACAGTGTCGATGAAGGATGCGAGTGTATCCCAGGCCAGACTCAATCCTGTTATACCGGACCTCTTGGAACTGAAGACGTGGGTATTTGTTCAGGAGGCATCCAGACATGCCAGGCAAATAGTACATGGGGCGCATGTATTGGAGAAACACTTCCGCAATCAGAGACCTGTGACAACAGTGACAACAATTGCGATGGCTCCATTGACGAGAATCTGACCAGAGCCAACACTTGTGGCCTTGGTGAATGTTCAGGAAACACAGGCACTGAAAGCTGTACCGCCGGCGTATGGGGTGACAGTACCTGTGACGAATTTGCCGGTGCTTCTGCTGAAATCTGTGACGGACTGGACAACGACTGTAACGGTACCAATGATGACGGACTGAATTTTGATTTGGATGGTGACGGTCATACAAGCTTTGATTCCTGTTCCGGCAGCAGAGATGACTGTGATGACAACGACCAGTTCAACTTCCCGGGCAACATTGAGACCTGCGACAACAGTGACAACAACTGTGATGGCTCCGTTGATGAAAATCTGACAAGAGCTACCACTTGCGGACTTGGCGAATGTGCCGGCCAGACTGGTGTTGAGACATGTACCGCCGGGGCATGGGGTGACGATACATGTAATCCACTCTTCGGCGCTTCTGCTGAAATCTGTGACGGGTTGGACAATGACTGCAACGGCACAAACGACAACGGCTTGAACTTTGATTTGGATGGTGACGGCCATACAAGCTTTGATTCCTGTTCCGGCAGCAGAGATGACTGTGATGACAACGATCCTGACAACTTCCCGGGCAACATTGAGACCTGTGACAACAGTGACAACAACTGCGATGGCGCCATTGATGAAAATCTGACAAGAGCAACCACCTGTGGTCTTGGTGAATGTTCAGGCAACACCGGCACGGAAAGCTGTACTGCCGGTGTATGGGGAGACAACACCTGTGACGAGTTTGCCGGTGCTTCTGCTGAAATCTGTGACGGGCTTGACAATGACTGCAACGGCACAAACGACAACGGCTTGAACTTTGATTTGGATGGTGACGGCCATACAAGCTTTGATTCCTGTTCCGGCAGCAGAGATGACTGTGATGACAACGATCCTGACAACTTCCCGGGCAACATTGAGACCTGTGACAACAGTGACAACAACTGCGATGGCGCCATTGATGAAAATCTGACAAGAGCAACCACCTGTGGTCTTGGTGAATGTTCAGGCAACACCGGCACGGAAAGCTGTACTGCCGGTGTATGGGGAGACAACACCTGTGACGAGTTTGCCGGTGCTTCTGCTGAAATCTGTGACGGCTTGGACAACAACTGCAATGGCATTGCAGACGAAGGTTTTGATGGGGATGGTGATACAATTGCTGACTGCATTGATGCCTGTCCAGCCGACCCGAATAATGATGCAGACGGTGACGGTATCTGCGGTGACGTTGACATCTGCCCCAATGATTCTGCCAATGACAGCGATGGTGACGGTATTTGCGGAAATCTTGACAATTGCCCAGGAATACCTAATCCGACCCAGGCTGATTGTGATAACGACAACATAGGTGATTTCTGCGATTCTCAATCAGCATGCTCCAATGATAGCGATGGAGACGGCTTGAATGACAGTGAAGATAACTGTCCGGGTATTGCCAACCCCAGCCAGGATAATGCGGATAATGACTTATTTGGTGACCTGTGTGATGCCTGTCCGAATGATGCCAATAATGACTCAGACAGTGACGGTATCTGTGGCAATATCGATAATTGCCCGGCAAATGCAAATCCAGGGCAGGAAAACACTGATGGCGACCTGCTCGGTGACGCCTGCGACGCCTGCCCCAATGATTCCAATAATGACATTGACAATGACGGCATTTGTGGAGACATAGATACATGTCCCAACGATCCGGATAATGATATTGACGGTGACGGATCCTGCGGCGATGTTGACGGTTGTCCGACAGATTCCAGCAAGACCACCCCAGGTATTTGCGGTTGCGGTATATCCGACACAACGGATGCAGATAGTGATGGTGTTGTAAACTGTATCGACAACTGTCCTCTGGCAATTAACCCGGATCAGGCTGATTGCGATAATGACAGCATAGGCAACATCTGCGATATTGACTCTCCATGTTCAAGTGATGGTGACTTTGATGGAGTCGTTGACAGCCAGGATAACTGCCCGACACAGCCAAACTCGAATCAGGCTAACTCAGACAACGATCTCCTGGGTGATGTATGCGATCCTTGTCCCAATGATGTCCAGAACGACCAGGACGACGATGGGATTTGCGCAGGCAATACATTTAATGCTCCCAAGATTGGTATCCGAGACAACTGCGCGACAATACCCAATACCGACCAGGCTAACTCAGATGGTGACTCGTTAGGCGATGCTTGTGACGCATGTCCGAATGACGCTGATAATGATGCTGATAATGATGGTATTTGCGGCGATATAGACAGTTGCCCCAATGATCCAGGGAATGACCTCGATGCGGATGGTATCTGCGGGGATAGTGACAACTGTCCTGCAGTGGGCAATGCCGGCCAGGATAACACAGACGGCGACTCTTTTGGAGATGCCTGTGATCCATGTATTAACGATCCAAGTAATGACACTGATGGCGATGGACTCTGTGCGGATGTCGACAACTGCCCTGTAACAAGCAACAATGACCAGACCGACAGTGACAGTGACGGACTTGGCGATGCCTGTGACACCTGCCCGCTTGACACTGAAAATGATATTGATGGTGACGGAGTCTGCGGTAACGTTGACGAATGCCCGGTAGATCCAGGCAAGAGTGTTGCCGGTCAATGCGGTTGCGGGACTCCAGACACAGACTCAGATGGTGACGGAGTCGCTGACTGTAATGATGCATGTCCTTTGGATGCAAATGATGACGCTGACGGTGACGGCTTCTGTGCAAACCTTGACAATTGCCCAACTAAAGCAAATCCTGACCAGAAGAACAGCGATAACGATCTCTTTGGTGACGTCTGCGACGCATGTCCACAGGATGTCCTGAATGATAAGGATGGTGACGGAGTCTGCGGTAACATTGACAACTGTCCGAACAATGCCAATGCGGACCAGGCAAATAGTGATGGTGACGCCATAGGTGATGTCTGCGACAGCTGCCCGGATGACACGAGTAACGATATCGACAATGATGGTATCTGCGGCAATATTGATATCTGCCCCAATGATCCCGACAATGAT
The DNA here is from genome assembly GCA_020444175.1 of Desulfobulbaceae bacterium. Classification (GTDB taxonomy): domain Bacteria; phylum Desulfobacterota; class Desulfobulbia; order Desulfobulbales; family SURF-16; genus JAHLLM01. The sequence goes on along the minus strand of JAHLLM010000005.1, from coordinate 140,416 downwards.
GCAGCAGACAATGACGGCATCTGTGGTGATATAGACAACTGTCCAGGCGTAGCCAATGCAGACCAGACCAATACTGACAGTGACCTCTTTGGTGATGCATGTGACACTTGTCCGGCTGATCCATTTAATGACGCTGATGGCGATGGTGTCTGTGGTGATGTTGACGGTTGCCCGGAAGATGGCGACAAAACAGAACCTGGTGTCTGTGGGTGCGGCATAGAAGATGCTGATTCAGACAGTGACGGAACACTCGATTGCAATGACAGTTGCCCGAATGATCCCTACAAGGTAGATCCCGGCACCAGTGGATGCGGTACCATTGAGCCTCTTACCGTTCCAGTGGGAATAAATGTTGCTGTCACCCCGATCCCGGAACTGACGCTCATTATTGATGAAGTCACCGCTGAGTGCACATTAAACGTTACTGTTGTAAATCAACCAGTTTCCTCATCCGTTTACCTGCCCATTGGAGAGCAGATGTACAATCTGGAACTGCAATGTCCTGGTGGTCCCGTAACCGGTTCAGTCTGTATCCAGTATGATGAAACAACAGTTACAACCAATGAACGCGATGTAAGGATTCTGCGCAATGACCAACTGGGGCTCAATGATATAACCTTCAGTCTTGATATAGATTCAAACAGGGTCTGTGGACGCACAAGTTCCTTTACTCTCTTCGGACCTGCTGAGCCGAAAAACAGTGATGGAATTTTCCCGGATTACATCCCCGTGCCCGAAGGTAATGATGTTGCAATATCAACGACTGATGCTTCAGCTGATCTGACTTTCCCCGGGGTTGAGACAGGTGGGTGCAACATGGAAGTATTTATAATGGACAAACCCGTTCCACCTGTTGACTACAGGTTACTTGGAGATCAAGCCCTTGATATTGATCTCTCCTGCTCACCCGACGGCTATGTATGCCTTGATTATGACGAGTCAGAAATCATTGGTGCCGAAAGTGACCTGATCCTCTGGCATCGAGGCTTAAATGGCTGGGAGGATATAACTGATTCTGTCGATACTGACGCGAACAGCATATGTGGATATGCCTCATCCTTCTCCCCATTTGCAATTGGTGAATTAAGCGATTACTCAGGCCTTCATCTCATTCCGTACCCCAGTGCCCTTTCCTCTCCGGAAAGTGACTTGACTGTTACTTTTGAGGCGACACGTTCCTCCTGCTATGAGGAAGCTTTTAATGCTATGGGAATCATGTATACGGTTGATCTTAACTGTAGCTTCACATGGGACTTCGGAGGTTCAGGCACAATTATGGGCGGCAATGGAGATGACGTCGTTGTCTACATGTATAATACTCCTGGTACCTATACGGCAACTGTGAGTATCACTGAAGACTCAAGTGGATTGACAGAAAGCAGCACAGTTGTTGCTTCAGCCATTGAAGTTGAGCCTCCTCCTCCAAGTGCAGATTTTGATGTATTGGTTTCCGGTAACGAGGTTACATTAACCTCAAACACATTAACGCCAGACATCATGCGTGTCTATGTGTTCTGGGGAGATCGCGAACGCGATATCTCAAAGAATCCACTTACAGATTTCAGCACCGGGTTGTCACACTCGTACACTCGGAGTAAAGACTACAACATCAGGGTAAAAACAATTGATTCAAATTGGAATGAATTAAATTACACCTTTATTGAGGATAATGACCTGAGTATAGAAATTCAATAAGCAGATCATTCTTAATAAAATAAAAAAAGACAGGCATTCTTTGCCTGTCTTTTTTTTGTGGGCTATGCAACGGCGTTGACTTCTTGGCGCACCCAGGAACGATATCCGTTATTATTTAGCCGTTCAGCATCTTGGCCATCTCTTTGGCCCCATAGCTAATAATAATATCTGCTCCAGCCCGGTGAATGGAAAGCAGGGTTTCTGCCAACACCTTTTCCGGGTCTATCCAGCCTCTTTCTCCCGCAGCCTTAATCATGGCATACTCGCCACTGACATGATAGGCTGCAATGGGCAGATCAAATTCGTCCTTTAAGCGGCTGATAATATCAAGATAAGCAACTGCAGGTTTTACCATGAGAATATCGGCGCCTTCGTCCACATCAAGTGTTGCTTCACGCAGTGCTTCCCTGGCATTGGCCGGATCCATCTGGTAGGCCTGACGATCTCCCTCCTGCGGGGCACAATCGGCTGCATCTCTGAAAGGACCGTAGAATGCGGATGCGTACTTCACAGCATATGACATGATCGGTACCATTTCAAAATTATTCTCATCAAGAATGCCGCGAATTTCAGCCACACGCCCATCCATCATATCAGATGGGGCAACAATATCCGCACCTGCCTGGGCATGTGATAATGCAATTTTCGCCAGGATCTCCAGCGTTGCATCATTATCAACCTGTTTATCAACAAGTACGCCGCAATGTCCATGACTGGTATATTCACAGAGACAGACGTCGGTTGAAACCATCAGTCCAGGCGCTTTATTTTTCAATTCCTTGATCGCCCGCTGAATAACGCCGTCTTTGGCATGGGAACCCGACCCAGCCGGATCTTTTTTTTCGGGCAGTCCAAAGAGAATGACATGATTTATGCCTAAAGAGAGGATTTCTTTGGCTTCTTTTGCAAGCTGGTCCACGGATAATCGAAAAACACCGGGCATGGATGGAATTTCCTCTCTGACCCCTTTGCCGTGTATCACAAAAAGAGGATATATGAGCTGCTCCGATGATAAGCGGGTTTCACGGATAAGTGACCGTAACTGAACATTTCGCCTCAGGCGGCGAGGGCGATAATCTGGAAAGACCATATTTTCCTCCGTCTCTGTATTTATGTTTTAAATTACTACCGGCTGCAAGAGCCGCTGATTTATCTCTGATAGAGAACTTGCCCCCTGAAAAAAGGCTCAAGGAGTAAAAGCAAATACTGAACATGTCGAGGTTGAAGAAAACAAAGAAATCATAAATGAAAAATATCACTGACCACATCATTAATGAAAAAATCCGGATTTTCCACTCCCTCCTCTGTGATGACTAATTCTTTCACACTATTATTCTGGGCGATTAACTTAAGTCCGTAGTCCAGGGCATTGAATATTTTCTCACATCGTGAAACAATGGCCGTTCCGTTCCATGGTTCGAGCGTAATAATGAGATCAATGGCCTGATCGTCAAAACTTATATCCAGATCACATTCCGCAGAAACGAGCTCAGCACAATCGCGAATATGCTGAACCAGAGAAATAAATTCCTCACATGCCTCTCTGGGGTCGACAATATCTCTCTGACATTGCTTTGCTATCATACCGAATCTTCTGGTAGTAGGTGCGACATTGTGCTTCTCAAGGAAATCTCCCTGCTTTTCCTGAATAAAGCGGACGAATCTCTCATATTCTTCTGCTTCAAGCTCATTGTAGCGACTCCGGTGAAAACTCTGTATCCTTTCCCCGGACAACAATTCCTTCAACTGTGACAAGGGATCTTCGACAACTTCGGGAGAAACAACGAAATAACGAACATCGGTAGATGGCAGTGTTTTTTCAAAATAGAGCAGGACAGATTCCATGATGCTGACCAGTCCACGGGCTCCTGTTCGTTCAAGAACCGCTTTGGCGGCAATGAGGCGAAACGCCTCCTCCTCAAACTGCAATTTGATACCGTAAGCAGCAAAATCCTGTTTTTTCGCGACAACGACAGGACTGTTCGGGTTCATAAGAATTTCAAAAAAATCATTTTCCCGCAACTCATCAAGGACAGCAATGACAGGGAGACGACCGACAAATTCACTTTCAAAACCGTAATTAATCAGATCATGGGATTTGACTTGTTTATAGAAGCGGCCTTCATCTTTTTTGGAAGTGACTTTCTGTTCAAACCCAATGGATTGCTGTTGCATTCTTTTTTTAATTGTCTTTTCCAGACCGGCAAAAGCACCGCTCATGATAAAAAGGATATTTTTCGTGTTCACCACCTTTTTTTCACGCTTGCCGGTTGCCCGGAAATGCTCCATGGCCTCAAGCTGGGAAATGGGATCATGGGGAACCTTCATCTCCACTTCCGTCTCCTCCATTGGTTTCAGAAAGGCCCGCTGCACACCTGTTCTGGAGACATCAGCACCAATACGATTTGGCGAAGAGGCTATTTTATCAATTTCATCAACATAAATGATTCCATATTGGGCCCGTTCAATATTGCCGTCAGCTTCACGGACCAGATCCCTCACAAGATCATCCACATCGCCTCCAACGTACCCGGTTTCACTGAATTTAGTGGCATCGCCTTTGATAAAGGGAACACCGATGTGGTTGGCAATGAGCTTGATCAGGTACGTTTTCCCGACACCAGTCGGTCCGACAAGCAAAACATTACTTTTTATGCGACCAGTCTGTCTGTTGCGCGATTTATGGAGATCATGCCGGATACGATTGAAATGTGTACATATTTTAGTAGCCAGAATCGCCTTGGCTTCATCCTGGCGGACAATATACTCGTCAAGATAGGCTGCCAGGTCTTCGGGCTTCAGATCAAACTGGAAATCGTATTTCGAATCCTGGGCAGCCTTCCTCTTGCCGCCTTTTTTTACATCAGGAGAAGGTAAGAGACCGGCAGAAATTATTTTAACCTGCCCGCCATATTTTCGGCTTAAGTAGTCGCCAATTTCTTTTTCAAGTTCATCCTGTTTTGGAAGATTCGGTAAATTATCGTCAGACATTTTTAATTCTTTGGTTTAATTTTTGTTCCAATTGACTGCCACAACCGGCTTCTCTAAAGAAAACACTCTCCAAAAGTCGGAATGGAGGAATTCTTCAAATCATACCTATCGCAAAACCTGCGCCGCTGTCAATTGTCGGCCTTTACCTCAATGCCAAGAGCTTTCAGCTTCTTATGAAGATGACTGCGCTCAAGACCAACTTGTTCCGCAGTCTGGGAAATATTTCCATTATTGGCATTCAGCTTCTGTTGCAGAAATTCTTTCTCAAAATGTTTTTTGGCCTCTTTAAACTGACCCTGCCCTGCCTGTCCAGTCAGGGCAGATGCTGTAATTTCGCGGGTCCGGGCTGCAGATTTATTATTTTTTATATCAGGCGGAAGAAGGCTGCCAACTATTTCCTCGGTGATAACGTTATTCGGGGTCATAATAACAATGCGCTCGATAAAATTGCGCAGCTCCCTGACATTGCCCGGCCAGTTATGCAGCGCCATGAGCTGAAGAGCTTCAGGCGTAAAATCTTTTGTTCCCAACCCCTTTTGTGAAAAGATGCGCAGGATGTCCTCAACCAGGAAAGGGAGATCAACAATCCTGTCTCGAAGCGGCGGCATATGAATAGGCACGACATTCAGCCGCCAGAAAAGATCTGCCCGGAAATTACCAGCCTCTATCTCCTTTTCCAAGTCTTTGTTGGTCGCCGCAAGTACGCGGACATCCACGGAGATCGTTTTTGAACCTCCGACCCTTTCAAATTTCTGTTCCTGCAGAATCCGCAGAATCTTTGCCTGGGTCTTCAAGCTCATATCACCGATCTCATCAAGAAAAAGAATGCCGCCGTCTGCCTGATCGAATTTGCCGCGCTTACTCGTTACCGCGCCTGTAAAGGAGCCTTTCTCATGCCCGAAAAGTTCACTCTCAATCAATTCTTCAGGAATAGCTGCACAATTTACCTCGATCATAGGCCTTTCAGATGAAGCAGAGAGGCGATGAATCATCTGGGCTGCCAATTCCTTTCCGGTTCCATGCTCGCCGCGAATGAGCACCCAGGCATCTGTGGGAGCCACACGTTCAAGTTGCTGCCTGACATTAATTATGGCGGCAGAGCAACCTGTCAGATTCGCTTGCTGCGGACTTTTTTCTTTTAAAATTAAATTTTCTTCTTCCAGATCGGAAATGTGCAGGGCATTGTTGATTGATAAAACAATTTTATCATAGGACGGCGGTTTTTCAATAAAATCAAAAGCTCCAATTTTGGTGGCCTGCACAGCGGTTTCGATATTCCCATGGCCTGAAATCATAATCACCGGCAGGCTGGGGAACTGTTCCTTAATCTTTGCCAGGGCAGTCATGCCGTCCATACCAGGCATCCAGATATCCAGCAAAACAAGATGAATTCTCTCTTCATCAAGTACTTCAAATCCTGCTTCAGCCGATTCTACACAAATCGATTCAAAACCCTCATCCGATAAAATACCGGCCAGAGATTCCCTGATACTTCCTTCATCATCAATGATTAAAATTTTCTTAGCCATTTCGTTTTATTCCAAATCAACTGCCTGCGAAGACTGATTTTTTTCCACGCTTTTTTTGCGAAAATGCTTCAGCCCCGACTGAACAAAAAGTGATGAAACCGTCCCCCTTACCATAGCGAAGAAATTAGTCCAGGGGAAGCTCTATGATAAATTTCGCGCCCTGCGGTTTATTGTCTTTCACCCTGATATATCCGCCGTGGTCGGCAATGACGGTACCGGCAATGGCCAGGCCAAGACCGGTTCCCGATTTTTTCGTGGAAAAATAAGGTTCAAATATATGCAGTTTATCTTCCGCCCTCACTCCGGGGCCATCATCACGCACCTCAAGAAAGATCAACTTCTGTTCCTCCTCAACACGGATTTCGACTTCGATGTTTCCGGCATCGCCAACCACAGCAACGGCATTGTCGAGAAGATTAATGAGAACCCTTTCCATCTGTTTCAGGTCGAATGAACAATCCGGAACCCGGGCCGGACAGATCAAGTCAAATCGAACTCCTTTATGGCCTTCCCTGAAAAGGACCATTGCCTGTTCGGCCATGGTTTTCAAATTGTTGGTGGATTTCTGAACAGCGGGCATTCTGGCAAAATTTGAAAATTCACTGACAAGACACTTTAATTCATCAACCTGGTTAACAATGGTTTTTGTACAGACGTCGAAAATATCTCCATCTTCAGCCAGCTTATCAAGATACCTTTTCCGCAGGCGCTGGGCTGATAGACTGATAGGAGTGAGAGGATTTTTCACCTCATGGGCAATGCGCCTTGCCACCTCCCTCCAGGCTGCCATCCTCTGGGCTTTTTCAAGCTCGGTCAGGTTGTCAAAAACAAGAACAACGCCAAGATCCATGTTGTTTTCATCAACAAGGCGAGTCATGTTAACCCGGAGAGAAAAGGATTCATCCCTGACCTTAAGTCGCAGAGGCAGTTCAATATAGCTTTTTCCGCTCCTTTCAAGTTCCCCGTAAAAACTATTCATGATTTCCTGATGTTGTTCATTTAACACTTCCCGGTAATCCTGATTCAGAATGGCATCCTTATCAATTTTCAGCAACTGTTCAGCGAACCGGTTTATTGTTGTTATGCATCCGTCAGCATCAAGGGAAATAACTCCGGCCGCCACATTCTGCAGAATAATTTCCGTATAGCGCCGTCTGTTTTCAAGTTCAAGGGCACTTTCCTGTAAGTCTTTCCTGCTGACAAGAAGATCCCTGACCATATGGTTGAATGATTCAACAAGGGTGCCCATTTCATCACCGGATTCCGCTTCAACGACAAAATCAAGCTCTCCTTCTGCAACCCTTCTGGTGGCGGTTGCCAGCTTATCGATGGGATCGGTAAGTCCACGGGCAATATAAAATCCGAACCAGATAGCGGAAAAAACGATAAGCAGGGTAACAATGAGCAGCATAACCAATAAACTGGTTTTAATGGGCTGTTTCATCAGCATTAACTGTCGGTATCCCTCAATACCGTTTGAAATTATCTCCATCCTGTCCAGACGGGACTGGGGAATCAAAAATGAAGTGATGAGAACATGCCGCTTTTTCTCCCCCTGACCGAACTGTACAGGAGTCAGACTGCGGACAAGTTCACCTCCCTTCATTTTCTGAATGGCAATTTGACCAGTATCACCATCCAGTGCTTTCCGTAAAAGATCAGGATAGATTGCAGGGACATCGGCTACATCATAAATCTGCTCACCATAGAGCTTCTTGACCAGAACACGTTGTGGAGAGACGATTTCGATTCCTGCCAGCCCGTGGCTATCCAGGACATCCGCCAGAAAAAAATCCAGGCCTTCTTTCGTTATCTTTCCATAGCGTTCTGATTCAAGTCTGACGGCAATGCTTTTACCGACCTGCGGCATCTCATCTTTCTTCTCCTGATAGACATTTTGCGCCACATGGAGTGACTCTAGAAGGGACTGCTCGACATTGATGTTAAACCAGTAATCCATACTGGTTGAAACGAATTGCAGGGCAATAAAAAAAAGTAGAGCCGTCGGAATAAGGGAAAGGGAAACAAAGGAAATGACAAGTTTTGATCGCAGCTTTGTGCCGAGAATCTGTTTTTTTCGTTCAAAAATAAGCTGGGCAAGGTTTCTCAAGACCAGAAAAACCATGAGCAGCAACAAGATAATATTAAAATTTATAAGAACGAAAACAAGGACGTTTCCACTGACCGGAAAAGGAATTGTACCGAGCTGAAAAACCTTTGTTTCAACAAAAGTTAAAAGAGGAATTAAAAACAGACAGCTGAAGATAACCGCCCATACCCGCCTCCTCTTCTGTTCATCTCGTTTTAGATTGTCCTGGGCTTCCATAGGTGAAGGTCACTGTATTCCAGTCGGTCTCGAATTTCCAAAGCTGCCAGAAGGGAATAATATATTGAAAATTCAGGGGCAGCTTTTTTTTAGCGAGTTTGGCTTTTACTTTGACGCCATATTTCCGGCCTTCGGTCAGTAAAGCCAGATCCGCAAGTTTAAAATCATGAATCTCAGACATAAGCGCCTTCGCTTCTCCGAGATCGGCAACAGCAACACTTGTGACTCCATTTTCCTCCATATCCACCCTGTACTCCTGTTTCAACGAATCATACTGCAGAGTATGGTCAAAAGAGGAGGAGAGCATTTCACCATCAAGGGAGCCGTTATTGACCTGAAAAAGCTTGACAAGAAAAGTAAAGGTAACCGGAATACCGTTCTTGATGCCATTTTCCATCTCAGGGGTAAAAGCATTATGAACTGTGAAATAAAGAAGAAGGTCCTTTTCTGAATTTACAAGGGCAACATCGCCGACCTGCCCTGTTTCTTTTGCCTGCAGGGGAAATGAAGAAAAAAGCACCAGCAATATAAGGATCAGACTTCTCACGATTCCCTTTATTGTATTTTTTTCACATAAAAGCATAGGACTTTACACGATTTCTTCAAAAAAATAGTCGCTTTCCCACATCTTTGTCTGGTCAAACTCCTTGGCGACCTGCTCAAATTTCTGAAACAGGGCGTCCTGAACCAGTCCCTGTAAATCCTCAACAACGTGTTCCATTTTTTCCTTTGTGCCAATTTCAAGATAAAGATGCAGGTGATCGTTTGCCAGCCAGACCAGTAAGGCTTTTCCTGCCATGAGACGCCCGCAGGACATGAAGATATCGTGCAAAAAGGAGACATAGGGACCAGGGTCGGCAAAAACTGCTCTTCTCTGATACACGCTCCAGACAATATGAAATTTTCGGGAGGAAACGCCTGTTTTCCCTGATGACTGGCAGGCACCGCATCCCCCACTCCCGCAACCAGACGATGCTATGGAACGAACAACTTCGGCAAAATAGGTGTTTTTGTCCTGGCAGACCGGAATTTCATCATCTAAGTGAGATTTTTTCTGTCCCACCAGAGTAAGACGAGGCCGAAAGGTCTGGCAGGCAAAAGAGGAACCTGGCTTCGTGTTTTTTCTTACAATATCACAGAGAAAAGTCTCTGCCATATGCTGATCCCGGCAAACCACACAGTCATTGTGAGGACGGTTCCCTGAAAAAGAAAGACAAAGCGTACAGCGTTTGGGGACATCATGCTTCATTGGAATATCCATCCCATTTTTTGAGAATCTGTTTTCTTGCTCTATCAAGAAAACCGCCAAAAGTCGAAGGATCCAGTGCAGACAAAGCCACTGCGTCGTGTCTCGCAAGCTCCTCCCGGAGAAAGGCGGGATCCACCAGATCAATTTTATTGAAAACGAGCATTTTAGCTATGTCGGAAAGTTCAAGTTCATAGAGCAACTCATCCACCACTTTCATTTGCGCTGCAAATCGAGGATTGCTTATATCGATCACATGAACCAGCAGATCAGCCTCATGCAGTTCTTCAAGCGTTGCTTTAAAAGCCTGGAGCAACTCATCAGGCAGATCTCTGATAAAGCCGACGGTATCAGTAATAATAACCTCAACGTCTTCTGGAAAACGCAATCTACGGCTCGTCGGGTCAAGGGTGGCAAAAAGCTTGTCTTCAGCCAGGATATTGCTGCTCGTCAGACTGTTTAACAGCGTTGACTTCCCAGCATTTGTGTACCCCACAAGGGAGATAACCGGCAAGTCTTTTTTTCGACGCCGGGAACGGCGATGATGACGTTCTTTTCCAACTTTTTTCAAACGCTTACCAAGATTAGTCAATCGGTCATTGATCCTGCGCCTGTCAACTTCCAGTTTAGTTTCACCCGGTCCCCTGCCGCCTATCCCCCCTGTTAAACGGGACAGCGCGTCATCACGCTGTCCAAGGCGGGGTAGCAGATACTTGAGCTGAGCCATTTCAATCTGCAGCTTCCCCTCACGGCTGAGCGCACGCCGGGCAAAAATATCAAGAATAAGCTGGGTTCTGTCAATGACGCGTAATTCCGTGTGATCCGTGATTGACCTGACCTGGGATGGATTCAGTTCCTGATCGAAAATAAGCAGATTAGCATTATGCTTGAGAGCGGACAGCATAATTTCACCAAGCTTTCCTTTCCCGAGGATAAATTTGGCATTAATTCTGTCCCGTCGCTGAATAAAGGTATCCATCACCTCCACATCATCTGAGCGGACCAGCTCCTTGAGTTCATCCATAGACTCCTGGGCTCTGCTTTTCAACTGTGTGGTGACGCTGATCAGTATTGCCCGGTCCTGGGCATCAATTTCCCTGGACGAACGCTGACGGGCAAACTCATCTTCAAGGGCCGCAATCAGCTCACGAAAATTCGTCTTTTGCTGGGAGGGAACGACGGGGGGCAAAAAATGCCAACTTTTTCCCTGGACGGGAACCGGGACAAGATGGACAGCATAAAGACGCTCGGGAAGGCTGTCAACCACCTTGATCATTGCCATGAGATCGAGTCGCAGAAAAAGAAGATCCATCAAATCATCTTCTGTCAGGTCCTCCCCTGCCAGATGGGTATGAACACAGCGCAATCCCTTCAGGCGGCCGCTGGTGGAACGCAGCTGGGAAAGAGCCGGGATGACAATTTTTTTACGATCACCGACGATAACGGTTTCAACCTTGCCTGAACGACTCAGCAGGACACCCACCTGGCGCCCTACATCGGAAGAGATATCAGCAAGTTCCCGCGCCATTTCAGGAGAAACGATCTGCTCTGCAGCCACTCTCCGGTTGCCGAGGCGTTCAAGTCGTTTTAACTGGGCCTGCTTCAGACCACGAATATTTCCGGTTAGATTTCGAATACGTTTTATCCTTACAATACAGTGATCAATTCCCCCAAAAGCCTGACAACCACAAAGGCACAAAGAACACAAAGAAATCCCAAGATAGACTCTTTGTGTTCTTTGTGCCTTTGTGGTTAAAATCCGTTATCTTCAGGGCACATGATACAATTATTTTTTTCGCAGTATACGCTTATCGCCAACCCGCAAAGTAAGTTTGATTTTATCGAAATACTCAAGGAGTGGGATAGAAAATTTTCTGGTCAGTCCGCTGAGTTCTTTAAAACGGGGCGCATCAATATCGCCTTCCTTTTCAAGAAACGTTACCACTCGTTCCTGCAGCTCATTGAGATCTTTGGCGTTGAAATAAAAGTCATTGGTAACCTTGGTCACCAGATTTTCTTTGACAAGCAGACTTAAAACTTCCATGAGCAGCGACTGCGGGACATCGGGAAAAGCGGCATACATCTCTTTTAATGTAGGGGCTTTCAGTCCGGCTCCGGCAAAAAGCGCTTCCATTTTTTTTCTGATTTCCTTTTCATCGGCCTGCAGCGAAACACGATGGCTGGCCAGACGTACAATCCCTTCCTCAAAGACAACAGAGCCTTTTTTACTCAGATCACTTAAGCCTAACTGAAAGACTTTCTGGCCAAGTCCCCTCATTACCCTGTTTCTCAGGTTATCCTTAGCCAGTCCGGGCTGCAAAGGATTTTCCTTATGGAATTCTGCTAAATGAAAAAGAATCTTTTCAAGAAGATCTTGATATATCTCACTTGACAGGAGGAGTTGTTTTTCAGAATCAACAACCACAATTTTCCGGGATGAAATCGGGCCATTTATCAATTTTTTGAAACGATTTCCAAAACAGGCGACTTTCACGGAAAGATCAGGCCCGGCAATGCCGGCAAACCCGCTTTCCCGGACATGGAAAAGAACGAGATCTTCAGGTGTGCCGTCATGGTAAAATGAAAAAATTTCTTTATTCACTTCCTTAAAACGCTTTCGCTTGGGAGCGGAATTATTACGCACAATGCCACCGCCGATAGTCGTCACCGGGGAATATCGGCGAACAACATAATGGTCTCCCGGCCAAACTCCCACAGTCTCTTCAAGCAAGAGCTGGACATTGGCGGATGCTCCAGGAGCAAGTTCTTCGTCTTCGAGGAGAGCCACGCGTCCCATAATCTCTGCCGTACCGAGATGCACACGAACGCGGGTTCTGTTTTTCAGTTTTTTTTCATTGGATGAAAGATAAAGAAAATCGGCATCCAGCACATATGACGGATTCAGGCAATCAGGAGTGGCCAGCACATTACCCCTTTCGATCATCTCTTTTTCAACTCCCTGCACATTGATTGCCGTCCTGTTGCCGGCCTCCACAAGCTCAACACTTTGGCCATGCACCTGAATACCCCGGATTTTCCCTTTCAGTTTTTTGGGATAAATAAGGATATCATCTCCCACTGCAACTCGACCGGAGAGCGATGTTCCGGTTACCACGGAACCGAACCCCTTCATGCTGAAAATGCGATCAATGGCCAGCCGGAAAGGTCCATAAGCCTCATCAAACTCGCAGGCAGCAACAAGACTGTCCAGGGTACTGCGGGCTTCATCAATACCGTCACCCGTGGTGGAGGAAACTTTGACCAGAGGAGCATCCTCCAGAAAACTGCCGGTAAAAAATTCCCGCACCTCTTCTTCAACAAGTTCGAGCCAATCCGGCTCAACCATGTCTTTTTTGGTAATGACAATAAGGCCCCTTTCAACTCCGAGAAGACGGCAGATCTCAAAATGCTCTCTGGTTTGCGGCATGATCCCTTCGTCAGCGGCAATAACAAAGGCAACGAGATCAATGCCGGCAACACCTGCCACCATATTCTTGACAAAACGCTCATGGCCGGGAACATCGATGATTCCCAGCCGATGGCCGCATTCAAGATCAAGATAAGCAAAACCAAGTTCAATGGTAATGCCCCTCTTTTTCTCTTCCTTGAGACGGTCCGTGTCAATGCCTGTCAGAGCACGAACGAGACTGGTTTTTCCATGGTCCACGTGACCAGCGGTTCCAAGGACAATTTCCCTCATACCTAAAAATCTCCATTAAGATAGGGGTTTGTCCGTTTCTCATCGCCTATTGTGGATCGTGACCCTCCATAGCCGTGTCCCGGCCAGACAATGGTATCGTCAGGAAGACCTAGAAGCCGTTCATGTATGGATCGCATAAAAAGCCGCAGATCCCCTCCGGGGAAATCAGTACGACCAACGGCACCGACAAAAAGCGTATCGCCGGTAAAAAGATGTGGAGCACAGTAGAGACACATTCCCCCCGGAGTGTGTCCGGGAGTATGGATCACTTTGAAAGACAGGGTCCCGACTTCAATAATATCGCCATCTTTGACAAGTTTATCCGGGGGAGGTGAAGCGGCAAGCCCAAGCATGGAAAAATATTTTTCAATATCCGGCTGGGCAAAAAAAGCGGCATCAGCTTCATGCATGACTATGGGAGCGCCCGTAGCCTTTTTCAGAGGACCGTTTGCGCAGACGTGATCAGGGTGGCCGTGGGTATTCACAATATACTCAAGGGAAACCCCTTCTTTTTTTATCATGGCAAGAATGTCATTCTCATTCCCACCGGGATCAATAACTAGAGCCTTTTTGGTTTCTTCACAGGCAACCAGATAGCAGCAAACTGCCATGCTGCCAACCGTGATCTGTTTAACAAGCATATTTCACCATTTTTCTACTGACGTCCCTTTCCCACGTCACATTTTCAATTATAGATCCATTGTTTCAAATGGGAATATCGGTGGACAGGTAAAGCGTTTGGAATAAAAAGAGGGGGATACACCACAAAAGCATCCCCCTTCAGTTAAGTGAATCAGCAATCGCAAGTGTCAGGATTACATGTGCCACCGCAACCGCAACCTGAATCGATATTGCCCAGGGTTACCGGTTTGTTTGCCACTTCCTTTTCAACGTTGCTGATAACTGAAGCAAAGGCCGCAATGGCAGGACTTTCCTCTTCGGAGCTCAGGTATGGGCTGCCATCATCTCCACCAACGACGACCCGGGGATCAATAGGCACCTTGCCAAGAAATGTAACGCCAAATTCTGCAGCCGTTTTTTCGCCGCCGCCTGATTTAAATATCTCCACCGTTTCTTCGCAATGCGGGCAGATAAAGCCACTCATATTTTCAACCATACCAATGACTTTCATCTTAACTTGCTTGCAGAAGTTTAAAGACTTACGCACATCGGCAAGGGCTACTTCCTGAGGGGTGGTGACAACCAGGGCATGGGCATCCTTAATTGTCTGGGCCACGGTGAGGGGTTCATCACCGGTCCCTGGAGGGGCGTCAATGATTAGATAGTCGAGATCACCCCAGTCCATATCCGCTACAAATTGACGAATTGCCTGTACTTTCAAGGGCCCGCGCCAGATAATCGGATCATCCCTGTCTTCCATCATATATTCAAGGGAAATCACTTTAAGATTATCACCATACTGCATGGGAGGGATCAGGTTGCGCCCCTGGGTCTGTGACTCATGCAACTTATCTGTCAGATTCAACATCCTGCAGATATCAGGACCGTGAAGATCCACATCCATCAACCCGACTTTATATCCTTTTTTGGCAAGCCCCAGGGCAAGATTAGTTGAAACGGTGCTCTTGCCAACCCCTCCCTTGCCGCTCATAACAAGAATTTTGTTTTTTATTTTGCCAAGAGACGAAGTAATAGCCATATCCTGTTGCGCTATAGCCGCATCAGCAGAACCACACGACCCGCTGCTGCAACTGCTGCCACTTCCACATGAACTTCCCATATTTTTTCCTCCATACAGGTAAAAATGAATATTTAAAAAAAGAAATAACTTTGTATCTATTCAGCGAGGGCTCGAAATGGGCCTCAACTCCAGGCCGTAACTATTCAGATGTGCCTTAGATTTGGACAAGCAGGCCTGCGAGGCTATAGCCCGTCTATGTGAGCAGGCCTGATCGTTCAAAGATGATGTGCAGCTGAATAGTTACATAACTTTTTGATATTTTGCAGTAATTGGCTCGGAGCCAAGTCAAACCAAGACATACTACTTCATCAAAAACAATTTTAAAACCTAAATTGATTCTTTTTAACAAGACGAGAAAAGGATCTTGATTTCATTAAACAGTTCATCATAAGATAAAACAGAGTTTCCCATTGTCCACCTATTTCTTAAGCCCGATTCGTTCAGGAATTTTAAATGTGAGGTATTTATGTTTGGCAAAGGCCTGTTTTCTTCAGGTGGAGTTTCCCTGAAAGATGTAGAAAAAATAATCGAAAATATGGCAAAAGGAGAACTGTCTACTCCTATTGACCAAAGTACGCAATCTTCTATCCTCCATTCAATTGCCAACATGCAGGAAAACCTGGCACAAATAATTGGCGCAGTAATGACGGACAGTAAGGATTTAAGCTTTGCCTCTGATGAGCTTGAAAAGCTTTCCTCTCAGATGCGTTCCGCTGCCGATGCAATGGCAAAACACACCACCGAAGTTGATGCTTCGACTCAGGAAATGGAAGAGAACCTGCAAACCATTTCCATGGTCGCAACCCGCTTGACCAAGAACATGGATTCAGTCTCGACCAAGGCTTCAGAATCATCGGACAACCTAAACACCGTCTCGGCGGCAACGGAAGAAATGTCAGCCACCATCACCGAAATTGCCCAGAACTCCGAGCATGCCCGCACCATAGCGGAAAAGGCCACTCAATCCGTGTCTGCAGCTTCAGAAAAAGTCAATAGCCTGGGAACAGCAGCAACTGAAATAAATAATGTCATTTCCGTTATTACCGAGATATCGGACCAGACAAAACTTCTGGCGCTGAATGCCACCATTGAAGCAGCCCGGGCCGGAGAAGCAGGCAAAGGCTTTGCCGTGGTTGCCAATGAGGTGAAAGACCTTGCGACCCAGACAAGTAAGGCAACGGAAGAAATTCGCAACAAGGTCAATGCTATCCAGGCAGCTTCGGAATTAACAATAATGGAAATAAGCGGGATTCAAGAAGTTATTAATGACGTCAATTCGGTTGTATCCACCATAGCTGCAGCCGTTGAGGAACAATCAGTTACAACGAAGGATATAGCTGAAAATATCGTTCGGGTCAGTGACGGAATCCATGATATGACTTCCGCTGTTGTTACGACAACAGAATCGGTGACAGAGGCCAACAGGCTTATTTCCGATTCAGCCCAGCTGGCTCATCTGGTTGCCGAATCCATGATGGAAATCTCCAAGGAAAGCGACCTCATCAAAGCCGACTCGACAAAGGTCTACGCCCGGGGAATGGAAGTGGCAAGCCTTGGCAAAAATATCGACCAGCTGGTACAAAAATTCAGTATTCCGGACAAGTACAAAAAGAGCGGGGTCAATCTCCATAGAAAATTCATCACCTTTTCACAAGAATTCAGTGTCGGGGTCAGCGGAATTGACGATCAGCATAAAAAAATCATGGATTTCATCAACCAGGTCCATGATGCAGTCAAAAATGACAGCCCCATTGCTGATATTAAGAAAATTCTTGGGGATATGGCAAAATTTACGGTGGATCATTTTGCCACTGAAGAAAAATATTTCGACCAGTTTCAGTACCCTGAAACCGAAAAGCATAAGGCTGTTCACAAAAAACTCCTGACCCGGGTTTCTGATATAATTACCCAGATAAACGAAGGCCAGGATGTCAATCTTATTGAAGTGCTCACCTTCCTGAAGGACTGGCTGCAAAACCACATTCTGGTCCAGGATAAGCAATATGGACCTTTCCTGAATGAAAAGGGTGTTCACTGAATGCCATAAGAACGGCACACCAGCGCTTAAAAAAATGAACCCCGCTGCAGCAAAAGGCTGCAGCGGGGTTCATTTTTGAAACAAGTTCAAGCTCCCTTCATTTCAACAGTACTCCTGTTTTTTTTACGAGAGCGACAAACGGCGCTATTTAACAGGAATAAACTGCGTCTGCTCCAATGCCAGCTCCATCTGGAACCTGCTGGTGCCGATGGAAAATGAAACACGCCGGTTATCCTGGTAATTCATATCAGGAGTCAGGGTAATGGCATTGTTCAAAGACAAGGCTTTTGGCTGGCCACAGTATGAGGTAAGATCAAATTTCGACTCAACCATACTCATGGAGCGTCCCATCATCTGGTTGGTCATTTCTCCCATTGTGTCTATAACTTCATTTGACGTACAGTCTTTGGCAAGATCACTCTCCGGCAAGCCCATGGTCAGCATATAACTTGAATAAATTTCCATTGCTGCCTCATCGCTGAAATTCATGACAACAAGCCCGTTATAGTCCCCGGAGAACTGTACAAAACACCCGACTTCGGGCTGGAGACTTACCCGTGGAATTGCCTGGAAAGTTTTTGAAAATTTAATTGTTTTCTTGGTCCCTTTCTCCAGGGTCTTCTTAATGGCTTGACTAAAAATACTTGCAATAATATCTATAGTTTGCGGCTCTGGCGGCATATTTTTCCCCTTAATAAAAAATTGGTATCTATTCAGTAAAGGCCCGAAACAAGCCTTTACTTCAGGCTATAGCTTATAGTTGTTACAAAAGAAAAAAACTCATGGTTATTTGAAATGACTTCCTGCAATGACTATCTTGCCTGAAACGATCTTAAGCTGTCAATAATTTTACCAATAAAACAGGAAACAAAACATGTAACCCGTCTGTTCTGATAACAAAAAGAAAATGAAGTGCTTTATTTTCTTTTTAAGTAAAAAATATTACATTATCCAAGAAACAATCCCCAGATCATTTTTTAACCTAAGGAATATTACACCCCATCTTTATGCTCATAAGTTGCCAAACAATCAGTAAAGCATTCGGAATCCAGCAGCTCTTCAATGATATCTCCCTGACCTTTTCAAGTGATGAGAAGCTGGGCCTTATAGGACCAAACGGCTCAGGCAAGTCAACATTACTCAAAATAATGGCAGGACTGGAAACAGCTGACACGGGAAAAATCAATATCCGCAAAGGGACAAAAATTGTCTACCTGGCCCAGGAGGACATCTTTGGGCCGGAAGACACCGTAGAAACTGTTCTTGCTGCAGCAATTGCCGAAGATCCTGATGACATCTCCAGGCACAATCGAGTCAGCATGATGATAAGCCAGACCGAACTGGGAGATCCTGCGCAAAACGTCTCTTCTCTTTCCGGCGGCTGGCGGAAAAGGCTTGCCATTGCCAGGGCATTCATACAGAATCCCGATATTCTTCTCCTGGACGAGCCGACCAATCATCTGGATATCCATGGCATCCTCTGGCTAGAAAAAATTCTGCAGAATGCTGCTTTTGCCTTTATCCTTATCAGTCACGACAGAGCCTTTCTCGAAAACACCACAAATCATATCATCGAATTAAATCGTTGCTACCCGGATGGATTCTTTCGTGTTTCAGGCAACTACAGCCGCTTCCTGGACAAGCGGGAGACCTTTCTGGAAAATCAGCAACAAGTGCAATCTTCTCTGTCCAATAAAGTGCGGCGGGAAATAGAATGGCTTCGACGCGGCCCCAAGGCCCGCACCACAAAAGCCAAATTCCGTATCGACAAAGCCCATGATCTGCAAAATGAATTAACGGATGTCACGGCCAGAAACCAGGCAAACAAAAAAGTCAAGATTGACTTTACCGCAACTGGCCGCAAAACAAAAAAATTGCTGTCAGTAAAAAATATCTCAAAATCCCTGGGAGGTTGTGAACTTTTTTCAAATCTTTCTTTTGATCTGTCACCCAAAAGCCGCTTTGGTCTGATGGGGGCAAACGGCTGCGGAAAAACGACCCTCATGCATATCCTGGCAGACAGGCTCCAACCTGACACTGGAGAGGTCGTTCGGGTTGATGGTCTTCGTGTCGTTCTTTTTGACCAGAAACGGGAACAGATCAACCAGCAGGAAACCTTGCGCCAGGCTCTTTCTCCTGCCGGTGACACAGTGATTTTTAATGACAATCCTGTCCACATTGTCACATGGGCAAAACGCTTTCTTTTCAGCCCGGACCAGCTTGAACAGCCGGTCAGCCGGCTTTCAGGCGGAGAGCAGGCCCGTATCCTCATTGCCCGTCTCATGCTTATGCCCGCAGATATTCTTTTACTTGATGAGCCAGGCAACGATCTTGATATTCCCTCTCTTTCCATACTCGAAGAGAGTCTGATGGAATTTTCCGGGGCTGTGGTTCTGGTCAGCCATGATCGTTTTTTTCTCGATAAGGTTACAACTCAAATTCTGGGTTTTCATGGTGACGGAAGGTCATGCATGTATGCCGGATTTGATCAATGGCTCAATGAACAGACCCCCAAAGCCCCACCTGTAAAAAAATCGCCCAAAAAGGAAAAGCCCAAAAAAGCAGGTGCTTACAAAATTACATATAAGGAGCGCCTTGAACTTGCCGCCATTGAAGAGACAATTCTCGCAGCAGAAGAAGAGCTGCAGAAATGCCAGGAACAGATAGAGGATCCGGCTGTTATCGAAAACGCTGAGGAACTTGCCAAATGGTGTCAACTACTGCAGCCTGCCCAGGAAAAAGTTGAAGCGCTCTACGCCCGGTGGGAGGAGCTGGAAGCACGGAATCAGTGAGCTCCTCTTGTGTTCAAGATTCAAGGAAATTAAAACAGTCTGAGTGAAAAGTATGCCGATATATGAATTTTACTGCAAAGAGTGCCATACCATTTTTAATTTTTTCTCAACCAGGCCCAATACCGAGGCAAAACCATCCTGCCCGAAATGCAAGGGTAGCCTGAAGCGTCAAATGTCTCTCTTTTCCACTGTGGGCAAGGCCAAAGAGAGTGAGGATGATTTCATGCCCGACATTGATGAATCGCAGATGGAGCGTGTCATGGCCGGGCTTGCCCATGAAGCCGAAAATATCAATGAAGATGATCCACGCCAGATGGCCCGGCTCATGAGAAAATTTTCCCACGAAACCGGACTCAATCTGGGAGATGGCATGGAGGAGGCATTAAGTCGCATGGAAGCGGGCGAAGATCCTGATAAAATCGAACAGGACATGGGAGATCTTCTGGAAAACGAAGATCCTTTCGGCAAGATGAAAAAGAAAATTATGCGAAAAAAAACTCCTCCTGTTCAGGACGAAACCCTTTACGAATTATAGGATATGTGACTGTAATTGTTTAACTTGTCCGCGTCTGCTCAACAATGAGACCATGGGCTTTGCCAACAGTGTAGATCAGCTCCATAAAACCTTTTGGCAGCGGGACATCCCTCTCCTCTATGAGTATTCCGTACTCTTTTGCCTTCTTCAGAATTGCCTCGTTATTATCCTCTATCCCCTCCTGATGGTTACAGAGAAAATGTATGCGTAGGGCATCGGTGAGCAAAATACATAAATCTTTGAATTCATGGGCAACATTTGCCAATTCCTGCCGTATCCGCTCACTGTTATCATGGGCAAAGGATTTAAACTTCTCATCAGGATTTGGCGTTCCAAAGAGTTCATTCATCACGGCGGCAGCCAGCATTCCACAATAAACAGGCTCTTCTTCTTCGAATTTGTTTTGGAGATAATTTTTCAAATCCTTGAAAAAAATCATCTTCACCATATCAACGCCCTCCCGAAGGGTGGGAATAAATTTTCTTTCTATTTCAGACGGCATGTGATTCTCCTTATCAATGGCAGAAAGGATTCAAAAAGATATCCTTTTTACAGTTATTTAAATACTGCCAATTCAGATCTTTATATTTGAGTTCAGGCGGCGGCAGCAAGAGAGAAAGATGCAGATGAGGTAAAATCTTCTCTCTTGTCGTCGCACAAATCTCTCCGACAGGGTCACCTGTTTGAACAAAATCGCCAAGCTGGCAATATGGTTGGATATGGGCATAGGCGATAATAATTTCGCCGAAATCCTCTTCCCCATTTTTAACAAAAACAGTGTGCCCGAGAAAATCTTTACAGATTGCTACAATTTCTCCCGAAGAAATACTTGGAATTCGGGTTTGCTCACTCAAGAACAGTCTCTCTCCTTTTCTATCTTCATAGCAGCAGAGATCGACTCCTTCATGGGGACGAACCCTCATCCCTCCACCACCCCACCACTTTTCACAATCTTCAAAGCCCATTCCGGGCATAAAAAACCAGTTTTTAAAATCACCAGCTCGTTTCCCGTTGATTTCAAGAATTAATTGACCGATTTGCCTGTCATTCAGCATGATAACTCAAAATGAAGATTCTCATTATTTCTTGTTAATCCGTTGTTTTGTAACAAGATTTTTTTCTACGATGTAAATTGAAAAGTGTGAAATGCTGTTGGATTTTTTTTGCAAAACCGTCAAATAATGCAGGAGTCGCTTTTATACCCTTCAGGGTGAAAAATCCCAAGACGCGCCGAGCAACTCGACAAATCAATAAGTTAACGAGCCTGAAGACGATAAAATCGTAATTTTTACGATTTTATCGTATAATAGTACAGGCGGACAAAAATCAAGGAATATCTTGCTTTAATTGCAATGAATGAGTAAATTTATAACCTATAAATGATAATCTGATTTAAGATTGCCTTTATTTTACCCCGCCTAACAAACTGACCAAAGACGGAGTTAAAGCCATGGAAAATCAAACAAGACTTGAGGAAAGAAGGAAACACAAACGCTACCAACTCTCTGATGATATTCTTGTTTTTAACGAAACAACTTTTGGACAGATTATTAATATCAGTAAAGGAGGGCTTGCATTTCGTTATTTAACGAACAAAGAAATTACCCAGGATATGCTCCTAGAACTGGGTATTCTAAACAGTTCAAATGGCTTCTACCTTGAAAATATTCCTTGTAAAACAGTAACATCTACGGATTCAGCTCCTATCCATCCAACAGGATCAACCATTGTCAGGCGTAATGGCGTCATGTTTGATAATCTAACACCTGAGCAAATAGAAAAATTAGAAACGTTTCTGGCGGAGAATTCTGCGGAAACCGCCCAATTAAATTAATTACCCAAACATTAATACAGTCATACCTTGATAATAAAACTTTGTCTTGCTGCTGGAATTGCCATTGTTGTTTCAGCCCTTTGCAGCATATTCGAGGCCGTCCTCTATTCCGTCCCCATCAGTCGGGTTGAGCTCCTCGCCAAATCAAACAAGCTTTCCGGCAAACAACTCCGTCGATTAAAGGATAACATCCAGCCGCCGATCACCGCAATTCTGACCTTAAACACTATTGCCAACACAATGGGCGCGGCAATAGCCGGTGCTTCGGCTTCCGTAGTCTTTGGAGAAAAATATCTCAGCCTGTTTTCAGCGCTCTTCACACTTACTATCCTTCTGTTCTCGGAAATACTCCCCAAGACCGTTGGCGTTGTTTACAACAGAAAAATTGCCCCTTTCATTGCCCTGCCCCTGACCATACTTGTTAAAATCCTTGCACCTATTATCTGGATTTGTCAAATCGCCACCAGACTTATACCGGGATCAGCCCAGGATAACCATGTGTCAGCCGAAGAGATCCAGATCATGGCGCTTCTGAGCAGAAAATCAGGCAAAATTGATCATCAGCAGGAAGGAATTATAAAAAACATTATTGATCTCAAGGTAAAAACGGTCAGACAGGCCATGACTCCCCGAACAGTTACCTTTACCCTGGATAAACATCTTACAGTCAGTGAAGCAAAACTCCTGACCGAACAGTGGAACAGACACAGCCGTGTGCCGATCTATAACAGAGAGCCAAATGATATTGTCGGCATAATCATGAGAAAAGACGTTTTCCTCAGCGTGGTGAAGGGTAATGAAAACCAGTCACTGGCCGCCTTTATGAAACCTGTCCACTTTGTTCCGGAAACGGCCAGCCTTTATAAGGTCATGCTTGATTTTTTCGAACGCCGTCAGCACCTTTTCTGCGTTGTCGACGAATATGGCGGCATGACAGGCGTCATCAGCCTTGAGGATATCATAGAAGAAATAGTGGGCCTTGAGATCCTGGATGAATCCGATCCTTCAAAGACCATGCGGCAGCTTGCCAGAGATAAAGGCAAAAAAATGATGCCCACCATCCCCCCTGAAGAGAACCAAGGAGAAACCTCCTCCTCCCCCAGCGAAACCGATAAGAATCCTCTGTAGCGACAGATCATATGGTAAGTCGGCGGGCGCATAAAATCGTCTTAAAAAGTACGGCAAACAGATAGGGGAGAGAATCATCCGGAACAGGCAGAATCTGTTACGATGCGTCAAGGCAATGAATACATTGGAAGGATAGTTCAGGATTGAAACTGATGATGTAAAAAAATTAACCGGACAATAGAGGATGGCTCCCCTAAAAAATAACCATCAGGTAGCCGGATAATGTAGCGCCAAGAAGGATATGGATGATGATGAAATTCTTCAAACTGACAACACCTTCAAAGGGACCAAGACAATACCGCCAGAGGATATATCCTCCTGCGATGGAGCCGTTCATCATAAAAAAGGCGGAAAGGACCTGAACGGGAAACACAGGTATGGAAAAAGCAACGGTCTCCAGAACCTGCAGTCCGAACTGTCTACCGAATGTTGGAATAAAATCACCGATCCCCTCGGCAAAATGAGCGAGCCGGTAAACAAGTTCGCCAGTGAATGCCATGGGAATGAGAATAGGCACCATGGGCGACAGGCGGCCGACGATGGGATCTTTCTCCTTGACGCCAAAGAGCCAGTTCCCAAGTTTTATGATCCCGAGAACAACAAGAATTGAAAATCCGAGCAGCAGACTGAAAAGCAAGGCATCGGAAAATGCCAAAAGCTCCATGGCCTTGCTGTACACAGCCTTTTCCCTGAGAAAACGGGCAAGCTGAGAGCCAATGAGAAAAGGAACAGTATAGGTGCAGGTGATAAAACGTCCTGCATTATTGATAAGTTCATTATAAGGATTGCGAATGAGCAGCTGCGGTGAGTCCCGATGACAGAGAGGCAGACAGTGCCCGCAAACCAGGCAATGAAGATTATGCTGGACGGAAATCGCTCCAAGATAGACAGGGCAGCCGCGCTTATCATCCACTCCCTTTTTGCAGCCAAAAGTTTCACATCCGCGGCACTTGTCATGATCTGCGCGAAATTCCGTGATGGAAAGAGTGGCAGCTGCCCCGCTTATGCGCCCTAAAGGACAGAGATGGCGACACCAGGCCTGCCCCGGAAACAGGATGGCCATGATAGCCGAACCAAGGGCTATGGCGAGGATAAGATAAGACGTGCCCGCAGGCCATTGATCCAAACCGCCGACAGTTTCAAACCAGATAATAAGAGCGAGCAGGGAAACAGAGCAGTAGACACCGTATTTCTGTAAAATCTTAGGGACCTTAATGGAAAACGTCAGGCCCTTTTTCTGCAGAAAAACACCAAGACCGGGAAACGGACAAATTCCACACCACATGCGTCCGACAAAAAACCAGGAGAGCACGATTGCCGGCCACAAAATCCCCCAGGTCAGAAAAACGGCAAAGTTTCTCTCTGCATTCTGAGGACCGAAAAAACCGGAGAGAAGCACCAACACAAAGAGAACATCTGCAGCCGTCCGCAACTGGGCGTAATGATGCCTGGCAGCCAGGAACCTGCGAAATGATGGAAAAATCCTGAATAAATCGAGCCTTGCTCCATCATCAAACGAAATCAGACTTTTTAATGCCCTCGTCCACCAGGAAGTCACTGTTATCGACTCACTTTCCTCTCGAATATCCTGAAGCGTGAAAAAAGCGTTGCGTCATGAATTTGAACTGACGATTGTTATTTCTTTTCAATATCGACTATCCCTCATCCACACCTCGGACTGTTTGTGCAACGCTTTCCTATAAAGACCCGCAATCAGCCAACAGGTTCCAGAATGACCTGGACCTGAAACTCCTGACCATCTCGAATGACCTTTAAAGTCACCTCGTCCCCAACCTTATACTTTTCAAGTTCCTGAAGCAAATCATCCAGAGAAGTAATTGACACACCATTTAAGCCGACAAGAATATCTCCCATAAAAAGTTCACCCGAAATTCTGCGAACTCCCCGTAACCCAGCCTTTTCTGCAGCACTTCCCCTTTCAACCTGCACGATCAGCACGCCTTGTATATCGAGCCGGTCCACCAAACGTTCGTTGGCCACGGAAATTCCCAGACCGGGTCGAATCAGTTTTCCATGCTTTATCAGCTCCGTGACCACTCTGTTGACTTCATCCGCCGGCACGGCAAACCCTATTCCGGCATTACTGCCGCTTGGACTGTAAATTGCCGTATTAACGCCAATAAGGCGCCCGGCACTGTCAAGCAAAGGCCCACCGGAATTGCCGGGATTGATAGCAGCATCTGTCTGAATGACGTTATGAATTGTCATACCGTTTGCCGAGCGAATTTCGCGTCCCAGGGCACTGACAATTCCAGCGGTAATGGTCTGATCAAGTCCAAAAGGATTACCAATGGCAAAAACTTTCTGGCCGACCTGCAATGTTCCCGATTCCCCGACCGGTATGGGTTTGAGCCCCGAAGCTGGAGCGGATATCTTCAGAACGGCTATATCCTTGTCAGGTGAAGCTCCGACAAGGACAGCCTTCCAGGTCGTATTATCCGCCAGCGTCACCTGCACCTGGCTGGCATCTTCAATAACATGATAATTTGTAACAATGCGGCCTTCCTGATCCCAGACAAACCCCGAGCCGGTTCCTTTTGGTATTTCATACACATTAAGGCTGAACAGATTCCGGCGGAGTTCAACGCTGGTAATAAACACAACCGAGGGCGAAATTTCCTGGAAAAGCTCAATCGTGTTCCTTTCATCAGAAGCAAGATCTCCGCGAGCTGTTACTGCTCGGGGCACCTGACTCGGATTGTTTACGGGTGATTTATGCCCCCCCCAGAACCACCAGATCGCGACAAGGGCAACAACAAGATATATAACAGGAGAAATTCTCCGGGGATTTTTGTCATTCATGAGAAAAATCAGATATCAAGAAAGAGTTTTGCAATGAAAAAATAGGTTATTACGCCGAAAATATCGATGGAGGTCGTCACAAAAGGGCCTGTAGCCACTGCTGCATCAACATCCAGCCTCTTTAATACAAGAGGAACAAAGGTGCCGACTGTTGCAGCAAGGGTCATGGCAAAAAGAACGGAAAATCCTACAACCAATCCAAGTTCTACGGGTTCCGAATAGGAAAAAAAGGCAAAAACGCCAAGAATGAGACCGTAAAATGTGCCGAGAAGAAGCCCGACTCGCATCTCCTTGAAAATAACCTTGGACAGTTCCTGCATGTTGATGCGTCCGGTGGCAATGCCCCGTACAACAATTGTACTTGACTGGGTGCCGATGTTGCCTCCCATTCCCATGACAATAGGAATAAAAGCAGCCAGGGCCAGAACTTTTTGCAGTTCCTCCTCAAACAAGGTGATGACAACTGCCGCCACTATCCCACCAACCCAGCTGGCAAAAAGCCACGGAGCCCGGGTATAGGCATTCGACACAGTAGATTTAAGTAAAATCTCCCTGTCTTTACCAGCGCCGGCCATTTGCAGAAAATCTTCAGTGGCTTCCTCTCGGATGACATCAATGATGTCATCAACGGTTACGATACCAACGAGTTTATAGGAGCCGTCAACAACAGGGACAGCCAGAATATTATACTGGGAAACCACATGGGCGGCTTCCTCCTGGTCTGTATCCGTGTTAACAGATATGACGTTGGGATTCATGATATTTTTCAGTTGCCTGTAAGGCGGGTGCGTCAAGAGCTCCCGCAGGGAAAGAACACCGGCAAGATGCCCTTCATCTCCATGCGTGATATAGAGATAAAAGGCCATTTCCATCTCTTCGCTGCGCTCCTGCACCTTTTTGATCGCATCCCCGACACTGAGCTCCCCATCAAGGGCCATGAAATCAGGCGACATGAGTCCACCGGCTGTTTGCGGGTGGTACTGCATGAGCTCTTCAACCTCTTCACGGTCTTCACGCCCCATTAATTTACGGATTTCAGCAGCAACTTCTCCGGGAAGGGCTTCAAGGAGATCAGCGGCATCATCTGATGCCATTTCCTTGATCACAGCCACCATGAATTTGGGAGTCAGATTTTCCACAAGCTCAAGCATGATAGCCTGATCAAGTTCACTCAAAAATTCTCCAACAGCACTGCTCTGGGCAATGATATTAAATACATGATTGCGTTCATTTGTCGTCAGATGACGGAAAACCCAGGCAATATCAGCCGGATGAGTCTTGTTCAGCACCTTCATGAGGCGGTCGACGGCATTCCGCCTGTTCAAACGGCGGATAGTATCGAGAAGGACAAGACCTTCACTGCCGATAAGCTCTTTTTTAACCTTTCCTTTCATGGAATCAGTACCGATAAAATGCAATAAGAAAACTGTTATGACCTGACGAAAAACTAAGCTAATTCGGAACAAATGCAACAATGCAGCCGAAATAAAAAAATATGCGAAACTCTACCCCAGACAAACTGGAAAAGGGATTACGGGCATGGATAAGTACTTAGACAGCTGATGCAACTTGCTTCTTTCATATTTACTGCCATTTTTGGCACAAAAATAAATTCTAAGACACCCATCTGTACGTGCTCTGCAGCCCCGCAAAGACGTTTACAAGGAAACACCCAAGAAGTCTCGGGAAAGAGGTCTGTCGTTATTTCATATTCATTACGGACAGGCCGATGGCTGGAAAAAGCAGACTTCAAGGCGTATGGCCTTGCTGAACAGAGTTACCAAACTTGGAGTTATACTTTCATTCAGCAGAGCCCGTCAACGACAATATGCTTTAAGCTTCATCCTTTTTCAACCACTGTTTGACAAGATCACCTGCCTTAGCAGGATTGCTTTCAGCCAATTTATTGATTTTCTGTCGATCTTCATTGACTCCTGATGGTTTCGCCATGACTTCGTCACTGTCAGGCAACTCAGTGTCATAAAATTCCTCGGGAAATTCAGGACCCTCTTCCTCTTTACCTTCCTCTTTTTCATCCATATTCATTTTTACCCTTTCCACATCAAAGAGATAGGCAAAAAAAGGGCGCACTACAAAAAAAAGAAAAAGGGCGATAAGAATGAAATAGGTCAGAGGCAGGGCAAGCCACTCTGCGATTTCAACATATTTATCAAAATTTTCCATAAGTAAGAGGGGCTGAATTTGTTTTGAGCATCTATTTCATTGGACTGCGATCTATATTATAGTAAGTCTCTTGCAAGTTGCAAGCTTGATGGTTTCGGGAAAAATCACTCAACCTCAGCCGGTTTGTATGTAACTTGCGGGTATTACATTGGCGAATGGTCAGTTTTTAATTTTTTTTTGGCGACTTCATCAGTCGTTTCCACCATTATCAATTCTGAACACTTATTTTATTACAACGCCTCATGCTTTTCGTCGCACATGCCAAGAAAACTATTTTAAGGAATCAATGCAAGACAATTTTGAACTTCTCTCTTAATTACGTTATATACAATTGAAATCAAATTGACGTTCAACCCCCAACATTCTTACTGTGAACCCAAAATAAATTAAGCATGAAAATCAACGAACTCATTAACAGATTTGAATACCTCAATGATCACCTGCTGGCAAAGCAACTCGTAATCTTATTTATTTACGCCCTGCTGGCCAAAATTGTCGATTTATTTATTGATAAAATCTTGCGTCGCATTGCAGTCAGGACCTCCTGGAAATTTGATGAACAACTCATCGATTTTCTCCACACCCCGATCTATTGGTCCGTTTTTGCAGTGGGAGTCACCCACGCCTTGAGCCTCCAGTCTCTTTCACCGTTCTGGGATTATATATTACCTAATCTGACAAAGAGCATCACCCTGTTTATCTGGCTTATCACCAGTGTGAAGATGATACATTTTCTTTCTTCGCAAACTCTATTTACCAGGGTTGCCCAGGAGAAAATCGGCCACGATTTTGCCAACCTTGCCCGCAAACTCATTAAAATTCTCGTCATCATTGCGGGACTTTACTGGATACTGTCTGTCTGGGAAATCAACCTGACACCTCTTTTTGCCTCTGCCGGTATTGCCGGTATTGCCGTGGCCATGGCAGCCAAGGACTCCCTGGCAAATTTTTTCGGGGGCATTACCCTCTTCATGGATAAGACCTTTAAGGTGGGCGACTATGTCATCATTGACAATAACGACCGTGGTGAAGTGGTGGAACTCGGCATACGTTCCACGAGCATTAAAACAAGAGATGACGTCATCATCACCATTCCGAATTCTATCCTGGCAAACTCAAAGATTATCAATGAAAGTGCCCCAATCCCACGTTTCAGAATCAGAATACCTGTGGGCGTTGCCTATGGCAGTGATATTGACCAGGTTGAAAAAATTCTCCTCAAGGTTGCCGGTGACAGTAAGGAAATATCCAGAGAACCGGAACCTCGAGTGCGAATGCGTGCATTTGGAAACTCATCCCTCGATTTTGAACTTCTGCTCTGGGTGAATGACCCCAGAGACAAAGGGCTTCAAATGCATTATCTGCTCAAAGAAATTTACAAGGCCTTTGACAGAGAAGGCGTCACAATACCCTTTCCGCAGCTTGATATTCATTATGACGGGAATGGGAATGCGGAGGTTATAAAACCCGACGCAGGAGGCAGTCTGGGCTAGCTCCTCCTGGAGATTTTTTGATGAGTTATTCTTTATGACGGGGGGACTCGCACCAGACGAGTCCCCATCCCTTCAGGGTAAAAAATGTCCTGAAGCTGACCATCCAGGGTACTACCAACAAGTTATATACATGATCGGGCGCGATTGAGCGTTTCTTCCGAAAAAACGTCAATCTACATTCTTATGGTTTCCAACTGCCTCCACGACTTTTCCGTATACGAATTGAGTTCGGTGTCACTTCAACAAGCTCATCATCATTGATATAGGCAATAAAATCCTCCAGGCTCATCTGAATAGGTGGGGTCAAAATGACGGCATCATCCGATCCAGAAGCGCGCATGTTGGTCAATTTCTTACCTTTGGCTGGATTAACCACAAGGTCGGCAGGACGAACATGTTCGCCGATGATCTGACCGGCATAGACATCAAGACCCGGCCCGACAAAAAGCCTGCCTCTGTCCTGCAGGTTAAAAAGCGCATAGGCCACTGTGGTACAGGGTTCTTTGACAACAAGCACCCCATTTACCCTGTTGATGATTTCCCCGGCATAGGGGGCATATTCAGCAAAAACATAGTTCATGATCCCCATGCCCTTGGTGTCTGTCATAAACCGGGAGCGAAATCCGAGCAGACCGCGGGTGGGAATTTTGAATACGAGCTTTGCCATATTATTTTCATTTGTCATCTCAAGCATCTGCCCTTTCAGCTTGCCGAGCTTTTCAATAACCACACCCTGATACTGATCATCCACATCAATGGTCAGCTCTTCAAAAGGTTCAAGCTGCACACCGTTCTCTTCTTTCATAATGACCTGGGGTCTGGTCACCTGAAACTCATAGCCCTCCCGACGCATTTTTTCTATAAGTATGGAAAGATGCAGTTCACCTCTTCCTGAAACCTTATAGCCGACTCCATCGGTTAATGGTTCAACATGCAAAGCAACATCTGACAAGGTCTCTTTGGCCAGACGATCCTTGATATGCCGCGAGGTAACATATTTTCCTTCGCGCCCGGCAAAAGGTGAATCATTGGGCACAAAATTCATGGAAAGCGTCGGAGGATCAATTTCAATGAGCGGCAGGGGCTGGGGATTTTGAGGGTCGGTAAAGGTTACCCCAACAGTCACATCATCCATACCGGCCACTGCGATAATTTCACCGGGACCAGCTTCAGAAACTGCTATTTTTTCATTGCCTTCAAAACGGAAAATCTTCGAAATACGAATAGGAGAAATGGAACCGTCCCTGCGGGCTACAGCGATATCCTTATTAATTTTCAAGGTGCCGTTTATCACTTTACCGATACCGAGCCTGCCAAGATAGGGTGAATAGTCAATGGTATTGACCTGCATCTGCAAAGGCAGATCTTCACTTCCAGAGGGAGGCGGGATGGTGGCGATAATCTGATCGGATATGGGGGTCATATCGTCATTTTTCTTATCAAGTTCAGCCTGGGCAAAACCTTCCTTGGCAGAGGCATAGACAACCGGAAAATCAAGCAGTTCATCAGGGGCATTGAGCTTGACAAACAGATCAAAGACCTGATCCACGGCCCATTCACAGCGAGCCGCCGGTTTATCAATCTTGTTTATAACGACAATGACCGGCAGTGAGTTTGCAAGGGCCTTTTTCAGAACAAAATAGGTCTGGGGCATGGGACCTTCTTGGGCATCAACAAGAAGCAAACACCCATCAGCCATTCGGAGAACCCTTTCCACCTGGCCGCCGAAATCGGCATGCCCGGGAGTATCAATGATATTTATCCAGTAATCTTTATATTGGTAGGAACCGTTTTTTGAAGCAATGGTAATGCCCCTTTCCCGCTCAAGATCCATGGAGTCCATAAGGCGTTCAGCCACCTCCTGGTTTTCGCGAAACATACCGCTTTGCTGAAAAAGCTGGTCTACCAGGGTTGTTTTTCCGTGGTCAACGTGGGCAATAATTGCAACGTTCCTGATCTTGGTTTTATCCATTTTTTAATCTCCGACAGACAGCCAGTCTAAAGGAAATGAGATCCTCACTGACAAGGTGCCTGCCATAACGATAATCATGTTTAATGTGGTCAAAAATTGATAGAGTCGCCAGAAGTCCTGAATCTGATCATCCACCTACGTAATATCAAAGATTTACACACGTTGCGGCGGCGGTCGAGGGATTTGTTTGCGAGACCGTCAAAATAGGCTGAAAAATTTGCCATACTAAAGGAATGAACGAAAAGTGACAAGAGAAAAAATGCCTCTCCGCCATTATTTATTAAAAAAACTTGACTTTCAGTCATTAAAGGATGCTATGATTTTCTGTATAGCAGTATCGATAAGTTGCACTATCCAATGAGATGACGAGTCTTTCTGTTGGGGTTAATTTGGACAGGGGGTACCAGATGAACAATCAACACGATTTTGACTGGGTTTTTGACCATGATTACTGTGGCCGCATACTTAAAGGGCATTACAGTAAGCAATTGAAAGCAAGAATTGCGCAGCTTATCAATATCTTCCAGAACTTCAACACCTCTGCCAATCCTTCCATACCCTATATTTCCGCCTGGCAGGAAAATGACAATACTGGCGTCTGGTATGAATTTGCCGGTCAGCGTCTCCTCGCACTCTTTAACTGCAACTCATGTGAAGTAGCTGAAATTTTCAGAGACAGCATAAAAAAAAGATGTGCTTACAGCTATATGCCAGATTCTGAAAAAATTTGCATGAAAATAATGGAGAGTGACGAACTTGCAACAGTTCGCGACGAATTGCGTTATGAAGTCAAGCAGAATGGTACAGTAGAAGCAGTCTACCAGCTCGCACTGCAAAACGAAAGATCCATCTGGCTGAAAGACCAGGCTTCGATTGAAACATACCCTGATGACCATATATGTTTATCACTTGGGGCGCTTATCGATGTCACCAAAGAGATGAAAAAAGAAGAGCAGCGCCAGGAAGAAGAAAAATTGCTTCGAAAAAAACAGAATGAGCTTGAAAACAAACTGGAAAAACAGAGCAAAGAACTCTGGAAAGCCCAACTCGATATGATATACAGGCTTGCCGAGGCCTCCCGGCTTCGCGACAGACATATCGGGCTCCACATCACCAAAATGAGTCACTATTGCGATATTCTTTCCCGGGCTATTGGTCTGGACACTGAAAACCGCGAGCTGCTTTTTCACGCTACCGCCATGCATGATGTCGGTAAGATTGGCATCTCCGAAACTATTCTTCAAAAACCTGGAAAACTCAGCAGCAAAGAATTTGAAATCATGAAAACCCACAGCATTATCGGCGCAAAGCTTTTATCCGGCAACAACATGCCACTCTTGAAAATGGCAAAAAAAATAGCCCTCACCCACCACGAAAGATGGGACGGCAAAGGCTATCCATACGGACTTGAGAGCCAGGAAATCCCTTTATTCGGGCGCATTGCGGCAATTTGTGACGTCTATGACGCCCTCACTTCGGAAAGACCTTACAAACACGCCTGGAACAGCGACGATGCCTTCCACGAGGTCGAAAACGGCAAAGGGAATCAATTTGACCCGTCGCTGGTTGATCTCTTTCTTTCTCAGAAATCGGAGATAGTAAAAATTCAGGATACCTTCCCGGTCAATCCTGAAATCAGATTTTCCTGAAGAAAAAACGTATACACTCAATTTTGTTGCTCATAACACCCAAACCAGGGGCAAATTACCCACAAAGGAGCCCCTTCATTCACCCCAACCACGCACGGTACTCACCCCAAAAGCATCTAACCACCTGCAATCACACAATCTAAAAAAACGCATAATTTTATATAGATAATGGCCTTATTCTTGCTGTACCAAAATAAAATTTTCTTTTAAATGAAAACAAAATAATGTTATGAGTGGGCAGATACCCCCAATCCCATTGCACCAGTATAGTATTCCATAATTTGACAAGTTCTTTACCCAAAAAATCACGTGGATAAATCCGCACAATTGACAATTAACAACCGGAGGAAGTGATGAAGAAGAAATCTCTTATACAATTTTTGACAAGCAGCCTGACTGTTGCCGCATTGATTACATGTGGTACTGCAGGAACCACATTTGCTGAATGCGAGGACATGGAATCACTCATGTCCGAGGGGATATCATATAATTGCGAAGCCGGTCAGAAAACTCTCCTTGCCAAGAATGACGCTCGAATAAATATGGAAGCAATGATGAATGAAGGCATGGTTGACAAGGACTCATTCATTGCAGCGGACCAGAAAGTGATCATCACCAGATATAAAACAGCCCTGATCGAAGGACTTGAAGGATGCTACTGCGAAGGCCCGGCCATGACCAATTCAGAAGCCCAGGTTGCTCTGCACAGAAAAAAAGCATTAAGCTCAAAACCAGCGGCAGGAAACACTCAATAAAAGTGGGGAATCGGAATAACCTCTCACCCGGCATTATTTTCTGAAAAGCTGCCGGGTGAGACTCTCAATCAGCAATGTGTAGTTAACATATTGTCTTTCCCCCAACTCCCACTGGGGCATATCACCCTCCCCCCCCTAAAACATGCATTTTATCTTCTTTTTTCACACATCGTAACTAGCTGGAATTAAAAGATTATAAAATTTCTCTATCACATAGAGCCTGAACGTGGTTAGCTTCTTGCTAGACTCTTATAAAAATTTTATGATTTAATAAGAAGATTGAATCATATACAGAACTGCTTCAAATTGACCGGAAGCTCAATTCATAACAGGAGAAAAATATGTCCGAGATGATGTTCTATGAAAGTATTGCCGTCATTGATTCCGTTCAACACAAGGATACCAAAATAGGCAAGATTCGAGACTACTCATTTACCTCTGAAGCGAATTCAATACCTGTCGCCTGCGTGGAGTTCCTCGAGGCATCAAAAGAATATCCCGTTACCTTTATCAAAAACAACAAAGGCATATATATTCCGACAGTGATACTCGGCCTTCAGGACGCCCAGAACCTTTTTGTCTCTGAAGATGGAAAATGGAATGCCTTCTACCTGCCGGCCTATGTCCGCCGCTATCCTTTTGTTCCTTCGGTCGGAGAAGATAAAGAAAGATTGAACATCTGCATCGACGAAAAATTTCCCGGATTTGACGCAGAAGACGGAGACCGCCTATTTAATGAAGACGGATCTCCCAGCCCAATGCTTGAAGAGGCTGTCAAACTGATCCAGGATTACCACTTACAGATGAAAATCACTGCTGAATTTTGCGCCAGCCTGGCCGAAAATGATCTTCTTGAAGAATTCAACGCCGAGTTCGGTACACAGGATGGCAGCAAAAAGTTCAGGATGACAGGTCTTTACGTTATTAGCGAAGAAAAGCTTCTGGATCTCAGTGATGAAAAAGCCCTTCAAATTTTCAGAAAAGGCGAATTTGCCTGGATTTACAGCCATCTTAATTCACTGAGCAACTTTCCAAGGCTCCTGCAGAAATTTGTGGCGCAGGAAAAATAAGAAGAGAAAATCCGGTTCCTCATGAAGCATGGCACGAAAATACAGCCTGCTTCATGAGAATGCCCTTTGCTCTGCGCCCCTATGAAGTTTCTTGATTTCAGGAAGTAGCCAGAGACAGCCAGGTGACAACAAAGAGGGTCAGGCTGATGATACCGTTCATGGTGAAAAAAGACATACTGATGCGCGACAGATCTCTGGGATTCACGATCAGATGTTGATAAAAAAGAGCCGCCCCTGTCAAGGCCAGACCGGCATAGTAAAAGAGATTCAGCTCGCACACGACACCTGTAGCCAGGAAAAGAGCAAAAGCCAGAACATGAAAAAAAACGGCCAGCCTAAAGGCATTTTGCCTGCCAAAGCGGGCGGGAAGTGACTGCAGTCCAGCCTTACGGTCGAAATCAGCGTCCAGACAGGCATAAACCGTATCAAACCCCGCCACCCAGAAAAGAACCCCCAGGGAAAGCACCCAGGGAAAGCCAGCCAGCGAACCTTTAACAGCGACAAAGCCGCCCAGGGGTGAAAAGGCCAGGGCCACCCCGAGAACAACATGGCAGAGCCATGTGAAACGTTTGGTAAGGGAGTAGAGAAGCGTTAACGACAGGGCAATGGGAGAAAGCAGAAGTGTCAGCCGGTTCAGCTGATAACACGCGAAAAAAAAGACAAAAGCGGCCAGCACAACCATTGTCCAGGCCTCCCACATCTTGACATCGCCTGCCGGAATTGCGCGATTTTCCGTACGGGGATTCGCCTTATCAAAACGCCAGTCCACGATGCGGTTAAATCCCATGGCGCAAGTACGGGCTCCGGCCATGGCCAGCACCACCCAGCAGAATATTGTCACACCGGGCACGCCCCCCTGCCCCAGAAAGGCCCCCATAAAAGCAAAAGGCAAAGCAAAAACAGTATGCTTGAATTTTATCATTTCAAGCAGGATGGATATTTTCCTAAACATCAAGACCACTCCACTCTTTCAGACCTGGAACATCAATTCCTGCCTGACAGGCAACTCTGCCTGCAAAATGACGGGCCATTTCGGAAAGGCTTTTCGGCTTGTGATAAAAAGCAGGCATGGCAGGGCAGATGATCGCTCCGGCGTCATTCAGTTGCAGCATATTTCTCAGATGATTCCTGTTAAAAGGAGTCTCCCGCACTGCCAGCACAAGAGGCTTTCTCTCTTTTAAAATGACATCGGCGGCACGGTGAATGAGATTCTGAGACAAACCGTTGGCTATAGATCCCAAGGTCCCCATGGTACAGGGAAGGACAACCATGGCATCATAGCGGGCAGAGCCGCTCGCCATGGGAGCAGCAAAATTCTTTATGGAAAACCATTTCCGGACTCCGCTTAAGTCCGAGGGAGCCACATTCTCTTCAAGGTGCAATACTTTTTCACCAGCCTCAGAGATGATGCCATGTATTGTCACATCGAGTCCCTGCAGCATTTTAACGAACTCAAGCGCATAGAGAGAACCGCTGGCCCCAGTGATTGCAAGAATAATTTTTTTCATTTCACCCCTATATAGACAGAAACAACACCAAAAGTAAGCGGTCGGCGGGAAACATGGGAAAACCCCGCCTTTCGCATCATCCCCATCAATTCCTCAGGCTCGTAAAACTGGGCAATAGAGCTCGCCAGATATTCATAGGCCTCTTTGTCTCCAGAAACCAGACCGGCGACCTTGGGTAAGACCTTATTCAGATAAAAGCCGTAGATCGGTTTAACAATGGGATTGCGGGGTCGGGAAAACTCAAGGATAAGAAGTTTCCCCTGTGGTTTCAGGACACGGTACATCTCATTAAGCCCATCCTGTGTCCTGCCAAGATTTCTGACCCCAAACGCCACGGTTATACCCCAGAAACTTTTGTCTCTGGCTGGAATTTTTTCACCGTCACCACAGACCGGAGAAATTCTCTGACGCCTCTTGTCGTTGGGCAATGTTTTGAGCCCTGCCCGAAGCATATCCTCACAAAAATCAATGGCAACAACCTGCCTTTTGGGCGCTTGCCTGGTCAACTCAAGGGAAAGCGGCAGGGTGCCGGCACAGAGGTCGAGCACCGCGCCTTCCGGAAATATCTTTAATTCTCTGGTAGTAATCCATCGCCAGTAGCGATCAATCTGGAAGCTGAGCACAGAGTTTAAAAAATCATATTTATGACTGATGGAAGAAAATTTTTCTTTAACAAAGATTTTCTTTTCATCTGCAGTTTTCATTCATTTTTCCACTTTAAATTTTTATTGCGCAACCCTTAAGTCAGGATCAGGCAACAATCAAAAAACTACGAAAATTAAAACACTTTTACAACAAATATCACAAAAAACATGAAGTCAAAAAAAAACCTACCCGCACATCTTGACGGGCAACGCTTCCGGGGGGGCCTCACCCCGCTTAACCAGAAAATCGAAAAAAAGCTCAAGTCCTTTTTTCTTTTCAGGGCTCAGATCATATTCAATGCTGCAAAGATACTCATAACAGGAATCAACCTCCATGGGGATCCGCGGGGCCACAAGACTGCAAATTGCCCGCAGCTCTTTTTTCCCTTGCTTTATACAGGTCAATAGCTCCCGATGAATCTCGCGCACCAGAGGCGCATTTTTTTCACAAAATTCCTTACGAACCGCCCAAACCGCAAAAACAAAGGGAAGCTCCGTATGCTTCTGCCATTCCTCGCTCAAATCGAGGCAATAGGGGTATTGTCCCTGCTGCTTCAGACGTAGAGCCTCATCTCCGATAGCAAGAATCGCACACTCTTCTAACCCTTTCGGCTGTCCCTCATTTTCGTCCACATATAATGGCGTCACCTTGTAAAACTCATCAAGAATAATTTTGACCAGGGCAACAGAGGTCTGTGACTGGCCGCTCAGCCTGATGAGTTTATCCGAAAGGTCCTGCGGTTTCAGCTTTGAAAACAAGAAGACACTGCCTACCGCGCCCGTGGCACTTATGGTGATATCAGCTAAAATGTTATACAGGTGCGGATGAACGGCGTACTCATGGGATGAAACAAAGCCGAGATCAAGCTCATTTTTGCAGAGCATCCTGTTGAGTGTTGTCGGAGGGGCTTCTGTAACCAGCCAGTCATCGCGTTTTACTCTTTTTTTCCAGATACAATAAAGAGGTGCCGTGTTAATAAAATTTACCATGCCGATACGCGCTTTCATGCTTTGCCTCTCTCCTCCACCCAGTTGACGGAAAGCCCTGCACCACTGTCTGTCAAAAAATCATACACTGTTTCAGCCGTCATATTGTCTCCTGCTGTAACACGGAGAAAGGATGCGGATTTTCCTGGAGCGAGTTCTCCTAAATGACCGGCATGCAAAGCGGATGCACCAGCGCTTGTAGCCATTGCAAAAACAAGAAATGGGTCGAGCAGCGGGTTCTCCTCCCGCAAAATCTTCATCTCCTGCCACAGGTTCAACACAGGA
This sequence comes from Desulfobulbaceae bacterium, assembly GCA_020444175.1. Lineage (GTDB taxonomy): Bacteria > Desulfobacterota > Desulfobulbia > Desulfobulbales > SURF-16 > JAHLLM01. The sequence goes on along the minus strand of JAHLLM010000005.1, from coordinate 101,530 downwards.
TTACTTGCCAGGCTATCGGTGCCAAGACAGGGTATAATGCCTGCTGACACCATTTTTGCCACCGGTGCCCGTCCAACACCAAGAAGCCTGTTGCTTCCCGGACAGAGGCATATATGAGCCTTTCGACGGCCAATGAGTTCTATCTCTTCATCCGAGACATGAACGCAATGAACGCACAGCGTCTTCTCATCAAGCACGCCAAGCCGATCAAGATACTCCACCGCCCCGCAACCCGGCGGTTGAAAAGAGCTGTCCCAGCCTGCTCTTTCCTCGATAAAGGAACGGAAAGGACCGGTTGCATCAGCCAGAAACTGCAATTCAGCCCGGGATTCAGCCACATGGATCGGAAACAAGGTGTTTCTTTCCCTGGCCTTGTGTTTTATTTTTTTTACCAAACTTCCCGCTGTGGAATAAAGGGCATGTGCCGTACAGGGCACATCAAGTTCGGCAAGCCTCTCAATGTTTTTCGGCACAGACGAACTGCTCAGGCCAAGCAATTCAAGAAAAAAGAGCACCTCGACCTCCGCATTCTCTCCATAGTTCCTGCTTTCTATGGAGTTGCCGATATCAGCAACCAGGGCCACTCCGCTTTTTTCAAGAACATGCAGGGCATCTCTTGCCAATGTATGCAGTTGCTCATCATTTGCATTGGCTTCGCGCATGGCGAGAAGACTGGCTATCCAATCCGGCATTTCCCCCTGGTGTTTTCTTTTCCCCAATTCAGCCAAGTGGGATAATTCGAGATGGGCATGACAGTTTATGAGTGCCGGTGTGAGAATTGATCTTCCATGATCTACGAGTTTGCCCTTTCCGCGTAGATTTTTATACAGTCCAACCTCAAGAATCCTGCCATTTTCCGTGAGCACCGCGCCAACTTCAAGCAGGGGCGATGCTACAGGCACGACAAATGATGCTCTATGGAGCACTTTCATCAATCAGCCACCAGGGTATAATCCATGGACCTCTGCTTCGGTATGAAACCGGCTCCTGCAACAATCTTACGGATTTCGTCTTCCGACAGACGAAAACTGACTCCGGCGGCGGCAACGACATTTTCCTCGATCATGGTGCTGCCAAAATCATTGGCCCCGAAGAAAAGAGAAACCTGGGCTATCTTGGGTCCCTGAGTCACCCAGGAAGCCTGAATATTTGCAACATTATCAAGAAAAATACGCGACACAGCCAGCATCTTCAAATAGGCGAAAGCCGTGGCTTTGGGCATACCGGCGTAAACCGTATTATCAGGCTGAAACGGCCAGGGAATGAATGCCGTAAAACCTCCTGTCCTGTCCTGCAAGTCGCGGACCCGCTGCAGATGCTCAAACCTTTCCTCCAGGGTTTCAATATGACCGAACATCATGGTGGCAGTGGTACGCATGCCCTGATTGTGCGCCTCTTCCATAACCCCTATCCACTCATCTGCCGAACATTTACGCGGAGCGCATTCCTGCCTGACGCGGTCGGAGAGAATTTCCGCCCCTCCCCCGGGAATGGAATCAAGTCCTGCGCGGCGAAGGCGTTCAAGCACCTCTGTCACGGACAATCCGGACAGAGTGGCAAAATGACAGACCTCTGGAGGCGAAAAGCCATGGATATGTATGTCGTGGCCTTTGATAAAACGCAACATATCCTCGTAGAACTCAAAAGGCTTGTCCGGATGCAACCCCCCCTGCAAAAGGATCTGTGTACCGCCCAATTCCTTTGTCTCGCTTATTTTTTCCCCGAGCTCGTCAAAGGAGAGGACAGAGCCGTTTTTATCTTCTGGAGACTTATAGAAAGCGCAGAACTTGCAGGCGGAAATGCAGATATCGGTGTAGTTGATATTGCGGTCGATTACATAGGTAACCAGAGGAGTGGGGTGAAGTCTTTTTCGTATCATATCAGCTAGAAATCCAAGCTGATACAGGTCGGCATCACGCAAGAGCTGCAAGCCATCTTCCGCGTTGATGCGCTCTCCGGCTTCTATTTTTCTTATAATTGTCTTCATTGGCAGGAAACCAAACTAATATTTTTCAATAACGTCATACAAGGTGCCGCGCTGGACTGGAACCCGGCCGGCTTCCTTGATTATGCCAACCAGGGCATTAATTGACATGGCCTGCTCCGTCTCCGCTCCGGCCATATGGGTGATAATCTCTTCCTTTACGGTGCCGTCCACATCATCCGCACCAAAGGAGAGGGCCACCTGAGCCATTTTGGGTCCGATCATCACCCAGTAGGCCTTAATGTGGGGAAAATTATCAAGGAAACAACGGGCAACCGCGATATTTTTCAGATCATCCATTCCGGAAGTGCGGGATAGATCCGACATTTCCGTGTTCTTTGGATGGAATGCCAGGGGAATAAAGGCAAGAAAACCTCCGGTTTCATCCTGGGCCTCGCGAAGGGCGGCAAGATGCAGAACACGCTCCTCAATTGTTTCGACATGGCCATAGAGCATGGTGGCATTTGTTTTCAACCCGAGCCTGTGGGCTGTTTTGGCAACCTCAAGCCATCCTTCTCCGGACAGCTTGTCCTCACAGGTCAATTTACGGATACGGGGACTGAAAACCTCCGCTCCTCCACCGGGAATTGAGTCAAGACCTGCTTCCATGAGAATACGCAGCGTTTCATCAACCGGTTTCGCAGCAAGCTTTGCCAGATGATCAATCTCAACACAGGTAAAGGCCTGGATATGAATATCAGGCCGGATCGATTTTATTTCCCTTAAAATATCCAGGTAATATTGAAATGGAAGATCAGGATGGATGCCGCCGACCATGTGTATCTCGAAAATCGGTTCATCCAATCTTTCCCTGACCTTGTTGCCCACATCTTCCACCGTCATCTCATAGGCCTTGTCGGAAGACTTGTCCTTGCCAAAAGCACAGAATTTACAGAGATTGGTGCAGATGTTTGAGTAGTTGATGTGCTGGTTATAGATAAAATAAGCGTTATCGCCGTTTAAACGCTCCCTGACAAGATTACCGAGATACCCCACAGCCAGAAGATCCGGGGATTTATAGAGCCTGATGCCGTCTTCTTTGCTGAGCCGCTCCTGATTGCGTACTTTTTCAAGTATATCGCCAAGCCCGGCCTTCTCAATATATTCTTCCATGGGTAGTCTCCAATTCTTATTCAAACCTGGTGAAATCGGCAAAATACGATTTCACCAGGTTCAGGATTTCTTAAGTTGTTGCTTGAGTGTATTGCTCCGGCTGCGTTTTCGACTTTTTGCAAGACAGACACAATTCAACGGCCTGAAACACCATAATCTGCCATTATCAATTATCAATTTTAACTCGTTCTTTCAGTCCTTCCTGCAACACCTGAAGAATCATATCGACCACAGCGAAAAGTTCCTCTCTCTTCTTTCGAGTAAGATCAAGTCCGCAATCGAGATAACTGCGCGCGTAACTTTGCAGAAAACGATCCAGTGTTGCATCCAGGATGAAAATAACAACCTCAAGAGGGATATCCTGCCTGATGGCTTGCTGCTTCTGTGCCCGGGCGCAAAGCGGACCAAAATACTCCCTGGAGAAAAGCCGGACCTGGGCAAGCAGCTTTTCCCTGTGGGGGATATCCTGCTCAAAAAGCACTTTCAGATAAATCTGGAAATACTCCGGATACTGGTCAATAAATTCTATTCCGGCCTGCAATACATACCTGACCTGTCCGAAAAATTCCTTTTCCTGCTTGTTAACCTGTTTGACTGTTTTTTTGACAAGCTCGGTAAAACTGTCAAATATAAAAAAGAAAAGCGCTTCCTTATTGTCAAAATATTGATACAGGGATCCCTTTGAGATACCAGCGGCTTTGACAATAGTATTAATGCTCGCCTTCTGATATCCCTGGCGAGAAAACTCCCGCATCGCAGCCCCAACAATCTTGTCCCGCTTCTCGGCAGGCAGATTATTAAATGTATGTCGAGGTAAAGAAAGAGAATCGCCCATAGTATGACCAGGTGGTCATACTAGCGAACTAAAGAAATTTTGCAATAAAAAAAAAGGGGGATCAGTCATAAAACAACAGAAGAGATTACTTGGGGAAAAGAACGAATCGGTCGGTCGCCGGACGGCGGGCCGAGTTATTTGACAACTACCTTGTTTTTGCCTTTGTTTTTGGCCTCATAGAGTGCCTTATCGGCACGTTCAATCATCTCAGCGGCATTCTCAATCCAGGGCAAATCCTCGTTACGTTTACAGGCGACCAGGCCGGCGCTCAGGCTGGTTCCTTCAAAACCGGCCTGCATGTAGCAGGCGAGCACCCGGTGCATAATCTTTTCAGCCTGCTCAATGGAGGTCTGCGTGAGAATAGCAGCAAACTCGTCACCGCCATAGCGGAAAGTAAAATCAACGTTATGCCGGGTGCAGTCATTCAAAATCATACCAACGGCATTCAAAACCTTGTCCCCGGCAGGATGGCCAAAACTATCATTGTAGCCCTTGAAGTTATCGATATCAAGCATGGCAAGATACACTTGATAATCCTGGCGATAGGCACGCTGCACCTCTTCACCCAATTTCAGATCAAAAGAGCGTCGATTGAAAAGTCCGGTGAGAGAATCGCACATTGAAAGCTTTTCAAGCTTGCGCACCATCAAACGCTCTCTCTCAACCCGACTCAGTTTTGCCTCCAGCTCGTCCCGCTCAAAGGGTTTTTTGATAAAATCGATGGCCCCGGCATGAATAACATCAGCATAGCTCGATTTGTCCGTATAACCGGTGGCCACGATCACATCAGTGCCGGTATAATGTTCCTTGATATATTTCAGAAGCTCCAGCCCGTCCATTCCAGGCATGACCACATCAGTAACAACAATGTCAAAATCATCCACTTTCAGTTTGTCAATGGCCTCAAGTCCATTTGCAGCAATGGCACACTTGTAACCAAATGAGGCCACAAGCATACTCAAAGCATCAAGAACCAACTGATCATCATCAACCACAAGGATCTTTACATTATGGTTTTTCATCAATTTTATATCCTGGAGCATAGGGTCATGTTTAATGGCTTTTTTTGAAGTACACCGAGAGTTATTCCGGAAAACTGTCCAGAGGCTTATAAACTATCTCGCCTGACTCTTTACAGAGTATATTAAAAAAAAATCAAACTGTAAAATACTACCATTCACCCAATGCCCTCCCCAGGAAACAAAACAGGCATCGATTTCACAGAAAGCGATGCAGACCTGGCCTTCCGCGCCAGGTGGCAAAAGGTACCTTTTCTCACCTCTATCAGGCTGTTGAAAAACTACTGCGCCCGAAGTAGTCTCCCTTTGTTCACTCTCTGCGGATACGGTGTCACCATTCAGCTCAGGTAAGCGAACAGAGTGTGAGACTCCGAAATACCCATTTACTCCATGTAAACTGCGCTTTCTACTCGTCGCAGGCGACTCGCCCTTTCGGGCCGGCTAGTCAGCCGTTCTCACTGCTCTGCTTCGAGTCGCCTCATTTTATCCTTGCAAAAAAGAGTCATCTGAAAGAGCAGATCAGGCGCATTCGGAATATCCGCACGAATGGCAGACACAGCAACCGCCCTCATGCTCCACCACACCACCGCACTCAGGGCAGGCACCGAACATATTTTGCTCGGACAGGCTTTCATCCCGGCAACCGTTCGCCTTTTCCAGATGCTGCCTGATTGCCTGGGCAATGGCATCAGCACAGGAAACAACCTTATTTTTTCCGAATCCGGCAGGCTTATGGCAGCTGATTCCAATAAGTTGCTTGACGATCGGCTCGGGATTCATACCGCTCCTCCAGGCCAGGGACACCAGACGCCCGATGGCTTCACACTGACTTGCAGCACAGCCACCCGCCTTGCCTACGGTATTGAAAAGCTCAAAAAGCTGTTTATCGTCTTCATTAATGGTTACATACATGGGACCGCAGCCGGTGGTCATCTGGTATGTCGAACCACTGAGACTCCTTGGCCGGTCTTTTTTAACAGGTCGACGCCCTTCTCCGGTTACAGCTTTCTTTTTATCGGTTTTGCCGATGCTGAGTACCTGATTGTCGCGGCAGCCGTCACGGTAAATGGTCACCCCTTTGCAGCGTAATTTATAGGCGAGCAAAAAAGTCTCTTTGACGTCGTCAACCGTGGCTGATTGGCTGAAATTAATGGTCTTGCTTACCGCATTATTGGTACTTTTCTGAAAAGCTGCCTGGATATTAATATGATTTCTCGGGCTGATGTCGTGGGCTGTTTCAAAAACACGCCGGAATTTCTGCGGAATATCCTCAATGCCCTGCACGCTGCCGCTGTGGGAAATCTTTTTAAGAAGCTCGGCGGAATAAAAACCATTTGCCAGAGCGACTTCCTCAAAAACAGGATTCACCTCAAAAAATTCATCATTGTCCATTACACGGCGCACATAGGACACAGCGAATAACGGCTCAACGCCACTGGAGCAGCCGCCAATAATGCTTATGGTCCCGGTGGGGGCAATGGTTGTTCTGGTGGCATTTCTGACCGGAACATCCGGGCTCTTCCCGTAAATACTTTTATCAAAATTCGGAAACGATCCTCTTTCAGCACCCAGGCGACTGGATGCCTTAAAGGCGGACGTGTCAAAAAACTTCATTACTTTTTCGGCTGTTTCCACAGCCTCAGGAGATGAATACGGAATGCCAAGTTTAAGCAGCATATCGGCAAAACCCATGACACCAAGGCCGATCTTGCGGTTCTGCTTGGTTTTTTCCTCAATTTCAGGCAACGGATAGCGATTGACATCAACAACGTTATCAAGGAAATGAACTGCCTTAGCTACGGTATCTCCAAGTTTTGTGTAGTTGATTTCACCGTCTTCAACCATATGAGACAGATTGATCGATCCCAGGTTGCAGGACTCATGGGGGAGAAGCGGCTGCTCTCCGCAGGGATTGGTGCTCTCGAAAAGACCGACTTCAGGGGTAGGATTGCCCTCATTCATCCGATCAATAAAAACAATGCCGGGTTCACCGGAGTACCAGGCCTGCTTGACAATCTGGCGGAAAACCTTGACAGCGCTCTGACGTTTTACAGGCTCATTGTTACGCGGATTAATCAGATCATATTCATCATCATTTTCCACGGCTGCCATGAAGGAATCGGTTACTGCCACGGAAATGTTAAAATTGTTGAGAACGGAAAGGTCGGATTTTATCTTGATAAAATCCATAATATCGGGATGGTCAACCTGGAGCATGGCCATATTGGCTCCCCTTCTGGTGCCACCCTGTTTAATGGTCTCGGTTGCGCAGTCAAATACAGACATAAATGACAGTGGACCACTTGAAACGCCACGGGTGGAGTGAACCAGATCATGATGGGGACGGATTCGTGAAAATGAGAAGCCGGTGCCTCCTCCACTTTTATGAATGAGCGCCGTTTGCTTCACTGCCTCGAAAATGCTTTCCATCGTGTCTTCAACGGGCAGGACAAAACAGGCGGAAAGCTGACCAAGCTCACGCCCGGCATTCATCAAGGTAGGAGAGTTGGGCATAAAATCCCTGGCAGCCATCATTTCATAAAAAGATAATGCCAGCTCTTCAATATCAGCGTGCTGGTCATATATTGAGTCCGCCACAGCAATTGAACGGGCCACTCGCCAAAGCATCTCGGCAGGCGTTTCAACAACATTTCCCTCCTGATCCTTCATCAAATAACGGCGTTCAAGTACGGACAGGGCATTATCAGCAAATATCGGTTTTGTGGCACCGGCTGGAATTTTCATTTCTCCTAGCTCCATTTTTCTTCCCATAAAAAATACTCCTCAAACCCGGATGTACCGGCAACAAATTTTGCACAAAAAGATCATTCATCAAAAAGATTATATCCCTGACTACACAATCCCCCAAAAGACAAAAGGCATACATAATATTGTGTACCCAGAGAGATCAAAGCACAAGATAAAGCAGAAGTCAAAGAATTTAATTACTCTGAAAATCTACTTTTTAAGAGTTTTTTTTAAATCAAGGAGATAGCTACAGATTTTTTTCCCGCATTAAAAAGAGATGGAAATTTCCCCCTTCTGAAGCCGGATTTCAGACAACAAAATTACGAATCCCATGCAGGGAATCACGAATCTGAAAAATTGACGAGGAAGAAATTATGACGGCTTTGTTATGTATGCCCTCTTGACGTGGAAATTACCCCATTTGAGAACAAAGTCCGACCCATTACGGGTTAGGAAGGATATAGCCCATATCAATGGCATATTTTATCAGATCGGCGGTGTTATTGATGTTCAATTTCTTTAAAAGATTAGCGCGATGATGTTCAACCGTGCGCGTACTGATTGACAAGAGCTCGGCAATATCCCTGCTGGTTCTCCCTTCGGCAACCATTTTAAGCACCTGCCGTTCGCGGGGAGTCAGGGAGTCAGATGGGAACTCTTTCTTTTTCCGGCACGAATCAACATCCGAGTGCGAAAATTCTTTTGACAGCACCGGCGAAATAAAGACCTCGCCTTTCAGCACCTGGTTAATTGCAGTTAACAGCTCGCTGTCAGAATCCTCTTTCAAAACATAGCCGTCAGCCCCGGCAGCTATGGCATGGCAGAGATACTGTTTACTCTTATGCATTGTCAGTATAACAATTTTCACATTGGGACAGATTTTTTTGGCTTCACCAATTGCCTCAATCCCTCGAAGGTTAGGCATGGAAATGTCAAGCAGAACTATATCCGGTGTCACCTCCTTCATCAGATTCAGGAGTTCCAGACCATCACCTACCTGGCCTATAACCTCCAGGGACGGCTCTGATTCAATAATTTTCTGAATTCCGTGACGGATCAACACGTGATCATCTGCAAGCAAAACACGATGAATTTCCATAATTCCCCTCTAAAACTGTAAACCGTTAACATCAACTTCAGCAACTATTCAACAACACAACCGAAACCAAGACCCGGCCTCTCTAATAAAACCAACGTACAATAATACACCACGATGCACACAGAGAGCACGAAGAAAAGATGTAAATCGATCTTCTCGTCTTAATGCCACTATACCGGCAGGCTCACCGTAACGGTTGTCCCCTTGCCCACCTCGCTTTCTATATCAAGGAGTCCTTCCAGAATCCTTACACGTTCAGCCATAGCAGTCAATCCTATGCCGCTTTCCGGAGTCTTTCGGCGCTGCACCTCATCGGCATTAAACCCATTTCCATTATCTTTCACAATGAGAAATATACGATTTCTCATTTTTTCGATACGAATTTCTACATGACTGGCATTTGCATGCTTGCCGATATTGTTTAAGGATTCCTGAATTATCCTGTAAATATGACGCTGGGCGCCCTGGCAGAAAAGGTGCGTTATTTCAGCAAGGGAGTGCACAACTTCGATTTCATGGAGTTTGGCAAAATTGGTAATCAAATATTCAAGTGCGGCATCAATACCAAGATCGTCCAATGCAACCGGACTCAAGTCACGCGAGAGCCTCCTGACATTTTCAATAATTAGATTTATACTCTCCCGCAAGTCGTCACAGCCGTCCATAAGCAAGACAGGCTTCTCTCTGTTCAGTTGCTTACGGAATGAACCAACCTGCATCTTTAATGCAGCAAGGGATTGTCCCAATTCATCATGCAGCTCAACCGAAATACGGCGACGTTCATTTTCCTGAACTGTCAGAAGGTTAACAGAAAGTTGATGCAGAGTTTCTTCAGATTCTATAAGTGCCTCCTCAACCTTCTTGCGTTCTATGATCTCAGCCTTGAGCTGTTCATTGGCTGAGGTCAATTCATGGGTACGCTTGTTGACAAGTACTTCAAGTTCCTGTTCAGCCTTCTTACTCTTATAGGTGACAACGGAAAGAATAATAACGGTTGCCTCCAGGGCGAGTGCTATGCCAAGGGCAGTCAGGCCGACCTTCTTATATTTCCAGAGTACTGATTGCGGCTCTTCGGTAACAATTCTTCCTTCCGGCAGATCACTGTATGAAATTTCAAAACGCTTCATCCTGGTGTAGTCGAAAATAAGCTTGTTGGCCGATGTCCTCTCAACCATCAAATTCTCAACCGGCTCATCCATGAGAATGTCAATAACGAGTTTTGCAACCTGACGGCCCTGGGCGGGTCCGTCAACCATCATGCCGCCCAGAATGCCGTTGCCGAGATAAAACTGCCACATGGAAAAAATCGGCACCTTGCATTTTGCCGAGATAAGCCCGAGACTCCTTTCGTACGAAAAGGTGTCACCGGCCTTATCAAGGGTAAAATTGAGCAGCAGCACAAGCGTCCCTTGCTGAATTGCCTGTACTTTTTGCTGCAGCTCTTCCATGGTAAGGTCATCCCAAAACTGGAAAGAAAGGCTATCAGGAAACGCTTTGATTGTTTGCCTGGCTATTCGGTCATAAATCACACCATCAGCAGTATGGTCGTTTATGATGACAACTTCCTTTGTATCAGGGTACAGATGCAGCCCTGCCCTGATCGTTGCTTCCATATCTACCTTTTCGCAAACTCCGGGAAAAAGCCTGTTCTCATCGTCCATGCCGGCAGGGTCCATGCAACTCACCCCGCAATACACAACCGGAATCATCGGAAAAAGCGAAGAATGAAAACGCTTGAGAAAATCAACGGCAATGATGTCAACCCCGATGACTGCCTCAAAATGCTTGTCCCTGTATTTTTCAGCTAAATACCTGAAAAAATGTTCGAAATTTTTGTCTCCCGGCCGACGCAAACCGTCCAGATATTCGATGTGAAGTTCAACATCCTGGCGATCTTTTGCAAGAAGGATCTCCTCAATGCCTTCATTGACGCTTTCAGTCCAGGATAGCCCGCTATGGTAAGAATGGAGGACGAGAATATCATGGAGTGGCAGAGAGGCGGCACGCAGAAAATCAGGCTGAATCAAAAAATGACTCAGAAAAAGAAAAGAAAAGAGGAAAACCCGTATCAAATACACACGCCGGCAGCGGATACGGTCCTGTCCCTTATGGCGAAAGGATGTACTTTCAAAAAAAGGCATAAGGATTTCTTTTTCCGGTCAATGTTGTCATTTTAAAGAGGAAAAGTTTCATATTTTTTGCCCGTTGAAGGTAAAAAAGCGGTCTGTCCACTTATTTCTCCACGTCCGGAGCTTCTCCGCATTGCAAGGCCGCCTGATCAGCTTCATGTTTTTTATCACTTTATCAAGGTATGAAGAGAAATGTATCTTAATCCCGCTCCACACTTTTTTCCCCGCAGTTTCTAATCAGTCGATGACGGCTCTCTTCCCGAAGAAAAAAAAATTATTTGTCCCGTCCTTTCCTCTGAGGTATGGTGGGCCATGCTAAAAAAAAAGGACTATAATCGCCATCCCTATGATCCAGCAAGCCATATCCGAAAAATTTTCGTTGCGCAAAGCTGCCGTGATCTCCCCTATACCAAAGAAATCCTCGGCCGGGCAAAGGAAATTCCTGTTGAGGTAATTAAAGACCGCACCGTGCCCTCCTTAAACGCCGGGCCTTATCCACGCAGTCTTGCCCTGGGCAAACAGAATCTTTTTCTTTGCGAAAACCGCGGCAGTTTCTTTAAACCCTGTCCTGGCACGCGGGAATACTGCTGCTGCGATTACCAGGTTTTAAACATCGGCATGAATTGCCCCATGGACTGCGTTTATTGCATTCTGCAGGCCTATCTCAATAACCCCTGGCTCTCCTTTTTTGTCAACATTAATGATCTTATCGCCGAACTCGACCTGGCCTTTGCCAGCCAAAATCAATTCTGGAGAATCGGCACCGGCGAGTTTACCGACAGCCTGGCCCTTGATTCTCTTACCGGGCTGAGCAAAAACCTGGTCCATTATATGGCGGATAAACAAAAAGGCGTTCTTGAGCTCAAAACCAAAAGTGTCTCCATCGGGCATCTTGAAAATCTGGATCATGGCGGAAGAACAATAATTGCCTGGTCACTGAACAGTCCGACCATCATGAAAGGTGAAGAATTCAGAACAGCATCCCTTGACGAGCGGCTGGCCGCAGCTGTTCAATGTGCCGACTGGGGCTACAAACTCGCCTTCCATTTCGATCCTATCATTTTTCATCCCGGCTGGCGGGAAGGATATGCTGAAACAATAAACAAACTGTTCAACACGGTTCCTGCTGATCGTATTGCCTGGATCAGCCTTGGAGCCTTACGATTTTTACCGGCTTTGCGTCCAACCGCACTTACCCGTTTTCCCAACTCCAGTTTTTTCCATGAAGAATTTATCATGGGCCTTGACGGCAAATATCGGTATTTCCGGAGTCTGCGGGTTGAACTGTACAAACACCTTCTGCATCTTTTAAGAAAAAGGGTACATCCATCAACCTGTGTTTATTTTTGCATGGAAAGTGAAGAAATATGGCGGGAATGCGGCTTTGAAGCCGGTGAGGCAAATAACCTCCCTCTGGCCCTTGATGCTGCAGTGGCAAAGCTGGACTGATTTTTTTATTTCTTTATTGCGTCTTTGCCGCTATCTATTAAAATCCGAAACCAATGGTGACCGCAATACGTGATCCCCATCAATTACAGATGCCTCACAAGGTTTGTGATTTAGCAACGAACCAGTTTTAAAAACTCAAGAATATCTGAAGGAGCATTTTTATGATTAACAAGGCCATTCTCATTGGCAATCTAGGCGGAGATCCCGAAGTTCGCTACACCCAGAGCGGCACGGCAGTGGCAAATTTCAGTATAGCCACAACGGAAAAATGGAAGGGCCAGGACGGTCAGATGCAGGAACAGACAGAATGGCATAAAATTGTAGCCTTTGCCAGACTTGGTGAAATCTGTGGCGAATATCTTTCCAAAGGGTCAAAGGTTTACATTGAAGGACGAATCCAAACAAGATCATGGGAAGACAAGGACGGCAACAAAAGGTATACAACGGAAATCGTGGCGCGTGAGATGAAAATGCTCGATTCCAGAGGCGCATCTTCCGGCGGCGGCAACCAGTCTTCAGAAGGTCCTCCTCCTCCGGAACCACGCCCCGGCGATGAAGTACCATTCTAGCAGACTGTTACCCATTGCAAAGGAGGCCAAAAAAACTCCTTTGCAATGGGTCCCGACAAAAAAAACGTTCATTCTGTACGACAAGCCCACGACGGACCGATCAGAAATAACTCAATTTGCCTCTATACAATTCTCAGTAGCCTACCTCTAGACTCCCGCCTCCGCGGGAGTGACGGGGGGCTTGGTTATGTCATTCCCGCGGAGGCGGGAATCCAGTATTGGAAACTTGGCGACAGCAAAGTGGCAATTTTTAACTGAGAATTGTTTATAAGCATATAACTCAATATCCTGCCCTGCTTCCCTAACGCATCAACATCTTCCGGCCGTCGGTGACCTGCTCCTTCTCGGTTTCAAGCCGAGCTCCTCTGCCTTTTACGAGTTGAACGAGGGTGCCGATATCCTCCGAGAGAGAAGCAAACTGCTGCTCCATTTCCCGTGCCACCTTTGAGGCGTTATCCGCTCCTGCGGCATTCTGTTGCGTCACGACATCCAGGTCATGCACAGCTTTTGTCAATTGATCAATATCGTCTGTCTGCTGTCTGGAGGCTGTAGCAATTTTTCCAAGAAGCTGGGCTGCTTTTTGGGTCTTGCCGGCTGAATTGACAAAGGCCTCACCTGCCTGGGTGACAAACTCGACACCGGTTGCCACCCTTTCACCATTCTGTTCGAGCATTTCAGTAACATTCCTGGCAGCTTCAGCGGTTCTCAGGGCAAGGTTTCGCACTTCATCAGCCACAACGGCAAAACCAGCTCCTGCTTCACCAGCCCTGGCCGCCTCAACTGCTGCATTCAAGGCCAGTAGATTCGTCTGAAATGCTATTTGATCAATGGTCTCAAGGATAGATGAGGTTTCCTTGTTGCTTTCATCAATTTTGACCATGGCATTCTGCAATTTATCCATTACCTCGTTGGAATCAGTCATTACCTGATTGGTCTCGATCATCAACTGATCTGCCTGAACTGCATTTTCAGCGCTCATTCTGGTCATGGAGGCCAACTCCTCCAAAGAAGCGGAAGTCTCCTCAAGAGACGTAGCCTGTTGCGAGGCATTCTCAGAAAGAGACTCACTGCTTAAAGCTGACTGATGGGAGGCCTCGCCCACACTTTTGGCGCTCTTGTTCAGGTGTTCAATGATTGTATTGATCGGTGTAGTGACCACCTTCCGCATGGCAGCAAAAATGATGACACTGACAAAAACAAGAAGCAGCAAGGCACCTGCTGACATGAGAAACTGAAGCCGGCCAACGGTTTCATCAAGTGCTCTGAGGTCAAAATCAAGAGACAGAGTGCCGCCTATTTCACCCTCTTTCCACAGCGGGTGGCAGCGAATACAATCAGAGACAACTTCCTGAGGCGCTGATATATGCAGTATTGAGCCATCCTCTTTCCATACCGGCTTCATCTCTTTCTTGAGTTGCGCCAACATTTCCGGCTCCAGCCTTTTCCGGCCGCTGTCACCATTAGAGGAGAGATTGATCTCGCCGTTGCGGTCAAAAAGAGCAACTTCGATGACGCCCTTGATTTTTTTCTGGCTGACGAGAAGTTTCTGGAAATTTCGCATCTGCCCTCTTTCCAGCGACCCCTTGACACCATCTTCAAGGGAGCTGAATAGAGTCTGGATTGAGTCAATATAGATATGGCTCATCTGTCGCTCAACAAAACCATTCAACAGAAAAATACAAACGAGCAACGAAACAGTGAGGGCGACGAAAACGGCAAAGATCACCCTGTACGCCACCGAAAATTTATCAAGGAACTGTTCTTTCATCGCCTCTCTTCATCCTATTTCCACACTACTCATTACCGCAAGTCGATTAAATGAAGAAATTTAACTGCAAGAATCGACAAAAGCAGTTGAAGCGGTGCCATTACCATCAAGTGCGTCAGTTCTGATTGCTGTTCAACAATCAGCTTTTATTCAAGGGGAGAACGCTGACAATACGTATAAAATGCTATAATTTATAAGACATTCGGTCAACCTCTTTTCAGGAAATGCCAAAGAGCAGGCCACGATGCATTCCAGCAACATACCACCCATGCTCGTCAGGCTTTCTTAAACCGGATCAGGGAAATAAGCAGATTAAATTCGCGATATGCAAGCAAGAGAATGTCAGTGAACATTTGCATTTCTCGGCCTTTTTTGTGCCAGCAACAGAACGTTATTGTCATCTTTCCTACATTTTTGTCTCTTCAGATTCGATCTGCCAAACTCTGTTCTTTACATATTGTTCTCTGAGCCCAGTATTCCCATGAAAAATGCTCCTGCTCAATTTTATGGTACAGAGTTTGCTATTGCGAATAAGGAACAACACATCGTGTGTGTCACAAAACTAAATAAAAAAGGAGAAAAATATGTCCAAGAAAAACGTAGAAGCACTTTTGATTGCCGGTGGAGAAAATTCGAGTGTCCAGTCTAAGTACGATGTCCTTAAAACAAAAGAAGATTTTGTGGCTCTGGCAAATAGCGACGGCTACGATTTCAGCCTTGAAGAATTTGATGCGGTATTAAATGAATCAGGTGATTCCTTTGACCTTATCGGGAACCCGGCCAAACGTCAAATTTGGTGGAAATAGCATTTGCAGGGGCGGACGCAAGCCTTTCGAGCCTTATGCCGGCCACAGGCCCGGCATAAGGGACGAGCTAACACTCTTCACATCCTGATTTTTTCTCCATCAGCCTAAAAAAGATATCAGTGCACTCAGGACAGAGCTGGGTGCCGCTGACCTCCTTGACGACGAGCAAAGCTTTTTCCTTCTTCATGCCGTCACGATAGGGTCTGTTTTCCGTCAATGCGCTGAAGGTATCTGCCACAGCAGTGAGTCTTGCCAGGTAAGGAATTTCTTTGCCCTTCAATCCGTCGGGATAACCTCCTCCGTCATAGCGCTCATGATGGTGAAGCACGATGGGCATTATTGCACCCAGACAGGGAACCATTTGCAGGATTTGCGCTCCGATAACAGGATGTTTTTTTATTTGAACCCAGTCATCATCTGTTAACTTTTCAACACTGAAAAGAATTTCATCACGCACGCCGATTTTACCAATGTCATGGAGTCTGCCTCCAACAAATGCAGTTTCTAATTCCTTGTCGCTTGCTCCGCAGAAGCTAAGCATATCGCAAACCAGTTTGGCCACAGCCTCTGAGTGTCCGCGGGTATAGGCATCCCGCGCCTCAAGAGCTTCAACCAGACTGGCGATACTGGCAAGCATTGAACTCCGTTCAACTTCCAGGCGCTCTCTTTCCCTCAGAAGAATCTGAAAATGGTCGGAAATAATTTTATCGATAAGGATGGACAATTCATTGAAGTTGAAGGGTTTGGTTATATAGGCTGCGGCACCGTTCTGGATAAATCGCTTCATCTTTCCCTGATCATCATGAACACTCATGACAACAAAGGGGATGTCTCGATATTCTTCTTTCGCTTTTATGGCCCGACAGAATGAAAGTCCGTCCATAACAGGCATTTCATAGTCACTGACACAGATATCAGGTTTTTTTACTTCCATAAGCGAAAGGGCTTCTTTGCCGTTTTCCGCCGTCACAACCTGAAAGCCCTGCTCAACAAGAAATGACTCTATGCTTAACCTGACAACCCGGGAATCATCAACCAGCATAACGAGACAATTCTGTCTCCTGACCGATTTTTCCAGATTTTGTTTTACCGCCGGCAGAAGTGCTGTCTGAAAATTCTTTTTAACGACATATGCATCCGCCCCTGCTTCAAACCCTCTTTCAATCTGCATTTCGGAATCAAACATACTGAGAATGACAACGGGAATTGCACTCGTGGCATCTGTCATTTTCAGATGTTTGCAGAGCTCTATACCGTCCATTACCGGCATATCGACATCCGTGATAATGAGATCAATATCCGGATTCTCAGCAATTTTCTCCAAGGCATCCCGGCCGTTTTCAGCCTCCGTAAAAACGGCATCAATCTCGGAAAGGATCAGCTTGACTCCTTTGCGGGCTGTCTTACTGTCATCAACTATAACTATTCTTGCTGCAGACATTCTTCCATCCAATCTCTGTTTTTAAAGTGGAAACAGGTCAACAGGTAACATTGTGACATAATGGAGACAATGGAGGCAAATAAAAATTTCTTAGCCTGTTTTAATCACACAGAGAGAGTCTTTGCCATTTATTTTGATAAGAAGAGGGGCGTCACAGTGCACATGACGTAAAAAAGTTGTTTCCTCTCTCACCGGCATGCTGTCAAGCCAGTTCCAGTCCAAACGGTTTTCACCTTCTGTGACGGTTATATAGGGAATGCCCATGGAAGTAATATTATGGAAAAAATGCGTTCCCTGGGAAGGATCGCTTTTAAGCTTTTCTGTTCTAAGCTCAATAATTGCCCCCACCCCTGAAATATCCTGCCATTGCACACCGATGCCAAGCCAACGGTCAGCCGACCCCCAACGCCCCGGACCAATAAGCAGATAAGGAAGATCTTTACGGTGGAGTGCACCGTTCAGTCGACCTATTTCTCTGGCGATTTCTCCAGTTCGGGATGGCTCAAATGCTGCAGGCTTTACATAAACAATATCATGTATATCAGAAAACTGACCATGACCTAATGCATTTCTGGAACTACAGAAAGCAGTCTGCATTTCCTCTTCGCTGATAATTACATCACCAGATCCGCTTCCCCCAACCACCATGGGCCGCATCTGCAGAAAATAGAGCTCGCTTGAACCAGCATCATATTTAATATCAACGGCAAACTCGATTTCCACCGGGCACCCCATGCTCCTGCGGCCAATTTCCAGAAGCCTGGTAAGAACCTCAGGCAGAGGAATGAGCTGGTATTTCAAAATATTGGCAAATGTCAAAATTTTTATTCCGCCATGCTCTCCATCCCGGATGCGATGCTCGTCGCTTACATAGGAACTTGACAGCGTTTTTACAGGAAATTCGTCTGCCACGTCATTAACTTCCAGCCTTGCGAGATTTCCCTGCTGATCGAATGCGATGATTTGCGGATAATCAACCATTTTAAGGGCATAGAAGAATCGTTGCGCCTGGGACAGAATATCATCAACAGATGAAAACTGAGGAAGAACCTGGGGATATCTGGGAGAAAAACGCAAGCTCTTCTCACCCTCGACAACCGTTTTACCAAGTCCAAGAGCTATTGTGGCCACTCCCTCCTCCGGAAGCATGTGGGATACCGGGTAAAAATTATGAGACTGGGCCACTCCTGAAACAGCCGGGTAAAAATAATCACCATAGGTACAGCCCACCACCTTCTGGATAATGATTGCCATTCTATCATCGCCGGAATGAACAGAGCGGGTACTTCGGGCAAAGGCCTGGGGTCCGGCAAAAAAGGTGGAGGCGTAGACAAGCTTGACAGCTGACAGAAACTGATCCAACCGAACCGAGAAATCCTGATGATTATTGGGCAGCATATATGTACTGTAGAGCCCGGCATACGGTCTGAACTGGGCATCCTCAAGCAGACTGGAGGACCTGATGGAAAGAGGTCCCACAACCTGAAGAAGATAGGCTTTCAGCCTTTCGAGCAACCAGGAAGGCATCACTCCCGCCAGAAAACGGGTCGCTATGGATTCGTCACTTTCACTCTCATCGTTTTTCTGCAAATCATTCTCAAGAATAAAAGAATCATAGCCATCCGAGCTTATGACAAGCGTCTTGGGGAATTTAATCTCCAAGCCCTTGATACAGACCTGATTTTCCGGTAAGGCAAGCTGGTTTGCCATGAATGCCAGTCCTCGTGCCTTGCCACCGATCGAGCCCTTGCCTATTTTGACAAAATCCATAATCTCATGGTCAAATTCATGGAGAGAAAATTGTGCAACGATCCCCTTTTGTCTCAATTTCCGCAGATTATGAATACAATCCACCAGAAAGGCACGCATTTCCCGTGGTGAAGCAAAATGATCAACCTGTATTTTTCTCAGGAGGTTGGCCACGGCAACCTCCGAACGGGCCATGATCCAATTGGAAAAGTGATTGCGCATGGCATGATAGACCAAGGACTCTTCAGGCAGAGTGGATATTTTTTCTTCAAATGAACGCAGGTTATCAGCCCAGCCGACCTGCCTGCCGTCGGGCATACGAAAAACGAAATCACCAAAACCAAGCTGACTGAGAAAAAAATCATGAATTTCATTCTTTAATGACGTCGAATTCTTATCAAGAAAAACCGCGGGTACGACCAAGGCTTTTTCACGGTTGGATGATTCAGCACTCATTAAAAGCAGAGGCAGGTCGCTCTTGTTTTCACGAATATGAGAGAGCAGCAAAAGTCCGGCTTTTCCATCGATTTTTCCCTTACGGGGAAATCGCGCGTCGGCAAGCACGCCGAATACGTAAGCTCGATATTCGTTATAAAGCTCAAGGGCCTCCTCAAAATTCCGGGCCACCAGAATTTTCGGCCTGGCCCTCATTTTCAGGAGTCGATGTTCATAATTCAAGCTTTCCGCCATAACGGCCTGGGTCTGGCTGACAACCTCCTGATAGATCAACGGCAGCATATAGGAGCTGTAATGAGGAGAATCCTCCACCATGATGAGAACAGGAACCTGTGCCTTTGCCGTATCTCTGGCTACGTTAAGATGGTCTTCAACATTTTTTATGATAGCCAGGAGAAGCGACGGATCGGTTGACCAGATAAAAAAATGATCTATGCCTTCACAAAAATCGGTTTCAGGCTGGAAAGATACGGAACGCAGAGAGTGGGCCAGCAAGACAACGGGAATACCGGGAATGATTTTTTTCAAGGCGATGCCAAGACTCGGGGCATCCATGTCATCGACATGGGGCATGGTGATGACAAGATCAAACTTCTTCCCTTTAACGACTTCAAGGGCCTGGCTTGCGGAATTGACTCGCTGAAGGCGCGGAGGATGACTGAGATTCAGGCCCTGATATTCATTAACGATACGGGAAGCAATGCTGCCGTCCTCTTCCATTATAAAGGCATCATAAGGGCTCGAAACCAGGAGAATATCACGAATTTTACGCGACATTAATTCGTGATATGCCTGAAAATCTGATGCAACATCCAGTCTTATTTCTTTATCATCCATAATTTCTGTGATGTTTCATCCCGGAGCAGGGTCAGACCTCGGCTTCTTCATCCGAGACAATGGACCGGGGCAGGAGCGATACATCCACGGTATCCGCAGCTTTAGCCCCGGCGCGTAACGCTTCGACATTTAACTCCCTGAACTTGGCAGGAACTTTTGCGCTCACCGCCTTTTCCAGGGCAGGCATTGAAACCTTGTCACACAGTCTGCCCACCGCCCCCAGGGCAACAATATTGGCAACGATTTCCTTGCCAAGATCATCCCTGGCAATCCTGGTAAAGGGAAGCACAAAAGCCCGGCTTGTCGGCAACTGCTCGACAAAAGTGGCATCGGAAATCAGAATGCCGTTTGGCTTGAAATCAAAAAAATAAGCATCCAGGGCAGCCTGGTTCATAGCCAGGAAAAGATCCATTTTAATAACCTTGGGGTAATCAATCTCACTCTGGCTGATTATGACCTCTGCCTTACTTTTCCCCCCCCTGGCTTCCGGACCGTAACTCTGGGTCTGGCAGACATGATATCCTTCATAAACAGCTGCTTCGGCAAAGATCACCGCTGCCAGAATAATACCCTGCCCCCCGGAACCTCCAAAACGAATTTCATATCGATCATCTTTCATAGCTAATTTGGTTTTATTGGTTGATTGGTTTTATTGGTTGATTGGTTCAATTGGCTGGTTGGCTGCTTGGCTTGTGCAGGTCTGTCCAACTAACCAACAGAACCGATTGGACCAATCAAACCAATTAAACAGCCCCCGCTTTCTCCCTGATTTTTTCATACTCTTCAATGTAATTGGGTTTATCCACATCAGCCAAGACACCGATGGTGAATTTTCCGGCCATTTCCTCTTCCGACAACCTGGCAGCCTTTTCCTTGGAAACGCCATTTTCCTTAAACCACTTCATCATCGTCACCGGATCACCCATCTGGTTTTTTCTGCCGTATTGGGTATGGCAGTTTGACATCACCTCAATAACGGAAAACCCTGTCTTTGCAATACCCTTTGCCAGTAAAGTATCCAGCATGGCGGCATGATAGACAGTCCCCCGTGCCACGAAAGAGGCCCCGGCAGTTATTGCCAGTTCCGCAATGGAAAATGCGTGTTCGATATGACCATGCATGGCTGTTGAAGCTATGGCCCCGTAGGGAGTTGTCGGTGAATACTGGCCGCCGGTCATGCCATAGATCTGATTGTTGATTATTATGGCGGTGAGATCCAGATTCCTCCTGGCGGCATGAATAAAATGATTGCCGCCGATTGCCGTGGCATCACCATCACCCATCACCGTAATAACATTCAACTCAGGCTTGGCAAGTTTTATCCCGGTTGCAAAGGTAAGAGCCCTGCCGTGGGTTGTATGCAGGGTATTGAAATCAACATAAACAGGCATTCTTCCGGCACATCCAATGCCGGAAGCCAGCACCAGCTCATCTTTTTCCAACTCCAGCCTGTCAATGGCCCGAATTAATGCCCCAAGCACAATACCATTGCCGCATCCAGGACACCAGACATGGGGAAATTTCTTATCATGCCTGAGATAATCGTGACGCAGACCTGCAAACTTTTCATCCATAAAACCCCTCTCTTGTAGGCTGTTTTATCGTTTTCTCATTCATAACTCCAACGAAGTGACGGCGATGTAGAATGACCACTCACTCCATGCTGTTCCGGGCTGCACGGGACAGGAGAGACAGGAGGACCCAGCAGAAACAGCCTGCCGATTTTCCGCCATGTAACCAGGGAAATGAAACGCACAGCACTCGCACGTCCTGACGATATTACATATACATCGCAAGCAACTGTTCAAATATCTCATCAGGAGTAATAAACTGACCATCTACCCTGCTGTATTTCACGACTTTTGACGAGAGATTGACCCGTTTGACCTCGCGTATGATCTGCCCCATATTCATTTCCGGGACCAAAACTGCCCTGCATTGGCGTAACACCGGGTCAACCGCCTTTTTAGGGAAGGGAAAAAGGGTAATAAGCTGCAACAGTCCAGCCTTGACTCCCCTTTCCCGGGCTATCCTGATGGCCCGCAGGGCTGATCGTGAAACCGCCCCATAGGCAATAACGGCAATTTCGGCATCATCCATCATCAGGGATTTGGTCATCTGGATTTCACAAAAACCATTGGTGATCTTTCTGAACTGTCTCCTGGTAAAAGCGTCAATTTCATCCGAACGCTGGGTGGGAAAACCTTTGGCGTCATGGATAAGACCGGTTACATGGTGACGGTATCCACTGCCGATATCAGCCATGGCAGGCACACCGCGGCTGTTATCTTCATAAGGGATGTACCATTCAGGTGGAACACTGGGCCGAATTCTCTCCACCACCTCTAAATTTTTAAGCTCAGGCAAAATAATATCTTCCCTGGTATGGGCCACGACTTCGTCTGAAAGCAGAATAACCGGCACCCTGTATTTCTCGGACAAATTAAAGGCATGAACCGTAATTTCAAAGCAGTCCCGAACCGAAGAAACAGCCAGCACGATGATTGGGTGATCGCCATGGGTGCCCCATCGGGCCTGCATGACATCCCCCTGGGACGGAGAAGTCGGCAAACCCGTGCTCGGACCTCCGCGCATGACATTGACAACAACGCAGGGCACTTCAGCCACGCAGGCAAAACCGAGGTTTTCCTGCATAAGAGAAAAACCGGGACCGCTTGTGGCAGTCAGACTTTTGACTCCGGCCAGCGAAGCTCCGATGATAGCCCCCATGCTGGCTATCTCATCTTCCATCTGAATAAACGATCCTCCGACGGCGGGAAGTTTAAAGGACATGAGTTCGGCAATCTCCGATGCCGGAGTTATCGGATAGCCGGCAAAAAAACGGCAGCCGGAAGCCAGGGCACCTTCAACAATTGCCTCATTTCCCTGTAAAACCAGACGATTTTCACTCTGCTCAATGTTCACAACATTCTCCTTGCCCTCGTATCCACCAGACACAACTGCCTCCGTGACACGCCTATTCCTGACGCATGTCACGTTTCATAATTTTTTACCGATCTATCAGGCTTGCAGCACGCCCCACGATGACGGGAACCTTTTACTCCTCATCGTCTTTCCTGCGGTCAAGGTAACGGCTGCTGATTGTGATGGCAAAATCGGGACAGTGCAATTCACAGAACCGGCAGCCTATGCACTCATCGGAATTTTCAACCAGAGGCTTCCCTGTCTCGCTCCGTGTAAAGACATTCTGGGGGCAAAAAGCTATACAGATGCCGCATGCCTTGCACCAGTCATAGAAAATGGTCTGGCTGAAGAATTTTTTCCCCTTTTTCTCCATTTCACTTTTAGCCTTCCAATAACCGTTTTTATCAGCTTTCCCCGTGGTTTTGGCACCGAATTGACCACTGCCGTTCTCACTCTGTACATTCTTTACAGACATTAAAATACCTTTTGCGTAATAAAAAAATCGAGTCTCAAAGAAGATCCTGAAGCTATCTCTTTAAAATTATAGCAGAAAAATTTAACGATAATGGATTTTTTTTAAATTGCAAGGGCTGAGGGCTGAGGGCTGAGGGCTGAGGGCTGAGGGCTGAGGGCTGAGAAAGTTTATTGGCTTATGTGGGAAAAACGAGAAATTTTTTATTGAGGCAGGGAAAAATGTCGCCGGAGTTCCTCTGTGAGTTCAGGGATAGGTTTAGCAGTGTCAATCAAATAGAAATTCAGGGGATCAATTTCGTCGGGATAGTGGAATGATTCTCTCTGGCGCTGATAGATCTGCCATGTGCCGTCTGAAACTGCATTTGGGTCCAGGGAGCGTTTCTCCAGACGTCTGCGGGTTTCATCATCATCGCACTGACAGAGTATGAAAGAAAAAAAAGCCTTACAGCGTGTTGCGCAATCAATAATACGCTGTCTTTCACTGCGGCTCTGGTACGATCCGTCAAGCACAACGGAGCGCATTGATGCCAGCTCCCGGCTTGCATGATCAAGCAGGGCCTCGTAAGTCAGCCTGGAAAATTCAGGAGTGTAAATCCCTTGATTGAGTCCTGCTCCCTGGCGGGAACTCGGAGACTTGCCCGCCAATTCTTTACGAACAACATCACTGTTGTAATAAGGAAATGAAAACTCCTTGGCAAAGGCCTGGGCAAGTGTACTTTTGCCGCTTGCAATAAGGCCCATGAAAACATAGAGCCTAGGAGGCATATCTTTCGGCAAGAAGAAAATATTTTTCAGCCATTGCCAGGGACTGCTCTCTGGTTGCCTCATCCACCTCCGGGGCGTGGGCCGTAAAAAGACCTATCTTGCCGCGGACATAGGCTCTGTAACACTTATAAAAGGGCAGAACCTCCAGTAAACCGCTATCCCCGCTTGCCTCAACAAAACTACTAATAAAAAACTCGGAAAGATTGGTCAGGCCGTGAAAATCGAGATCCATTGCCAGAAAGGAGATATCACTTGCCACATCGCAAAAGCGGAACCTCTCGTTGAATTCGATGCAGTCAAAAATATAGATCTTATCAGCAAGACAGATATTGGCGGAATAAAGATCTCCGTGACAATCTTTTACTCTGGTTTTACTGCGCTCCAGAAAAAGCCCCTCATTTTGCAGAAATGCCTTTGAAAATGCACTGATATCATCAAACTGTTTCTGGGACAGAGCACCTTTACCGATGAATCCTCTGGTCTGATCAAAATTTTCAATCACATTGACACTGACGGCCTCCGCCGTACCAAAACCGGCCAACGCATCTCCGCCGGCAGCCTTGTCATAAAAAGGCACCAGGGTTGCAACTATCTGCCTTATATGATCGCGGTTCAGCTCACCGTTTTCGATGACTTTTCCCATCATCCGCTCCAGGGGCATCATCTTCATTTTCACCCCGTACTCCAGGGGCTCCCCCTGGCCATTCAAACGAAATCCGGAATTGTCTCTACAAACGGATACCACCTCAAGATAAATATCAGGGCAGAGGCGGCTGTTCAAGGCAAGTTCCTGCTTGCAGTAATGGGATCGTTTTTCCAGTGTCGTAAAATCCAGAAACCCGAAATCAACAGGTTTTTTAAACTTATAGACAAAATCACCGGCAAGGAGCACGTAAGAAATATGGGTCTGAACGAGGTCAACCTTTTGCACCGGATGATCGAAATGGCTGGGATCAAGAAAATAGGAGATAAAATCAGGGAGATTAGAGGTCATGGTATCTTTAGATAGGTTTGTGGTCAAAAACTGTAAACCACGAAGGACACGAAGAGCACGAAGTAAAATTTAAAACGAAATCTTCGTGCTCTTCGTGTCCTTCGTGGTTGAAGAGCAATTTTTAAATCACTAATTAATAACGGTAGTACTCTGGTTTATAGGGTCCATCGACGGATACGCCTATATAGTCAGCCTGTTTTGCAGACAGGGTGGTCAGATGAGCGCCGATCTTACCAAGATGGAGACGGGCAACCTTCTCATCGAGATGCTTCGGCAGGAAGTAGACTTTATTTTCGAACTTTCCAGGATTCTGCCAGAGTTCAATCTGGGCCATAACCTGATTGGTGAACGAATTGCTCATGACAAAACTGGGGTGCCCGGTGGCGCAGCCAAGATTGACAAGACGCCCTTCCGCCAGCACGATGAGGCGTTTGCCGTCAGGAAAAATAACGTGGTCAACCTGGGGCTTGATATTTTCCCATGGCAGATCACGAATCGAGGCAATGTCAATCTCACTGTCAAAATGGCCAATGTTGCAGACAATTGACTGATCCTTCATGACTTCCATATGAGCCCGGGTAATGACGCTGAGATTACCTGTGCAGGTTACAAAAATCTCACCCATCGGAGCCGCCTCTTCCATTGTCATGACCCGGTAGCCTTCCATGGTTGCCTGCAGAGCGCATATGGGATCAATTTCCGTGACCAGAACAGTGGCTCCCATGCCGCGCAAGGCCTGGGCACAACCTTTACCAACGTCGCCATAGCCGCAGACAACCGCTGTTTTACCGGCAATCATAACATCTGTTGCCCGTTTGATACCGTCAATCAGGGATTCGCGGCAGCCATAAAGATTATCAAATTTTGATTTGGTAACAGAGTCATTGACATTAAAAGCAGGAGCCAGAAGTTTCTCGTCACGCATCATTTCATTGAGTCTGTGCACACCGGTGGTGGTCTCTTCACTGATCCCCTTCACGTCTTTCATGAGATCGGCATATTTCTCATGCATGATCAGGGTCAAATCTCCGCCGTCGTCAAGAATCATGTTCGGCCGCCAGCCATCAGGGCCAAAGATAGTCTGATCAATGCACCACCAGAATTCCTCTTCAGTTTCGCCCTTCCAGGCAAAAACAGGAATCTCGGCTGCTGCCATGGCCGATGCGGCATGGTCCTGAGTGGAAAAAATATTGCAAGAAGACCAGCGAACTTCAGCTCCCAGCTCAACCAGGGTTTCCATAAGAACAGCGGTCTGGATCGTCATATGCAGGCAGCCTGCTATTCGAGCTCCTTTGAGGGGCTTCTGGTCTGCATATTCCTCTCGGACCGCCATCAGTCCAGGCATTTCCGTTTCAGCAATGGCCACCTCTTTACGGCCCCATTCGGCAAGTCCGATATCCGCTACTTTATAATCACTAAATTCACTCATTTAAAACTCCTTATTAAAAAAAACCGTCACTCCTGGTCCAGCACCCCTGGACTCTTTTCAGTAGCCTCTATAAAGAGATCTAAAACATGCGGAGGTTTAGTTCTTCTTAAAATATTATATTCCTGCTGCAATACGCAGCTCTTCAGCACGATCGACCTTTTCCCAGGTAAACTCGGCACGTTCCCTGCCAAAATGGCCATACGATGCGGTCTTGTGATAAATTGGACGTAAAAGATCCAGCTGCTGGATGATCGCTTTGGGCCGTAAATCAAAATGCTCGACAACCAGCTCCTTTATCCTTTGCTCACTGATTTTGCCGGTACCAAAGGTATTTATATTTATAGACAAGGGTTTCGAGATACCGATTGCATAGGCTACCTGAATTTCCAGCTTATCGGCAAGCCCGGCCGCAACAAGATTTTTTGCCACATAGCGCCCCATATAGGAAGATGAGCGGTCAACCTTGGATGGATCTTTACCCGAGAAAGCACCGCCGCCATGGGACCCCATGCCGCCATAGGTATCAACTATGATTTTTCGACCAGTAACACCACAGTCGCCGACAGGACCACCGATTACAAAGCGCCCCGTGGGGTTAATGAAAAACTTTGTCTTGGAATCAATCATTACTTCCGGCAGCACCGGTTTAATGATTTCCTCCATAACCCCCTCTTTCAGATCCTCGTAATCAACGATGGCATCATGCTGGGTGGAAAGAACAACAGCCTCAATTCTCTTGGGGAAATTATCCTCGTATTCAATGGTAACCTGGCTTTTGGCATCCGGACGCAACCAGGGAAGACGACCTGTTTTCCGTACCTCGGCCTGGCGTTTTGTTAACCTGTGCGCATAGGTAATGGGCATGGGCATCAACACCTTGGTTTCATTGCAGGCATAACCAAACATCAGTCCCTGGTCGCCCGCCCCCTGATCAAGATCAAGTCCGCTGCCTTCATTTACCCCCACGGCGATATCAGCAGACTGCTTATCTATACTTGTCAGAACCGCACATGACTGGAAGTCAAAACCCATTTCTGAGGAATTATAGCCGATTTCCTTTATTGTATCCCTTACGATCTGGGGAATATCAACCCAGGCGGTTGTTGTTATTTCTCCTGAAACAATGGCCATACCGGTATTCACCATAGTTTCACAGGCAACACGAGAATTCTTATCCTGTGTCAGGATTGCATCAAGAACGGCATCAGAAATCTGATCGGCAACCTTATCGGGATGCCCTTCAGAAACTGATTCAGATGTAAAAAGATAATTCGACATTTTTATCCCCTAAATAAAATCAACAAATTGAAATTATGACGGAGTCCCAAAGCTCGGAAGCAGTCCACCCGCCGACGTTTCCTTAACAAATTTCACATGCGGCAGCGGGACTTGAGCGACTTTTACGAAACCGCCAAAAAGAGTAGCCTAAAACAACCTCGCAACCTACTTCTTTAATCACTCTCATGCAACTATTTTCAAGCAGTCCACCATAAGGAAAGTGGATGATTGAAAGGAGTTCAATACTCCATGAGAAAGATAAAGTGACTTTTTTCACACGATTACTCAAAAAAAACCATCCATGGTTTTCGAGGCAGATATCTTTCCAGAAAACAATACGCCAACAACATTTCATGTGTTTTCAAAAAGTTAACACACCAAAACACTTCGTGTTTTGGCCCAAAAACCTTCACCATCGCCCAGTTTAAATGGAGAGAAAAAATTTTTTTCCCAATTTACCACATGGTGCGACAAAGTGCCGCTTTGGAAGTCGAGCTGTTTTGTATTACCTTAGAGTAGCTCTTGCTATTTAATGATAATTTCTCCAATTTTTCCAGAAATCATTATTCATCTATAAAAAAAATCATATCAGCTGTGATTGACAAAGAGGACACCCCTAAACACATGACTGAAGCCAATGAATTGCGCGGAGCACATCGGGCTCCCATGGGAACAAAAATAAAATGGAGCATTGCCGGCAGCAGTCAATGGTACGAGGACACCTCCCAGAACATCAGCTCCACCGGCATGTTGCTCCGGACCCAGGAATCAATCGAACCTGGATCTCCATTAAAATTAACGTTTAACCTCCCTAATCTCAAACATCTCCCCCCTATCAGCGTTGGAGCGGAAGTAGTACGTGAAGTCAGGCGCAATGACCGCCAAATAGGCTTAGGTTTGAGATTCATGACTCTGAAATCAACAAGTTATCAGGTCATAGAAGAATTTGTTTATCGCATACTGGATCTGTCTCTTGACGAGACCATGGCAAAACTGGCAAGCCAGAACTCTTCCGGTTATTCTTTTCAAATGGAAAGCCTGATCAGGGAAGCTGAGGCGAAGAAGCTGGAAGCAATGGACCGGCAGATTATCAAGGAACAAGTTGAAAACCGTCGAGCCTCTTTTAAACTGTGGGTTCGCCGTGGGATACTGACAGCCTTATTGCTTTGGAGCTTTTTTCTCCTGTTCAAAACAGTGTGCGTTTTTCTTGATTTTGCTGATTGCCTTAATGCAGGTCACTAATAATGTCTAAGCCGTATATTTTTTACTTCGACCTTTCCCATGTCTGTCATGAGAATCAGTAAATAAATTAAGCTACAGAATAAATCGCAGACCCTTAAAACATGTTCATGAGACTTGAAAAAGAAATTAAATCTGCCGGAAAACCTTTTTTGTTGCCAGGAAATGTATGCCTATGAATGATCAACTTCCCCATGAAAAATCTCAGCAACAAACGACAGATCAAAAAGAAGAAGAACTGCTGTTGTCCCAAAAGAGACTGAAAGCCGTCAAGGAACTCGGACTGCTCGCCACCTCCTCGCCCAATCTGGATGTCGTGCTGCAAAGAATCCTTAAAGGAACGACAGAGGCGGCAGGCGCTTCTGTTGGCATGATATTTCTCAAGGATCCGAAATCAAGACTTTTCAAATGGGGTGCCTCTCTTGGCCTGTCTGAGGAGTTCGTGGCCGATTTTCGCAACAAAAATATCAGGCATGGCGAGGGGCTGACGGGTATTATCGCCCAGACAGGGGAACCGATATACATACAGGAAGACTCATCCCATGATCCACGCATAGCACGCCAAATAGTGGCAAATGAAAAGTTCAATTCCTTTATCGGGGTCCCCCTTTATGCGGGTGATGAAATCATCGGCGTCATGAACATCCTGACCCGTAAGCCGGAGATTTTACGCGAGCAGGAAATTTCCCTGATTGCGGCAATTGGCGCCCATGTCGGATCGGCAATTCTCAATGCCCAGCTTTTCAAACAGCTTCAGGAGGCGGAATCAACCCTAAAGGCCGAGCAAAACTTCATGGAAACCTTGATAAACGCCCTCAGCGACACCTTTTTTGTTTTTGAAGCTGATACCGGACGTGCCAGGCGCTGGAATAAGATATTCAACAAAATAAGTGGTTACACGGATCAGGAAATCGCCTCAAACAAGGCACCTGATTTTTATTATTCTGCAGAAGAAAAGAATAAAGCCGCTGCGGTTATTGACTTATTAAAACGACATGGAAAAGCATCTGTGGAGTTATCACTTATATCCAAGGACCGCCAGCAAATTCCTTTCGAATATTCCGCAGCTCTGGTACAAAATCCTCTTGACGCCCAACCCCTTATCATTGCAATTGGTCGCGATCTCACGGAACGACAAAAGATGGAACAGGAACTGCTCAAGGCGCAGAAACTTGAATCCATTGCAATCCTTGCCGGCGGCATTGCCCATGATTTCAACAATCTACTTACCGGGATCCTCGGCAATATCTCCCTTGCCGGAAGACTCGCCAACCAAGACAAAAAGCTCCATAGATATTTGACAAACGCAAAAAAAGCATCTTGCCGTGCCCAAGACCTCACCCAGCAATTGCTCACCTTTTCCAAAGGGGGAATGCCTGTACGGAAGAGCGTTGACCTTCCCTGCATTATCAAGGAGACCACCGATTTCCTTCTGCACGGTTCCAACATCGCCTGCCGTTTTCTCCTGCCGGACGACCTCTGGAGTGCCGAAGTCGACGAAGGTCAGATCAGCCAGGTATTTCAGAATCTTTTGCTCAATGCCACCCAGGCCATGCCTGAAGGCGGCCAGATCACAATAACCGCAAACAATTTCCTCACTTCGCCAGATTGCAATCTGCCCTTACAGGAAGGACACTATATCCTTATTTCAGTAGGTGATCAGGGATGCGGTGTCTCAGTTGAACACATCTCAAAAATTTTTGATCCCTATTTTACAACAAAACAACAAGGAAGCGGACTGGGGCTTGCGACCTGTTATTCCATTGTCAAGAATCACAACGGACATATCTCAGTGGAATCCGAATCCGGAACCGGCACGACTTTCCACATCTACCTGCCGGCAGCGACCAAAAAGCAAAAATGTAAAAAATCATCATCACCGGAAAAGCTGGAGAAAATGAATAAAAAAATACTGATTATGGATGATGAAAAGGATATCAGGGATGTGGCTTCATTCATGCTCCAGGAAATAGGCTGCGATGTTGCTCTGGCCCACGACGGCTGTGAGGCCATAAATCAGTATCGCCACGCCCTTGAAAGAGCTCAGCCGTTTGACGCTGTCATTATGGACCTAACTATCCCCGGAGGCATGGGCGGCAAAGAAGCAGTTGAA
The DNA here is from genome assembly GCA_020444175.1 of Desulfobulbaceae bacterium. Taxonomy (GTDB): domain Bacteria; phylum Desulfobacterota; class Desulfobulbia; order Desulfobulbales; family SURF-16; genus JAHLLM01. The sequence goes on along the minus strand of JAHLLM010000005.1, from coordinate 70,311 downwards.
GAACTGCTGCGAATAGACCCGGACACCCGGGTAATTGCCTCAAGCGGTTATTCAAACGATCCGGTCATGGCAAATTTCAGCCAATACGGTTTCAAAGGGTGTCTCGGCAAACCCTATACCTTCACCAGGCTTGTCAAGACGCTTCAGGATATTTTTACCTGATCGTGATCATCACCACTTATCTTCAGCTGACTCAACAAATACCGGAAAGACAAACGCCTTAGCCGACATGAGAGGAAACTGAATTCTCGTCGATTCCTTTCCGCAGGGTCAGAACGCTTATTTCACCCGGACAGTTGAAACGGAGAGGAACGCTGGATGCTCCTGCCCCACGGCTTGTGTAGCCAGTCATTCCCCGGAACTGCCATCGGCCTGCCGCAGTATGGCGGGGTGCCCTGCTGTTGGTTAAAAGCGGTTTTGCTCCGGGCAGACAAATCTGTCCACCATGGGTGTGTCCGCAAAGATAGAGTTTTGCCCGAAAATCTGCAGCCTGCTTATATGCTTCAGGCGAATGGGCCAGGAAGAGCGAGAAGCCTTTTTCAGGGACATTCCGGTAGCCCATCCGGGCATCATTCATCTTGTAGTAGTGGGGGTCGTCAACACCCACCACCCAGATTTTCTGCCCGTTCCTTTCAATCTCCCACGAATCATTAATAAGCATCACCAGCCCTGCTTCCTCCAGATCCGGTGCCATTTCTATGCAGTCATGGTTTCCAAGTACGCCAAGTGTACCGTGGCGGGCATTCACGTGCGGCACAAGACAACGAAGATGCCGAAGGCTGGGTGCTATAGGGCCATAGGTCTGCATACGGATATCGCCGCCAACGAGGCAGAGGTCGACATCAATGGTTTGAATCCTTTTGGCGATTTCAAGAGTAAGCTCCGGAAGCCCGTCCAGATGAAGATCCGTAAGCAGAAGAACGCGAAATCCGTCGAAATTGTCCGGCAGATCGGGAAACCAGAAGGTTTCATGTTCAACTTTGATATCTAGCGTATTTTTTACACCCTCCTCGTACAATCCGGTCAGTTTGAAAAACCAGGTCAGAAAAACCTGATCAGACAGAAAACTGGTCAGATTAAGCAACGTCTGCCAGCGGGCCAGTGGAGTGTGACAGGCCCGCCATTCACGAAATCGAACCGTTGAACGAATCAAACGGGGATAATTTTTAACAGAGGGACGATAAATAACATAATTCCAGAAACGCGAACCGTAATAAGAAACAGGCACGAAGCAGCAAACTACAAGAAGTATGTGTACTTGGGACAGCTTAAGAACATGCCCCAGATAGAGCGCTGGTAAAAATGACTCAAAAGATTGATCCAGCACGGGCACCGTGCTGCCTTTGGAAATATTGAAACGACGTTTGAAAAAACTTGATATCAGATCGCCGGTCATTGCCAATATGGCGGCTATGGCTGAATAAGCCCAAGGCAGACCAAAGAGAGGTGAGGATGCCGTTGCCCCGACTATGCTGACAATAATTCCGCGAATTGTTTTGTTGCTGCCGAGCAGAGGGCGTTTGTCAAAAAACAGCAGTCCACCGTCAACTGCCGCGGTAAAGCGATTTCCCAAAATCACACTGGCAAGAGGAGGCAGGAAGTTAACCCATATGAGGAATGCAACTATCTTGAGGATAACAACCACATTTTTCTCCCTGGGTGAAAGGGGGCATAATTAAAAAAAAATGTTTCTCTTTATTTAACGGTACTTGAAGTCATAACTTTTTTCAAAACATTGAATCCTCCGCCGCTCACTCACAAAAAAAAGGAGCCTGCCTTCTGAAAAGCAAACTCCAACATAAAAAAAACCTTAATATTCTTTTAAAAATCACCTGGCAGTCAGACCACGTGTAACAAAATCTTCCCAGTCTGCCGGGACATGCTCAATCAAACCGCCAATTTTGAGGTTTGGTCCAGTATTATCCACCCATTGAGGGTTCAAATACATGGGATAATGGCTGCCCTGTTTTTTAATAATAACTGAAAATCTGTCCGCCTCATGCATAATTTTTTCAGGAAGCTCCATCAAACCAATGCCAATCCTGGAAATGTTGCAAACCAGCCCGGTGCATGAATGAGTCCCGTCTGAAACATCCGCCATAATCCCGGGCACACAGTATCTCGGGTGGCTTCTTTTTTCCAGGCTGCTCTCTCCGCCTACAACTCTCACTCCCAAGGGAACCGTGGAGCTTTTTCTGAAATACGCCATGCCAAATGTCGTCAAATCAGATACCAAACGCGCCATAAACACCATAATAGGGATGATGAGACACAGAAAAACAGGAACAAGCCAGACATAAACCGCCAACTCCGGATAATATAACATTTCGCACCCCCTCTTCATTTTTCCTTTCCTTATCACAGGAAAGAACTCCTCAGTTGTGAACCTCCTCTTTGAATCAATTTTGCTGCAAAATATCGTCTACTATTCTTTTTCATTTATTTAAGAAAAAAGGCCGCCGATCTCTCCGGTAATCGACTCTTTTTCATTGTAAACTAAATATAATACCAAATATACTTCTTTCAACAAAAAGTCAGGCTCATAAAACAAAAAATTCCCGCCGGATTTGCCAGGCCTGAGTCATTGTCAAACAGATTTTGAATCAATGTATTGAAATCATTCCTCTTCATTTTTTTTTATTGTGATCGCCGGTCCCGCCCAACATTTTTTTGAGATCTGAAAAGGGACTATGGGTTGCTGTCGGGCCTTTTTCAATATCAGAAACTTGAGTGTTCTGCCATTCAGCTTCCAGAGATCGGGAGTGCTCGTTATCGTGACAATAGATGCACAACAGCTCCCAGTTGCTGCCGTCCGGTGGATTATTCATATAATTATGATCTTTGTGATGAACCGTCAGCTCACGCAGTTTTTTACCGGCAAACTCACGACCGCACTTGGCACAGACCCACGGCAAGATCTTCAGCGCTTGATTTCTGTAATCTACTTTCATTTTTTCTTCCACCACAGAGCAAGTGAATTAAAAAATCAGGATTTATGCCTTCAGCATGAGAGGCCGAATGGAAAAAAGATTCATCCAAAAAACCAGTGAATATATAGACTGTGAATATGTTATTTGCCGGTCTTAGACATATCATACTCAGTGGAGACAACCTGTCCTTGGTCAAAACTGATTGTTAGTCGCTGAACCACCGGGTCTTTTCCGGGCTTGGCAGGCAAATCGGCCTGCAGGTAATACCAGCTCCAGGTCTCTTGCCCCTCCTTGTTTCGACCAACAGTCAGAGGTTCTCCCAGCAGCGTCTCAACATCTTGAGAGCTGAGCCCTTTTGAAATTCCCTGAATCTTATCCATAGCAAGAGGTTGACCGAATTTTACAGGCACGGAACATGAAATTAAAACCAAACCTGCAAACAACCAGATGAGTACGCTTATTCTTTTCATTTTTACCACTTTTTTCATTGATTCATCAAATAATGCCATTCCACTGAAATAAAACAAAAAAATCATAATAGCCGCACAACAAAAGAGCGCTGGGGCAATGCACATTACAGTACATGATTACTTCTTTTTTGCAACCACCCATACGGCATGGACAATGCCGGGGACATAGCCTAGTAAGGTGAGAATAATATTAATCCAGAAATGTTTCCCGATTCCAACCTGAAGGAATACTCCCAAAGGTGGAAGTATTATTGCACAGATAATTTTAAAAAGCTCCATAACTGGTCACCCCTGTTTTTTATTACTGCAACAGAAAAACCAACAACCTCTTTTGATTGTTATATGCAGGTTAAGATATTTTTGTCAACAATTGCTCATAGGAAAGGTGATCAGCGGCGTATTTATTGATTTTTTGAAGGTTATGACTGGCTGGCTGGTTCTTGGGGTACTAAAAATGAAAAAGCAGCTTTTCACCGATATGACATAAAAAAAAGGAGCAGACCTATCATAAGGCAAGCTCCTTTACATTCTCACATTGGTGACCCCAAGGGGAATCGAACCCCTGCTTTCGGCGTGAGAGGCCGACGTCCTAACCGCTAGACGATGGGGCCTTAACGGTTTGTGGCGTTTAACTAAAAGAAAAAGAAAGCTTTGTCAAGAACTATATCGCGACACAAAAAACCATTTCAGATTGCCCAATCTCCCAAAACAGCTAACCAGAAAGAATTTCAGGTAAAAAAAAAGCAAGGCAAATAGCCTTGCTTTTTTTAATTGCACACTTTTTTTATCTACATGTCTTTTTATCCATGCCGAAGTATAAAAAAGATAAATATAAATACTTGACAAAGTAGACTTAAGGTAAATATAATTGAAGAAGCATTCATTTTTTACTCCTTTTTCGGAGCAAGGTCAGAGAGATGGGGGTCTCTCTGACCTTTTTTTATTCGCAATCATCGATACTAAAAATTTATATGTGCAATTTTCAGGATACTAAATAGCAATTTCCAATCCAACAGCTTTCTTTAACCTCAACATTTTTTACATCCTTCATCTTTTCAGCAAGTTAACCACGAATAAAAAAAATTTACTTTGTCCAAAAAAGGGGAAAACCACATGGGTCATTTGCCACACCCCACACATCAACGGGTCATTTCCCCCATCAAGGAGTATTTCACCCACTCCGACATTTCTTAACAGTCTCCCGCCGCTATTTTCCGGCCGAACTCCTCCCCTGCTTTGATCTTTTCTTCGGCTGCAGCCATCTCACCCCGTTTATCAATCCCCTTTACCAGCAAAGAATTGCAGTAATGAAAACCAATAGCGTCATAAAAATACCTGGCAGTCAATTCCGCTCCTTCAAAAATTTTTTCCCCTCTGGTAGCAGCCACGGACACAAAATACCCAAGCCGATCAGGGTCTTCCTGCCATTCCCCCTTTTTTTTAAGAAGATACTTCTTGCTCCACATTGCCTGGCTCCTGTCAACAAATGCCTTTGCCTGGGCCGTAATACTATAAAAATAGATAGGCGAAGCAAGGATGATCCTCCTGGAGCCATCAATCTTTTCATATAATGCGGTCATTCCGTCCTCAACGACGCAGACCCCTGTTTTGTCACAGCCACCGCAGCTTATACATGGAGAAATATCCAAATCAGCCAGTCTCACAATCTCCATTTCACCTCCGGCAGACAAAATGCCCTTTTCCACGGCAGCAAGTAAAACTTCCGTATTCCCCTTCCTCCGTGGCGAACCGTTAAAAGCCAATACTTTGAGCATCACTTTCTCCTTTTTTCAAAACATCCTTTTCTCTGCCATAAAACCGAGCCTCATCCCGCAAATAATGGCAGATCTCATCAGAGAGAAAGCGGGAAGCGCAACGCCATATCCAGTTGCCATCCGGAATGCTGGGCCGATTCATCCGGCAGTCACTGCCAAACCCAAGCACATCCTGCAAAGGGACGACAGCAAGATTTGCCACTGAAGAATAAGCCATACGAATAAAATCACGGTGTATCATCTGCCCATCAGAGTTTGCATATCTTCTGGCCCGCTCCTTAGCCCTCTGAGGAACAGAGTCATCATAATACCAACCTACCGTGGTATCATTATCATGGGTTCCTGTATAGACAACAGCATTAGTATCATCAAAATTATGGGGCAGATAGGTGTTTTTGTTGTCAGAATCAAATGCAAACTGAAGTATTTTCATACCAGGGAAACCGAGTGAATCCCGCAATTTGATAACATCAGGAGTAATGACTCCCAAATCTTCCGCAATGATGTCGAGCCCTCTGGTCTTTTTTTCCAGCCTCTTAAAGAAAAATGCACCCGGCCCCTTGACCCATTTACCATGTATGGCGGTTTCTTCTTTTTCCGGCACCTGCCAGTAGGAGGCAAAACCACGGAAATGGTCAATCCGCACAACATCCACCATTTCACCGATATGAACAAAGCGCTGTCCCCACCATTGATAGAGAGGCTCATTTGGTTTTGCCGCAACTTTCCACTTATAGAGCGGATTCCCCCAGCGCTGCCCCGTATCACTGAAATAATCAGGCGGCACCCCTGCCACATTTTTCGGTTTTAAAGTACGCTTATCAAGATCAAAGCAGCCTTGATTCGCCCAGACGTCGGCACTGTCATACCCTACGTAAATCGGAATATCCCCGATGAGGCTTATTTCGTTTTTTTTGGCCGCCTGACGCATCCTCCGCCACTGCTCGAAAAAAATATACTGAACAAACTTGTGATACTTTATACGGTCTTCAAGCTCGCCTGACGCCTTGGCAAGACTTTTGGCATCATGGACCGCAATTTTTCTGGGCCACTTATACCAGGGCTGCAATTCATATTTTTCTCTGAGGCTCATGAACAGTGCATAGTCATCCAGCCATGCCTGATTCTTACAAAAAAGATCATAATCATCAAAAAAGTGACCATACACCTCGAATTGACGGAAGGCTTTTAAGAAAAGGCTTTCTTTAAAATGAGTCACAGCATTAAAATCAACCGTGTATTCAGAGAAGGGTTGAGCAGGAACCAGATCCCTTTTTTCCAGCAACCCCTTTTCGTAAAGCAGGTCCGGACTGATAAGCAGTGGATTACCTGCAAAAGCTGAAAGCCCCATGTAAGGAGAATTGCCAAAGACATCAACCCCGGGAACCGTTGGCAAAAACTGCCAGGAGGACTGCCCTGCCTTTTCTAAAAAATCCAGAAAATAACAGGCGGAGTCCAAATCTCCAACACCATATGGACCAGGGAGAGATGTAATATGAACAAGAATTCCACACGATCTTTGCAGTAACATTTTTCTCACTTGTAATATGATTTTATGTTTTGATAGAATAACTTTGACATTTACCTCTCAGACGTGGAGGAAAAGTCAACGCACACAGCCTCTTGTTTTTTTGCTGCACCCTCCCCCAAAGAAGACCGGAAAATAAGGAGAACTTTTTTATTCGTTTCCGGTCAGAAAATTATGGAACACCTAAAGATTAAAGTCAAGACACCAAATCTGTATTTTTTTATTGCAAAATATTTACAGACATTATAAAATAGGTGGTTTTCGCACTCAGCTCAGCGCCCCCATTAACATTACCCTTTCGCATGGGTTGCAGACTCACTAGAAGACCTATTATTCGGGAGAATTGTCAGTGCCTGCCGACATTAAAGACAGAATTCTGAAAGCCGGGAAGGAAACAGGATGTATAAGCATTGACGTCCTCAATGACCTGATTCCGGAAGATAAAGACGTCAGTTACATAGACAATATCTTGGATTTTCTTGTCCAGAAAAACATTGATGTCGTCAACCCTGAAGACGCAGCTAAAGTAAAAAAATCAGGGAAGAATGACTGGCAGGCAACTGATGACTCGGATGACGATCAGAAGAGTGGAGCAAAATCCGCTCCCCAGAAGGAAGAACCCCAGGAGGTTGAAGAAACCACCACAACCTACCTGAGGGAAATGGGACGCTTTGACCTTCTCACCCCTGAAGAAGAAGAAAAGTACTCAAAAATCATCAGAGAAGGCTTTGATGCCATAATAAAAACGATTCACGCCGACGACTCGGGTATGCCCGAAATCAAACTTCTTGTCGAACGTATCGCTCTTTGGGAAAAACGCGACCCAACCCTCAAACCAAAGAAACAGCACCTGAACTACATGCGCAGACAGGTTCGTGCTGCTGCCGCTAAATATAGAGAAATCACAGTTCTTCAAGAAGCACATCACAGGGTGAAGCTTTATACCCGATCCATTGAAACAGCCAAAGATGCCATGATCAAGGCAAACCTGAGGCTTGTTGTCAGTATTGCCAAACGTTATATGCACCAGGGCTTGAGCCTGGCCGATCTCATCCAGGAAGGTAACCTGGGCCTCATGCGGGCCGTATTTCGTTTTGACTACAAAAAAGGCAACAAATTCAGCACCTATGCAAGCTGGTGGATCAGGCAGGCAATAACCAGAGCCATTCTGGACAAAACACGTACCATACGCCTGCCGGTACATTTTCTTGAACTGCGAAGCCAGTTTTTCAAAGCGTTTTATTCTCTTCTCAAGGAACTCGGACGGGAACCAACTCCTATTGAGATATCTGAGAAAACCGGGCTTCCCATGGATAAAATACTCGCCATCCTCGAAGCATCCAGGGAACCGATTTCACTGGAGACTCCTGTTGGTGACGACGACAGTACCCTTGGTGATTTCCTGGAGAACCAGGAATCAGTATCACCTTACGAGGCAGTAAAAAACTACGAACTTGCCGACAGGGTAACAACAATACTTGCCACACTGAGCCCACGAGAAGAAAAAATTATACGCCTTCGGTTTGGCATTGGCGAAGATGCCGAGTACACTCTGGAGGAAATAGGTAAACGGTTTAATGTCTCCCGCGAACGTATTCGCCAGATTGAGAAAAAGGCCCTGAATCGTTTGCGCCACTCAAGCAGGCGGGAAAAATTAAAATTCTTTCTCGATTGATACCTTCTGAGCCATCAGGAAATTCTGCAGAAACGAACCAGAAACACAACAGATCGCCCCAGCTCCCCGCCTGATACAGCGGGGAGCGCTTTCTTTGCCGGAAAGACTCCCCGACCACTCCGACAAACACCATATCTTCTCATTCAGGCAGTGATTGCCTTTAGCGCAGGCATAGCCTGCTCGCCAGCCATTTCACTCTCTTTCCCATTAGTCTTTTCCTTTCTTTTCAGTCTTGGCGCCTGCACCTTCTTTTTCTGGAGCAAAAAATCCCCTCTCACACTTCCCACATTATTCCTCTTCCTCCTTTTCTGCGGTTTCCTGCACGGAAAAATTCACCTGCGTCCGCCTGAAGGAGAAAGCAGCCTTTACACCATTTTCACAGAAAAACAGGAAGCAACTCTCACAGGAGTATTGCTGAAAAGTCCAGAAAAACGAGCGGATAGAACCAAACTGCTGATGCAGGCCGACACGCTCCTCACTCCCCCATCCGTTGTAACCTTGCCTGAAACCACCATTGCAGAACAGGAATACAACATACGCCCTGTCCACGGAAAAATTGAACTCACCATCAGGGGCACACCATCCCAGACTCTCACTCCCGGCGATCGACTGATGGTCAGAGCAACGGTATCAAGGCCGACCGGCTACAATTCACCCGGAAGTTTCAACTACAAGAACTTTCTTGCCCATAAATCCATCTGGGTAACCGGCTGGATAAAATCCCCTGCACATATTCTTGCTCTCGAAAAAACTGATTTTTCCACAAAGATTCGCTACCTGCCGGAGCAGGCGCGCAATAACATCAACATTTTCCTCGACAATCATCTTCCGGCAGGGACAAGTGGACTTTACAAAGCAATCCTTACAGGAGACAGAGCCGGTATACCTTCAGATACGCTTGAAAATTTTAAAGCTGCCGGCATTCTGCACCTCCTTGCTATTTCAGGACTTCATATGGGACTCATTGCCTTTGGAATAGGCACGGCGACTAACTGGCTGACTAGACGCTCATCATGGCTCCTCCTTCACACTCCGGCCTGGAAACTTGCAGCCCTTGTCTCTATTCCTCTGCTAACCGGTTACGCCCTCATCGCAGGCTTTCAAACTCCTGTTGTCCGCTCCCTCATCATGACTCTGGTTTTTCTGCTGGCTATCCTTTTTGACAGACAGTGGCACATACCGACCAATATTGCCCTCGCGGCACTTCTCATCCTGCTTTTGCAGCCTGAAAGCCTTTTCACAGCCTCCTTCCAGCTTTCCTTTGCAGCGGTTATAACAATTGCAGCTGTTCTTCCTCAAATCACCTTGCTTACAATAACAACAAAGGAACCGGGGAACAGCCTGCAACGAAGTGCCACAAAATTTCTCTTTGCAGTCAAGAATGGTTTTCTTCTTTCCCTTGCAGCCCAGGCGGGCACTCTTCCCCTTCTGCTCTTTTACTTTAACAGGTTTTCCACGGTCTCCGCCTTTTCCACCCTGGTAACCGAACCCCTTCTCTGCCTCTGGTCTTTAACCCTTGGCCTCATCAGCGCTCCATTCATATTTATTGCGCCCGGGACGGCCGACTTCATCCTCCAGCTCGGCGCACAGGGAATTATCCTTGCCCGCATGTTTACCGACTGGATAGCAGGCTTTTCATTTTGCTCTGTCTGGCTGCCCACTCCAACCATTCTGGAAATAAGTCTTTACTATATTTTTCTTTTCAGCCTGTTATGCGGGATTAAGAAAAGGAGATTCCAAATTGCAGCTGTTTTCAGTCTCATCTTTTTGCTCCTTATTCCGGCCTACCGATCTTACAGGATAAATCACAGTCATTCCGACACGATTTCCTTTCTTGATGTAGGACAGGGCAATGGGGCTGTTGTTGAACTGGCCGGAGGCTACCGGACAATTATCGACGGCGGGGGCGCCTATTCTCCGCGCTTCAATGTTGGGGAAGGAGTGATAGCTCCCTTTTTATGGAGCAAGGGAATACGGCGTATTGATTCTGTTATCATAAGCCATCCGGATGCCGATCATTTTAACGGACTTGCTTTTATTCTGGAGAGATTTCACCCTGAAAAACTGTGGATTAACGGAGATATCCGAAAGAACAAAAAATATACCGAACTTCTTGCACTGGCTGAACAGCAGGGCATAAAAATAGATGTTCCGAGCGAAGGGGAAATACTTTTTAAAAATGATCGATCACAGATCATAAATACCGCAGCGCTTCACCTGACGAGAGACACACCCAGTCCGAATGACAAGAGCCTGGTGATCAAACTCTCAACCCAGGGGACAAACTTTGTTTTCACAGGAGACATCAGTGAATTTTCCGAAAAAGAACTGGTAAACAGCAAAGAAGATATCAAGGCGGAAGTTCTTCTCTTATCGCATCATGGCAGCAACTCATCCAGCAGCGAAAAATTCCTTGCCGCGGTCAAACCGTGTGTGGTTGTCATATCAGCCGGCAAGCACGCAAAAAACAGTTTCCCCAGCCCCGAGATCCTGGAAAGATGCAGAAAAAAAGGATACCGCATATTCAATACAGCAGAACATGGAACAGTATCCTTTCGGGTGGAAAATGGAACAGTGGAGTCAGAAACCACTATACATCAGTAAAATCCGAAGGCGGTTTACTGAGGAACTGCACAAATTTCCCCTTTTCAATGCAGTTTGAGTAGGCGGCATCTGGAGAAATCCAGCCATTCTGAAGATGCTCCAGGATTGCATCGTCAAGGGTCTGCATTCCGTACCGTTTACCAGTCTGCATAGCTGAGGGGATCTGATACGTCTTGCCTTCACGAATAAGGTTTCGAACTGCCGGGGTACAAATAAGAATTTCCAGGGCAGCACACCTTCCTTTGACATCCACACGCTTAAACAGAGTCTGGGAAACGACAGCCTTCAAGGCATCAGCCAGAGTGGAACGCACCTGGGCCTGCTGGCTTGACGGGAATATTTCAATAATCCTGTCCACTGTTTTGGCAGCGTTCAGAGTATGGAGTGTTCCAAAAACAAGATGACCTGTCATGGCTGCTTCCATGGCAAGGGCAATAGTTTCCAGGTCACGCATCTCACCAACGAGGATAATATCGGGATCTTCACGAAGCGCGCCACGCAGGGCGGCTGTAAAACTTTCGGTATGGAGTCCGACCTCCCTGTGATTAACGATACACTTCTGGCTCTTATGGACAAATTCTATTGGATCTTCAATGGTAAGAATATGATCAGCCCTTGTCTTATTCACTTCGTCAACAATGGCAGCCAGGGTTGTTGACTTACCACTACCCGTGGGGCCCGTAACAAGCACCATCCCCTTTGGCAAGGATGCCAGTTTTTTTATAACCCCAGGCAGCTTCAACTGCTCACAGGTGAGGATCTCGCTTGGAATTTCACGAAAAACAGCACCTATCCCATACTTTTGTTGAAAAAGGTTACCACGATATCGGGCAAGACCGGGAATCTCATAACCAAAATCCACATCCCCTGTTTCCTCAAAATGCTTTGCCTTATCCTCGCTGACAATCTCGTAAAGCATTGCTTTTAAAGAATCATTATCCAGCACCTTATATTTAACTCTCTCCATATCGCCCCTGATACGCAATATGGGTTGCTGCCCTGCTACAAGATGAAGATCAGAAGCTCCCTGATCATTCATTAATTTAAAAAAGGCATCTATCTGGGCCATACTTCCCCCTCAAAATTCTAAAGAACCAATCCATCCTTTTTCAACTGAAAAGCTGAACGGAAACCTGCATGGATAAATAAGCTGGTGTCATGTATTTTCTGAAAGCTGACAGGAAAAGGACCTGCCGCTAATCCACTTCAACTGTTACTCTTTCTCATCATAGCAAGACAATACCCCTAAGCTCAAACAAAAAAAACAAGCATGATGTTGAATAGTCGATTCACCCTCATTAAACTTGCATAGCAAAGACCTTCAGAGTAGGATTTGAAAATGGAATATATTGACCTTCACCTTCATTCGAGCTTCTCTGACGGGACCATGAGTCCGACTCAACTTGTCGGCGAGGCAGTGCTTGAAGAAATTAAAGCTATCGCCATAACTGACCATGACACGATTGAAGGTGTTGCCGAGGCTTTTGAAGCAGGAAGAATGAATGGTATCGAAGTTATTTCCGGAGTTGAGCTGAGCGCCTATCACGCAGAGACTCCCATGCATATACTTGGATATGGTTTTTCACATGATGACCAGAGTCTTTCTGAAAAATTACAAAAAGTCCAGCAAGCGCGAAATGAAAGAAATCTCGCCATATTGAAAAAATTAAACACCCTTGGGCTCCAGGTAACGCATGACGACCTGGCAAAATTTTCTCCAACAGGACAAGCCGGTCGTCCCCATATAGCCAGTCTCCTTGTCGAGAAAAAAATTGTTAAGACCATGGATGAAGCCTTTGCCAAATATCTGAGAAAAGACGGCCTTGCCTATGCGTCGCGCCAAAAGCTTATGGCTGAGGATGCTATTTCCATGATTCGATCCGCCGGTGGAATTGCCGTTTTGGCCCACCCCCTGACCCTTGATCGGTCCATGACTTTACTGCCTTCCATTCTGGATGCCCTCATAGAGCTCGGCCTGCAGGGTGTTGAGGCCTATTACCCGATTCATTCGGTTTCAGTCCGCAAAAAACTGATTGCCCTCAGCCAGCAGAAAGGACTCTTTATAACCGGAGGCAGTGATTATCATGGCACCATCCGAAACGGCACCCGCCTGGGTGGCAACAACAAAAAACAGCAGGTACCCTATGACCTGCTTGCAACACTCAAACACCAACTCCCCGAGTTGAGAACGAACTCTTAAAGAGGCTGAACAGAGGTTTTTATGGACACAATTCTCGTCGTTGATGATGAGCCCAATTATCTGATAATTCTTACTGAACTTCTTCGCGACGAAGGCTTTGAAGTCTATTCTGCGGAAAACGGAGAAAAGGCACTGGAAGTTGTGCGCACAACGGATCTCGATCTCGTCATAACCGATATGCAGATGCCGGTTTTAAATGGCATGGAGCTTCTCGAAAATGTAAAATTACTTAATCCCGATCTTCCTGTAATCATGATCACCGCCTACGGTGAAGTTGAAAAGGCGGTTGCCGCCATGCAGGCCGGCGCCTTCAATTATCTGTCAAAGCCTTTTAAAAATGATGAACTTATTGCCAATATAAAAAAGGCCATTGACCACTACTCTGTTTTGAAAGAAAACCTGCGCCTGCGCAATGAGGTTCGTGAAAGATTCAGCTTTGACGAAATGATCGGGAAAAACAAACAGATGAGGCAGCTTTACAGCCTGATCGAAAAAGTTGCTCCAACTGGGGCTTCGGTCCTTATCACGGGAGAATCCGGGACAGGAAAAGAACTGGTGGCCAGGTCAATCCACAACAACAGCCTCAGGGCCAAAGAACCTTTTATATCCGTCAACTGCGCGGCCCTGCCGGAATCCCTGCTTGAGAGTGAACTGTTCGGACATGAAAAAGGTTCTTTTACCGGAGCGGTCTCCCAGAGGAAAGGCCACTTTGAAGTGGCAGACGATGGGACATTATTTCTTGACGAAATTGGTGAAATGGCCCTTGCCCTTCAAGCAAAACTGCTTCGAATTATCCAGGAGAAAACATTTCAAAGGGTCGGCGGTACCAGTGAAATCAAAGTGGATGTCCGAATTGTAGCCGCCACCAACAAAGACCTCAAGGAAGAGGTGGAACAGGGACGCTTCAGGGAGGATCTTTACTACCGTTTAAACGTCCTTCATCTTCATCTGCCGCCACTCAGGGAAAGATCTGACGACATTCCTCTGCTGGCAGAGCACTTTGTCAGAAAATTCGGTCAAAAGCTGGACAAGCCTGACCTTGTTATTTCGCCTGCCGCCCTGCGCTTTCTTACTGTACAGACCTGGGAAGGCAATATCCGGGAGCTTGAAAACACCATCGAAAGGGCAAGTATACTTTGCGGAGGGAATACAATCCTGCCTGAAGATGTCCAGGCGGACGGAGGCCCGGTCTCGCCCACGGCAACACTCTCTTCTTCTTTTAACCCTGAGGAACTGGTTCCACCCGGCACCCGTCTTCCCGAGCTTCTCGATGCTATAGAGGAAAAAGCACTGCGAAACGCCTTGAAACAGTCGGATTTCGTTCAGACCAAAGCAGCAAAGGCTCTTGGCATAACCAAGAGTCTCTTGCAGTACAAGATGAAAAAATTCAGGATTAAAAAGCAATGATATTCCCTTGCATATTTGATATCCATCCAATATAACAATAAAAAGGAGAAATTCAGTGGCATTTGTTGACATCTTTTACCTTACAGCATCAATCAGCCTTATTGCTGTTATTATCGTGTTAATACCAGCCATTGCCCAACTCAGACGAACCGCACAGAAAGCGGAAACGGCAATTGAAACGATTAACAGGGACATGGACCCACTTCTTACCAAAATAACCGAAGTGAGTGAGGAACTCCACGTCCTGTCAGCCTCTTTGAATGAAAAAATCGACAAAACAGACAACATCATTGACACGCTTCAGAGGGCTGGTGAACATCTCTTATTCACAACAACAGCAGTTAAGGAAACCGTTACCCCGGTGGTCGCTCAAATCGGAGGCATAAGTGCCGGGATATCAGCTTTTGCTCGTTTTTTTAAAAAATCAGAACCCTCATCAAAAAGGAGTTATTTCGATGAACAGAGACAATAGTTGCAATTCTGGAGTTGCGGTCATTTCATTTCTGGCAGGGACGGTTATTGGCGCAGGCATTGCTCTGCTTGTGGCTCCGGCCTCGGGTGAGCAAACAAGGGAAAAGTTAAAAGAATACGGACGCGACATACGCGATAAATCAGCCAACCTGCCCGGAAACATAAAGAGTCATGCTGAAGAAGCTATTGACAAGGGCAGGGAAATGATAGACCAGGGCAAAGAAATGATCAACCGCGGCACCGAAATGGTGAGCCACGGCAAAGAGTATCTTGATGAGAAAAAGCAGACGTTAAACGCTGCAATTGAAGCTGGCAAAGAGGCCATGCAGGAAGAAAAGGAAAAACTGGCGGCCTCTCAGGAAAAATAAATTTAAAACAAGGCGTAAGATCTGGTGCGTGGGGAGGTATGAAATTTTCATCTCCCCTCACGCATCGCGCCTCATTTTACTAATTTAGAGAGCCACGGCCTTGCCTCCCCAGTTCAGTTTCCTGCGCAAAATATCAAAATACCCTTTCTGGGGCGAACATATGAGTCGCAATGGTTTTTCCGAGGCAACTACCTCAAGATACTGATCCGTATCCTTCATATCCCAGGCCGGCTGACCATCAACTATCACTTTCACATCATTTCCCGCTTCAACATCAGAGATGCGGGCAAGACAGGTTCTCAGATGGACGTTGACCGGCAGAAGCACCGGTCGGCTTTCAAGCATAAAAGGGCAGATAGGTGTCACCATCAGTGAGGCGAGTCCGGGATGAACAATAGGCCCGCCGGCTGACAGATTATAGGCGGTTGACCCGGTTGGCGTGGAAAAAATCAAGCCATCGGCCTTATAGGTGGTGAGATATTCATCATCAACCCAGGTACAGAGCCTGACGAGCCGATCAATGGTTCCCTTGCTTATAACCACATCATTGAGGGCATAACGCCACTCCCCGCACTCCTGTTCTGATCTCAGACGCGTTTGCAGCATTATCCGCTCTTCAATAACAACATTGCCGGACATGACATATTCCAGGGCATCAAAACGCTCATCCTCGGCCACCTCAGTAAGGAAACCCAGGTTGCCAAGATTCACGCCGACCACGGGAACCTGACATGCGCTCGCCTCCGAAGCAACATGCAGCAGGGTGCCGTCTCCGCCAAGAATAATCAAAATATCAAGATCAGGGGTAATGCTGTCTATAACCGTTTCAATGGATTTTTTGGCAAACCAGGCAATAAATTCATCTCCGATCTGTCTTGCCTTGGCAGATTCTTTTTTGAGAACGATACCCGCTTTTTGAATACGCATCAGACCAATTTACCTAATTCCTCGGAGCGATTGGCAGCAGCCTCAACTGCGTTCATAACGGCTGCCCTGAAACCCGCTTTTTCAAGTTCATGAAGGCCGGCGATTGTCGTTCCTCCAGGGGAAGTGACCATAGCCTTCAGAACTGCGGGATGCTCATCGCTTTCCATGGCGAGCTTGACTGAACCGAGCACTGTCTGCAAAACCAGTTTTTTGGCATCAGGATGACTCAGCCCGACCTTGATCCCCCCATCAATAAGAGATTCAATAAACTGAAACACGTAGGCCGGCCCACTGCCGCTCAGTCCGGTCACAGCATCAAGATATCTTTCCGGCAACACGACACTCTGACCTATCGCAGAAAATATACTTTCGGCTATCTCCATATCTTGCGGGACAGTATGAGCTCCTGCGCTCAAGGCGGAGGCGCCCTCCAGGACAAGGGCCGGAGTATTGGGCATAACCCGGATTACACGACAACCGGAGCAAAGCCTGCCTTCAATGAACGAAAGAGGAATGCCTGCTGCAATGGATATAACCAGATGACTTGCACTGAGCCAGGAAGCACATTCTTCCAGCAAGGGTCCCATTATTTGAGGTTTGACAGCAAGTACGATTATAGAGCAGTCAACCAGGGCAGCCTGCTCCCCTGCCGTACCGACTGCATACATTTCCTCCAGCAGCTTTCTTCTGCCCGCATCAGGATCAACAGCAAGAACCTGCGCAGCATCTGCAAGTCCGGCATTCAGAATACCTTTAATCAATGCCTCTGCCATTCGACCGCCACCTAAAAAACCAATTTTCCCCTGTAACTCCACGTCAAATACCTCCTAACTCACCAGAACGACAAAAAATTATTAAAAATCACAAATTGACTCAATTTAAACCGATATGCTATGCTGTTAGGGTAGTGCCTGTCCATAAATGGCCCTTTTGACCGATATCTGCGTCATGCTTAAAAAATTATCCTCGGAATATCGTATATATGCCTCCGGTAATTTTTTGCGCAATCCTTGATCTCGAACAAAATGACCTATTTCTGGACAGACACTAGGGTAACCATCTTGGTGGGAAGGCTACATATATATCAACACAATGCAGCATCTTAACGGACATTCGTCTACCGCCGATGCGGCCTTTATAAGCTGTCACCTGTTTACCACACTCATTATCATTGAAACAGGTTTATTATTTTTTAGCATGCTTTTCAACAATCATAAGGACTATTTTTAGGTAAGCCGGTATGAACATGGGAAAAAATCTGAAACTTGGCGTTAAATGCATAATAACATTTCTAATGGTTGGCATTCTTCCATTTGCCTGGATCGGCATTTCTTCACTGCTCAAGTCAAGTTGGGCTCTTGAAAAACAGGCATTCAGTCAACTGGAAGCAGTACAGAAAATAAAGAAAAATCAGATACAGGATCTTTTCACTATATTTCAAGGGCAGTTGGAGGTTACCAAAAACAATCCTTTCTTTAAAAACAGACTGCTTGATTTCAACGATGTCTATGAGGAAGCCGATAATACCGTTGACTCGGAAGACTGGCGCGGCTTGGCCGGAAAATGGGACGAGGCTTTTATACAGATGTGTGCTGATTTCGGCTGGCATGATTTTTATCTTATTAATCCTGCAGGCCATATCGTATACACGATGGCTAAAAACAGCGACCTTGGGCAGTCACTTTTCCAGGACCCTCTTGCTTCAACATCCCTTGGCATCGCCGTTGCTAAACTTCAGGACAAGAAAGGTGAAGTTTCTTTCAGCGATTTCAAACCATACGCACCAACAGATAACGAACCCACCGCCTTCATGGCGGCAAGAGTCACCCACCAGGGGGATATGCTCGGCTATATCGCCTTCCAGATAAATCCTGAAAAAATCAATTCCATCATGCTTCAACGTGCCGGAATGGGACAAAGCGGCGAAACCTATCTCATAGGATCTGATCAACTCATGCGTTCCGATTCCTTTCATGATCCCGAATCACATTCAGTCAGATCTTCTTTTGCCTCCCCCGGCAAAGGGAAAGTTGACTCACTTGCCAGCAGGGAGGCCTTAGCCGGCAAAGAAGGGAAGGCCATTATAGAGAACTATAACAACGACACTGTTCTGTCAGCCTATACCCCCCTAAGCATTTTTGACGAACAATGGGCCCTCATTGCCGAAATAAACAAGAGTGAGGCATTTGACGCGGTCACAACCTTAAAGCAACTTACGGCACTTATCTCTGTCATTGGTGTTATTTTTATAGTTGCTGTTGCCCTTATCTTCACAAGACAGATCACCAAACCGATCAACCAGGCTGTCAACTTTGCACAGAATATGGCGAACGGGGATCTCACCCATACTCTGTTTATAGATCAGCAGGACGAAATAGGCCAACTCGCCCGGGCACTGAACACCATGGGCAAGAATTTACGAAGCATGATCCATGAAATAGCTGATTACAGCACCCAGGTTTCGGCTGCAGCCGAGGAACTCTCGGTCACCTCCCACCAAATGACGGCCGGTACCGAGGAGATGAGTGCCCAGTCAAGTTCCAGCGCTTCAGCAATGGAGGAAATTTCCGTTAACATCAGCACCATGTCTGCTACAGCAGAAGGGATGACACAAAATTCCGTTGTTATTGCCCAGACAGCCGGTGAGGCAAGCGGCAATGTGCAATCCATTTCCACTTCCATTTCAGAGATGCTTGCCTCTGTTGAAGAAGAGGCAAAAATCACCAGCCAAGCCGAGATACTGGCCAGAAAAGCCATGGAGATCACCCAGAGTTCATCTGAAAAAATGCAGCAGCTGGTTCAGGCCTCCCAGGAGATTGGCAATGTTGTCGACATAATTAACGATATTACGGAGCAGACAAAACTTCTGGCCTTAAACGCCACCATCGAGGCCGCCCGGGCCGGAGAAGCTGGAAAAGGTTTTGCCGTTGTGGCCAACGAAGTAAAAGATCTTGCCAAGCAAACTGCTTCAGCCACAGAAGATATAATCCGGAGAGTTGGTGAAATTCAGAACAGAACAAACGAGGTCACCGAGGCGATAAAAGAAATTACGGAAACAAACCAGCAGGTGAGTGACATCAACAACAGCATCTCGGCAGCCGTGGAGGAACAAAGCGTTACATCATCTGAAATATCCAGAACACTTGGCATGACAACCGAGCAGGTTGGCAATGTGACACAAAATATCCAGGAACTTTCAGATAATATCAAAAACGAAGTAATGCGATCCATCCAGGAAACAACTGTCGGCGTGAGTGAAGCGTCTGGTAATCTGCAGGGGTTCAACACCGTGGTCCAGGAAACAGCCAAAGGAATTTCGTCTATTAACAATGCCGCAGGCGAACTGGCAAATCTGGCCTCCAAACTGCAGAACAAGGCAGCAGCCTTCAAGGTTTAAAGAAAAATTAAAACAAACAGGCAAAGTAAGTTTGCAAAACTGCCCGTACCCATAAAAAAAAGCCGGAGTGAATATAAAAATTTCACCCCGGCTTTTTTGTCTCTATCGTAGAACTGCGGTCAGGCAGGCAGCGCAGCTCCTCCGGCAATGGGTATCACCCGTGGAGGAACAAAATAGGGCAAAATTTTATTTCCTGCCGCCCGAGTGCCCATAACCACTTTTTCGAGCACACTTTCCTCTCCTTTATGGGTCCACCTGACAAACTGCCATTTTTCAGGATTATCGGCAATGGCCTCCATCAACAGCAAATGCTGGGCATGACCGGATCTTTTTGCCGTGATGTGGCCCAGCAGAGGACAACCAAGAAGAGCCATATCGCCTATAAGGTCAAGAATCTTGTGGCGGACAAACTCATCAGAAAAGCGTAAGCCTTCCCTGTTTAAAATTTCGGAGCGATCAATAACAATAGCATTGTCCAGTGATCCGCCAAGTGCCTTGCCGTTCTGACGCAGATATTCCACTTCATGCAAAAAGCCGAAGGTCCGTGCTGAAGCAATTTCTTTAATGAAATTCTGGTTATCAACCTCGATTGAAAAAGATTGTTTCTGGACAAGATCATGATCAAAATCTATTTCGCCACTGACCTTGAATCCGTCACACGGTTCAATTCGGATACAGGATTCACCATTTTTTATTTCAATGGGGCTGGTGATTTTCAACATAAGCCGGGTGGATTTCTGCCGCTGCCGGCCAGCCTTTTTCAAAACATGGACAAAAGGAGCGGCACTGCCGTCCATAATCGGCACTTCATCGCCATCAAGCTCGATTTCAGCGTTATCAATTCCCATACCTGCCAAAGCGGCAAGAAGATGTTCGGTTGTTGAAACCTGAATATCTTCGTGAGCCAGTGTTGTCGCCAGTCGGGTATCAGCTACTCGAAACAATGAAGCAGGAATAACAACGTTATCATCCAGGTCCGTTCTGATAAAACGAATGCCCGTATTCGGCTCCGCCGGTTTGACGGCAAGTTTAACAGCCTTGCCTGAATGCAGACCGATACCGGCAAAACTGATTGTCTTTTTAAGAGTGTGCTGCCATTTATCCATTTATAAACCTTATCTATCCGTTAAAACTACGTAATAAAAGAACAGGATATCCATCTCCTGATACGTACAAAATTTCTTAAAAAAGAATCATGCAAAAAATGGTCCGGGCAAGGCAGAATTGCACGAATATTTTTTTCATATTAAATATCATATAGTTACGGAAACATCCACCAGAAAGAGTTTGTCAGAGACACGCTGAAACCATGTTGTAAAAAAAACACACCATGTTCTTTTTGACATAAAAAGATGGTGACGGGGAGACTGTCATCAGGGCACAACCAGGGCGGAAAGTTTTTTCAGAACAAAATCACTCAAACTCTCTTCCGGCACCATTTCCATGCGCAGTGCATACAACGGCAGGCCAAGATCTTTTCCTGTAAGCTTCACCATGTCTTTTTCCGTGGTGATCAGTCCCTGGACGCCTTCGCAGTTGGCTATCTGCTTTTTTAAGAATTTCAACTCAGGCGCAAAATAAGGACAATGATCCTTGAAGCCCTGAAAGCCGACAGTTGTCAGGCCTGCCAGTTTGAGGCTCTTTTGGAAGGAAGCAGGATACGCCAGACCGCAAAAGCCAAAAAGGGAATCGGTCATATCAGAAACCGGGATATCACTCCCTTCCCCCATGGTCAGAGAAACCGCTTTATATTCCGCCATGAATACCGGAATATCAGGAAATTTTCCAAGCAGCGCCTTCCTGATGGCCTCGGCCCTCGCCCGATTATCATCGTCCACGCAGGTCAACACAAAGCAATCAGCCCTGTTAAGCGCCTTCAATGGTTCGCGCATATCTCCGCCAGGGAAAACACGATTATTTCCCAGAAAGCTGTCAACCTTGAAGAGGGCAATATTTACATCGCGATGAAGGGCGAGATGCTGGAAACCATCATCAAGGATGACTGAACCCGCCTGCAGATAGTCTACTGCGTATTGCCCTCCCTGTATCCTTTTTTTGCTTGTCAGCACGGGCACGCCAGGCAGCGACTGGGCCAGGCAATAAGGCTCGTCACCCGCATTTCGTGCATCCATAAGGATATTGTGGTGATCCGAAACAACATTCACTTCTCCCTTGGCCCCTCCCGCATATCCACGACTGACAATAACGGGTTTATAAGCGGCAACGAGCTTGGCAAGAAAAAGGGTCATGGGCGTCTTGCCGGTTCCTCCCAGCGTGAGGTTGCCGACGCTGATGACAGGAACGGGCAGTGTATGCTGCGAGAAAACCCCTTTTTTATAAAACGCTGCCCTCATTGACATGGCAAAGGAGTAGAATGGTGAGAAAAATCGACCAAAGCCGAAGAGAATCCGTAAACTTTCACTCATGGCAATACCTGTTTCATTAATTCAATATGACGCTTTGTCACTCCCTGACGCAAAGCAATAAAATCCTGCGCCGACCGACCGGCCTGCATTCTCTTCTCCCGGTGTTCCAATAAAAAGTAAAGCAGTTCACGCAGCTCTTCCTGGGAAGCGGCCTGCATTGCCGCATTCTCATCCAGCATATCCCGGGCAATGTCAGCAAAATCATACATATACGGCCCAAAAACAACAGGAGTCCCCCAAGCCGCCGGCTCCAGCGGGTTATGGCCGCCGAAATCAGCAAAACTTCCCCCGACAACGGCAATATCAGCAAGGCCGTAGAGCCCGGCAAGCTCACCCATGGTATCAACAAGTAACACCTGCATATCCGATTTCTGCGGCTCACTCCTGCGGACCGCGTAAAACCCCATCCGGGTAACCAGCCCGAAAATATCGTTACTGCGCTCAATGTTGCGCGGTGCTATAATCAAAAAAAGATCCGGGAAATCCGAGATAAGGCGCTGAAAGACCTCACAGATAATTTTTTCCTCCCCGCTATGGGTGCTTCCGGCTATGATAATTGTCTTGTCATGGGGCAGAGCCAAATCCTCTCGGCGCGGAAGGATTTGCCCACGCATATCCGGAACAACAGCATCGTATTTCAAGTTGCCAAGGGCTCTCATTTTCTGCTCAGCAACTCCGAGGCTCACCATCTTTACGACATCTTCCTGCCTCTGCATGGAAAGAAAAGTAAAAGAGCGGAACATGGGAAGAAAGAAAGGTTGAAAAGAACGGTACTTTTTATATGATTCCTCAGAGATACGACCGTTTACCAGTAATGATGGCACTTTTTCCGAGGAAAGAGTATGCAGAAAATTAGGCCAGAAATCCGTCTCTACCAAAATAAAGAGATCCGGCCGCAGTTGACGGATAAAGTATTTCACCACCGGATGGATATCCAGGGGAAAGGAAAACAGGAGGTCAACAGGTAAACCGGAAAGCGAACGGGCAAATTTTTCCCCGGACGAAGTTGCAGCAGAAAGAAAGATGACTGCTTCCGGAAAACTTTCACGAACTGCGTGAACCAGGCTGACAGCGGAAGACACCTCTCCAACGGAAAGGGCATGTATCCAGATACGCGGAGAGCCATCTGGTATTTCTTGCATCGCCGCCGAAAGACCAATACCCAGTCTTTTCAGAATGCGAAGACGATATTTCTCCTTTATCAGAATAAGAACAACAAGCAGAGGAAAAAGCAGGACAAGTGCCGCAATCTGCAGGAAATTATAAAGAATTATCATGGAACCTTTCAGGCTGATTAGCTGTTTAGACTGAAGACTTTGAACAAAATCAGATTAAATATCATTTAATAACCCCACACCCATATGAACATTATTCTCTTTGACAAATCCGAAATACAGAACAACAGGGTTGTTTTAAAAGACAGACGAAGTAAACATATCATCAAGGTACTCGGCTCGTCGCAGGGAGACATCGTCCGCACAGGAATCATTAACGGCCCGACAGGAACAAGTAAAATAATCTCCATCTCAAAAGACTCAGTGGAACTCTGTACGGACCACAGCGGGCCCCTACCGGAAGTGCCGCCAACGGACCTGATTCTCGCCCTGCCAAGACCAATTATGCTGAAAAGGATATTCTCCCAGGCGGCGACACTTGGTGTGGGCAGGATCTTCTTAATCAACGCCAACCGGGTTGAAAAAAGCTTCTTTTCAGCCTCCCTTCTCCAGGAAAACAACTTTTACCAGCATCTGCTGCACGGACTGGAACAGGCGGTTGACACGCGGGTTCCGGAAGTAACTATTCACAGCCGCTTTAAACCCTTTGTCGAAGACACCCTTCCACAACTTAACGCGGCCTGGAATGTCCGTCTCGTGGCCCATCCCGGCCCCTTTCCCTTACTGCCTGACTCCACCACAAAACTGCAGCAGAAGAAAACCGTTATCGCCATCGGACCGGAGGGCGGCTGGGTCGATTACGAGATCGACAAATTTCAGGAGCAGGGATTCGTACCATTCAGCATGGGCAGGCGCATCCTGCGGGTTGATACCGCAGTGCCCGCCCTCTTGTCCCAGATCGACCTGCTCCGTTATATCACTTCATAACCCGTGCCTTTATTTTTTCAATAATCAGGGTAAGCTCACGAACCCTGAAAAGATAAAGAAGAAGGCCGTAAAACCCCACAGCACTTGTTATATACACGAAAAGACCGACAATTTGCAGAAAAACCGCCCCTGCAAACACATTCTTTGTAAAAAGAAGTAAAACCTTGAGCCACAGGGCCATGGCCACGGAGGCGACAAACACCTTGCCCACCCCTTCGAAAAGATAGCTCAGAGAATAACCGGAAAGCTTGCGATACAGCACAAAGCTGAGGAAAAGAAAATTACATATCATGGCCGAAGAGGTTGACAGAGCGATGGCTTTATGCTGAAAAGCCTCTATAAAAAGAGTGACAAAGACCAGATTAGCCCCCACTGCCAGGAAGCTGGCAATGACAGGATAACGGGTGTCATCAAGGGCAAAAAAAACAGGGACCATGATTTTCACTGATGAATAGGCAAAAAGGCCGACTGCGTAAAAGCGCAATGCCTCGGCTGTGCGCAGGGTATCATCAGCTGTGAAGGCTCCGTATTGGAAGATAATGCGGATTATCGGCTCGGCCAGAAACCAGAGCCCGAAACTTGCCGGAATGGTGAGACAAAAGGCCATGGTTATGGACGAGGTAAACGTTTCCCGCAGCTTATCCATGTTTTTGGCTGCCGCGTATCTGGCAATGACCGGCAGCGACGCTATGGAAATCGCCACCCCGAAGACCCCTATCGGCAGCTGGACAAGACGAAAGGCATAGTTGAGCCAGGAAACACTCCCCTCTGCGCAGGACGAGGCAAACTTGGTATTGATAAAAATATTGATCTGGGTGGCGGAAAGACCTATTACCGCAGGCAGCATAAGGCGCACTATGCGGCGTAAACCGGGATCGGATAAATCAAGACCCGGCCGGAAGCTAAAACCTGTCTTCAACAGTGTCGGAATCTGGCCGCTGAGCTGCAGGAACCCGCCTATTAAGGTGCCTATGGCCATACCCATGATAGGGGGATAACCGAATCGCGGCAGGAGAAAAGCGAGGCTCACGCCGCCGACAATGGAGCCCATGTTGAAAAAACTGGATGCCATTGCCGGGATGAAAAATCTGCCCTTGGTGTTGAGCATGCCCATCACCACTGCTGACAGTGACACGAACACCAGAAAAGGAAACATGATAACAGTGAGCTTGCGGGTAAGCTCGACCTTACCCGCTACCTGGACAAACTCGGTATCGACCAGAAGCCGTACCAGGGGATCGGCAAAAACAATGCCTGCAATGGTGATGATGCTGAGCAGCATTGCGAAAAAAACAAGGACGTTATTGGCAAGCTTCCAGGTCGCCTTTTCCCCCTTGTTGGCGTCATAATCGGAAAAAACGGTTACAAAGGCGGAACTGAGCGCCCCCTCGCCAAAAAGATCACGCAACAGATTTGGAATACGGAAGGCAACGACAAAGGCATCGTAGGCGTATCCTGCCCCGAACAGGACAGCAAAGGCCTGCTCCCGCACCAACCCGAGAACCCTGCTGCACATGACGGCAAAAGACACTGTCCCGGCGGAACGGGCTATTTTTCCGGTATCAGAGGCAGCTTTTTTCATTTTTTAAAGCGAAGAGATGGAAAGAGCATGGGAACATGACGACAATACTCATCATACGCCGTGCCGATGTGGGCGCGCAACTTTCTTTCCTCAAGCAGAGTCCCTATTATAAAATACAGAGAAAGAATAATCTTGCTTGCCAGGCTGACATCAGTAATCGCACCAAAGGCCCAGACCAGGGCAATTCCTCCTGAATACCATGGATGGCGCACTCCTCCTCCGCTATTGGAGTTAAAATGGGAAGGAACCTCTCTTGCCTTTGCCAGATACCCTTTAAGCTGTTTTATCCCCAGAAAAAAAGGCAGATCATACTTTCTCCAACCCGCGTAAAACATAAAAGCACTGTAGAGGTAAAGTGCGGTCTTTACGAGCTGCCACCAGCCCGGCCAGGAAAATAAAATAACCTGTTTTAATGAAAATTGATAGAAAACAACCCCTGTCACCGTGACCATGCTGAACACATTAAAAAAGAGACGATACCAGCCCTGAACAAGACGCTCTCCCAGAATGGAATGCAGCCAATTGAGCCACCAGTGGGCAATAAGCACACTATGCAGGGTGCACCAGATGCTCCACAAAAAGAGAGTCTGTACAACGGGTGATGACGTCATTAATTTCACTTTACAGTGGTATTTTCCCCAGCAAACCGGCGACTGTCATTCCATTGCCGGCTCATTTCCCAACCGGACAAACAAAAAAGGGAGCCCAAAAGGACTCCCGTAAACACCAGTTAGAAAAAACGTAAATCCTACAGGATAGGCTTCATGGCGCTCATGTAGGAACGCAGCTCCTCTCCAATATACTCAACACCGGTATTGCGGATAATGTCATTGGCATTGATCAGGTCAATATTATCCACCCCGTTGTCCTTGACGTCAAGACCTTTCCCAATAACGTCAGCATCGATTTTCTTCATGAAGTCGGCAAGCAGTGGCACTGCCGCATGGGCAAAGAGATAGCAGCCGTATTCTGCGGTATCGGAAATGACCACATTCATTTCATACAGTTTCTTGCGGGCAATTGTGTTGGCGATGAGCGGCACCTCGTGCAGAGATTCGTAGTAAGCCGACTCTTCTTTGATACCAGCTGAGACCATGGTGTCGAATGCCAGCTCCACACCGGCTTTGACCATGGCGACCATCAGAATGCCATTATCGAAATATTCCTGCTCAGTTATATCGGCATCGGTATTGACTGATTTTTCAAAGGCAGTCTCTGCAGTGGCGGCCCGCCATCCCAAAAGATTGGCATCATCGTTTGCCCAGTCTTCCATCATTGTTTTTGAGAAATGCCCGGACATGATATTGTCCATATGTGTTTCAAAAAGCGGGGTGAGAATTTCTTTCATCTCCTCGGCCAGCTCAACTGCTTTCAGCTTGGCCGGATTGGAAAGACGATCCATCATGTTGGTGATACCGCCATGCTTCAGGGCTTCGGTAACTGTTTCCCATCCATATTGAATGAGTTTTGAGGCGTAACCGGCATCAACACCTTTCTCAATCATCTTATCGTAACAGAGGAGAGAACCGGCCTGCAGCATACCGCAGAGAATGGTCTGCTCGCCCATAAGATCGGACTTGACCTCTGCGATAAATGAAGATTGAAGAACGCCGGCACGATCAGCGCCTGTTCCACAGGCATAGGCCTTGGCAAGCTCCCACCCCTCGCCTTTCGGATCGTTTTCGCGATGCACGGCTATAAGAGTCGGCACGCCGAATCCGCGTTTATACTCCTCACGCACCTCGGTTCCAGGGGATTTGGGGGCCACCATGATGACGGTCAGGTCCTTCCGAATCTGCATACCCTCTTCAACTATATTAAAACCGTGGGAATAAGAGAGACAGGCTCCTTCCTTTATCAGAGGCATAATCGCAGCAACAACATTTGAGTGCTGTTTATCCGGTGTCAGGTTAATAACAAGATCGGCTGAAGGAATCAATTCCTCATAGTTACCAACGGTAAAACCATTTTCAGTGGCATTTTTCCAGGACTGACGCTTCTCCGCTATTGCGGCATCACGCAAAGTGTAGGAAACGTCGAGACCACTGTCGCGCAAGTTCAATCCCTGGTGAAGCCCCTGAGCTCCGCAGCCGACGATAACGATCTTTTTGCCTTTCAGAGCTTCAACGCCGTTAAATTCAGAGGCATCCATAAAACGACACTGTCCAAGTTCTTCAAGCTGAATACGCAGCGGCAAGGTATTAAAATAATTTTGACCCATGTTTTTCTCCTTAAGGTGTGAATTAAAACGAACTCGTAAAAAAGTCTAAAGCTTCACATTCCCCAAAGTAATATCAACACATTATTACAAGAGGACTTGAATTGAACATTTTTTACTGAACCGTCAATCTTTACAAATCATAGCGCTTACAGGTTACCATTTTTTTTCGTTGCGTAAAGTGACTTATTCGCTATACAGTATTGCATTAAATGCAAAGCAACAGAAAATATGCTTATATATTTATGTCCTGCTTACCACCGCAAGGACAACGACATTTTAATAACTCGCTTTTCCCAGTTTTACAAAGCCTTTATGTCTTTGTACTTTGGTGGAAATAAAAAATCACCATGGACATTCACGAACTGATCGTCTTTAAACATTTATCCGGCAGCCTGCACTTCGGCCGCACAAGCCAGGCCTGTAATATCACCCCGTCCGCCCTGACCCGTACCATTCAAAGACTTGAAGGCGAAATAGGCAAAAAACTCTTTATACGCGACAACAGATCAGTTTCCCTCACCCAGGCAGGAGAAAGATTACGGATATACGCTGGAGAGGCTATTAAGCAGTGGCGCCAGCTTCAGAGTGACTTATCAACTGATGAAGAAAATCTTAAGGGAGAAATTTCCCTTTACAGTTCAGTCACGGCCGCCTACTCCATTCTTCCGCAAATACTGAGCAAATACCGGGAAAATTACCCACAGATACACATTTCCCTGCAGACCGGGGATGCGGCCAATGCCATCACCAAACTGCAAAACAGAGAGGTCGATGTAACCATTGCAGCCTTACCCGAAAAGCTTCCAGCCAAATTGGAATTTATAAATATCCTGGACACCCCGCTCATTTTCATAGCTCCAAAACACTTCCAGGATGGCTCAAAACCGGCTCCATCATCTATAAAATGGGAACAGACTCCCATAATTATGGCCGAACGCGGATTAGGTCGCGAACGGTTGAGCAGCTGGTTTAAGAATAAAAGAATCCGTCCCAACATTTACGCCCAGGTAGCCGGCAATGAAGCAATCATCGCCATGGTAAGCCTGGGATGCGGCATAGGTGTGGTTCCACGGCTTGTTCTGGAAAAAAGCCCCCTGATGGACCAGATCGACATCCTGGATGTATCACCTAAGCTGACGCCCTTTTCCGTCGGGGTTTGTACGGCTAGAAAAAACATGCGTAACCCGGTGGTGAAGGCATTCTGGGATATTGCCGCCCGTGAAGCAGGCTAATCTATACGTATAGCGGCAGTCTTCATGCTTATGCCGCGCTTCAAAACCTCTCTGTTATAGGAGGCAAGCGCATCACGACGTTTCAGCATGCCAACAACCCAGCGGGCATTTTCTTTTTCCACAACCGGGATCTCTTCGATTCCTTTGACAGTAAAAAGGGTCATGGCCTTGTAGAGATCATCATCCGGGGTCAGGGTTATGACATCTCTGGCGCAGATATTCCCCACACTGGCACTTACCCTGAGTTCTTCATCGTGGAGGATGTTTTTAACGTCCTGCAGGGAAATGATTCCCACCATTTGCCCGGCATTCGTCCCGGCATCAGCCAGTACAGGAAAATAGAAACTGTCCTCTGCCATACTGAAAATCTTCAAGAGATGATTCACATTCGCCGACTCACTGATAAATCCCACATCTTCAGTCATTGACTTGCCGACTTTGATCGATTTTAAGACCGCAGTTTCCCGCCCTTCGTGAATATCAATACCGTCCCTGGTGAAATCAACGGTATCTATGGAATCTCGATACAATTTTTTGGATACAACCGTACCGATAATACTTGTCACCATAATGGGAATTATAATCAGGTAGTTCCCTGTCATTTCAAAGAGCAGAAAGATAGCAGTCAGTGGAGCGTGGGTCACCGCCCCGAGAAAAGATCCAATACCAACAGCCGCATAGGCACCGCTGGAGGCGATGGAGCCATCGGGCAGCAGATAGTTGGCAACACTGCCAAAGGTGCCGCCAAGTACTGCGCCGATAAAGAGGGATGGAGCAAATACCCCACCTGCCCCACCGGAGCCCAAAGTTATTGCTGTTGACAGAATCTTGGCAAAGACCAGAAGCAGCATAAACCATGCGACACCGTTTCCCTGCAAGACGTCAGTGATATAATCATAACCGCTCCCCATCACCTGGGGGAATGCAATACCTATGGAACCAACAATAAATGCGCCTATTATCGGCTTAACATAAGTATTCATGGAGATTTTAGCGAACCAGTCCCTGATCATATAGAAAATACGGATATGCAGCACGGCAACGCAACCGACAACGATACCCATCAGAATATAAAGCGGGATCTCTATAAGCGGATTGATAAGGTGATAGGCAGGCAGGGTAAAAGCGGGCATTTCACCGTACGTGGCCCTGGAAACAACAGTAGCCATGGCAGAGGAAATAACCAGGGCAGAGAACGAAGAGATTTCATATGTGCCAAGGAGCACTATTTCCGAAGCAAAAAAAACACCGGCCAGAGGAGCATTAAACATGGCGGCAATACCGCCGGCACAGCCGGCGCCGATATAAACCTTCATGCGGTCACCGGACACACGGAATGACTGCCCCACCTGGGACCCTAAAGCCCCCCCGACCTGGGCAATGGGTCCTTCAACCCCGGCAGAACCGCCGGTACCAATGGTCAGCGAGGTAGAAACAATTTTGAGAAAAATAGTTCGAAATCGAACAACACCGCCCTGCAGATTCACCTTGCGCAGAAACTTGGTAAAGCCATAGCCGTTTACCTCACCGGGGAAAAAATAAGAGAGCGGGATAAGGAGCAGCATGCCGAACATGGGAAGAATGGGCAAAAAAAGCAGGCGCAGGCCGCCGTCGCCCACAAAAAAATTATATCCGGTCTGGAATATATAATGGTGGACAAACTGTTCCGTGGACCGGAAGAGAATATTGGCGCAGCCGGCTGCAAGACCGATAAAAGAGGCAATGACCACCATCAGGGCATTTTCACCCGGTATCAGTTTTTTTACGCGGTCAAGTCGTATCATTGTTTCTGGGGGATGTCACAACCAAACAGGCTGGCCTGTTTCAGGAAATAGTCATCAGTCATTCCAGCAATAAAATCACAAACTATGGATGCGGGATGGGTATTATTGAAATATGCCGGTTTCATTTTGGAAATAAACTCTGAAAAAAAACTACTTTTACTCTTATGGGTCTGCAAATCGTCAAAATAGGCGCAAAAGAGGGCACGATAACACGTTTTTATCTTTTCGACGTCCTTTTTGATGCGGGGATTTAAGTAAATTCGTTCGTAATTGAATTTTTTAAGCTGCAGAAGATCTTCCGAAATCCGGGGGCTGAAGGACACGGCACCGTCTCTGCTGTTTCGCAGCAGGTCAGTAACCAGATTATGAACAATGGTGCCATTTGTTTCTCCCAGACTCCTGCGGCAGAGATCAGGAATATCCTGCCTCTCAATCAAACCCAGCTCAATGGCATCCTCAATATCCCGGCCGATATAGCTTACCGTATCGGCAAACCGGACGACACATCCCTCAAGAGTCATGGGCACCAAGCGGAAATCCGGGTTATGAAATTTTGCCATCACCTTTTTATCAAAATCAGCAAAGGAAGAAATGCGTTGCGGCACAAGACGATGATCATGCACCTCGCCATCATGGCACAATATGCCGTCAAGCGTCTGCAGGGTCAGATTGACACCCGCCCCCTTTTTCTCAAAATGCTCCAGGAAACGCACGCTCTGCAGATTATGCTGAAATGAGGGAAGCCCATGCTCACGACAAAGGGACTCCAGCATCCTTTCACCATCATGACCAAAAGGGGGATGCCCGATATCATGGCCAAGTGCAATAGCCTCAATCAGATCCTCATTCAAAGAAAGAACCCGGCCGATAGTCCTGGCGATCTTGGAGACCAGCTGCACGTGAAGTACCCGATGAGTGATATGATCGTTTTTGATCATATAAAACACCTGGGTCTTGTCAATATAGCGGGTATATGCCCTGGAGTGCAGAATGCGGTCTGTATCCACGGCAAAGGCAGGACGGTGCCCCTCCAGATTCTCGGGATGCCGCCTTACGGCATCGGAACTTCTTTCGGCAAAGGGGCCGAGGTACTTTTCCTCCTTTGCAGCCAGCATATTTTTAATTTCCAACAAAAAAGGATCTATTTTCATAGGTGACCCAAACTCAAAAAGCCCACAAGACGACATGAACAAAGAAGAAGAACAGCACTTCTTTATCCTGGCCATGTGGGTTCATGATAGCAACGACGGAAAGGGCAACTTACTTCACATCCCTGAAAAAAACTCCATCGTGGTTAAAACAGGTGAAGGGTATCCTTATCCGATTTTTCCAAACAGTGAAAGTATTAATACCTATAAAATGCCCGAACTGAGGAACAAATTATTTTTTTCTCAAAAAAAACAATGACTATCCAGTTAGAAATATTGTAAAATTCAAAAACTATGTTCTGAACTTTTTTTCGAAAACCTGATCACATTATGGAGTACCATTATGACTGTCAGCGACACGGATTTTAACAAAGCCCTTGAAATCGGACGTCCACCTAACATTGTAAAACTTTTTCCCAACTCCCGCGGCCTTCTGGTGAGCGGCAAATTTATTGATCTCGCCCTGACCGCCAAAGGCAAGGCCATGACCATTGCCGCCAATGGCCGCAATAATTTCGTTATCAGAGGCGCACTCATGGCAGCCCAGAAGGCAAATGCTGCTATCATCATTGAAATTGCACGTTCAGAAGGGGGAGCAAACGCCTATTGCCCGACAAATTACTGGAATATTGCCCGCCAGGTTGACCAGGCATGCAATGAACTGAAAATCACCATTCCCGTCGCCATCCATGCAGACCACTATGGCATAAAAAAAGAGTCTGATATCCCCTTTGCCAAGATAGAGATTCCAACAATTTTCGAAGCAGGAATAACGTCCATTGCCATTGATGCCTCCCATATGACGGATGACAAGAACCTGCTTGCCAACCTTGAACTCAACGAGTTCATTCCCGATTGGGCCGGCCTTGAGACCGAAATAGGCGAAATTAAGGGAAGCCAGGGTCTTTCCGCCGCGCCTGAAGCACTTTTTCTCATCAAGGGCCTCAATGCCTTTAATATTTTCCCAAACTGGATCGCCTTAAACAACGGGACAACACATGGTCTTGAAGCCAGTGGCCAGGGTATCCAGGTTGAACTGACTTCCGAAATACATGAAGCCCTGTCGCCCTACAAGGTATCCGGAGCCCAGCACGGCACGTCCGGCAACAGCTCGGAGCGCCTGCGTGAGATTGCCCAGAAAACCAGAACGACCAAAGCCAACGTAGCCACAGCCCTGCAGATGATTTCCTGGGGCCTTGAAGTGAATGATTATGGCAATGCCATTCTCGACGATAACGGAAATTTCCAAAAGGTGAAGGGAGAAGGCGTTACTGAAGAGATGTGGCAATCAATGGTTGCCTATGCAGATGAAAGAAGCTGGAAAACAGGATCCTACAAAAACCTGAACCTGATCTTTGAAAATAAATTCATGGGTCAGCCCGCTGCAATCAGAGAAAGAATGTGCAAGCGTGTCGAGGATTTCGTCTACAACCTGCTTGTCAATGTCTTTAACGCCGGGGATTCAGCAGATCTTGCCATAGATGCCATCATCAAGGCGAACTCATATGACCCAGGCCCCAAGGCGGAAAAAATGGAAGATCCTGCTGAGTGGACAAAAGAAAAAATCATTGCCAAAGCCGCCGAAATTGATACGGATAAAGGACCGGCAGGTGATTTTGACGACTGATCCTCAGTCGAGAAAAATTCCTCGCCCTGACCAGTTCAATGAAACCAAGCGAGAAACTTCATTAAACCACGAAGGGCATGAAGCAATAAAAACAAAATATGGTTATAAACAATTTTGACGGTTTCGTAAAAACCCTCTCAACCGCCGCCGGAACGTGTGTAACTTGTTGATATTGCGTTGGCGGATGGTCAGCTTGAGAGCTTTTTGCGAAACCATCAATTTTCAGTTAAAAATTGCCACTTTCCTGTCGTCAAGTTTCCAATACTGGATTCCCGCCTCCGCGGGAATGACATAACCAAGCCCGCCGTCACTCCCGCGGAGGCGGGAGTCTAGAGGTTGGCTACTGAGAATTGTATAGAGGCAAAAAACAAAAAAAGAGGGGAAACAGATATTTCTGTCTCCCCTCTTTTTTTGTAACTGTATAGTGTTCGGAGTAATCGAATCAGGCTTTTTTCAGTACCTTTCCAACTTCCTTGACTTTGTCGACCTCTTCCTTGATAGCTGTCACTTCTTTTACACCCGGCACGCTTTCTTCAGCATCTTTTAATCCTTTTTTAAAGGAAGTGATTCCCTTGCCAAGTCCTGCTCCTATCTCGGGGAGTTTTTTGCCTCCAAAAACAAGAAAGGCTATACCAAGAATAATGATCAATTCCGGAGTTCCCAGTCCAAACATATGCTACCTCCCTACCTTTATTTTCCAGCTCTGCTGAAAATTATAAAATGATAATCGACATAAAACAACGCTCGGTGCATCAGGCGTCTTTATCCTTATCAGCTTCATCATCAGCTTCATCAATTTTTTTCTGACCTGCTTCATCTTTTGTGGCGTTTTTAAAATTCTTGATGCCTTTACCAATACCGGAACCTATCTCCGGAAGCTTGCCCGCACCAAAAATAATGACAATAATTACCAGAATGATAATAAGTTCCGGCATTCCAAGTCCAAACATAATGGGCCTCTTAGAAAATGAAATTAATATTAAATATATCCTCTTTCTAACGCAAAGAGCAACAGACCGCAAAGAAAAAAAGGTTATTGACTCAAAAGACTCTTCAACAGTTGCCCTAATTGCTTCATGGCAAAAGGCTTCTGAATAACCCCCTTTGCTCCAAGCGCAAGCAAATCCTCTTCCTCAAAGCCCGCAACGTATCCAGAGGCAAAGATCACCTTTACGGTATCGTCTATACGTATCAGCTCCTTAATACACTCTCTGCCATCCAAATCCGGCAGGTATATATCAAGAATTACCAGACCTATGTCATTCCTGTTTTTTAAAAACATCTCTAAGCCCAACTTGCCGCTGTCAGCAAGCAGCACACTGTATCCCAGACTTTGGAGCATTTCCTGACCGATCTCGCGAACAATAACCTCATCGTCTATCAATAAAATTGATTTCGGTTTGTATTCACTTTCCACAGTTTCACCCTCGGGGGAAGGAACCGGGATGCGAAGCGTTTTTTGAGCAAGCGGGAGATATACCTTAAATATTGAACCGCTTCCAACCTCACTTTCTACAAATATAAAACCATCATGCTCCTTGACGTTCTGCCAGGTGACTGCCAGTCCTAAACCCGTGCCCTTATTAACACTTCGCTCCTTGGTGGAAAAAAACGGATCAAAAATTTTATTAATTATTTTATCATGAATTCCCGCACCGGTATCCTCGACTTCCAGCAAAGCATACTCTCCGCTCTTTAACGGAGGGGAAAGAGCGGCGACCTCTTCGTTAACTGAAGCTTTTTTGACCCGGACGGCAAGGGTTCCCCCCTTTGACATTGCCTCAACGCCATTAGAACAGAGGCTCAAAAGAATTTGATGCAGCATGGCGCTGTTGGCATGCAGAAAAAGGGGGATCTCCTCGAGAGAGAACTCAATCTGAATATTTTTGGGAAGTGTATGAAATAAAACCGTTTTTGCCTCTTCAATAATATGCCTGAAATCAATCAATGTTCTTTCATTTGCCCTTTTGCCGCTGAAACTTAAAAGGCGTTGTACGAGATCGCTCATCTGCTGGCAGACAGTCTTGATCTTCAACAGGTTATCTTCACACAGATTTTCGGTATCCTTCAGGCGGGCAATTTCCACATGCCCAACCATGGCGGTTAGCATATTGTTAAAATCATGGGCAATACCACTTGCCAAAGCACCAATGGTCTCCATTTTCTGGGCCTGGTGCAAGCCTTCACGGAGTAAGGCCCTTTCCTTTTTCAGCTGAAATTGCGCAAGAGCGTTAGAAATAGACCTTCGTAACAGATCCGGGCTCAACTCACTTTTTACCAGATAATCATCAGCACCGGCGCGGGTAATTTCTGCGGCAACACGCTCATCTCCCTGCCCGGTTAGAATGATCACTGGTCGCTCATCGCCCGATTCCCGTATTGCCCTTACCACGGTTAAACCGGTTTCCTCCCCCAGCAGATAATCAAGAAAAATGACATCAATTTCGCGACTCACCAGGGCAGTTCGGCCCTCGCTCCAGCTGGACACAGAATCAAAGGTGACCTGCCAACCAGGAATATCTTCCAGATACCTGGACAACAGGACAATGTCGCCCTGGTCATCATCCAGGGCGAAAATTGATATTTTTCTCAGGTCAGTCAAGGAAATACCTTCTTATTCAGTTCGGGAGGGCGGCAAGACGACAATCTGGAACCAATAAGTCTGCAAGGTCTGGATCACCTTCAGGAATTGATCCATCCCCACAGGTTTTGTAATAAAAGATTTGCAGCCGAGTTCATAGGAACTGACAATGTCTGTCTCCTGCTGAGAAGTGGTTAAAACCACCACAGTAATATCTTTCAGATCAGGGTCATTGGTTATCTGTTCAAGCACTTGACGTCCACTGATTTTCGGCATATTCAAATCAAGCAGAAGGAGGTCTGGCCGGGGTGACAAGGCCGGATCAGCATATTTCCCCCGCCGATAGAGGTAATCAAGGGTTTCTTCTCCGTCATCGGTGATATAGAGTCTGTTAAGCAGCTTACTGTCTTCAAGGGCTCTTCGGGTCAACTCCTGGTCACCCGGGTCGTCTTCAGCGAGAAGGATAACAGCCTCTCTCTGGATCATATTATTCTGCACTTTCATCTCCTCTGTTCGCCAGTGTAAATTTAAAATGCGTCCCCTTGCCGTATTCCGACTCCACCCAGAGGACGCCACCGTGGCGCTCTATAATCTTCCTGCATATAGACAGTCCTATGCCTGCCCCTTCATATTCATCCCGCCCGTGAAGACGTTTAAATGGCGTAAATATCTGCCGGGTATATTCAGGCCTGATGCCTATGCCATTATCCTTAACGCCAAACACAGGCTGTCCGTTTTCAGTGTCCATGGTTATATGAACTTCCGGATGATTCCCCGAAACAAACTTCAGGGCGTTTCCAAGTAAATTCTGGTAAACCTGGGTCAGCATTGCGGCATCACCATAAATATCAGGAAGAGAATCAATAACAATGGTGGCGCCGGTTTCTTTAACCCGAAGGTCAACCGCTGCAATAGCCTGTTCAACGCAATGCCGCAAGGGAAAAACTTCCATTTTCAATTCAAAACGCCCGGATCGGGACAAATCAAGCAAGGCCTGAACGAGATTCTGCATACGCAAAGAGGCATCCGTGATAAAACTCAAATCCGTAGCAGCCCGATCGGGTAAATCATCGCCAAGATCCTTGCGCAGAAGGTCGCTGAAGGATACAAGTTTCCGAAGCGGCTCCTGCAGGTCATGACTGGCCACATAAGTAAACTCATCAAGTTCTGAATTTTTCCTGGTTAAATCAACATTTACGACCTCAAGTTCCGCCAGGGACATCTTTAACTGCTGCTGTGTCTTTTGTCGCTCCTCTATTTCCTTTTGCAGATTCTCGGTTCGCTTTTTGACCTTTTTTTCCAGATCAAGGTTGCTTGCCTCCAGGGATTTATTCAAAACTATTATTCTATTAATCAGCTTTCCAAAGCTGAAATGAAGGACAAAAAACGAGACAAGCAGAAGGAATAGAGTCAACGCAACGGCATAAAAAATAATTTTTTTCAAACTGGCGACTTCGTCAGTTACATCAAGGGCCATGATTATTTTGGCGACCTCTCTACCGGAAAAGTCAGGCAGGACAAGATTTGAAAAGAAAATGAATGTTTTCCCGTCAACAGCAACGCGCTGCGTACCCTTTCCAGAAAATTCTTTATCAGAGACAGAGCTAAGAATGCCGTCTTCGCTGCCGATGATTTGGTAATTTCCAAGGGGAACCGTCTCTGTTGTCTTCATTGCCGCCCTCTGAAGCTCTTCTTCTTTCACTGCCAGATAAACATGTTTTCCAATTACCCCACGCAAAGAGGAAAGGAGCTGCTCCGCCCTGATCCCCAGAACCATCACCCCCACAAACTCATCATCAGTGTAAACCGGCCTGACTATACGGTAAAAAAGCCCCCTTCGATCAACCTCGTAGCCAGATTTCTCTTCCTGGTCCTGATTAACGGCTCGCACCAGAAGGCTTTCTGTCGTGACATCATTTTCACAATTATCGGGCAAATGGGCACAAAAAAACTTTCGATTATCAGGCAGAACAAAAAAGAATGCGTCAAGATAGGAATTTTCCTTATGCAGGATGTTGAAAATGGGCACAGAGAATTTTTCCAATTTTTCCCTGTCACGTTCTGCAAAAGCAGCAATGATGTTTTTGCGGTTTCGAGCAATACTCCCTATGCGCTTTTGATAATCATCAAATGTCTGCTCCCGTACATTTTTTGTAACCGCCATGGCGATTCGGTGTCGTTCAGCAATAAGGCGTTCACAAACCTCTCTTTCGTGGACAATCGTCACATAAAGGAAAATAGACAAAAGAGTAAGAATGATGCCCGAAACAATTAAAATTGCTCTCCAGCGGATACCCATCTTTGCACTCTTTCCTTTAAAAAAATTTCAGAATGGCCATAACCAAACGAACAAAACGGTCTTCTGCTTTTTTTACTTCGCTCAAAACGTCTTCAATGAGAATCGGCTGAAAATTGTCAGGATCATTAACATTAACAACCATGGAAATACCAAAAATCTTTAGCCCTGCATGAACGGCAACAAGCACTTCCGGCACGGTTGACATACCAACAGCATCCGCACCGCACATACGCAGGAATCTTGTCTCTGCCGGGGTTTCAAGACTTGGACCGGGAACCGCGACATAGGTTCCGGAGACAACATCTCCAATATTTTCGTTATGGGCGCATTGTATTGCCAGATTTACACAATCGGAATCATAGACCTGTGAACAGTCTGGGAATCTCGGGCCCCACGCATCCTCATTAGGCCCTCGCAGGGGGTTGTCCGGAATAAAATTAAGGTGGTCCCTGATAACCATCAGGGTGCCGGGGGCATAATCAGGATTCAGGCCACCTGAAGCATTCGATACAAAGAGAAATTTTGCCCCGAGTAGCGAAAGAACCCTGACCGGGAATGTCAACTCCCTTGCCGAATAGCCTTCATAGAAATGAAAGCGCCCCTGTAATGCCGCTATCGGTTTCCCGCAGAGTTTTCCGGCTATCAAATTTCCACTATGACCGGTTACGGTTGACTGGGGGAAGTGAGGGATATCTTCATATGGGAGCCTGGCATCCACCTCTATATGGGTGGCAAGACTTCCCAGTCCAGTACCTAGCACAAGAATTATTTCCGGTAATACTGAAAGCTTTTCCCGTAAATACAGAAGAGTTTCTTCCACCTGCCCCCTATGTTCTTCTCCGATATGCTTCACTATTATTTTTGACGGTCTCGCCTTTATGCCTTTGAGGGTGGAACCCTATTACCGCCGCCGAAACGCGTCTAACTTGTTGCTCTTTTGTTGGCGGCTGATCAATATCGGACCTGTTGCGAGCCCATCATTTTTCAATTTTCGTAAATTTCGAGCCCTCTATGGTCAGATTGTACATGAGTCCCTTATTGCTGAAAACAAATCCCACAATGGGGTCCTTTATATCCACCGTATTAATGTCCTCACCTACTCCCCATTTAATCAAAGCAACAGAACCATCGACACCTGCTTTCCAGCCGCTGCTTTTTCTAAAATCCGCCAGGGCATTACTCTTTAGAAAAACAAGGACCACGGATTTTGACTGAGCGCCCAACTGAAAACCGATGGAAGCGGCAGCAGTG
The DNA here is from genome assembly GCA_020444175.1 of Desulfobulbaceae bacterium. Lineage (GTDB taxonomy): Bacteria > Desulfobacterota > Desulfobulbia > Desulfobulbales > SURF-16 > JAHLLM01. Next base: position 30,306 of record JAHLLM010000005.1, on the reverse strand, counting down.
TTATAATATGCCACGGTTTTGCCTCCAATTCGCAGAGCTCCTTCTCCATACTCTCCACCCACTCCAAAACCGGCCTTGATAACACTGGGAAAAACCAAAACCCCTTTCGCTTTCTTTAAAAATGCACTGCCTCCCCCTACCTCTTTGCTGAAGCGCTCCAGAGTGGCATCAACCCCAATATTAATTTCCTCAGCAGATGCCGCTATTGCTTTTGGGGCAGCGATAAAATGAAAAGACATACAGCCTGCAAAAAGGACAAGAAACATTAAAAACAATTTTTTGTTCATAGATTTATTCTCTTGTTATTATTAATAAAATACATATTCTACAGAACAATATTGCGGGGCCTCTTTAAACTCAGTTTAAAGCCGCACTTGCATCACTAGCAGGTTGTTGAAAAACTACTGCGCTCGAAGTCTCACTTTGTTCGCTATCTGCTGATTCTGCGTCAAAATTTGGCTCAAAATGCTCATTTACTCCATGTAAACTGCGCTTTTTCACCTCATTTTTACCCTAAAGGGCATAAATCCTTGTCTCCGCTTCGCTCGCTACATTTTTCAACAGCCTGCTAGAATTTAATTCTTTAAAAATTTAGATACTCATTGGGATCGAAGGGATTCTTTTCTTCCTGTCTGAGCTTTCCCGCCATAAAAGCGGCAGTGAGACGGTAAAAATTGTTCCACCCGAAGGATTTGCAGCAAAAGAAAGGCAACCTCCATGATTTTGTTCCACAATCTGTTTGCAGCTCGACAACCCAAGACCGTTGCCCTGGGGTTTGGTGGTGTAGTATGAATCAAAAATTCGAGCTCCGATACTATCGCTTACCCCTGATCCATGGTCTTTTATCTGAACGACGGCACTGCCATCCTGCCGCTCCACGACTACCTCAATTGAACCTCCAGAAGCACTGGCCTGGGAGGCATTAATCAGAAGGTTTAAGAGAACTCGACGAATCTGAAGCTTTGAAAACTGGAATTCCGGCAGTGGAGATGTCTCTTTGATAGTGATTTTTTTGTCACAGAGATCAGGATGGGTTATACAATCAGACTCTGCCATCTCCATTAAAAGGGATGGCAGTGAATTTAATCCGTAATTCTCAGGAATAACATTCTTTTTTACATTGGCAAGACACAGATTGGCAAGTCTTGCAAGATGACCACGCGCGGTTTTCATGATACGGATATGCTTATCCTGCACAGATCCTTTTTCCATCTCAAACTTATCCAGCAGGAGAAAGAGGGAAAGCAGATTCCTCATATCATGGACAAGAATGCTGGTTTGCTCAAAATCATGGGCAATGACCTCATTGTCCATCCTGATCCTATGGCTGAGAATCTTCATCAGGGAAAAAAGAGAGTCTTTTCTTTGCAGAAGAAACTCCTGAAACGATTCCGACGAAATTCTTAAAAGCGAACTCTTCTCAAAGGCTTTAACGGTTGCAGAGCGAGGCCGTGATTCGATAATCGCCATTTCACCGACGCAGTCAACAGCAGTTAATTCCGATAAAATCCTCTTCCCCTTGAACACAGAAAGTTTACCACTCAGAAGAATAAAAAAATCCTCAGCGACTGTTCCTTCCTCGATAAGAACCTCCCCAGGAGCACAGCATATCTCTTCAGCATTCAGGACAAAATTCTCTATCTCAGCCTTGGTGAAATGAGCGAAAAGGTCAACCTTGCTCAGGGCTTCTACGCATTCATCAGTTGTCATAAAAAATTATCTACCCCTGGAGAAGTTCATTCATTCCCTGTTTGCTGATCTTACTTCCCTGGGTCACGGCGAAGATTCTTGCCTTGTTGAGGATTTGCATTTTGTTGAAATTAATGGATTCTTCGGCAAAATCAAGGTCTTCTATTTGAGATTGAGCAGATGCGACATTGACTCTGGTCAGAGATAAATTTTCAATGGTTGAGGAAAGCTGATTCTGTGTTGAACCGATATCACTTCGAATGAGATTCAACTCTGACAAAGCGGCGTCGGCAATTGCAACTGCGTCCTGGGCACCTTCCGCGCTTAACACATTTATATCACTAAGTGTACCGGTTTCACCGCCAAGGCTTGCCGTCTCAGCTGAGTCAATGCTCAAGCCAATAGTTTCACCTGCTGAAGCCCCAACTTGAAAGGATTTATCCGAAAACTGCCCGGAGAGAAGTTTTTGCCCATTATAGGAGGTATTCTGGGCAATTTCATTTAACGTAACAAGATTCTTATCAATATCTGCCTGCAAGGCCTGCCTTGACTCCAGACTCTGGGAACCGTTTGCTGCCTGAAGCGCCTTGGTACGGATATCCATGATCAAATTTGAAGATTCGCCAAGAGCTCCGTCAGCTATCTGGCCAATGGCAATGGCATCCGTCGCATTACGTATGGCCTGCCCATAGCCTCTTACCTGGCTCTCCAGGGCATTGGCAATGGCCATGCCGGATGCATCATCAGCAGCTTTGGTTATTCTTTTACCTGCGGAAAAGCGGCTTAAAGATTCAGTGAGAGCCTTCTGACTATCCTTTAAATACAATGATGCCTGACTGAAGCCAACATTATTAATTTTCATAATGTCCCCCTCCTGAAACGAGAAAAGAAAAAGATTTTGACCTTATCTCTTTATTATACTCATGGAACCAAGTCTAAACAAGCAGAAGCATGAAAAACCCAGGTGAAACGCCAAGGTCGATAAGGGATGTCGGAATTTTACTGAATTTCAGCAGAAGAAATTTCTAAAATTCAAAAAACAGGAAAGCAAAAAGAAGAAATCCTTTTGGCTGGAGAGTTGAAGGACTTGGGGGTCACTGCAAAACAAATGGTCAAGATGAGAGGATTTGAACCTCCGCCCCCTGCACCCGAAGCAGTTAGTCTTACTTTTTAATGCCTTGTATAGTTGATTCTACAAGGCATGGAGTGCGGCATTTACGTTAAAAAGCATCTGAAAGAATTAAAATCGCCACCAGATTTCATGATTTTAATAATTATGAGGGCTTAAGTTGAATAGTCACTTCTGCCCCCTTGCCCCCTCTTTTTTGAGTAGGAATGGTATATTTATTATTGCATTTTACCCCAGAGGATATACATTATATCAATATGAGATTTGATTTTGACGAAAAAAAGAGCGAAACCAATAAGCTCAAACACGGTATTGATTTTGACGAGGTACAAGCTCTTTGGGATGATTGGGACGTGTTAGAAATTCCGGCAAAAACAGTACAGGACGAAGGGCGTTGTCTTGTAATAGGAAAAATCGACAAAAAACACTGGTCTGTTGTTATTACTTACAGAAACGACTCGATAAGAATTATTTCTGCCCGTCGCTCAAGGGAAAAGGAGATTCAATATTATGAAAGCTAAAGAATTTGATAAAAAATTTGATGCTGGCGAAGATATGACGGGTGATCTTGATTTTTCAAAAGCTCGGCGTATCAATCAAGAGCCTAAGCGCGTCAATATAGACTTTCCGGCATGGGTAGTAACAAAGCTTGACAAGGAGTCAAAAAGACTTGGAATAACAAGGCAGGCCCTTGTTAAAGTATGGATTGCAGAGAAGCTCAAAGAGGCTGTTTAACTTTTATTTTGCTATATCAGAGCGAGAATCGAACTCGCACGGGCCCTTAACATATAAGGTTTTGCAGGGTGCTGAAAAACATCTGAACAACATCAAAGAACAAAAGCCAAAAGCAGACGTTACCCCTTTCATGACCCGATTCAGTAAAGGTGACCTTTATGGCAGTCTGCTACGACAAGCAAAAGAAGGGTTGGATGTAATCTCATACCTTCTGACCCTAGCCTCAAATAATCAGTGGAATGCCCGCAGGAACGATATTTCTGCCATGTTCACTTACGCCCGGGATAAGATGCAAATCATCACTCATAATCCCTGTGGTGTAGTGGATAAAATGCCACATGAGAAAGCCAAGAAAAAAATAGCAAGTAAGAAAGAAATCGGTCAGCTCATATTTGCGGCCGATCCGAAGACAGATGAGCGGGATCTGATAACCACTACCCTTCATCTCTTGGGTCGCATCGATGAGGTATTAAGGCTTGAATGGGAGCATGTGGATTTTAAACATAAAATAGTCACTCTGAGAACCAGGAAAATAAAAGATGGGTGACTTCTGAGACATCAGGATGTCCGGACCACAGAAATTTATTTATCAACTATTGATCAAAGTGCGAAAGCTGCCATGGATGAGGTAACTTTTCCCATGGAAGAACCAGAGAAAAAAATAAATGAAAAGCATTGACCACAAAATCGAAATACTCAGAGACACTGAAGCCAGGTTGACTGATGAACTGCAAGCAGTCCGTGAACAGATATCAGTACTGGAAAGAAAGAGAGCAAGGCAGCTTTGGAATGTTAAGCCTGGCAGCACAGTTGAATCGGCCAGCAGAAAATATGAAGTGGCTGAAGTCAATATGGATGGAGACAGTAAGCCATGGTTAAAAGCCAGACTCATACATCCAGACGGGACAATCCGAACTCAGGTAAAAAATCTGTATTGGGATTGGGAACTGATAAAAACTTGATGCTTTTTTTTGAGAGTTTAGAGAAAGATCCGGAAATCTCAAAAACAACTCCATTCACAGGTTAAAAAAGATAAGCCCCGCCCAAGAACTCTCAGTTAAGATTTTATTACCTGTAAGTATTTGATATAACTGGTCGGGATGAGAGGATTTGAACCTCCGACCCCCTGCTCCCGAAGCAGATGCGCTACCAGACTGCGCTACATCCCGACCTGGAAGATAAAACAAAGTACCCCGAAACATTCCCCCATGGAGCCAGTTCCATGGGATGGAAAAAATTCCGGTTTATCAGCACCATATCAAAAAAAGAAGCGGAGAAATTAATGGAAAATTTCTCCGCGTTCTAAATCAGACATTATGTGATCCAAAAAAATACAGGAAAAACCTGCCAAAGATCATTCATTCATTACGTGAATTGGCAGATGCTGATACAAAAAATTATTTAACAGCATCAGCAAGTTTGCTTCCCGCTTTAAAACGAGCAACAGTCCTTGCTGGAATTTCAATGGTAGCACCGGTCTGAGGATTTCTTCCCTGGCGTGCAGCACGCTCTGAAACAGAAAAAGTACCAAAACCTACCAAAGTAACTTTGCCACCATCCGCCAAAGCGTCGGTTACGCCATCAATAAACCCGGTTAATGCTTTTTCTGCCGCAGCCTTACTGATTCCAGCCGCAGAAGCCATCCTTTCAACCAATTCACTTTTATTCATAATCCTTTCTCCTCATGAATAATATTCTTTTAAGATGAATTCAACTCAAGTGGTAGAGCTGATTTACCTAAACACAATTTGATTGTCAAATTAAAAATGAGCCAATTAAATTGCTTATCCCCTTTAGCATTACGTTATCTAACAACAAATTAAACAGAAACACAATACCCGCTCATTCAGAAAGTTCAAGAAAAACTTTGGCAAAAGTGTTTTTTGCCAGCCATGCAACAATTTTGTCACGCAAAGGACTTGCGGCAAAACGAACAATATCTCCTTGAGAGATCGTCAGATATGCGTTTCCAGGCCCAAGCCTGAGCCTGCAGCCATAAAATCCATTTTCAGCCAAAAGCCTTTCCCCTTCATCAACAATTTTTAACAACTCTGGGGTGATAACTCCCTGCAACACTCGGGTTGCAAGGCAAGACTCCGAAGGCAGATCCCAGCAGGAAAAACCAAATTTCCTGCTGAGCGCCCTTATTTCCATCTTTGTGAAACCAGCCTCAACTAACGGAGTTTTCACCCCCAGCTCTTTGATTGCCTGCAGTCCGGGTCGATGGCGGGACAAATCATCAACATTTGTACCGTCCAGAAGCTGGTATCGTTCTGCCGTGCTGGTCATAAAGCCTGAGTATATTTTCTTCTTGCAGAGATAACAGCGGTTGGCTTTGTTTTCTGTAAAGTCGGGCCATGACAAAGGATTAAAGTCTATGATGCGGAGTGTACAGCCAAAATCCCTGCACGTCCCCCTGACCCTTTCCTCAACCGCTTTTTTCTGCAGCAGGGAACGTGCAAAAAACGCGATTGTGTCGGGGCCGCAAACATCGACTGCCGCCTTAAGCAGCAAAGTAGAGTCGACGCCTCCGGAAAAGGCCACGGCAACATTACCGGATTCTTTTATGACAGAAAGAAGCTTCCGGTATTTATCAGTTTCATTCACTTTATAAGCAGAAAATTACTTGTCAGGCAAAGTCGTTGATGGCTCACCAAGCAAAAAATCTCCTTTATCAATCCATGCCTTCAGTGTCTGGGCTATTTCTCTGGCCCTTACAACACTTGACAATGGAGAAGTGGTAACTTGTTGTCCATTAACCTCAATCTGACCGGTTTTCAATTGAGCATAGGAAACCTCGCCGTAGCTGCGGGCAACCCCATGAGAATAATCATATGAATAATCAACCACCTGGGTGACAAGCTCATCATCAGACACCCCTGTGAAACGGGCCATTTCCTCATTCAGAATAGGAATGGGAATACCAATGCCCACTGCCATGGTGGCCCCGTAACCCTGCATGCTGATTCCTTTGATCCACCTGGCCTGCATCTGTTTCAAATCACCATAGACCATCAAGGTCCCGGCAGGTTTTCTCGGCGTCCCGTTTTCAAGCCTTGGCACTCCAGGGTTGTGCTGCGTTCCGTGCCAACCGACATAACCGATTCCGCCTCCAAGAAAAATTCGCGTGCCAAGCCCTATGGTTTTATAAAGGGGGTCGTTCATGAGCGGACTCAGCTCACCTGCACTGCAATAATTTGCATTTTTCGCATTTGGGCGCAATGTGCCCATATAGGTGTAAATGGTTTTATCAGACAGGTTTACAGCGCAATTGTAATTCTGATAGGCATTTCGAGGGTTCATGAGCAACGCATAGGGCAGATCCTGAAGCGTTACCTCCTTTTCGATTTCCTTATTCGGATAGCAATCCGTACCATAGGCAATGGCCTTTAATACAACCTTTTTCCCGGCCAGCAGATCTTCAAGGACATGTCCGCCGCCGTAGCGGAATTCTCCAGGGAAAACCATATTAAGAGGATCATCCTCGGGCAGTTCTGCAGCTCCGAGGTAAACATCCACGGCGGCAAGACCGGCATATGCAGGCACACCGTTTAGCCAAACTCTGCTGGCCTTAATAGTCGGCTTTGAGTGCCCGAAATTTATAAAAGCGCCGGAAGAACACATGGGAGAAAATGTCCCGGTGGTCACGACATCAACTGTTCGGGCTGCTTCCTCCGGCCCCTTGTCGCGGACAATACCGACCATCTCTTCAGCGGTTACAACAACCGCTTCGCCAGCTTTTATCCTGGCATTTATTTCTTCATATGTCTTCTGAACCTTAAATTTCTCCATAACAAACTTACTCCATAACGGAAACAACCTTATGACCGGCAGCTTCCAATGCATCAACAATTGGTGCGGGATCGCACCTTTCAAGTCTGAAATAATGAACTTTTCGCCTTGCAGCGTGGCTTTCGATAGCCACACTCATAATTTCACCACCCTGTTCATTGATAATCCTGGTCACATCCTCCAGGCCGCCTTTCTTGCTGACAACCACATCTATACGAGTTGAGGCCTTGAAAAGCCCCAGTACTTCAATAAAGGCGGAAAGCAGATCCGAGGCGGTAATAATACCGACAAGCTTTTTCTTATCCAGTACGGGCAAACCGCCGATTTTATAATCATGGATCAAACGGGCAGCGGTTTCGATACTGGAATTAGCATTAACGGTAATCGGGTTCAGAACCATCACCTGGTGGACGGGAATATCCTCCACCATTGACGGAAAAGAAAACTGCCTTGTATCGCTTTCAGTTATGAACCCAACAAGCTGTTCATCTTCTACAACAGGAAGATGCCTGATGGAGTGCTTTTTCATCAACTCGGTCGCTTCCTGCAGGAGAGCACTTCTGCTGACGGTAACGGGGCTTTCTTTCATCCAGTTTTTTATTTTCATAACGTTGCTTCCCGGTTTCTTAAGGCCAGCCACAGTAGAGTGGTCTCCGTTCTACCCCCCGTGTAAAGGGAGAAAGATCCTGGTGGGTGGTTGACCTTATTATTTAACTTCGACCAGTTAAAAATCTCATTCGTTAAAGAAGCTCAAAGTTAATGAAGAACTTGCATTTGTGCCTTTCGGCTGAAAAGTCACAACCTCCTCATCGACTCGATGGAATAGAAACAAATTGGCAACATGCCGAGGCAGTTGCGCATTTTTTTGCAAGACCGTCAAAAAATGATTTTAACCCTAGAATACTTTTAATATTTTTTCAAGTTAGAAGAGAACAGACTTTTTTCTCCGGCACGTCTTTTTTTGACTTTCCATATCAGTGAATTTGCTTTAATAATATATTTTTTGCCTTATACCACTGTACCAGGTCATATTTATCTTTCATGCAGCTTCAGGAAAATCAAAGTTGCTTTTAAATTTTTTTTTAAGAGTCAGCTTTCTCTCCTGATTAACTCTTTAAAACTCAAGACGTTTACATTATGTCCACAAACAACCAAGCCCCCCTGATCAATGTAAGAAACCGCATTGACACCATTGACGACACGGTCCTTAACTTACTGAAAGAAAGACTCAAATGTGCCAAGGAAATCGGCCACCTGAAATCCAAGGAAAACAAAGCAAAGTGGGACCCTCTACGGGAACGACAAATCTATGACCGACTTTCCAGCCTGAATAAGGGGGAATTTCCAGAAGAGCCGCTGCGCAGTATTTTCCACGAAATCATCACAACCTGCAGGCTCTCCCAGAAACCGGTCGAGGTTGCTTACCTTGGTCCGGAGGCAACATTTTCTCATCTTGCCGGTGTAAAATATTTTGGCCAGGCTGCTGAATACCGGCCCATAGAGACCATTGAGGATATTTTTTACGAAGTGGAACGCGGCAGGGTCCAATACGGCATGGTTCCACTGGAAAACTCGATTGAAGGATCTGTTACATCTTCACTTGATGCCTTCATGAAATGTAAAGTTAAAATCTGCGGCGAGGAATATCTTGGCATCTCCCACAATCTGGTCAATTATTCCGGCAACATGGAAGACATAAAACTCATTGTTTCCCATTCCCAGCCCCTTGCCCAATGCCGGCAATGGCTGAGAAAACAGCTGCCCGGAGTCCCCACTCAATCTGTTTTCAGCACCGGACTGGCGGCCCAGATGGCAGCGGAAGACCATACTGTGGCGGCCATTGCCAGCTCTCTGGCCATCAAAACCTACCAACTCCAGGTTGTTGTCAAGGGAATTGAAGATTACCGCGGCAATACAACCCGCTTTGTCTTGATAGGCAAAGAGTCCCCCAGTAAAAGCGGCAGGGACAAAACCTCATTGCTGCTCGGTCTTCTTGACCGTCCAGGGGCCTTGAACGACACACTGGCCATACTGGCGCGCCGCAATATCAACCTGACCCGTATCGAGTCGCGACCTGTAAAAAATGAGCCCGGCAAATATCTCTTTTTCATCGATATGCTCGGGCACCACGATGACGGTGTGCTTGTCGAGGCCTTTGAGAGATTACAGGAAAGCTGTTCTTATTTTGAATGGCTCGGCTCCTATCCACAGGCCCGACAATCAACCCCGTAGCCAGGTATAAAACAGAGCTTCCTAACCGCCTATCCGTGACATCTGTCCGTGACAGTTTCCGCCATCCTTATCAAGTATGGTGTGTCCTTTTGGTTTATTCAAGATGGTCTGCACCAGGGCCATCTTCACATCCTTATCACTGCCGCCGGAGCGGATGATTGTTTTCAAGTCTGTTTCCTGATCAGACAACAGACAGGACCGCAATCTTCCCTCCGAGGTCAGACGTAACCGATTACACTGATCGCAGAATTTATGACTGATAGGACTGATAAAACCAACAGAGCCCCGCAAGGTGTCGCCATCTCTGAATCTGTAGATACGGGCCGGTCCATCCATGCGAAAAGTCTTTATCTCTTCAAGCTCTCCAAGAATACTGATGCGTTCTTTGATTTCTTCGGAGGAAATATATCTCTCTTTGCCCCAGAGCGTGCCGTCACCTATGGGCATGAATTCTATAAAGCGGACCTGCAGATTGTGGGTCAGGGTAAGACGGGCAAAATCAACTAATTCATCATCATTTATGCCGCGCAGGGCGACCATATTGATTTTAATAGGAGAAAAGCCCATTGCCTCGACCTTCTCAATTCCCGCCCATACCCTGTTAAAAATATCGACACCGGTAATCTGCTGATAGCGCTCCTTTTTCAAGGTATCAAGGCTGATGTTGAGCTTTCTGATACCTGCCTTAAAAAGGTCGTCCGCCATGCTTTCCAGCATGACACCGTTCGTTGTCAGCCGTATATCATCTAATCCGGGCAGCTCAGCCAGCCGCCGAATAAAAGAAATAACGTTTTTCCTTACCAGAGGTTCACCACCGGTAAGTCTTACCTTGCGGATACCCAGTTCCACAGCCAATCCGATAACACGAAGCAGTTCCTCGTAGCTGAGCAACTCTCCGCAGGACAATTTTTCTTCAATCTCCTTGGGGGTGCAATAGAGACAACGCAGGTTGCACTGATCAGTCAAAGAGACCCGCAGGTAGGAAATCGAACGGGAAAATAAATCCGTAAGCTGACCGGTCTCGATAAGGCTGTCCAGTGATTTTTCTTGCTGTTTCTGCACTATTTCAGGAGTATTTTTTGTCATTATATGTCAATATTGCCCGTTGAGTCTGAACTTGTTATACACAATAATATAGGAATCACTACTGTTATTTTAACAATTTAATCAAAAGATAGAATACTACAACTAAAAAAATTCAAATACCAAATCTTAAACCTTTTTGCATATGATCATCCTAGCCATTGAAAGCTCCTGCGATGAAACAGCTGCCGCAATCCTCCGGGACGGTGAAAAACTGCTGGCCAATGTTGTCAACTCACAGATTGACCTTCATGGTAAATACGGCGGTGTCGTTCCTGAGCTTGCTTCCCGCCAGCACCTTGAAGACATCTATCCTGTTGTGAACAGTGCCTTGAACCAGGCAGGCATTACTCTTGATGATGTAGACGGCATTGCTGTTACACAGGGGCCGGGACTTATCGGCTCTCTACTGGTCGGCCTGTCTTTTGCCAAGTCACTCTCTCTTGTCAAAAAAATACCTTATGTCGGTGTAGATCATATGGCCGGTCATCTTTTTTCCGTATTTCTTTCCGAAAAAAAACCGACTTTCCCCTTTGTGGCACTCATTGCCTCCGGCGGGCACTCCACGATATTTCATGTAACGGACTACTCCCACTACTCAATTGAAGGGAGAACAAGAGACGATGCAGCTGGAGAGGCTTTTGACAAGGTTGCCAAAATACTGGGGCTTTCCTATCCAGGCGGCCCGATCATTTCAAAACTGGCCCTGCAGGGAGACCCAAAGGCAATTACCTTTCCCAGATCCTGGCTTGATCCGGAAAGTCTTGATTTCAGTTTCAGCGGCCTTAAAACATCCGTTGCCAATTACGTCAGACAAAACCAGCACCTCACCTCCTCAAATGGAGCAGATGCACGCACCCCGATTGAAACAGCGAACATCTGTGCCTCTTTCCAGGAAGCAGTGGTTGATGTCCTTGTCGGCAAAACAATCAAAGCCGCCCGTAAATTCAAAGTCAAAAATATCGTCATGGCCGGTGGTGTTGCAGCAAATCCCAGACTGCGGGAAAGAATGCATGAGCAGGGCAGTGAAAACGGTCTTGAAGTCTTCATGCCCCCGACTGAATTTTGCACAGATAATGCCGCCATGATTGCCCTTGCCGGCTTTCACCGTTTTCAGAAAGGGGCTATTCTCACGCTGGACATGGATGTGTATTCAAGATGCGCGATAGCGGGATCAAAATGAATCTGCTGCGTTTTTTTCGATATTATTATTTGAGATTTATCAGACTTCAGGGAGATCCGAAAGAAATTGCCAGAGGGGTGGCTATTGGCGTCTTTATCGGCATTACGCCAACAATTCCCCTGCACACCATCCTTATTATCGCCACAGCCCTGTTCTGCAGGGCAAGTAAACTTGCCGGCATACTGGCAGGCTGCCTTGTCAGCAATCCCATTACCTTCTTTTTTCAATATTATTTTTCCTGGCGGCTTGGCACCCTGCTCACTCCCTATGAACTTTCCTGGGAAAGAATTCATGAGCTCATGGCCATTATTACGGGCCACCTGGGGTTCAAGGAAACACTGGCGGAACTCAGCAAACTTGGCTGGCACGCCATATCCCTTATGCTGGTTGGCGGTGTTGTACTGGCTTTGCCCTTTACCATAGCAAGCTACTTTCTCTCACTTTATTTTTATAAATCAATTCGCAGAAAACGACTGCGTCAACGCGCCGAAAAGCTGGTCCAATACTATGAGTCTTCAGACGATCAAAAAAATCCTTAAACATGAAAAACTGGCCCCTTTAAAAAGACTGGGCCAGAACTTCCTTATCCATGAACAGACAGCCGAAAGAATCGTTTCCCTGGCAGGAGTGACAGAGGAGGACACCGTTGTTGAACTTGGCGTCGGCCTGGGCACCCTGACGGGTCCTTTGTCGCGAAATGTCGAAAAAGTCATAGGTATAGAACTTGATTCAGGCATCATTGACTGGCAACAGACCGACGGCAATCTGGCGGAAAATGTGACACTCATCCACCAGGATCTCCTGAAAGCGGATTTTCACCACCTTGCAAAAGAGTGTGGCGGCCGACTTAAAATCGTGGCCAACCTCCCCTACTCCATTTCAAACCCGCTGCTCTTCAAGCTTCTCGACAACCGGGAGGTCATGGGCTGGGCAGTCCTCATGCTGCAGAAGGAAGTTGGCCAACGCCTTGTAGCCTCTCCGGGAACCAAGGAATACGGCATACTTTCCGTGCTCCTGGCAGGTTCAGCGCGGGTAACTCACCTGCTTGACGTGGGACCGGGACAATTTCATCCACGCCCCAAGGTGGATTCGGTTGTTGTGAAAATTTCCTTTGATCCTGTCCCGGAACGAGCCCAGGCCTTGCCGCCCCACGACCATTCTTTTCTCAGGAAAATTGTCAAAAGCGCCTTTCAACAGCGGAGAAAAACCCTGCTTAACGCCCTTTCCGCCTCTGCACTGCTCGGTTTTAATAAGGAGTCTGTCCGCACGGCGCTTCTCAAGGCGAATGTCGAACCCACAACTCGTGCGGAAAAACTGGGTATCGAGGAGTTTGTGGCAATTTCACTGGCACTGGCAGGGTTGAGGACTAAGGACTAAGCGGTAGGTTGGGTAGAGCGTAACTTGCCATGTAATTCTGTTGGGTTTCGCTCTTGCTCTTGGAGCGTCATCATCCCGGCATCAATACAATGAAGCGAAACCCAACAATTTCGGGACGTTAATTCGCTTTACCCAACCTACGACTAAGGACTAAAAATCGTAACTCAGAGCAAAAAAGGGGTTTACCATGCAGAATTTTGTCTTACATAATCCGACCACAATCCTTTTCGGCACGGACACTGTTAAAAATATCGGGGCCGAGACAGCCGCCTTTGGTAAAAAAATCCTCCTGGTCTACGGCAAAAATTCCATTAAAAAAAACGGCATCTATGACAGAGTCAAAGATGCCCTGGAAAAGCAGTCCCTGGAAATCATCGAGCATGGCGGGGTTCAGTCAAATCCTCTCCTCAGCCATGTCCGGAAAGGAATCGCCAAAGCCAGGGAAGCAAACACTGAAGTTATTGTTGCCGTGGGGGGCGGCAGTGTCATTGACAGCGCCAAGGCCATTTCCGCCGGTGCATTGGTAGACCACGACGTTTGGCAGTTTTTTAAAGGCAAAAAAAGCATAAAAAAAACTCTGCCTCTCACCTGTGTCCTTACCCTGGCTGCGGCTGGATCGGAAATGAATGGCGGCATGGTCATTACCCATGACGAAAAAAAACACAAATTCGGAGTGGGCAACCGGCTGCTCAATCCGAAAGTCTCCATTCTGGACCCGACTCTCACCTATAGTGTCCCCCCGGATTACACGGCATACGGGGCAGTTGACGCCATTGCCCATATCCTTGAGTTCTATTTTACCACCACTGACCCATCCACACCGGTCCAGGATCGATTCATGGAGGGGCTGGTTATAAATATAATGGAAAGCTGCGAAAAGGTTCTTGCCGATCCGGAAGATTACCAGGGACGGGCCGACCTCATGTGGTGTGCAACACTGGCCTTAAATGGCTGGACAGCTGCTGGTCTTGGCATGGTAGGCTTTCCGATGCACATGATAGAGCACTCTTTGAGCGCACTGTATAATGTAGCCCACGGTGCCGGTCTTTCAATTGTAGTTCCCGGCTGGATGCGTTATCAGGCTGAACGGAATCCCAAAAAATTTGCCCAATTTGCCGACAGGGTTTTCGGAATTTCAGGAGAAAACCCCAAAAATGCTGCACTGCAAGGGATTGAACGCCTGAAAGAATGGTTTGTTTCCGTCAAAAGTCCTGTTTCCCTTTCAGAAGCCTCCATTCCAGCACAAGAAATTTCTTCTATTTCAGAAAATGCACTTTCACTCGCTAAAATGTGGAGATTAAAGGAATATAAAAAAGAAAACATAATGGAAATCCTTAAGCTATGCTGTTAGGCATGATTTCATATCTTTCTTTTTTTTTCTTTTTTATGTAAAAACATTTTGACTTGCATTAATAAATGCATAATGTAGCTTGAGTATTATGTTAAAAAATTTTAAACCCTGAAGTGACATGAAAAACATGAAATTAGAATTAGCTCTTTCCAAAATCACCGTGGACACCGACGATGAAGTTCTGTATGAACAGACAGTGCTGAAGATGCGGAAGGAAATAGGCAAAGGGAAAACCTTTGCCCAGGCCTGCGAAATCCTTAAAAGCATAGAAAAAAGCCTTCGCCCCCTTATACAGGATGATTTCTTGAAAATTATTATCGCTGAACAGCATTTCGGACAGGGAAGGGGTCTGGACGATGTTGCCCTTTTTCTCGATCTTCCCTATGAAATTGTCGAATCTTCACGCGCGACAATCATATCCGAGTTTGACGAGGCATTCTCCGGCCTTTCCGCAACACCGACTTACTCCAGCCGCACGACCCATTAACCGGAGCAATCCGGCATGGAAAAAATCATTATTTTTCAACAGGCTGGCAGCGGTAATGCTAAAATTGACGGTATAAAGCAATACAGCCGCGGCATAGCGATCACCCAGATATTTGACCTTCCCTCAGGTCTGCCCGATTTTATCGAAGAACCAGAACCCTATTTTCAGGAAGATTTCAATGGTGACCTGGTAATCAGTTTTCTGACCCACCCCGATCTGCTCCATCATCTTGCCCTGCTCTGCAAAACCAAAAACATCCCTCTCATTGCCTCCGGCAAAAAATGCGCCGAGGCCATCACGCCGGTGACCTGCTGTTCTTTGGGCAAGCTTGCCGGCCTTGGAACATACGGTGAACAATTCGGCATTCCGGAATATGAAGTGGAAGTTACTGACGGAAAGATCAGCGATATAAGGGTAAAGAGAGGAGCTTCATGCGGTGCTACCTGGAAGCTTATACCCCGCCTGATTGGACTCTCTCCGGAAGAGGCTCTGGAACGTGTTGCCAGGGAAGCGCAATATCTCTGTCCAACTGACCCGAGCAAGTTTGATCCGATTACCGGAAAAAGCGCCCTTCACATTGCCGGTAATGTGCATGCCAAGGCGCTAAAGAAAGCGCTTAGCTGACCCAAAAATCTTTTGGATCTGAATAGTTAATAGTCTCATATACATGTCCTGTGAGGCTAAAAAACTACCCAAACAAGCCGAAGCAACACCTCAACCAACAAGTTAAGAAAACTGAACCAGGTGAAATCGTATTTTTTACGATTTTGTCAAAACTTCCTGGATTAATCCAATCTTCTTATTTTCCGAAAAAACGTTCCGGAAAAAAGGAATTTTGTATCACTTTTCCTTCCCGACTGTATTTCCCCACGACCTAACTCACTGAAATTGCGTTTACGCTAACACACCACAACACGTGGCATGGAAATTGTATCAGTATTAAAATTGCTGCGTAAGTTTTAAGTTTGATGTAGAAACCATCAAAGAGAGCGACAGGAAGGACCAACACCCTGGCGTGTTTCACTTTCACTGTCGTTTTTGATTTTATTGGATTTAATTCACTCTCCAACTTATCAAATGGAGAGAGTATGAATGCTGCAGCAAAAATTCCCCCACATGCGTATTTGAAAACAGCACCACTGAACACTCCGGCAGATTCATCAATGTACTGAGCAGGGTCTTATTTATTCAACATTCTGTGTTTAAAAAAAATTTCTGTTTCCTAAAGGACCAATAGGGTTATCCATTGAGATATAAAGGGACTGTAATGCGAAGCAAAACTCAGCTTTTTTTGTCATTGGCTGTATTTCTGGTTTATTTTTTCTGTGCCATTCAGCCACTTCGGGCCGAAAACTTCGCGGGCTACGAGAGGACAGGCTCCATTGCCGTAGACGAGCCAGTGTCCGTTGCCCTGGATGAGGATGAAAATCTTTATGTTGTCCAGACAGGGAACAACAGGATACAGGTATATGATAATTCGTTAGTGTTGCAGGGAACTCTCGCGGGTCTTGATGCCCCGAAAAGTATAGCGGTGGGAGAGGATGGCAGAATATACGTCGGTAATGGGAAAAATGGCAACAGGAAAAATGTGGAAGTCTATGACCAGGATTTCACTCTCCTTTTCAAGCTCGGAGATGGAGACGGCGAGTTTGTAGACCCGGCTTCCATTGCAGTTGACAACAGAGAAAACGGCAAAATATATGTAATTGACAGCAATATGCTCGTTGTCAAAATGTATGAAAAAGATGGCTCGTTCCTGGATTCTTTCAATGGCTCGGACTCAGTGGACGGAAGTTTTGTTTATCCTGTTTCCCTTACTGTTGACGAAAACACAGACGAATTGATCGTTATTGATTTTTATTCAAGCAGCAATCGGGTGCAGGTCTTTGACTTGGAAGGAAATTTTGTGTCAAGTTTTGGTGGGGCGGGACAACTTCTGGGAGAAGGGCAACTGCCAAGGCCGATTGGTGTGGATATTGACAGGGACAGCAATATTTTTATCGTTGATTCCTACCAGGAACCAGTACAGGTATTTTCCAGCGCTGGAAACTTTCTGGGAACCGTATGGGATCCGGATCACCGCATGTTGACCAATATGGAGATTGCCATCGGCAGAGCATCCGATCGGCTTTTTATTGCTTCGCAAGGTCGCAACAGTGTAGAGATATACACCATTTTCGAAGAGCATACTGTCTTCGCCAGTGCCGGAACCGGCGGCTCTATCTCCCCGGCCGGGGAGATCACTGTAACCAATGGTGAAAACCTGACTTTTACCATAACTCCTGACCCTGGCAATTTTGTTTCCGCCTTACTGGTTGACGGCCAAAATGTCGAGCCGTCCGAGGAATATGCATTTATTAATATTCTTGGCGATCATGTGATTGAAGCTGAGTTTTCGGCCATCACCTACAATATTTCCGCCACTTCCGGGTATCACGGCGACATATCCCCGGCCGGTATCGTTCCGGTCAATGACGGAGGCTCCCAGACATTCACCTTTACAGCGGATGAGGGCTACTATGTGTACGGAGTAATAGTGGACGGCGTGCTGTATACGGAACCGTCAGTGGCTGCCGGGTATACACTGGAAAACGTGACTTCTGATCATGAAATCCAGGTCAGTTTTTGTGCTCTTGCTACTCCCGGCAAACATACTGTCCACGCCGGTGCAGGACCTGGCGGATCTATTTCACCGGCCGGAGAAATTCTCGTCGACCATGGAGAAAGTCTGATATTCACCATAACCCCGGATGCGGGTAATTTTGTTTCCGCTTTACTGGTTGACGGGGAAAATGTTGAGCCGGCCGAGGAATATGAATTGATCAATATTGCCGGCGACCATGTGATTGAAGCGGAATTCTCCGCCATTACCCACACTATTTCCACCACGGCGGGCCAACACGGCACGATCTCCCCGAGCGGCAAGATTACGGTCAAGGAAGGTGATTCCCAGGCATTTACCTTTACGCCGGATGAGTATTACTATGTATCTGAAGTAATAGTAGACGGTGTGCCGCAGCCAGCATCGTCAGGAGCGACCGGCTATACCTTTGAAAATGTGACTTCAAGCCATGAGATTCAGGTTAATTTTGCTACAAACTTCGTTATTTATAATATTTCCGTCTTAACCGTGGGGAATGGAAGCATATCGCCTGACGGCATTCTCTATATTAAGGCTGGAGAAACCAAGACTTTTTATATCACTCCCGATGCTGGATATCAGATTGAATATGTGCTGGTGGATAATGTTTCCCAGGGAGCAGTTTCCCAATACACCTTTGAGGACCTAAGTGGTGATCATTCCATTTGGGCAAAATTTTCCGAAACAATAAATTATTACACCATAACCCCCACAGCGGCTGACCACGGCACTATCGCCCCGGCAAACGCGAGTCTTGTTGGGGCTGGCGAAGACAAGCAATATTTTATCAGTCCGAATGACGGCTATTATATTGATCGGGTTCTGGTTGACAATGTGTCGATCGGTTCGCAATCAACATATGTTTTTACGGATGTTTCCGCCGATCATTCCATTCATGCTGACTTCAGTCCCAGGGACGGGGATAAAGATTTGGATGGCATGCCCAATGGCTGGGAATATGATCATGGTCTGAATCCGTCATTGTATGACGCCTTTGACGACAAGGACGGGGACGGGTACTGCAACCTGAGGGAATACCTGGGCGGGACGCAGCCGGATAATTGCGCCGACACTCCGGCTCCCGGTGAGATATATGTTGATATAGGAAATTCATCAGGCACTATCGACGGCTCTGCCGTTCATCCATTTAACACGATTCAGACAGGAATCCTCGTGGCAGCCGACAACGACACGGTCCTTGTCGCTCCCGGCACGTATCAGGAAAATATTTCTATCGATAAAAGCATCTCTCTCATCGGCCACAGGGCTGAGAATACGATCATTGACGCAAGCACGGCAACGAGTTCTGCCGTGCATTGCCGGAACATGAGCCATGGCGAAATCTCAGGCTTTTCCATAAGTGGCGGCACCTCCGCTGGGATATTATGTGACAACTCAATAGTTGACATACGCAATAACATTATTTCAAATACCATTGCGCTGCAGGATACTGACGGACACGGAGTCGCAGGAGACTCCAATTCGTCACTCATAATTGAAAACAATGTGATTTCCCGCAACGACCATGACGGCATACATCTCTTTGCCGGTGTATCAGCTGCCATATATAACAACACCTGTGTTTTTAACGGCCGGGACGGCATCGCCTTGGCTGACGGCGAGGGAGTGGTAATCAAAAATAATGTCGTTGCAGTCAATGGCAATAACGGCATAACAAGCACCGGAACAACCGAACCAACCGCGGCTTTTAACAATGTTTGGTCTAATTCCGTTTATGACTATGTGGGTTTTACTGCCGATGGCCTTTCGATTGATCCGCTTTTTACCGATGCGGCCAATGGAGATTATCATTTACGATCCTCTTCACCGAATATCGACGCAGGGACCAGTGACGGAGCGCCGGATCAGGATTTTGAGGGAAATGACCGGGTGGATGATCCAAATGTGGAACCGAACAAAGGAGGAGGTCTTTATAACTATTATGATATAGGGGCATTTGAATATATCCCCAAAATATGTGATCTGGACGGCGACGGCTGGGTGGACGGCCTGGATCTGGCCATCTTTGCCCGGCAACTTGCTGATATGACCAATACCGTTGGACCTAAAGAGTTTGCCGCGGCTTTTGGGCGCTAAATAGACATCATTTTCGCTGGCGGCAGCAGAATACGGGAGCTTTGACAACAACCGCAAAAATGTCCGCTTCAATCATGAAGATGTGCTCCTCTTCTGTGATATCAGCTAGCACAAACGTTTCATAGCGGCTTTAAACAGACTTTTCTCTTTGAGTGCGCTGGAACTATTAAGCAATTTGGAACAAATTGATAATCAATTATTCATTATCAATTATCAATTGCCGTCCCTACTCTTTCTCCCGCCATATTTTTGCGCCCACAGCGGATAATTTGCCGACAATATCATCGTAGCCCCGGTCAAGATGATAGACCCTGGAAACCTCGGTTATACCCTGGGCAGCAAGCCCGGCAATAACAAGTGAGGCGCTGGCCCGTAAATCAGTGGCCATTACCTGGGCTCCGTTCAACTTGCCATGCCCTTTGACAATGGCACGTCCTCCATCAACTCTGATATCCGCGCCCATTCTTTTCAGCTCAGCCACATGCATGAAGCGGTTCTCAAAAATATTCTCGTGAATAACGCTCAAGCCCTCTGTCAAAGTCATCAGGGCCATCATCTGGGCCTGGAGGTCGGTGGGAAAGCCGGGGTAAGGCATTGTCTTGATATCAACGCTTTTCAGGGGACCGGAGCGAATGACCCGAATACTGTTTTTATCCTCTTTAAGATAAAGCCCTGTGTTGCGCAGTTTATCAAAAAGGGACGGCAGCAGGGCGGGATCACAGTTGGTGAGATTGACATCGCCCCCTGCCGCGCCGACAGCTACCAGAAAGGTGCCGGTCTCTATCCTGTCCGGGATGATCTCTATCTCTGCCGGCACAAGCTTCTTGACCCCGCGCACAACCAGCCTGTCTGTATTCCGTCCTTCTATCTTTGCCCCCATCCGGGTCAACATATCAATGAGATTTGCTATTTCAGGCTCGCGGGCAGCATTTTTAATAACAGTCTCACCCTCGGCAAGAACAGCGGCCATCAGAATATTTTCAGTACCCGTGACCGAAGGAATATCAAAATAAACAGCGTTTCCCCGTAACGTTCCGTTCACCTTTGCATCCACGTATCCCTGTTCAAGCTCAAGCTGCGCCCCAAGCTTCTGGAGGCCCTGCATGTGAAAATCAATGGGCCGGGCTCCGATGGCGCATCCACCGGGCAACGACACCCTTGCCTGCCCCAGGCGGGCAAGCAGAGGCCCCAGCACCAGAACAGAGGCGCGCATTGTTTTAACAAGATCATACGAAGCTTCAAAGCTGGAGACATTATCGGAATTAATGGCAAGAGTGTTGGTGTCAGCCTTTTCCCAGGTAATACCAAAGGTTTCCATGAGCTGAAGAATCGTGCGGATATCCCGCAGGTCGGGAACGTTATGAATGATATGCGTGCCGGGACAGAGCAGCGTTGCGGCGATAATGGGCAGGGCACCGTTTTTGGCACCACTTATTTTAATTTCGCCTTCGAGCGGCAATCCGCCTTCAATGACAATTTTATCCATGGTTTTATCACTAAGAAATTTAAAGTTACAGTTTTACAGGAAGGGAAAGTCCGGAACAAGACAAGTACCGTAACTTCAAACTCGGCACTCCGCAATCCAAATCATATTACGAACGCCGGGCGTGGAAAATCCTTGGCAATCCTGCGTAATCCTCGTAAACGCAGAGACTGTCAAATTCAGGGAACCCGGAAAAAAGATCCATGACAAAATCACCCTGGTCAGCACCGATCTCCATAAAGAAACGTCCGCCCAGCTTCAAAACCGAAGATATCTCAGTTGCAAAAGACTGAATCTCTTCAACACCTTTTTTACCTCCGTCAAGAGCCAGTCTCGGCTCAAAATGACTTACTTCAGGCTCCAGCCCCTCAAATGACTCCCTGGCAACGTAAGGGGGGTTGCTGACGATCAGTTCAAAATTTGGCTGGGAACGCAAGGCGCTGAGCCAATGCGAATTGATAAAAGCAATGCGATCCGCCACCCCGTGTCGCTCGGCATTTTTTTTGGCAACAGCTTGAGCTGCAATGGAAAGATCAAGGCTGTAAACATGAAACTCGGGAAGCTCCAGGGCGAGAACGATGGAAATTACGCCGCTTCCTGTTCCCATATCAAGAAGAGAACCACGCAGCTCCTGCCCTTCCCCCTTCAGAACCTGCAAGGCAATCTCCAGAAGAAGCTCGGTCTCCGGTCTTGGCACCAGAACATCTTTATTTACAAAAAAAGGAAGCGACCAGAATTCCTGCTCTTCAAGAATATAGGCAAGTGGCTCGCGTTGCAGCCTGCGGGCAAGATTCTCCTCAAACGTATCAATAAGATTGGCAGAAAGTTCTTCTTCATGAAGAAAAACCTGCGCTCTGGAAAGGTTTAAAAGATGTCCTACAAGAAGGGAGGACTCTATCTCGGCATCCGGGACATCGGCTTCTTTCAGCCTTTGCAGTCCACTTTGATAGAGATCTAATGCTTTCATTTTTATGCGCCCCTGGTGATGGTTTGACACACCAGAGGCATAAGACTGGGAACCATAGTGTTTACTGAAGAGTTTTTAATGTCTCTGCCTGATAATGAGCAATTAAAGGATCAATAACAAAATGCAACTTACCAATCATAATATCTTCGAGTTTGTAAAGAGTCAAATTTATACGATGATCAGTCAGCCGTCCCTGGGGGAAGTTGTAGGTACGTATTCTTTCACTGCGGTCGCCGCTGCCCACCTGGCTTTTACGCTCTTCCGAAATGCGGTCATGCTGCTCCTGCTGAATCTGGTCCAGGAGACGGGCCCGCATAACGGTTAAGGCCTTTGCCTTATTCTTGTGCTGGGATTTTTCATCCTGACAGGTAACAACAAGACCGGTGGGAATATGGGTAATGCGCACGGCCGAATCAGTGGTATTGACGCTCTGACCGCCGGGACCTGAAGAACGGAATACATCAAACCTTAATTCATTGGGCTCGATATGCAGTTCCACCTCTTCGGCTTCAGGAATAACAGCCACGGTAACCGCAGATGTGTGAATTCTACCCTGGGTTTCCGTTTCAGGAACACGTTGCACGCGATGCACGCCGGACTCATATTTCAACTGGCTGTACACCTGATTGCCGCTGATTAAAGCAATAATTTCCTTAAATCCCCCGATTCCAATGGGATTGCTGCTCATGATCTCAACTTTCCAGCCCATGGTTTCGGCAAATTTGGAATACATCCTGAACAGGTCGCTGACAAAAAGAGCTGCTTCATCGCCGCCGGTACCTGCCCTGATCTCAAGGAGAATGTTCTTCTCATCATTGGGATCTCTGGGCAACAGCATTATCCGCAGATCCTGCTCAAGGGTTTTCGACTTCTCGGTTAAGTCCGCAACCTCGCTTTTGGCGAGTTCACGCATTTCCTCGTCATCTTCTTCCTGAAGAAGCTCCTGGCTTTCCGTCAGTTCCTGCTCAACCCGTTTGTATTTATGGTACAGTTCATGGAGCTTGGAAACGCGGGAATGCTCTCTGGCCACTTTGCTGTACTCATCCTGGTTACTGAGCACAGACGGGTCTGACAGTTTTCCTTCAAGCTCAAGGAGCTTTTCATCAATATTTTCAAACTGGGCAAACATAATTATGGTACCTGTCCAAAAAAAAGTCCGGAACAGAAAATAAAAAAACTCCAGCTACCAGGCACCGCCAATGAAGCAGCAGCCATAATGCGCCACAAAGACCTAGCAGCGCGGTAGATGGAGATTTTTGATAAGCCGCAAAGAGGCTTATTTGTTGTCCATTGTACGACCGTATTTTTTCAGGAACTTTTCTACACGGCCCGCTGTATCAACAAGCTTTTGTTTACCGGTAAAAAAGGGATGACAGGCAGAGCAGATCTCAACCTTCATCTCGGTCAGCACGCTGCCGAACTCCACTTCGTTGCCACAGGCGCATTGCGCTTTAATATTATGATATTCGGGATGGATATCTTTTTTCATTATCTATAACCTCCAGTTCTAAAACAATAGTAAGCTGACAGCACCATGACAAGGGGCCCATCAACATATTTTCTAATTACTGAGCCAAGGCAGGAAAAATGCCCTAACGCAAGATTGGACATGAGAGTTACTCAATTTTTTTCGGAAAACAGTATTCTATAAACGACGGAGCATTTTTTTGCAAGATTTTATGCAGGCAGGACCAGAACTCTCACACTCCGCAGTTGAGCAGGTCAGCACTGCCAACTTGAGTATTTTCCCTGTCTTTCACTTCTGATAAAATTGAAAGAGACCGTTTGTCGTGTAAAGCGATCAGCCGTTCATTAAATCAAAAAACTCCTGATTCGTTTTTGTACCCTTCATTTTATCGAGCATAAATTCCATGGCATCAGCAGGGTTCATCTGAGAAAGAAGCTTCCTGAGAATCCAGGTGCGATTGATTGCATCATCAGAGAGAAGCAGATCTTCTTTTCTGGTTCCGGAGCGGTTCATATCCATGGCAGGATAAAGACGGCGGTTTGCCATTTTGCGGTCAAGCACTATCTCCATGTTACCGGTTCCCTTGAACTCCTCGAAGATAACCTCATCCATTCTGCTGCCGGTTTCGATCAGGGCTGAGGCCATGATTGTCAGGCTGCCGCCTTCTTCAATATTTCGGGCTGCCCCGAAAAAACGCTTGGGCCGATGCAGGGCATTGGAGTCAACACCACCGGAGAGAATCTTGCCGCTGGAGGGAATAACCGTATTATAAGCCCGCGCCAGGCGGGTCAGACTGTCAAGAAGGATAACAACATCGTATTTGTGCTCTACAAGTCGTTTTGCCTTTTCAAGCACCATTTCAGCCACCTGAATATGACGCTGGGGCGGCTCGTCAAAGGTGGAGCTGATGACCTCGGCATTGACGCTCCTGGCCATGTCAGTTACCTCTTCAGGACGCTCGTCAATGAGCAGAACGATGAGGATAATTTCTTTATGGTTTCTGGTGATGCTGTTGGCAATATCTTTAATCAGAACAGTTTTACCGGTTCTGGGCGGTGCAACGATGAGTCCTCTCTGTCCTTTCCCAATCGGAGACATCATATCCATCATTCTCATTGAAAAATTACCGGGGTCACTTTCAAGAACGATACGCTCATCAGGATGGAGAGGTGTAAGATTTGAGAAAAGGGTCTTGTTTTTGGCGAGTTCAGGTGACTGGAAATTTACTTTTTCTACTTTCAAAAGGGCAAAATATCGTTCGCCTTCCTTGGGGGATCTGACCAGACCGTCAACGCTGTCACCGGTACGCAGACCTAAACGGCGAATCTGCGAGGGAGAAACATAAATATCATCCGGACCGGGCAGATAATTAAAGTCAGGAGAGCGAAGAAAACCAAATCCGTCAGGCAGAACCTCAAGAACGCCGTTGCCTCTGACAACACCGTTTTTCTCCATGTCCTTGGACTTGGCCTTAATGATCGCGAAGATCAATTCCTGCTTACGCATTGAGTTGAAACCTTCAACACCAAGATCCTTTGCTAACTGTGTCAACTCGATGATCTTCTTTACTTTTAGATCACTTAAATTCATCTGCCTTTTCTACTCCTCAACCTAGATATTTAATTTTATGGAAATGGTTATGACTCAAGATGTTGCGAACGCACGTACTTTGTCATAAATCGCCCAGACCTTCACAATTTGTAAAAAATGAATGAATGCCGCAGAGGGTACTACACACAAAAAACACCTACAATCAACAGTTAAAGGATCAACTCTAACAATTTCAAAACTGATTAATTAATAAGCCAGTATAGAAACGGGGCATGAAATTGAAAAAAGATTTGATTTTGACGTAACAGGTAGTTCGTTGATATTATGATATATGATTATAAAGAATTGTCTTAATCGTCGTCTAAACGGAAGGATCAGGGATTTTTTTAATAGATATACATATGATGTATTTCTTGACCACTGTCAAGATTTTTTTGTATCCTTTTTTCCCTTCCATAGAAGGTTTCCAAGGTGCACCAACTGCAATGAAGTTTCAAACCATGTTCCACTGTTTTCGATAACATACTGAGACAACAATGCCTTTTCCATGAGGGGCATCTGGGAGCTGATGGAATTTTCAGCTGATTCAAGAGTAACTCCATCCCTTGCCATCACCCTTTCAAGACATTTTCTTTCTCCTGCAAAAACCGTAATAATCTCAGAAAACATGTCCTGCCATTTCGCCTCAAAAAGAAGAGGCACCTCAACAAGAAAACGGTCAACTGCGTGCAGGCGACTCTCCTCGTCAATAATTCGCCGGATTTCGTCCCGAACCAGAGGGTGCATCCTGCGGTTTATTTCATCACGCAACTGTTTGTCGGAAAACAACATTTCCCGCAGGCCTACTTTGTCTATGGCGCTGTCCGGCTTTATAAATGAAGTATCCAGGTCGCGTATTACCTGCCAGCAGCTCCGACCCGGCTCCAGGAGCTGATGCACAACCTTGTCCGCATCAAGGCAGAAGACAACAAATCTGTTGCATAAAAAGCGGGCAACAGAACTCTTTCCGGAGCCGATCCCTCCCGTCAGTCCTGTTATATGCGGGAGATTTTTTGTGTCAGATTGCAAAATTATTCTCCCTTGTCAAACAGCAACATCGGTCTACACATTTACTGTTGACGGTTTACAGTTAAATTCAAAAATGTGATTACCAACGAATTTCAGCCAGCACAAAGAGAGTTCTTATTTTTTCCTGTCATTTCGAACGGATGTGAGAAATCTTAATATCTGTGGTGACAGATTTCTCCCGTTGGTCGAAATGACACCATTTGCATTTTATGTCTACAAATCAACCTGTTAATGAGCCAATAATATATCATTGGCTGAAATTCGTTGGTAATCATATTCAAAAATGATAATGCAAAAGAAAAAGTTACCAAAAAAAATACCACATTTGTGATTTTTGCCCTTTTATTACTTTGAAGAAAAATGCCGAAATCAACCAAAAACCGCAAGGCGTAAGTCCATCAATGACACAGGAACAGGAATTGTCGCTCAAATGTATTTTCTGCCAGGGGCCTGCCGAGCTTACGGGGCGCTGAAGCAATGCCCGAGTGGTCTGCACGGAGTGCGGCATGGAAACACCGGCAGGTATGTATGAAGACCAGATTCAGGACTGGCAGGATAAGGTATGTCTTTATCTTGCCGACTGTGAGAATAAATAATTTAAAAGAGTCATCAGGAAGCATCAAGCAGCTTCACGGTCTGCCGGGCTATTTCCAGTTCTTCATTGGTTGCAATGACCATCACCTTTATTCTTGATGCATCGGCCTGTATTTCCAGGCAACCCTCCTTGCGCTCTTTATTTTTCCGAGGGTCGATAACTACGCCCAGGCCCTCCAGTCCCTGGCAGCAAAGCTCCCTTACCAGGGGTGCGTTCTCGCCTATCCCCCCGGTAAAAATGATGCCGTCCACATGCCCCAGCACGGCCATGTATGAACCGAGGTATTTTTTCAAACGGTAGCAAAACATCCGGATTGCAAGGCCTGCCTGCTTATCTCCCTTTTCGGCCCGTCCGGCTATCTCCCGCATGTCATTGACGCCGCAGAGCCCTTTCAAACCGCTTTCCTTGTTTAAAAGATTATCCAGATCATCCAGGCCCATGCCGGTCTGCCTGGCCAGATAAAAAATAATGGCTGGATCAAGATCACCGCTCCTGGTGCCCATGATCAGACCTTCCAGGGGGGTCATGCCCATGGAGGTATCAACGCATTCACCTTTACGAATGGCGGCAATACTGTCGCCGTTGCCCAGGTGAAGGGTGATAAGATTCAGCTCGTTAAATGGACGTCCAAGGCACACTGACGCCTCCTTGGCAACATAATGATGGGAGGTGCCGTGAAAACCATAGCGCCGTACGCCATATTCCTCATACATCTTGCGGGGCAGCGCGTAGAGAAAGGCATATTCAGGCATGCTCTGATGGAAAGCGGTATCAAAAACCGCCACCTGGACAACTTTGGGGGCAAATTCCATGGCAACCTCGATACCTGTCAGGTTGGCGGGGTTATGCAAAGGGGCCAGAGGAACAAGACTGCGGATACGTTTGAGCACTTTTTCGGTTATGACAGCCGGCTCATGAAACTCTTCACCGCCATGCACAACCCTGTGTCCAATGGCCGCAAGTTCCGAGGTATGCTTTATGGCGCCGGTCTGACGCAAAATCTCTTCCATCATCCCGAAGCCTTGGCGGTGATCGGCAATAGAGCCGGATTTCTCGATTATCTCAGACTGTCCGCCGGCCGGCATGGAAGTGTGTTTGAGATGGCTCTCTTTTTCACCAATCTGCTCTATCACCCCCGAGGCGACAACAGCAAGTCCGGCCATATCAAAAAGCCGGTATTTAATGGAAGAGCTTCCTGAATTCAAAACCAGCACCTTCACCTACTTTATCTCCTCCTGTGCCTGGATAGCCGTAATCGTGATGGTATTGACAATATCGGCAACAGTACAACCGCGACTCAGATCATTGACCGGTTTGTTCAGACCCTGCAAAATAGGGCCTATTGCCACGGCATTGGCAGATCTCTGTACAGCCTTATAGGTGTTGTTGCCCGTGTTCAGATCGGGAAAAATAAAAATCGTGGCCTTGCCGGCTACATCACTGTCGGGCATTTTTGCTGCTGCAACGTTCGGATCAATGGCAGCATCATACTGAATTGGCCCTTCGAGTCTCAATTCCGGCCTCATGTTTCTGGCAATATTTACCGCCGCCCTGACCTTTTCCACATCCTTACCCTTACCCGATTCGCCTGTTGAATAGGAGAGCATGGCAACGCGCTGCTCAATACCGAACATACGGGCAGTCTCAGCCGAGCTGATGGCAATGTCGGCAAGCTGCTGGGGATCAGGATCAGGATTCACCGCGCAATCTCCGAAAACCAGCACCCGGTCGGCAAGGCACATGAAAAAAACGCTGGAAACTATAGAGCAACCCGGCCTTGTCTTAATAATCTCAAAAGAGGGCCGGATGGTATGCTGGGTGGTATGGACCGCCCCGGACACCATGCCGTCCGCATGCCCCAGATGAACCATCATGGTGCCGAAATAGCTGACATCCGTCATAAGATCATAGGCCATCTGTTCTGAAATCTTCTTATGCTTGCGCAACTCATAATAAGTTTTTGCAAAATCATCCTTAAGCCTGGAACGTCTGGGATCCAGTATTTCTATATTATCCAGCCGAAGTCCGAGGGAAGCGATCTTGTCCATAACCTCCTGGACATTGCCCAGCAAAGTCAGCTTGGCAACTCCGCGCAAACGGACAATCTCCGCTGCCCGCAGAATCCTTTCATCCGAACCTTCGGGAAGAACAATATGGCACCGTTTCTCTTTTGCCCGCTGGACCAGGTTATATTCAAACATAAGAGGCGTCACCTTACCGGTGCGCTTCATGGATATATGTTCTTTCAAGGCAGCAAGATCAACCGAAGCCTCCATGATACCAAGGGCTGCGGCAATTTTTCTCAAATCACCGGCAACAAAAGTACCTCCCAGGGCATTGACGTTCATTGCCGTTGTAAAGGTATCTGTGGGAACACTGAGAATGGGAACAGGAAAACGCCCCAGTCCTTCGACAAGCTTACTCACCTGCCGGGCCGGCTTCAGACCGCCAGTCAGCAGAAGAGCCGCTATCTGGGGATAGGTTGTTGATGAATAGGACAGCAGACTTCCCAGAATAATATCGGAGCGGTCTCCTGGGACGATAACCAGGCTGCCGGATTGAATATAGTCCAGGAAGTTGGGCAGTTCCATTGCCGCCACTGTATAGGTACTGATCTGGCGATACTGCCATTCATGCTCGGCACTGATACAGACAGCTCCCAGGATATCGGCAACATTGCCCACTGTGGGTTTGGCCAGAATGGAGCTTTCCGGGACCACATAATGGGCCACCTTCTTGCCGATCAGGCCTTCGAGACTGTCGGACACATCATTTATCAGGCGGGGAGAAACACGGTTGACGATAAGCGACAGGATATCGCATCTCCTTTCTTCCAGGGAATCAAGGACTGCCACTGTTCTTTCCACGACTTCCTGCACGCTGGCGGACTGACCATTGACCACGAACAGGAGCGGGCAATCAAGATTATTGGCAATATCCGTATTAAAATCAAACTCAAGGGCCGGAGAAAGATGCGTATAATCTGAACCGATACAGAGAATAAGTTCACACTCTTTTTCAAGGGTCTTAAACCTGTCAAGAATCAACTTGATAAGTTCATTATACTGCCCCGAATTGATCAGTTCCCGTGCCTTTGTAGCCGTACAGCCATACAGTGAATCGTAGGGCAGAGTGGACTTATATCTCTCCATTATGAAATCGAGACACGGGTCAACCTCATCCTCGGAGGCGATAAGCGGTTTAAAAAAACCAACCTTTTGACCACTTCCGGCAAAAAGCTCCATGATGCCGAGAACGGCCAGGGACTTACCGCTCCTCGCTTCACCGCTTGTTATATAAATTTTTTGTGCCATTCAAGTTTATCCTCACTCCTCACTCCTCACTCCTCACTCCTCACTCCTCACTCCTCACTCCTCA
>JAHLLM010000064.1 GCA_020444175.1 Desulfobulbaceae bacterium | reverse complement strand
TTGGCCGATTGGAGATTTGTTTCCAGCCTTTGGCCGGTTACTTTTCAACACCCTTTGTTTCTGACTGGTCAAAAAAAAAGCCCTGATTTCTCAGGGCTCTTTAAAAGATTCCGAACATTGTCGGATTATAAATGGTGCCGAAGGCGAGAATCGAACTCGCACGACCGTTGGCCACTACCCCCTCAAGATAGCGTGTCTACCAGTTCCACCACTTCGGCAAATTCTTTTTTTTACTCTGTTTTCCCTCCGTTTTCAGGAGCAGCTGGCGGCTCCTCAACAGCGGAGGGTGGTGCTTCAGTTTCTGCAGCTTCCTGTGCGGCAGGCTCAAGGGCCATGTCCTGAGCAGGAACAGTCGTTTCAACAGAAGCATCCTGGCCTGGAGCCATGGGAATTTCTTCCGCAGCCGGAGGAGTCAGAGGAAGATCTGTCTCCGGCAGTGGCTCAGGGGCTCTCTCTATAGCACTTTCCTGAGATTTTTGCACGCTTAAATCCTGCATAACCGAACTTGTGCTTTTATGAGCCGACAAGTAAGCCAGAGAAATAGAGGTCACCATAAAAATAACAGCTGAAGCAGTTGTTACTTTGTTAAGCAGAGGCATGGGCCCGTCGGTGCCGAATACTGTCTGGCTTGAACCGCCGAAGGTAGCTCCAATGCTCGCACCTTTGCCCTGCTGGAGCAGAACAATGATGACCAGAAAAAAACAAACAATTATATGTACTATGGTAAGTATTGTAGTCATTATTTATTAAAATTAATTATGCGGCCAAAAGAATCGGCTTTTAACGCCGCTCCCCCAACCAAGGCTCCGTCAACGTCATCTTGCCCCATCAGGTCATCAACGTTATCAGGATTGACCGAGCCACCATACAATATTCTGATTTCAGAGGCAATGTTTTTCTCGTACATGGTGGCAAGAAGCTCACGGACAAAAAGATGCACCTCCTGGGCCTGCCCCACTGAGGCTGTTTTACCGGTGCCGATTGCCCATACCGGTTCATAGGCAACAATAATTTTTTTGCCACTGCCAAGAACGATACCGGCCAGACCGTTTCGGACCTGTTCTTCAAGCACCCTGAAAGTCTGGTCTGTCTCTCTCTCGTCAAGGGTTTCACCAATGCAGAGAATAGGGGTCAATCCATGCTGCATTGCCCCTGCCACTCTTTTGTTGATCATGGCATCGCTTTCACCGAATATTTGGCGACGCTCGGAGTGACCGATAATGGCCATGCTGCAACCGACATCCTTGAGCATGGTCGGAGAAATATCACCGGTAAAAGCCCCTTTTTCCTCCCAGCAAACATTCTGGGCTCCGAGCAAAACAGCAGATCCGCTTATTACTTTGCCGACAGCGGACAGTGCCGTAAACGGAGGAGCCAGCAGGACATCACGATCAGCGGGAATCTGACTCTGGATAATGGCACGGGCAAGATCCTCCGCCTCAGCCACTGTTGTATGCATTTTCCAATTTCCGGCAAGTAACGGTCTACGTTCCATCTATTTCCCCCTTTTGACTGTCGTTGGGTTTTACTCGTGATCAGCTCCTGTCAGCAAACAGATATTCCCTCTCAAGCTGTGCTACTTGTCCTTGCCGTTAAGGGCAACTACTCCGGGCAGCTCTTTTCCCTCCATGAGCATCAGAAATGCGCCGCCGCCTGTGGACATATAGGATACGTCTTCGGCCCATCCGGCCTTGTGCACTGCGGCATTGGTGTCGCCGCCGCCGACGATGCTCAAGGCGTGGGAAGTGGCAACGCGCTGCACCAGGGCCATGGTTCCCCTGGAGTAGGCATCCATCTCAAAGGCGCCCATGGGACCGTTCCACAAGATGGTCTTTGCATTTGCCAGAGCTTCACTGAAAAGAATCGTCGAAGCGGGACCGATATCAAGGGCCAGCCAGTCAGCGGGAATATCCTGTATCGGCACGTTCAGGGTCCGGGCATCCGCCTTGAATTCCGGGGCCACCACGCAGTCAACAGGCAGATAGACTTTCACCCCTTTTTTCTCTGCATCGGAAAGAATGGAACGCGCCGTATCAAGCAGGTCATCTTCAACAAGTGACTTTCCAACCTCAACACCCTGGCTCTTTAAAAAGGTATTGGCCATGGCACCACCGATGATCATGGCATCAACCTTGTCCATGAGATTTTCTAGTGCTGCCAGCTTGCTTGAGACCTTTGCGCCACCGATAATGGCAAGGAGCGGCCTCACAGGATCACTCACGGAGCGGTGGAAAAAATCCATTTCTTTCTGCAGGAGAAACCCGGCAGCGCACGTCTCACAAAAATGGGTAATCCCGACAACCGAGGCATGAGCCCTGTGGGCAACGGCAAAAGCGTCGCTTACGTAAACATCGGCCAGGGAAGCAAGTTTTTTGGAAAACTCTTCATCGTTTTTCTGTTCCTCAGCATGATAGCGCAGGTTTTCCAGCATGAGCACCTCACCGGGCTGCATGGCATTGACCATGTCGGCAACCTCGTCGCCTACGCAGTCGGGAGCAAGCTTCACCTCTTTGCCGATTAGCTTGGAAAGCCGCTCTGCAGCAGGGGCAAGACTGAATTCCGGCAACCTTTCACCTTTGGGCCTGCCCAGGTGGGAACAGATAATGACCCTGGCATTTTCACCAAGGGCGTGGTTGATTGACGGCAACGCCCCGCGGATGCGGGTATCATCGGTTACCTGTCTGTTTTCGTCAAGAGGCACATTAAAATCGACCCTGATCAGAACCTTTTTTCCCTGCAGATCGATCTCTCTGATATTTTTCATTCCTGCTCCTTTTCAACCTTTTCTTCAACTAAGTCCAATTTAAAAATCAAAGCATCTTCAAGTGGCTCGGAATAATATTTCCTGCGTACCCCTGACTGATGAAAAAGATTTTTTTCGTAAAGCTTGCGGGCAGCCACATTGGACTGCCTCACCTCAAGAAAACAACGGGTCACACCGCTACATTGCATGTGCCGGACAGCGGCCTGCAAAAGCTGCCGGGCAACACCCTGCCGCCTGCAATCCGGTACCACGGCAATTTTTATTATTTCCGATTCATCAGCAACCGAACGTCCGCAAAGATACCCGGCAAATTGTCCAGTTTTCCGGGAATGGGCGATAAACTGCCATCCCTGGGGATGATGCAGTTCCCCTTCAAATTGTGCTCTGGTCCAGGCGGGTTTTTCATATTCCCCCCGGACCACGTCAGGCAAGTCTGCCTCTGTCATGCAGCGTACACTATAGTGAATGGATCACACCATCTGCTCGGCGATTGAAACGGTACGATCGGCAAGCATATTGGTATAGCTGCCCAACTCGTTGTCATACCAGCCGTAAATAACAGCCTGGGTAACCGGTACGTCAATGGTGTCCGGTGATCCGGCGCAGCCCTTAATCTTGTTCAGGTTAACCCGGATGGAGGCGGTACGGGTATGGGTCTCCGTGCCCTCGATGATAGTGGCGGCAAAAGGTGTTCCGATAATATCGGAGGAGACATTCTGCTCATCGGAGTACTCAAGGTATTTATTTGAAGCGGCAAAATCACGGTAAATACCATTAAGCTTATCGCGCTTGATCGGGTCTTCGAGATCATCCTGAATATTGAGAACAAGGACGATCAGGGAGCCGGTTGAAGTGGGAATTCGAACAGACTCCGCGATAAAACCGATATCTCTCATTTCCGGGATAACCAGACGCAGGGCATTGGCCGCTCCGGTTGTTGTCAGAATAATATTGTTTAAAATACTTCTGTTTTTGCGCAGATCCTTGGCCCCGGTCTTTGCCAGGCTGTCCAGCACTTTCTGGCTTCCTGTAGCGGCATGGACCGTCACCATGGAGGCACTTAAGAAATTTTCCGCACCAATCTGATCAAGAAGCGGTTTCATCATATAGGAAAGGCATGTGGTGGTGCATGAAGCAGCGGATATAAGGCTGTGTTTGGAAGCAATGTAATCATCGTCATTAATGCCCATCACCGTGGTGATGGCATCCTCGGGCATATTCAGACCCTTTTCCTTGATCTTAAAGGGGGCGGACAGGATAACCTTTTCCGCTCCGGCAGAAAGATGGCCTCGGAAAGCTCCCCAGGGGGCATCGGCATCCGCTGTGGGATCGTTGAAAACACCGGTGGTGTCAACAACAAGCCGGACGCCATTTTCCTTCCACTTGATATCTTTCGGGTTACGGGACTCCCGCAGAACCTTCACAGGCACACCATTAACCACCATGGTCCCGTCAGCATCATTTAAATTTTCCACCACGCGGCCGCCTTTAAAGCCATGCAGGTAATTACCCAGACGGCCATAGGAACTGTCACGTTCAATGGAGGCGGCTAGATCCTGAAGCCCCTGACCAATTTCACGTCCGGTGTTGACGACAATTTCTGAAAAGTACTTTCTGCCAACATGATGCCACAGTGAAAGTTTTCCGATACGGCCAAGAGCGTTAATCCCTAACTTCATTTTAATACGTTCTCCTTAATGGATTATTATAGAAAAAAATTTCCCTGAAAAATCTTACTTCTTTACAGTATCACGTTTATACCCATTGAGGGCGAGAGCCCGTTTGAGCGCAGCCGGAAGGTATTCAACCTGTTGATGTTACGTGGATGGCCTGGTCAGTTTCCCGGCTTATTGCGAGTTCATAAATTTTTCATTTACAGGTATCTGCAATTGACGTCTTTCTTGATATGTATACCCTCCTTTATAAAAAAGGGAGCAGCAGTCCGCAAGGAAAACTATGAACCCAAGGACATTTTTACAAATCCTCTCGGTAATTCTCCCTATAAAATAGACAAATATCTCTCACCTGTATCAGGAAGCACGACAACCAGGAGTTTCCCTTTGTTTTCTTCACGCCCGGCCACCTGTAATGCAGCACTGACTGCCGCGCCGGAAGAGATGCCGGCCAGGATGCCTTCCAGGCGGGCAAGCTTTCGGGCCATGCCCAATGCATCCTCAGAGTCAACTTTAATCACTTCGTCAATAAGTTCGCTGTTCAGAATCTCGGGCACAAAACCGGCTCCTATCCCTTGAATTTTATGAGGCCCGGGAGCCCCGCCGGACAGGACCGGCGATTCCACCGGCTCCACGGCGATAATACGCAGATCAGGATTACGCTGCCGAATTGCCTCGCCCACTCCGGTCAAGGTACCGCCTGTTCCCACACCGGCAACAAGGATATCTATTTTGCCATCCGTATCATTCCATATTTCCTGGGCAGTGGTTTTTCTATGTATCTCCGGATTGGCCGGATTCTCAAACTGCTGGGGCATGAAGGCGCCAGCAATCTCCCCGCTCAGCTCGACAGCTTTGGCAATGGCCCCTTTCATGCCGTCGGGCCCCGGAGTCAAGACAATCTCCGCCCCCAGGAGGGCAAGCAGCTTTCTTCTCTCCACACTCATGGTTTCCGGCATGGTGAGCACAAGACGGTAGCCCAGGGCGGCAGCGGTCATGGCAAGACCTATGCCGGTATTTCCGGAAGTCGGTTCAACTATGGTGCTTCCTGTCCTGAGTTTGCCATCTTTTTCAGCCTGGCGTATCATATTGACGCCGATCCGATCCTTGACACTGCCGCAGGGATTAAAGGATTCCAGCTTGGCCACTACTCTGGCATGACAATCCCCAGCCAAATGAGGCAGCCCCACCAGAGGAGTCCCGCCAACAGTCTCTGTGATGTTTTCATAAATCTTCATGGATAATCTCCCTGGCTATTTTTTCAATTTTACCAGGATCAGGAAGCGGAGAATCAAGGGAAGGATCAAGCTCCTGGAACCTCCTGGCAGTGACAAGCACCCGACTCTCAAATGAACCGGCTACCTTATTATATGATTGAACCGAACGATCCAGATTTTTGCGCAGATCATCGAAATGCCCGGCAAGCACCCGAAGCCTGTCAAAAAGGGTCCTGCCGAGTTCTCCTATCTTCTCGGCGTGCTCGGTGAGCTGCTCCTGCCGCCAGCCGTATGAAACAGCACGAAGCAGGGCAATCAGTGTTGTGGGCGTGGCCAGGATAACTTTTCGGGATACGCCGAATTCAATTAACCCCGGATCCTGGGTCAAGGCAGCGCTGAAAAAATTCTCGCCCGGAACAAACATAACAACAAACTCCGGAGAATTCTGAAACTGCTGCCAGTAGGCCTTACTGCCAAGCTGTAGAAGATGGTTGCGGATCTGAGCGGCATGTTTTTTTAATTTCTCAAGGCGCAGATCATCGTCGTCAAGCTCATGCGCTTCGAGATATGCCTGGAGCGAGGCCTTTGAATCAACCACAATGTTTTTGCCATTGGGAAGCTTGATAACCATATCCGGCCGCAACTTGCCGGCTTCTCCGTCCACGGAATGCTGCTCGACAAAATCACAATACTCAACCATGCCGGACATCTCCACCACCCGCCGCAGCTGCATCTCGCCCCATCTCCCTCTGGCAACGGGAGTACGAAGCGCCCGCACCAGATTTGCTGTTTCTCCCTGCAGACGAAGCTGCCCTTCAGCCATCGATTTCACCTGCTCGGACAAGGTGGCATAGGCTCCGGCCCGCTCTTTTTCAAGCTGCCTGATATGGGAATCAACTTTTTGCAAAGATTCGTGAAGCGGTTTGACAAGATCTCCGATTGCCTTTTTCTTCTGATCCAGATCACTCTTGGCCTGCACCTGCAGGTTGGAAAAGGTGTTTTTGGCAAGTTTGAGAAAATTTTCGCTGTTATTTTGATAGATATCAGCGGAAACGACTTTAAAAGATTCCGTCAGTTCGGCACGGGCCTGCTGCAGGAGGAGTCTCTGTTCACGACTCTGCTCAAGCTCCACCTCAAGCTCACGATTGCGAACCAGCAGTGTCTTGTTCTCGTCAAGCAGGTCTGACATATTTTTTTCCTCTGCATCAACTTTCTGCTGAAGAAGATCTGCCCGTTCCTTTAACACTGCGTTTTCCGTAAACAGAAAGCGGTTTTCTTCCTCCAGGTGCTCCTCTTTTCTTTTTTTGAGAAGAAGGATAATGACAACGCCAAAAAGCACACCCGCCACACCAGAAAGCAAGGCAACAAAGGTTAAATCCTGTAAAATCATATTTATTTAAACTATAATAACAATTACTTCTTGACTTGTTAGTAAAAATTACTAAAATAAAAAGGACCAATAGCTTGAGAAACTGAAAATCATATTTATATTAA
Source organism: Desulfobulbaceae bacterium (assembly GCA_020444175.1). Lineage (GTDB taxonomy): Bacteria > Desulfobacterota > Desulfobulbia > Desulfobulbales > SURF-16 > JAHLLM01. Next base: position 14,897 of record JAHLLM010000064.1, on the reverse strand, counting down.
GATGATTGCAAAAATTCGGCAAAATAACAGGGGATTCGGCCTCATTCAAAAAGGGATTTCAGGTAATCGCCATACGACAAAGTAATTTTTTTTTACCATATTAATAAAACCTGTTTCCCATACTACCACAAGATAACACATTCATTTTATATATTTTAAGGAGGACACAATGTTAAAAGATGGAGAAAAAGCAGCCGTACTTCAGAGAGACAAGCAAAGTTATGCAATAGTTCCCCATTTCAGCCTGGGACTTGTTACGGCAGAAGACTTGCGTAAAGTTGCCGATGTTGCGGATAAGTACAATGCAACACTGAAAATCACCAGTGCGGCCCGCATCGCCATGGTTGGCTTCAAAGAAGAAGATATCGACCCGGCCTGGAAAGACCTGGGCATTGACCCGGGCCACGCCGTCGGTCTCTGCGTTCGCAGCATAAAAGCCTGCCCTGGAACCACCCTCTGCCGCCTGGGCAAACAGGACGCCATAGGGCTTGGCAAGGCGCTTGATGAACGCTACCATGGGTTCAAGCTGCCGAACAAATGCAAAATAGGTGTCTCCGGCTGTATCAACAACTGCGCGGAAACCCCTGTAAAGGATCTCGGTTTTGTCGGCAAACCAAAAGGATGGACTGTCATGGTCGGCGGCAATGCAGCATCCCGTCCTCAACTTGCCAGGGAACTTGTCAGTGAATTGAGCGATGAGCAGGCCTTGGAAGTTGCCGATAAGGTGCTCAATTTCTTTGCAAAAGAAGGAAAAAAGTCAGAACGTATAGGGCGATTTATCGACAGAATAGGATTTGATGCCTTTAAAGAAGCGGTCCTGTAATGCAATGATGCACAAAAAAATATCAATAGACATCTAACTGATTTTTCGATGATATTTTTTTATTTGACCCGAATTTTAAACAAAAAAATCCTTTTACCCGAAGACACTAGTTGACAACTGCCCAAAAGCTGCTATTATAATGGGATTTTTCTGACCAATAAGGGCCTATAGCTCAGTTGGCTAGAGCCACCGGCTCATAACCGGTCGGTCCCTGGTTCGAGTCCAGGTAGGCCCACCACATTACTCGAAAATAAGGACAAATAGAGCACTTTGGCTGATTGCGCTATTGCTACTAACATTATTATAGACAGACAAATTCAGGCAAAAAAAAAAATTTTCTGCCGAGTTTATCGAAAAGGTGCAACCCCACACAGGTTGCACCTTTTTTAATGAATGAAGGACAACCAGCTTCAAATCAGGCTGCAAAGATGATTACAAGACAATGTCATCACCTCTACTACTAAAAGATATCCTGACATTTCTGGGGGAATTCGCCCCATGGGAACTCGCTGAAACATGGGACAACGTTGGACTCATGATCGGCAACCCTGATCAAAATGTTGAAGGGGTTCTCGTCGCTCTCGACCCAAGCCTCTCGCTCCTTGACGAAGCCATAGAGAGCAAGGCAAACATCATCCTCACCCACCACCCCCTCATCTTCCACCCCCTCAAATCGATAAACACAGCTTCACCCTTCGGCAAACTCCTGAAAAAAGCCCTGAACCACAACATCGCCATAGTCAGTTGCCATACCAATCTCGATATTATCGGCAACGGTGTCAGCGATGCCCTCTCCAGTACACTTGGCCTGCAGAAAACTCAGCCGCTGACGACCAAAGGCACGGATCAAACCCTGGGATTCGGCAAGGTCGGAGATCTCGTAAGCCCCATGGCAGGTTCTTCCTTTTTAAAGTTTGTTGCTGAAAAACTGGGACTCACAGGGCTGCCTGTGGCCGGCAGCCTTCCTGAAAGCATTACTCGAGTGGCGGTCTGCGGCGGAAGCGGATCCGATCTGGCAGAAACAGCCCAAAGCAGCGGAGCGCAGGTTTTTATAACTGCGGAGGTGAAGCACTCCATTGCCCGCTGGGCCGAAGAAAACGGCCTGTGCATCATTGATGCCGGTCATTTTGCCACGGAAAACATTATTATTCCACGACTGGTTAGCGAACTGAAAGATTTCCTGGCTGAAAAAAATAAACAGATACCTGTTCTGGCCTCCACGATCCAGAGCAACCCACTACGTCTTCACTTTTTTAAAGATATGACCTTAACACCAACATGAACGAGGAGTAAAAATTGAAAGAGGATCTCTTAAGACTCATTACGCTGCAGGATATTGATCTCCAGATAAAAGAACTGGATGACGAAATGAAAGCTGGATTTTCCGATCTGGAAAAACGTCAGTCTTCCATTGCCGCCAAAAAAGAGCTTGTTGAAGGCTATACCGTCAGAATCCAAGACAACGAACAACGTCTTCGCGAGCTGGAAGCAGAAATGGAAGATGCCGTGGTCCACATTAAAGATCGTCAAACCAAGCTTATGAATGTCCAGACCAACCGTGAGTACCAGTCTCTTCTGAAAGAAATCGAGGAAACCAAAAAAGCAAACAAGGACAGGGAAGAAGAAATTGTCCACCTCATGGAAAAGATTGAATCTCTGCGGAAAAAAATATCGGACGAGACCAATGTCTGCCAGAGTGAAGAAGAACTTTTGGGTGAAGCGCAAAAAGAGATAGAAAAAAAGGAGAAAAAACTCCAGACCCAGAAGTCAAAATTTGAAAAAAATCGCACCCAGCAGGCCAGTAAAATCCCTGAGCCTCTCAGCCGCCGCTACGACCAGCTTCGGGAAAAACGAAATGGGCTTGCAATAATCGGCGTCAAGGATGGTGTATGCCAAGGTTGTTTTATGAATATCCCTCCACAGCAGTTTAATGAGGTTTTACGCGGGGAGCAGCTTCTCTCCTGTCCAACCTGCCAACGCCTCATGTATCATCAGGCCGAAGTGGAAGAAAACTAGATCATATTTTTTTTGGAGTGGGCGCATGGTCGCACCGGGGAATAATTCTTTGGTGAGGAAAGTCCGAACTCCGCAGGGCAGGATGGTTCGTAACACGAACCGGGAGTAATCCCGGGAAAGTGCCACAGAAAACAGACCGCCCCGATTTCCGGGGTAAGGGTGAAACGGCGAGGTAAGAGCTCACCGCTTCCATGGCGACATGGGAGGCACGGTAAACCCCATCCGGAGCAAGACCAAATAGAAAAGCGTTTGAAGGCGGCCCGCCTGAAGCTTTTGGGTAGGTTGCAAGAGGTGCCGGGCGATCGGCATCCCAGATAAATGACCATGGCCCTTAACAGGGTACAGAATTCGGCTTATAGCCCACTCCATTTTTTATTTCTATTCAAGGTTTTGAGTTCAAAGTTGTGTGCTCTTGAACTCCTATACTTTGAACAAAAAAATTCAGAACGCAAAACCTAGGACTCTTTGAAAGCAGCAGCCATCATACCTGCCGGCGGTATCGGGAAAAGGATGGGCATAAACAGTGGCCCCAAGCAATTCCTGGAGCTTGCCGGACTCCCACTTCTGGTTCACACCGTTCGGGCCTTCGAACAAATCCCGGAAATCTGTGTTATCATCATAGCTGCTCCGGCAGACCATCTGGAGCAAACCAGGAGCCTTGCCGAAAAATTCAACTTACATCGCGTTCAGGTTGTGACGGGCGGCAAACTGCGGCAGGACTCGGTACTGGCCGGACTGAAACATGTTCCGCCGGAATGCGAATTTGTGGCGGTTCATGATGGCGCCCGCCCCCTGATCAGCCCTGAACTGATCAGCCGCTGCCTGACCCAGGCTTCAAAAGGCTGCGCTGCCATGGCCGCCATTCCGGTAAAAGACACCATCAAGGATGTGGGTGAAAATCACATTATCCGCCGTACAGTGGACCGGGAAACCCTCTGGCAGGCCCAAACCCCGCAAGTGGTTCAAACCGACACCCTCAAAAAAGCATTTGCGGTCGCCGAAGCTGAGTCCTTTATCGGCACAGACGAAGCCTCTTTCCTGGAACTGATTAACGAGGAAATGACAGTGGTGGAAGGCTCGGAACAGAACATCAAAATTACCCGATCGGACGACCTTCTCATTGCCGAGGCAATTCTCATGAAAAGAAACCGAAATTCTCTTCCCCAGCCTCTTGTTCAACAGCGCATCGGACACGGGTATGACGCCCATCGACTCGTTGCGGACCGCCCTCTTATCCTGGGCGGCGTAACCATCCCGCACACGACAGGACTCTTAGGACACTCAGACGCCGATGTCCTCACCCACGCTCTCTGCGATGCAATTCTCGGCGCCTTGGGCCAAGGAGATATCGGCAAACATTTCCCGGATACCGATCCGCAGTACAAAGGGATTTCAAGCCTGAAACTCTTATCCCATGTCATGGATCTTGCCAGAGAGAAAGGTTTCGCCTTAAGCAATGCCGATATCACTGTCATTGCCCAGCAGCCGAAACTCTCCCACCATTTTCCGGCCATGAAAAAAAACCTGGCCGCAGCCTGTGGGGTTGAGGAAAACGCACTGAACCTCAAGGGGACTACCACGGAAAAGATGGGCTTTGCCGGACGTGAAGAGGGAATTGCCGCCCACGCCGTTGTCCTTTTGCAAAAGAACATGAAGGGTGAGGGGTGAGGAGAGAGGTGACAAGCTAAAGCTGTGGAGTATTTTTACCCCTCACTCTTCACACTTCACTCCTCCCCCCTAACGCCTCACTCCTTACCCCCCAGAGGGTAGATTGCCTCTATTGTGTGAATTGCCCCTTTGGATGTTAAGGCGCTGGAATAAAGATAAAAAGATGAAACCTGGAAGGCAGGAAGTTGAAAATGACCATTATTTTCAAGAAAACTCACCATTCTGGGCAAGGGCGTTTTTTTCAGACGGGCAAGGGTTATATGGGGTGAAAATTTTCTTTTTTCCGGAGGGATACCACAGGATTTAAGGCAACTGTCAACTCTTCGCCTCAAGACTCCAAGCTCCTCACTTTTTTCCATGCCAACCCAGAGCACCCTGGGGGCCTTGCGAGGAGGAAAGCACCCCAAGCCCTTCAGGGTAAGCTGAAAAGAATCACATCCCACCCCTTCCAACCTCTGACGAATGTCCCTGAACACCCCTCCGTCAACCTCCCCGATGAAACGTACTGTTAAATGAAGCTGTTCGGAAGGAACCCATCTGGCTCCCGGCAGGCCGCAGCAAAGCGGTGCAAGATGATCCTTAACCGATTCAGGTAAATCAATGGCTACAAAAAGTCGTATCATGATTTTTTTATTAAGTTGAGAGATAAATAGTCTAAAGGTGTTCAGTCTATCGAAAAATATCTTTTTTGCGGACAGTTTTCAAAATTCAGAACGCAACAGCATGTTACCGAATAACAGAGTAGAATTCAAAGACAGAAAAGAAAAACTAAGAGAAAGATGAGGTACGGAGGAGGCGGCCCCGGGATGGCTCCCGGGGCCTAAAGGGTTGAGGTCAACAATGCCTTTTTGCTGTAGATCCTAATAATTATGCAGCAACAAGGACTTTAAGGAGGAATCATTGACTCTAAGGAGGAGAGTCCACACCTAAGGAGGAGGTGCTTGCTACATTGATCCTTTATAAGGGTAGAAAAGCAAAAGATATTCCATACCAATCTTTTTTTTATTTTTTTTTGGTCGATCCATACCATGAAAGGATCGAGGGTTGAAAACAGGTAATATTACAGATAAGCTAAAAGATCACAAAGATGGCTCATGGGTCATTTACCCCCGCAAACGCCATTTTTTGGGCCAAATACCCCAACAATACAAATCTTTTCTTTTTCACACGGACCTGAAAATAAGACGTCAAGTGTAAGCTGTTGACAAGCCTCAGGCTATAGAATACTTTTGGCCTTTGCTTACGGCCTTATTGACCTGCAAATCAGGAGCTAAGGGTATAAGGTGTTCATATTACCGATATATGGTCAGCTTTGTGACTTTTCGACTCCATAAAAATTTCACTTTTTGGAGATTTTCATGTCCCAACCAGAGAAAGAGCCCTGTTCCAGAAGAAGGATCTGCGTTTCCATAGCGCAGAAAACCGTTAACGAGGTAATTGAATCCGCTCTCCAGGTAGAAAAACTCGCCGATGTCATTGAAATCCGCCTGGACAGCATCAACTCTCCGGAAATTGCTCCTATTATTGAAGAAATCGGCGCCCCGCTTCTCTTCACAAACCGTCCCACCTGGGAAGGGGGCTCATTTGAAGGTTCGGAGGAGGAACGAGTCAGACTCCTTCATAAAGCAGTCAAGGCAGGAGCGGCATACGTCGACATTGAAATTCGAACGGAAAACGCCTGCATACGGCGCCTTTGCGAAAAGGCCAGGGAGCATCATGCCAAGGTCATTATTTCCTGGCATAATTTTAAAGAAACCCCGAGCAGCGAAGAACTGCAGACAATACTGATGCGCCAACAGCAATCCGGAGCGAATATCGGCAAAATTGTTACCATGGCCCACGATTTTACCGATGTTCTGCGCGTGCTGCAGCTTCAGGAGGCAGCCCATACAAACAATTTTCCCCTCTGCGCCTTCTGCATGGGACGGGCCGGCATGATAAGCCGCCTGGCTACGCTTGAACTGGGTGGGTATATGACCTATGCAGCCCCTGGACGCGGCGAGGCAACTGCTCCCGGCCAATTGGCAATTTCCGACCTCATATCCTCTTTAAAGAGTTTTCCCTGTGAAGATTAACGGCAAGACAATCCTCCACGGCATCATGGGCAACCCTGTCAGCCACAGCCTGAGTCCGGCAATGCACAACAGCGCCTTTGCCTCGCTTGGCCTGAACTGCGCATACGTCCCCTTTCCCACTGCTGACGTGCAAGAGGCAATGGCCGGTTTCAGAGCCCTTGGTGTCCGTGGTGTCAGTGTCACTATTCCCCACAAGCAGGCTGTTATTGATTTTCTTGACAGTATCGATCCGGTGGCTGAAAAAATAGGTGCGGTGAATACTCTTCTCATTACGGACAAGAAAATTAAGGGCCTTAACACGGACTGGATAGGCGCCAACCGCGCCCTTGAAGACTGCATCAGCCTTGACGGTAAAAAAATTCTCATACTCGGCGCCGGCGGTTCTGCCCGGGCCATTGGTTTCGGCTTGCTGGAGGCCGGGTGCAGCATCATGCTGGCCAGTAGAACGGAAAACAAGGGACGGGAGCTTGCGGCCACCCTTGACTGCCCCTGGCATCCATTAGACGAAATAGAAAATTTGAAAGCCGACTGCCTGGTCAATGCGACTTCAGTCGGCATGAATCCCGACAGCAACAGAAGCCTTATGCCCCGCACGTCCCTGTCACAGTTTTCCGTTGTCATGGACATTGTCTATGCGCCGCTGGAGACAAAACTGCTCAGGGAGGCAAAAGAAGAGGGATGCAAGGTTGTAAACGGTACGGCCATGCTTCTTTACCAGGGCGTGGCCCAGTTCGAACTGTGGACCGGCCGGCCCGCCCCGCTTGACGTTATGCGCCAAGAGCTGCTGGCAGCCCTTACTCATTAAAACACCAACAAAACAAAACTCCATGAAAGAAATCAGACCACTTGACCATATACATGCCACCATCAGCGTTCCAGGATCGAAAAGCATCACCCAACGCGCCCTTATTGCCGCAGCCCTTGCCGATGGCAAATCAACTCTGCTTGGTCCCCTTGCCAGCGAAGATACTGCCTATACATCAGCAGCACTGAAGGATATGGGAATTACCGTGGACAGCTCGGATACGGACTGGCAGATTACAGGATGCGGAGGCCGCATCGCCACGCCTGTAAAGGGAATTTTTCTTGGAAACAACGGCACAGCCACCCGCTTTCTCACCTCCGTGGCCGCACTTGGCAACGGCAGCTTTACCATTGCCGGAGAAAAAAGAATGGAGGAACGCCCCATTGATCCCCTGATGGAGGCCCTGGCCGGCTGGGGAGTGGACATTAAAAGTATCAAGGGAACCGGGTGCCCTCCCCTGAAAATCGAAGCAAACGGCATTGAGGGCGGTCAAACCACTCTTCCTGAAGGAAAAAGCAGCCAGTATCTTTCATCCCTGCTGCTTGTCGCACCCTATGCCCGCAAAAAAGCAAGGCTCCTTGTTGAAGGCGCGGTTCCTTCAAAGCCCTATGTCACCATGACCCTGGCTGTCATGAAATCCTTTGGCATTGACGTCACAGCCGGCAACGACCTGAAATCGTTTGAAATCGGCCAAGGCACCTATCAGCCTCAAACCTATCAGGTAGAAGGCGATGCTTCCAGCGCCTCCTATTTTTTTGCCGCAGCGGCAATAACCGGCGGCACGGTTACCGTTTCAAATGTACCCAAGGTCTCTCTCCAGGGGGACACCGCCCTCATTAAAATGCTTGAACAGATGGGCTGCCATGTCTCCTATGATAAGGGCATCACCCTTACAGGCCCCAAAGAACTGCGCGGTGTGGAAGTTGATATGGGCGATTGCCCGGATGTCGCTCCCACCCTTGCCGTGGTTGCCTCCCGGGCCAAGGGCCGCACTGTCATTAAAAACATTGAACACCTGCGCATCAAGGAATGCGACCGCGTAAATGCCGTGGCAACGGAGCTTGCAAAGCTCGGCGCCAGGGTGGAAGAACAAAAAGATGCCCTGATTATCGAGGGTATTGATGCGGATTCCCCCATGCACGGAGCCGAAATCGAAACCTACAACGATCATCGTATTGCCATGTGTTTCGGGGTTGCGGGTCTTGTCATCCCCGGCATCACCATCACCAATGAAAAATGCGTGGCCAAATCGTTTCCTGATTTCTGGCAACGATTTGAATGGCTCTACTAAAAAGCTGTTTGATACAACGTCAACAACCAACAGGAGAAAAAAGTAACTTCTCCCTCCCTACATGTATTTTCTATAAAGACAAAGGGGCAAGGAAATGAAGAAAAAACTTTTGGCAGGACTGGCAACAGGGTTGTTTCTGTTTGGTATGGCCGGAATGGCAGAGGCGTCATTGACAAATATAGGTTATGCGGTTCTTTACGATGATACTGGAATTCCGCTGGCCTGTAATATGATCTACGATGACGACAGTACCCTGGGTCCCATAACCTGGCTGGACTACAGCCATGTTGGGGATACCTGGCAGATTCAAAGGGACTGGGCAGCAAGTTTAAATAATCCTGGGGAATTGCAATATTTTTTCCTGAACGGAATAACAACGGACTGGGCAGGAGAGGGCTGGCGTCTTCCCTCAGCGGGCAGTAATCCTACATATGGATATAATCAAACCACCTCGGAGATGGGCCACCTGTATATAACTGAATTGGGTTTGGAATCAACTTATACCGCGTATACCACTGACGCAGAATTAAATGCAGGAGAATTTAGTAATTTAATCCCGTCCTGGTACTGGTCCGGCACGGAGAGTGCCGGCGCTCCGGACCACACCTGGATCTTCGACATGCTCGACGGCTACCAGAGCTACGACACCAGGGACTTCAACAACTACGCATTGGCGGTTCAGAGTGGACGAGTTTCTGCGGTGCCGGCACCTGGAGCCATCTGGTTGCTTGGATCCGGTATGGCAGGTTCAGCAGCAATGAGAAGGAGAAAGAAAAAACAATAATCTTCCTCTTTGATTTGGAAAAATGATTTGGTTTGCTAACTTGAGATTATGACATAATCAGAGTTTTCGAACATGGGAATCCAGGTGTTTTTATCCTGTTAATTTGTCAAAATGGGATCGTTTGACCTCGCATATTAGTAGATAGGTAATCATTAAGAAACACCTTAAACATCAAACATTATCACCGGGCATTCACACAAATATAATTTTGATTACCACTCATCTTCAGCCTTTTTATACGCCATTCCCGCGAAAGCGGGAATCTAGGCGGACTAGCCAGCTACTCTGGATTCCCGCTTTCGCGGGAATGACTTTTGTGTAGACAGTATTTTTTGAATTATTAATGCATTACAGTACCTGCTGCAAGACTGGCTGAGTTTCAGTGGTAATCACAAATATAATTGTACCTTTTTGCTCATGCAAGTCCGCCTGCCCCTTTACTCTATGTCTTGGAGCGGTCTTTTTACTGGAATGTTGGCAAATTGTGAAAAAAGCTTTATAATCGTAATTATGAGTACTTTACAACAATACACCCCCGATATTTTGCAGATTGCTGGTAAACATGGTGCGCAGAAGATCCGTGTTTTCGGTTCGTTCTCCAGAAATAGCGCCACAGCGGCCAGTGATCTTGATCTGCTTGTGACTCTGGAAAAAGGAAGAGACCTCCTCGATTTGATCGCCTTTAAGCAGGAACTCGAGGAACAGATCGGTCGAAGAGTTGATGTTGTAACCGAAAAAGGATTAAGTCCCCATCTGCGGGAATCCATCCTCGCCCAAGCTAAGCCACTGTGAAAGACGATCTCATTTTTCTGCAGCATATTTTTGATGCCATTAAGGACATAGAAAACTACACCGATGGAGGAGAGGAAGTCTTTTACTCCACCAAGATGATTCAGGATGCTGTTATCAGAAATCTTGAGATTATCGGTGAAGCGGTGAAAAATATCAGTCCGGCTATCCGGATGCCCCCTGGAAGCAGATAGCCGGTTTGCGGGACGTACTTATCCACCACTATTTCGGAGTGGATCTTGAAACCGTGTGGCTGGTGGTTGAAAAACGGCTTCCTGCCTTAGCAGAGCGTATTGAATTTATCCTTTCTCATCTGTAGGTTGACTACCGTCGTTTAACCCTACCTCAAAGCTTTCTTTTTCAGGGATGAAAAATATCCTGACGAATAACAAACAAAAAGGTATTGGCTGTTTTTTGATGACAGTAGACACATTAATGTGGGGTAAATTGCAATCTTGTCGATATTCAGCCTGGCAATGTTAACCAAGAAAACTCCTTTGAATTACCGATCAGAGAAAATATGGAATTATCTTTGGTCGCCCCCCATGTAAATTTATGCCAGGCGTTATCCTGCATCGATCCATCGAGGATAAAAATAAAAAAAATTACCCTCACAACAACAATTCCTTGCAGCCATTCACTTTTTAGTGGCTTCTGCCGCGGTTTTTGTCACAATCAGAGCAAACACCTCCTTGACTTCACTCCTTCTAACAGTTAACAATAGTTAGAAAGACATTCTCAAAATACACTTTGCAAAGGAACTCTCCATGTCGCGCCTGCACTCTTTTCTCGTATTTTTTGTGTTATTGACCAGCCTGTTCATCTGGCAACAGAACGTTTCTGCCGATTGCAGCTGCAATTATTCAGGCTGGGTTATCGGAGTAGAATTTATCGCCCATAGCTGCCCACCGGAAGGACCTCCCGATCTGAATGCAGTCCATACCTACCGGATATTTAATGTGACCTGTTTTGGTTATATCGCCTATGATCCCAGGTGGGGGTCCTACTATGATCAGCAGTGGACGGCAAACGGCATCAGTAACACCTATGTCAACAGCGGTTACCGGGTGCTGCGCAATCCTTCCGGTTCCCATCTGTTGGCGGTCCATAACAACTATCAGGGAAAGGTGGCCGGAATGAACATGGCCGGTCTCCCGGCCGGTGTCTATGAAACCGACAGTCTCAATGAGTATTGCCAGGATGTGCCTGATGTGCAGGATAGCGATGGAGACGGCTTTCCCACCTGTTTCGACTGCAATGACAATGATCTCAATTTCACTAATAATTGTCCCACGCTGCAAAAGGACAAGAACTTGGGCAGACAATGCAAAGCAAACACCCTGTTCGGCAATCCGATTAATGCTGCCACAGGCAACAAATACCACGATGAAGAAGATTTTAAGCTGACCGGACCGTCTGCCGACAGTTCCCTGTCATTACACCGCTATTATAACAGCCAGTCGAAGGAAATCGGACCTTTCGGCTATGGCTGGAGCTTCTCCTACGGACTGTCTCTCGAGTTTACCGGAGACTCCATAATAGCCTGGCGGGCAGACGGTAAAGCCGTCTACTTCGATGCCGCAAGCCTGGAGGCCGAGTCAGGGGCCAGGGAGCAACTGCTCGACAACGGAGACGGCACCTATACCCTGGTGCGGGTCAATGGGACGGAAGAGACCTACAACAGCTCAGGACAGTTAGTATCCATCAGCGACCGGAACAACAACACGCTTGCCCTGTCCTACCAAGCGGGAGAGCTGGTTGCAGTCAGTGACGACTTCGGTCACTCCATTGCTTTCAGCTATAATGGGGCCGGATATATCGATACGGCTCTTGTAAACGGCAACCTCGCCTATCAGTACCAGTATGACGGCGACAGCAATCATACCGGCATTACCTATCCCGACAACACCAGCAAACAGTATCTCTACGAAGATGCCAACGACCTGCACAATCTCACCGGCATAATTGATGAAAGGAACATTCGCATCGGCACCTACGGCTACGACGGAGATGACCGGGCCATCCTGTCAAGGGGCCCGGATGACAGCAAGCGAATCGATGTTGTTTACGAGGCGGGAAGCGATCTCGACGCAACCCAGGTCATAAACAGCAAGGGCGATGTCACCACCCTGCAGCGAGACGTCATACAGGGAGTCGCCTTGGCCGCATCCATCAGCGGCCCCGGCTGCAGCTCCTGCGCAAACGGCAACAAGGTATACAGTTGGGATGAGCAAACCCTGCAGATGCTGGCCGAGACCGACGGCGAAGACAACACGACCACCTACAGCTATGACAGCCGCGGCAACGTGCTAACCCGGACGGAAGGCGCGGGAACGCTTGAGGAACGAACCGTATCCTATACCTACCACCCCAACTTCAACCTGGTTACCGAAATCAGCAGGGAGAGTGTAGACAGTCCGGGAAATCCCGCCACAACCGTCATGACCTATGACAGCCACGGCAACCTTATCCAGAAAGACGTGAACGGCTATGTAAACGGCGTGCTGCAAACCATATCCATATCCTTTGGATACAACTCTCACGGACAACCCATCACCATTGACGGTCCGCGAACCGATGTAAACGATGTGGTCACCTTTGATTATTTTGCCAATGATTCTGCCCAGGGGCTCAATCGCGGCCAGCTCATGAAAACGACAGACGCTCTCGGACACGAAACTGCATACAGCCAATATAACGATTTCGGCAAGCCGCAACGTATCGTCAATCCGAATGCCGTTATCACGGATCTGAACTACGGTGACCGCGGTTTTCTGTCCTCGGAAACCACGGCAGGTCTCACGACCACCTATCTGCGGGACAATGCCGGCAATGTGACCCAAGTCGATCCTCCTGGTCCCGGCACCGTATCCTATTCCTATGACAATCCGGGGCGGCTTACCCAAATAGAAGACAGCCTTGGCAATTTCATTTCATATACATACGACACCGAAGGCAAGAAAACGCGGGAGGAAATGCGCGATCCGGGGGGGATACTGCGTAAAGCAACCGATTACCAGTACGATGCCTACAACCGGCTGCAGAAAATCATCCGGCCGGACAGCCTTTTTCAGGAATTTCATTATGACAACGCCGGCAACCGGATACAGCAGATCGACGAAGCAGGTTCAACCACAGACTTTGGGTTTGATTCCCTCAACCGTTTGACAACCATCAACGAACCCGGAAGTACGGTCACCACCTTCTCCTACGACAGCCACGACAATCTGGTTTCCGTTGTCAATCCGGAAGGGCTGGCAACAAGTTTTCTTTTTGACGACTTTGGCCGCAACCTTCTTTTAACCTCTCCTGACTCCGGCGCAATCACATACAGTTATGACGCCGCAGGAAACCTCATATCCACAACCGATGCCAATGGCATCACCATAACCTATGACTATGACAGCTTAAATCGACTTACCTCCATCCAGTATCCCCAGTCAGGGCAGACCATGTTCTCCTATGATGAAGGGCAATATGGCAAAGGCCGGCTTACCGGCATGACAGATGCGCAAAGCCGGGTTTCCTTTCAATACGATGCCCTTGGCCGTCTCATTATTGAGCAAAGCGAGATTGAGGGAAAAATCTACAAAACGGAATACAGCTATGACGGAAGCGGCATGCTGACCCAAATGACCTATCCCGGCGGCCGCAAGGTAACATACGAACGGGATCAGGCAGGAAACATAACAGCAGTAAAAGCCGCAATCAACGGAGTAGAGCGGACCTTGGCCGGGCAGATCGGCTACCAACCCTTTGGCCCTGCCGACTCTGCCTTGCTGGGCAACGGTCTGGCAGCCAGCAGGACATACAACCAGTCCTATGAACTGACCGCCATGCAGGATGGAGACAAGACAAATCGCAGTCTGAGCTATCAACCCGGCACCCTGATTGACGACATCACCGATAATCTCGATGCCGGACGCAATCAGAGTTTCGACTATGATGCCCTCAAACGGCTTTCAAGCGCCCAGGGCATATACGGGACAACAGGCTATACCTATGACAAGATCGGCAACCGCCAGACCGCCGTTATGAACGGCGATACATACGGCTACACCTATCAAACGGCCAGCAGCATTCTGCAGGATATCACCGGACCGGAGCAGACAACATTTTCCCACGACGCCCATGGCAACATCACCGCACGCAACAACCTGAGCTTTGTTTACAATGACAACAACCGCCTGCAGGAAGCCTGGCTGGGCGGGGTGCTCCAGGCAAGTTATTTCTATAACGGCTTTGGCCAGAGAATAAAAAAGGTGAGTGGCGGCGAGACCATCGTATTTCATTACGATCCGGCCGGCAACCTCATCAGCGAGGATAACCTGACAACTAGCCAGCAGAAAGATTACATTTATCGAGACAGTACGCCCCTGGCCATGGTGACATCGGATTACAGCCAGACAGACGCCTTTGACAACGACCGGGACGGAGACATTGACGGCAGGGATCTTGTCACAGCATTATTTTCGTCAGCACCCAATCTTTCCCTTCTGGCTGCAGGCTTTGGTAAAACAGATTGTACCCTGCCCACGGAGAGTGTATTCTATTACCATACCGACCATCTGGGCACCCCGCTTCTTCTGACAGACGATTCCGCCACCGTCGTCTGGCAGGCGGACTACGAACCCTTTGGCAATGCC
>JAHLLM010000063.1 GCA_020444175.1 Desulfobulbaceae bacterium | reverse complement strand
AATGCATTACAGTACCTGCTGCAAGACTGGCTGAGTTTCAGTGGTAATCACATAATTTGATGAAGCAGGAATGGAGGAGAGACACTCACAGTGTGCAAAGAAGTGTGACACCTATGTGCTGCCTGGGTGAAACACTTTCAGAATGAGCCGTAAACAAGAAAAGCCCGTTGGTATCTTTTTGATACCAACGGGCTTTTTATATATGGGATGCATTCCCTTTTCGTCAGACAATTTATATTGCTTATTTTGAGGCTTAGCGTTGCGAATAGCTGCATCTGTGAGGGACATGACGGTACCTCCATTTAAATTCGTGGCGGTATTTCTCTTAGGCCCAGAACTATACTTTTTAAAAGCCTACTACCGTTTTATTAATGGAAAAAAGCGCGACTCTGACGGTATCTCATCTGAAAAAAGTGTTTATACCGCCAAAAATGTCGGGATGTCAAAAGACATTTTATTGGAACACCCAGGAAAAGAAAAACCCCGAATCCTTTGAAAAGACTCGGGGTTTTATATGTAACCGGAATACACCGGATTGCTTTTTGGTGGCGATGCAGGGAATTGAACCCCGGACACTACGGATATGAGCCGTATGCTCTAACCATCTGAGCTACATCGCCCTTTTTTTGACGGATCGAGCAAAAAATTGCTCAATCCGTCAAGGTGAAAAAAAGTATATGGTAAATTTTCTTCACCTTGTCAACAAAAATCAACAGCAGCTTACATCATGCCGCCCATTCCACCCATGCCGCCCATGCCGCCCATGCCACCCATGCCACCAGGCATAGCAGGCATATCATCCTTCTCTTCAGGCTTATCGGCGATCATGCACTCTGTGGTCAACAGCAGACCGGAAACGCTGGCAGCGTTCTGCAGCGCAAAACGGGTTACTTTGGCAGGATCAATAACACCGGCAGCAATCAGGTCTTCGTATTTTTCGGAATCAGCATTAAAGCCATTGGCGCCTTCCTGATTTTTCACATGCTCAACAACAACAGATCCTTCACATCCTGCGTTGGTGGCAATCTGACGTACAGGCTCTTCCAGAGCGCGTCTGATGATTTTGATTCCAAGTGCCTGCTCTCCCGGTAATTCGAGACTATCAAGAGCTTTTATGCAGCGGATATAGGCAACACCGCCACCGGGAACAATTCCTTCCTCAACTGCTGCACGGGTTGCGTTCAGGGCATCTTCAACGCGTGCTTTCTTTTCTTTCATCTCAATCTCGGTGGCAGCACCAACATTGATGACAGCAACACCGCCGATCAGTTTGGCCAGACGCTCCTGCAGTTTCTCACGGTCATAGTCTGAGCTTGATTCTTCAGATTGAGCGCGAATCTGTTTAACGCGGGCAGCAAGTTTTTCTTTGTCGCCGGCTCCGTCAATGATGGTTGTGTTGTCTTTATCGATTACAATACGTTTTGCAGTACCAAGATCATTAACCGTTACATTCTCAAGCTTGATGCCGAGATCTTCGGTGACAACCTGGCCGCCGGTGAGAACGGCGATGTCTTCGAGCATTGCTTTTCTTCTGTCGCCAAAGCCGGGAGCCTTTACGGCGGCAACATTCAGGGTGCCGCGGAGTTTGTTGACAACCAGGGTTGCCAGAGCTTCACCGTCAATATCTTCGGCAATAATCACGAGGGGTTTGCCCATTTTGGCAACCTGCTCAAGAACAGGAAGCAGATCTTTCATGTTGCTGACCTTTTTCTCGTTGATCAGAATAAGAGGATCTTCAACATTCACTTCCATTTTCTCCGCGTCGGTCACAAAGTAGGGAGAAAGGTAGCCGCGGTCAAACTGCATACCTTCAACCACGTCAAGGGAGGTGTCCATGGATTTTGCTTCTTCCACAGTGATGACGCCTTCCTTACCAACTTTATCCATGGCCTCGGCAATGATGTTGCCGATTGTCGCATCGTTGTTTGCGGAAATAGTTCCAACCTGGGCGATTTCTTTCTGCTCTTTAGTCGGATTGGAGATACTGGCAAGCTCTGCAACAACAGCTTCTACGGATTTATCAATACCACGTTTGATTTCCATGGGATTGTGACCGGCAGCTACAAGCTTTGAGCCTTCGGTATAAATTGCCTGGGCAAGCAGTGTTGCGGTGGTGGTACCGTCACCGGCAACGTCACTGGTTTTAGAGGCAACCTCTTTAACCATCTGAGCGCCCATGTTCTCGAATTTATTTTTCAACTCGATTTCTTTGGCAACGCTGACACCGTCTTTTGTGATTGTCGGAGCTCCAAAGGATCTTTCCAGCAGAACATTACGGCCTTTTGGACCCAGGGTTACCTTTACCGCATTTGCCAGTGTATTGACGCCGATGAGAATCTCTTCCCTGGCTTTTGCACCATATTTAATTTCTTTAGCCATTATTTTTTCTCCTTAAAAAATAAGCCCGCTCCAGAGGAACTATTGAACCGAAAGTTAAATAGTTCCTGCCGCAGGCCAAGATCAATCAAAATTTAACAGAAAGAGTGTGATCAAAAATTATTCTACGATACCGAGAATGTCATCCTCGCGCATAATGAGATAGTCTTCACCGTCAATTTTTACATCAGTGCCGCCATATTTGCTGAAAAGCACACGATCGCCAACTTTCACTTCCATTGCAACCCGCTCGCCTTTGTCGTTCATTTTCCCGGCGCCCACGGCGATAATTTCGCCTTCTGCGGGTTTTTCCTTGGCGCTGTCAGGAATAATGATACCACCAGCTGTTTTTTCTTCGCTCGCAAGTCTTTTGACCAGAATACGGTCATTTAATGGACGAATTTTCATCTACAATCCTCCGTTCTAAAATGAATTTTGTTAGGTATTTGGGAATAAACCGGAATGGAATTTCATCCCGATCATGCTCTCACTAAAAAAACAAGGAAATCGAATCTTAAGAAACAAGATCCTATTTCCTTGTTGGCGATACAATAGGGACGGGTTTTTGAAAAATCAAGAGATGGAAGAAAAAAAAATTAAACAGTCTCAATCCAGCCATATGGCTCTGATTTTCGCCCATATTGCATATCCTGCAATTCATCAAAAAGACGCTGGGCAAGTGCACCTGTTTTGCCGTTATTCACAGAACAGGTATTGCCGTTGTAATGGAATGAGCCTACAGGAGAAATAACCGCGGCTGTACCGGTACCGAAGGCTTCAGTAAGAGTACCCTGCTCTCCTGCCTGGAAGACCTCATCTATAGTAATGGGTCTTTCAACAACCTTATGTCCCCAGTCACGGACAAGCTGCAGGACGGAATCCCTGGTAATTCCTGCCAAAATACTACCGGAGAGAGGAGGAGTGACAACCTCGTCGCCGATTACAAAAAAGATATTCATTGTACCGACTTCCTCAATGTATTTCCGATGCACCGCATCCAACCAGAGTACCTGGGTAAAGCCCTGCTTGTGGGCTTCCTGGGCAGCCATTATGCTTGCCGCATAATTTCCGGCAGTCTTGGCATTCCCCACTCCTCCGGGAACGGCACGGACATATTTATCGGTAACATAGATTTTAACGGGATTAAAACCCTCGGGATAATACGCCCCAACCGGGGTCAGAATAATAAAAAAAAGATATTTTTCAGCCGGCCTGACGCCCAATCCTGCTTCTGTGGCAACCATGGTGGGACGGATATAAAGGGATGCTCCTTCCACGTCGGGAACCCAGGCCTTTTCAAGCTTCAGGAGTTCGCGCAGGCATTCATATACGGCATCAACATCAAGATTCGGCATACACATTCTCGTTGCCGACAGATTCATTCGCGCCAAATTATCCTTGGGGCGGAAAAGAAAAATCTGGCCGTCCTTTCCCCTGTATGCCTTGAGGCCTTCAAAAATTGCCTGTCCGTAATGGAGAACCATGGCTGCAGGGTCGAGGGAAAAATTACTGTACCTGGTCACCCTGGCGTCATGCCAGCCTTGACCTTCATCATAGTCCATGGCAAACATATGGTCGGTAAAAATTGCCCCAAACCCTAGAGAATTCCCATCGGGTTTGGCTTTTAAATCCGACTCGGATGCTTTTTCTATGGTAATCTCCATACTATACTCCTTATGAAAAAAGAGAAGGCTCAAAAAATTTTGTTCAGTTTAAGAAATGTTTGCTATTATCATAAAGAGTTCGGTGTGTTGCACTGCAACCGCACTGAACCACATAGATTTACAAATTAAGCACTATAGCTGATTCTTAAGCCCTTTTAAACAACTTATTTGCCCTTTAACAAGGGCTTTTAGCGCAGGCTGCAACTTTAAACAGGATACGTATCGGCAACACGCTGCCTGGCCTTTAGAAAAACGGAACAATTCTGAGCAGATACCAGTCACAAACGGAGAAACACTCAAATTCCGGCAACTGCGCATAAGAAAGACAGCTCACCTATTCCGAGCTTGATTCGGCATCTCGGGTGAATTGTTCACGAATATCATGTCAAATGACTTATGATATTTATGGACAGTTCGAGTAACAGTGAACAAAGTGAAACGTCGCCTCCTTGCCGCCACTGAAGAGTTGCCATAGGGTGACTCACTTGACAATTTGAGTTTGACTTGACTCTGGCTGAATGCAGGATCGAATCAGGTATTCGATAAATTCCTGTGCAGGTTGTTCGCGCAATTATTTTTAAGAGTTAAACACTACTTCGTTGCATAAGGACAGAAAATGAAAAAACAGGCTCCAAGCCCAATGGTTTTACTCTATTTTTTAAGCTTGTTGCTCCTGGCTACTTTGCTTATGGGCAGATTGTTGTGGCCATTTCTGTCAATCATGATTCTCTCCTACCTGCTGGCTACAATCTTTGACCCCATATACACATTTTTAAATAAAAAAATGTCCGACTCTTTTTCTTCCCTTGTGACCTGCTCGCTCATCGTCCTGCTGATATTCGTACCGCTTACCTTTTTTGTCGGCTCGCTTTCATCAGAGGCCTATGCCCTTTTTCAGATGACAAAGGGAACCAATCTGGCCGTCAAATTTGCTGAATTTGTTGAAGGAAATACACTGCTGGCAAGGCTGAAAGACCTGCTTGAAGGATACGGATTTAACGTGGAACTTGCCACAGTGGGTAGAGAGCTGTCTAAATTTGGCGGCATGTTTGCCCTCTTCGTTTATAATCAGGCCAGCTCCTGGGCAGCGAATGTTCTGCACTTTATTTTTAATTTTTTCATGATGATACTGATCATTTTCTTCCTGCTCATCGACCGTAAACATCTCCTCAATTATCTCATGCGCCTTTCCCCCATGCCCGATGACCACGAAAAGCGTCTCATCAATAAATTTGAAGAGATCAGCAAAGCTATTCTCGTTGGCAATGGAATCTGCGGACTTCTCCAGGGAGTATTGGGCGGGGTTGTTTTCGCCTTAATGAATTTCTCTTCCCCCGTTATATGGGGTGTGGTAATGGGCATCCTTGCCTTTCTACCCATTTTCGGCATCGGTCTGGTCCTCGGACCGGCGGCGCTTATTCTGCTGATGCAGGGAGAAGTCGGGAAAGGGATCACCATGATCATTTTCTACGCCATTCTGTCCCTTGGGGTAGAATATCTCCTTAAACCCAAGATGGTGGGAGAAAAAGTCAAGATGCACACCCTGCTTGTCTTTTTATCTATTATTGGAGGACTGCAGGTATTCGGCTTTATCGGTATTATTTATGGTCCGCTTATTGTCACCGGATTTTTGACCCTGGCGGAAATCTATATTTCAAATTATGACGAGTGCGTAAAAAACAACACGTACTGGACGGGAAAAAAAGATTAAGCCCCAAGGGATACCTGCTGTTCACAGCAAAGTCTGTTGGCAGGGGATGCCGACCTTCTTCACAAACGTTGCAAAGAAGGTCGGCACAGATTGAAAAATTACTTCTTTCTTCTTCCCGTATTAATCCTCAACGGGCAAGCCGCTCGGCACCTTCTTCGGAGTTACATAAGGCAGCATATCCACCTGGGGTGAAGTCAGAGATTCCAGAAATGCGACCAGGTCACTTACCTCTGAATCCGTTAACTTGATAACAGAAATCTCTCCCCCCTTCTTTGCATAAGAAATAATCTCTTCTGTCTGATGAGGATGAAATGTCTCTTGATAGCGCTTTGCAAGATGAAGCGTGGGATCATACATCCTGGCGGAGGCAATAGGGTCAAGCTGATGGCGAACAGCTGACTCCAGGGTGGCAAAGGTACCGTCGTGCATCCATGGTCCGGTTTTGGCAACATTTCTAAGCGGCGGCGTTCTGAACTTATAGGCATCCTTGTACCATCCTGTCACACCTGACCTGCCACCATCCCAGGTCCCATCAGCACCGCCTCCGGGCAGAGCTCCCTTTCCAGGGCCGAGCTGAGGAACGACGCGGTTATGAAAAACCTGATCCGTCAAAAGGTATCCGGTATGACAGGAAGCGCAATTTGCCTTGCCGTAAAAAAGAAGCCCCCCTCTTTTCTGAGCCTCGCTCAAGGCATTATCATCACCCCGCAGATACATATCAAAGGGGGCGTCTGTTAAGGTAAATGCCTCAATTTGAAAAGCAGCCAGGGCATTGGCAGCATGGACAAAGGAATAGTCTTTGGGATCTACGTCGGGATACGCCTTGGCAAGCATTTGCCGGTATGCATCATACTGCAGGACACGGTTAATAAGCTCCGACCAGATTGCCTTGCGTTCATGGTCCCCAAGTTTGCCCAATGTGGTTGCGTGGGAAAGTCCTTTCATCTCGTCCACGGAGGTGGGTGGAAACATGGCCTGAGCAGCCAAAGCATTGTCAAGCCCCTTTGGCAGGAGACGATTTGCCGGACTCCAGATATCATGATCCTCAGGGAGTTCTCTACTGAAAGGAGCAAGAAAACTGCCATCCTCTTTTCTTTTCATGACCCGGCCATCCCAGAACATGGTCAGAAACTCTCCCCGATTGAAGAGATCCGGTGAATTCCTGCGGACAAATTTAAATTCCGCCTCCCTTTCTTTAGCCGGGTATCTATTTGTCATTTTCCCAACACCACCTTCGCCGACAGGTAATGTCAAAGCATCTGAAGTAGCAGCCTCGGGAAGATGACAGGTTGCGCAGGAAATGTTTTTGTTGCCGCTCAGAATTTTGTCCCAGAAAAGCAGCCTGCCAAGTTCAGCTTTGGCAGGGTCCACTTGAGGCTTTTCAATAGCTTTCATGTTATTGGCAGCAAGTTTTTGACGCAATTTCTGGTCAATGTTCCCTGCCGTATCAACAGCGGAGACAGGTTTCATTGTGCAGCCCGCTGTCAAAATCAAACCTTGTACAACGAAAGCGCCAACAAGGGCCCTCAGAGTCTTTCTCATCATAACGTATCTCCTCATCTTCAATTCAAATAAATAATTGTTATCACAACACTAAACTTGCCGGTCCTTCAAAAAAGGGGCGTTCCCGAAAATCAGACAAACCAGCTCGAAAATATTTGTCCTATGAGGCAAGCTTCTGGGCGATCCTTGCGACATGTTCCCCCTGAAATCGTGCTCCAGCCAGCTCGTTCCGACTCGGCACGCGACTCCCATCACCGCCTGCTATTGTTGATGCTCCATAGGGCGAACAACCGCTGATTTCATCGGTTGTCATCTGTCCCTGAAATGCGTATGGCAGCCCGACCACCACCATTCCATGATGCAACAGCGTAATGTGAAAACTCAGGATCGTTGATTCCTGTCCTCCGTGCTGGGTGTTTGAGCTTGTAATAACACTTCCCGCTTTCCCCACCAACGCCCCTTTCATCCACAGTTGTCCTGTGGCATCCAGAAACTGTCGCATCTGGCCGCACATATTGCCAAAACGTGTCGGCGTACCAAAAATGACTGCGTCCGCCTCCCCGAGTTCCTGCACTGAACAGATCGGCACTTCCTCCTGCTGCTTTTGCGCCGCAGTCGCTCCCATCTTTTGCAAAACATTTTCCGGCAACGTCTCCGGAACCCGGCGCAGTGCCACTTCCACCCCCTCTATCTTTCGCGCGCCTTCGGCTGCGGCTTCCGCCAACGTGTAGACGTGTCCATACATGGAATAGTAAACAACCAGCACCTTCATGGGAACCTCCTTTTTTCGATGGAAAACAGAATGAATTTTTTCTTCCCGAGCCCAACGCGCCGGAACCAAAGAAGAAGAAAAGGCCAAGTCAGGAAATTTGAAAAAACCGTTATTGCCCTGAGTCAAATGACATTTTTTTGAAATAGAGCTCAGTTGCTCTCTGGAGAAATGTCGGAAAAACTGACTACGCGGTTTCGTCCCGTGTTCTTCGCCATGTATAAGGCGCTATCAGCGGCGACAACAATCTCATTAACCGAACATGCATCATGGGGGCAGAATGCCAGCCCGATACTCACCGTTTTATTGAAGGGTTCGATATAATCGTTAATCCTGAAAGTATATTGCTCAACTGTTTTCCGAATTCTTTCAGCAACACGCACAGCCTCGCGGACATTATCTCCCATGAACAGAACAACAAACTCCTCCCCCCCATAACGGCAGGCAATGTCACCGTGCCTGATGCTGGTCCTGATCAATTCGGCAATTGTCACAAGGACCTGATCACCAACAGGGTGTCCATAGTTATCATTTACCTCTTTAAAATAATCAAGGTCAAGCATCATTACGCAATACCCTTTTTTGTACACATGGTATTCCTCAACAAATCTATGAATTTCCTTGAGAAAATAGCGTTTTGTATAGAGTGTCGTCAGTTCGTCGGTAATGGCAAGCTCATAGAGCTGGGCGTTGGCAAAAGAAATGGTCATATGGTGGGCGAGAATGGGGATGATTTTTTTCTGTTGCTGACTGAAACTTTCTCCGGTCGGTTTCAGGACACTGATAAGGCAGACGGGCAAGTTATTTAATTGAAGCGGAAACAACAGCGTTCCCCCATTTTCTGAAATAACAGAAGATGCAATTTTTCGCTGCAGCCAGTCGGCAAGCTCTTTTTTAGTCAAAGAGCAGCTTGGCGGGATAGTCGAATCCATATTATAACGACTATGATAGCGCCGTTTATCGCCTTTTTGGACAAAGGACACTTCAAAAATATTTTTCTTCTTTTCCATTGGGAGAACAAGGGTTACACATTCCGCGTCCAGGGTCTCAACGAGCAGATCAAGAACAATTTCTTTCAGTTTTTTCTTCTCAATGGTCAGCATCATGCGCTGCACAATTGAATACAGGGTTTTCAGCTCTTTGCTTTTCAGCTTCACTTCATCGACATATCGACCGATAGCTTTACTCATGATGTTAAAGGAATCAGCCATTTCGGCAATTTCACCACCTCGCCTGACGTCAACCCAGTAGTTGAAATTGCCCTGCCCTATTTTTTCAAAACCAACCTTCAGAGACTCCAGGGGTTCGGTAAAAAAACGAGTAACAATAAAACTTATCAGAAAGAAGCCCAGGATAAAGGTAAAAACCCCAGTCATGACAATTCGTTGCGCCATATCATGGAGCAGGCCATTCACTTCTGCCAAAGAAGAATCGACCAGAAGAATGCCTATAATCTTCTGGTCTTTTGCGTGGCAGGCATAGCATTCTTTTTTATTTTCAATGGAGATGATCGTGCGGGTATAAGAATTGTCACGAGAACTGATCACTGCCGTTGCCTTGGTCTCAGCCCTTTCTTTTTGGTGACATATAAGACATGTAGGGTCTTCTTCCTTGTTCAGGACACGTCCGATAAGTGAAGGCTGACTCGACATGATGATTTTGCCAAATTTATTGACAACACTTATTTTAGAAAAGTGGGCAGTGCGGATCATATCCTCAATAATCTCCAGGCTTGCAACTCTGTCGTTCTGCAACATGGAGGTATTGAGTCCCGAAACAATGGTTAATCCCACCTGCTTGGCATGACTGATGTTCATGTCGATGAGTTTATTTCTCTGAAAAGTCCAGACTCCATAGAGGACCATGGAAATGGCGAGAAAAAATACCAGAAATATGCCCCCCAGCACCCTGTATTTCAGTGTTGTCAGTATGCTGAAATCAATTCCCATCACATTCCTTTCAAATGTCGGCAAAAGATGGTTAAAGCGAAATGGCATATTCAAATTATAGCAAAACAGAATGCATATTGCTTAAATTTTTTTCTAGTACCTAAACAACTTTCGCCCCTAAAACGAAATTTTTTTTCTCCTTCCTCGCAAGAAACATACACAACCTCATAGACAGAAAATCATCTTTTTGCTGAAAATGTTCTGGAAGGGTTATTGATCAGTCATTGCGAGCTTGACACCAAGCGCAGCAAAGGCTGCTGCAAATGAACGCTGCAACCAGACAATCACTTTTGGAGAGTTCACCACGTACCTGCGCACTCCATTTGCTGAAATACCATACAGAATAAAAATAATGAGGGTCATTGCCATGAACACGACACTGAGGAAAAGCATCTGCAATGT
Organism: Desulfobulbaceae bacterium; assembly: GCA_020444175.1. Taxonomy (GTDB): domain Bacteria; phylum Desulfobacterota; class Desulfobulbia; order Desulfobulbales; family SURF-16; genus JAHLLM01. The sequence continues at coordinate 11,729 of JAHLLM010000063.1, read as the reverse complement.
TGGAGAAGATGCAGTGTTGGTAGACACAAAAAGCGGCAGAAAGGCTAGAAAAAATATCGACAGCTTGGGGTTAAGAATATTGATAAGAAACCCCCTTGCCGCAATTTTTCTGAAACTGCTTTGCTCAGAAGGCGAGTTAAATTGAATCGCACCTGTTTCACGCCACATTGACCAGGCGAGATAGAGCAAATAGGCAGCGCCGGCATATTTGACCACCTGGAAGGCGAGTGCACTCACGTGCAGAATTGCGGATAAGCCGAGTATACTTGCGGACAAATGCGGAATAATCCCCGCCGTGCATCCGAATGCAGCGGCAATGCTTGCCCGCCAACCGAGAAAAAGACCGGTTGACACCGTATAAATCACCCCTGTCCCAGGCATCAAAACCACCACCACTGACGTAACAAGAAACTCCGTACTCAACATTTTTTACTCCCGTAAAAAGCTGAAAATTTGTTTCTGGAATATCGACAATCCGCCTGCTTAATGCCACGAATTGAGACTCCTGCCAGTCGAATTTTCCTTAAGAGACCGCCTGATATCGACACAATACATTCCAGAGGATTATAAAACAACCTCTGCACAGAGAATTGGCGACGTTTTTTAAAGGATCTGGTGCTCCGCGCCGCCTCAGTCTGCCATTCGACGCATCTTCTTGTCGGCGCCCCTTTCCTTTCCATATCAATGAGGCATCCACTGGCAATGGTCTATGATTTTTTTATGAAATCAAGTAAATGCCTGCGTGCAGTGTTCAGTCAAAAATATTTGTGATTACCACTGAAATTCAGCCAGTCTTGCAGCAAGTACTGTAATGCATTAATAATTCAAAAAATACTGTCTACACAAAAGTCATTCCCGCGAAAGCGGGAATCTAGACGGATTAGCCAACTATTTTGGATTCCCGCTTTCGCGGGAATGACGTATAAAAAGGCTGAAAATGAATGGTAATCATAAAAATATTTGAAGGGAAGAGACAATGATGAAAAACGGCAGATTCCGCAGCAGAAGCGGTCAAATCGCAGGAATTTTGTTTTCGGATGACTGCGGTAAGTTCTGCTGGTGGGATTTGGCAGGCGAGACACCTGTACGGTCCAGATCCATACCACCTCCTGAAGCAGGATCGCCAAGGGGCTCTAAATGCGTGAAAACGGTAACGTTCGGCAATGCCTGCTGAATATCAGCCTCTATGTTTTCCAATAATCGATGCCCCTGCTCGACAGTCCAATGCCCGGGAACCAGAACATGGAGAGAAACAAACTTTTGTGCGCCTGACTGACGCGTGCGCATTGCGTGATACTGAATACCGCTTGCAACATAGGGCACTAATATTTCCCGCAGTTTATCTTGATCCTCAACAGGCAAAACGGTATCCATCAAGCCATGTACAGACTTGCAGACAATACCAAACCCAGCCCAGACGATATGAGCGGCCACAAGGCAAGCAATAACAGGATCGAGCCTTTGCCAACCGGTGAGCTCCACGAGACCCACCCCGGCCAGCACGCCCACCGATGTCCAGACATCAGTCATCAGGTGATGGGCATTGGCTTCAAGTGTGATCGAGTGATGCTGTTTGCCGGCCCGGAGCAAGACCTGCGCCACAAAAAAGTTGACCAGCGAGGCCACAACCGAAACGCCCATACCAAGCCCGACCTTTTCAAGTGGCTGGGGAACAATCAGCCGTGGGACAGCGGCGAGAGCGATACTTACTGCAGCCAGCAGAATCAACGTTCCTTCAACGCCGCTTGCAAAATATTCGGCCTTTCCATGTCCGTAAGCATGATTCTCGTCGGCTGGACGAGCGGCTATGGTTAACATCGCCAATGCCATAAGTGCACCGGCAAGGTTGACAAAAGACTCCATCGCATCAGAAAGCAGACCAACTGAACCTGTCAAAAAATAGGCAATGGTCTTCAGTGCAATGGTGAGAATTGCGGCGCCAATAGAAAGCCAGGCAAAACTGGTTAGCGATGAACGGTCTCTGGTGTCAGATGTCATGGCGTAAGTTTGTACAATCTTATACGTTTACGTTTAGTTACCCGTATAAAGGATGAATGCTCCAAAAATGAAGGCATTTATTTTGCTGTTTTCCGGCATCCGGAGGCCCAGCTTATTCGTTCTTTTTTTCTTTATTTTTTCCCAGCTTCGGATGGTGTTTCTTTATACAGTCAGGACAAATACCGTGGCTGAATTGGGCTCCTGATCGATCCTGAATATACTCTTCAATCTTATTCCAGTATCCTTCATCGTCTCTTATTTGCTTGCAGTATGAACAAATTGGAATGATCCCCTGCAGGGTTTTGATTTCATCCAGAGCCGATTGAAGCTCGATAATCAATTTTTCCCTTTCCAGCTCGGTCCGTTTTTGTGCGGCAATATGCGCATTGGCCTTATATGTCGAAAAAACTATTGCTATCAGCAGCACAGTGGAAATAATAAAAATGGCAAGATGGACCTGGTAGAGCAGCATATCGAGTTTTTGTTTTGATTCGGTAATGTCATAGTAAATCTCAAAAGCCCCGATAAAATTTCCATCTCTCATAATCGGCACATAAATTTCCACAACATCAACGGCCATTTCCTGGCCTTCAAGGGATTCTTCGTTTTTCTTCACCACCTTGCTAAATATTTCCCCCCGGGCAACAACCTCAGTGAAATAGCTTCTTGAGTTTATTTTGCCGATATCTTTCTCTTCTGAAGAGAAGAGAACTTCTCCTGAGGGTAAAAAGAGCTTTAATTTTTTGAGATGAAACTCTTCCCTTAATTTCTTATCATTATTTCTCAATAGATCCCTTATTGTTTGCTTATGCAGAGCATCCTCAGCCGGAATAAACATGGATATAATGTGTCTTGATACCCTTTGGGCCTCCCTCTCGGTATTCTTGATAATCAATTCACCAAACTGGGGCGTAAGGGAAAAATATATATAGATGGGCAAAGCAAAAACGGCTGCCAGAGAAATGGCAACAAAACATGTTAAATATCTGGAGTTAAACATAATTTTTTTCACTTACCTGATGGCCGCCCCTGGTTGCCCTATACAAAGAAATGTTTCCGGATAGTATCTGGTTGAATCAAACATTGCACCACTCCCTTTCAGAGATCACCCACAACAACCTGGAGAACACCCTATGGCATGGCTAACGACGCATGAATCAGGCGTGCATACTTGGCAGGTATCACATCTTCAATCCACCTTTTCTCTTTCCCGCAAGCCAGAAGACTAATTATCAATAGTAACTCATTTCTTTTTTCATGTTATATTTTATAGCAATTGTTTGTAAACCCCTGCTTTCAAACTTTTTATTCACCCTCATCGGGATCAGGCTCGCAAAACAGTTGCAGCATGTTTATTCCCAAGTCATTCGAAAATATCAGATGTTTGACTTTTTTGACAATCCACCAGTTACCGTATTCATCCGAATAGAATCTATTTTCAAAATCAATGTATATTTGCTCCCCGGCATTTGGTCTAAAAAGCATATCCTCCATGTTTCTTTGCTCTATGCATTCTTCCTTGTGGTAGATCTCTAAAATATACTTCATTGCTTCCTCCTTTAAGGATGTATCAAGTTTGTTTTTTCATCCAGGCGAGAAATTCCTCGGGAGATTTCGGTTTACTGATGTGAAATCCCTGGATAAAGTCACAGCCAAGCCTGCTCAGCATTTCAGTTGTCTGCTGATCCTCCACCCCTTCTGCCGTTACCTGTCTGCCAATGTTATGAACGAGATCAATAGTGGATTTAACAATGACCGCGTTGTCTTCATCCCGCATCATATTCATGACAAATGATTTGTCTATTTTTATTTCCGCGGCAGGAAATTTTCTCAGATAAGACAAAGATGAATAACCGGTTCCATAGTCATCTATAGATAATTTGATGCCGAGAGAGTGGAGTTGGCCAACAACTTTTTTTACCCGGTCAGGGTCAACCATCATGGTGGTTTCCGTTATTTCCAGAATCAACAGGGCAGGATCGGTATCCCAGTGTCTTAAAAGTTTGTCCACCGTTTCAGCAAATTCAAAATCCTGCAGATTCTTTACCGAAAGATTGACGGAAACCGACAAGGCTAAATTTTGTTTTTTCCATTCCGCCTGTTGGCACAACGCCTCAGTGAGCACCCACTCTGTGATCGATTTCATGAGCCCTGCCTGTTCAGCAATGGGGATGAAATGATCAGGTTGAATGAAGCCCTTGGTGGGATGCCTCCAGCGAATCAATGCCTCGGCCCCGCAGATTCGGCCATCCTTAACGGAAATTTTGGGCTGATAATGAAGGACCAGTTGGTTTTCATCAAGAGCATTGCGCAATTCCCCAATGAGAACCAGCCTGTCCCAGGTTGATGTGTCATGGCTCTGCTCATAGACAGCATAAATGTTGTCATTGCGCTTTGCCTGGTTCATAGCGATAGCAGCCCTCTGCAGGAGAATTTCGCTCTCCAAACCATGCTCAGGATAGATGCTGATCCCGACACTTACCCCCAGGGCAATATCATTTCCCTCTATGCAGAATGGCCGCTCTATGGCTTCTGCAATATTATGACAAATATGAATGGTGTTTTCTATAGTGGCGCACGGAAAGACAACAATGAACTCATCGCCAGCCAAGCGGGCCAGGGTGTCGGATTTTCTGACCAGTTTTTTCAATCTCCCAGACACCTCCTGGAGGAGAAAATCCCCATACGTATGCCCCAGGGCTTCGTTCACTTCCTTGAATCGATCGAGATTCATGAATAGAACGGCAACCAATGCCTGCTGCCTTTCAGCCAGAAAAATGGCCTGAGCAATGCGGTCATGAAGCAGGAGACGGTTGGGGAGCTCTGTCAGTTCATCATGCAGAGCCCGGTGTTCTTCCTGCTTTGCAAATTTTTCAATCTGCAACAAAGACCGTAAACTTGATCGGGTGACGATAAAAACAAAAATACCACCGCCGAAGAGAACCCATGAAACCAGTAAGTCAGTTGATGAGGACATACTTCCCAGCAGGACAAATCCGTAGATAAAATAGCCGATTAAAAAAAGGACGATCAGCCCCCCAAGAAGTTTCCAGTCAAAGTTGTGCAGCTGGCTCTTATCATTGATTTTTTTGGTGGTCTGAAGCGAGAGCAACAGAAGCAGAAAACCTCCGGCAACGAAGGGTATGGGACTTAACGTATCCATATGGCGTCCATGAAAAAGATGGGATGATGAATGTACCAATCAAAACGACGATACTCTGTAGATCCTATATTTATAGTACAGGGACGTGGGTTGAGTACCAATTTGTTTTTTATAGTTTTCACAAAAATAACGGATTTTCCGGGCAAGAAAAAAGCCTGGCAAAAAAAGAAAGTAAACCAATTCAATTTCATGCAAAACATGGGGAAGCAGCAACTCTTTGCGCTCTTTTTCGATTGCAGAAGGTACGTCTGAATCGCTTTTTCGTGCTGAATGGACACTCCGCTCTGCGGGACAGCTTTTCGATTTACAGCGGCAATATCCTCGAACTTGACGTGAAGAGGTGGAGGCGGGGCCGCATGCTATGGGTGCTGCCGTCTTCTTTCAGCACAACAGCACTGCGACGGACCTGGCCTGGAAGGTTTTTTGATGGACGGATCGCAGTTAAACTGCGAGAGTGGATCCTGCGTTCAGGCTGAATCGTCCGGGTGCCAGTGAGCCATGTGCATGGCATGCGTCTTCAAATACGCCCCCGGCTTGTAGAACTTATCGTAAAACTCAAGATCCAGGTGATGGGCCTGCAGATACATGATAAGGAACATGGAGGGCACTGTACCTGGAAATTTGCCAAAGGTATCGTATACATATTGGGCCTGGAACGCGACGCACTGTCTGAAGCGTTCATCGTGAACCTGGGCGGACGAACGTACTTTTGGGCTGTCCTTCCAGGGGCCGGGAGTGCCAGAATGAAACGGACCGCCGGTTCCGAACTTGCGCTTGCAAAGCGCATCCACAGCGGCCCGCATATCTTGGTAATGGGGCGGGCAGAATCCTTCCATCACTCCCTCTAAACCTGTCGGGTTAGGGTAGGGCCAACGATCATCACTGTCATAGCGGAAGCCCAGTCCCGGCACTTCAGGATTGCCGCTGGCACCAAGCATGCTAAAGGAATCGACTCCGTTGAACATCCATCCTCCAAGCCCCATTGCCTGGAGCATCAAGGTACCGGCATAGCAGCTTGTGCCGAGTTCCACGGTCAGTTCCGAAAGCGACCACTGTTCGACAAAGGTAATAGGCCAGACATTGGATACGTCCACAATGTCGCGGAACGCCTCAATGCCCGGAATGGAACACTTGTTAATGTCATCGTAAAGTACGAGTCCATTTTGCAGCATATAACAGATATTGAGCAGGACGTGCTGGGAAAGATCTCCGACAGGAATAACAACCAGAGTGGACGGTTTGTTGAACACCCAGGTGTTATGTGCCTCGGTGTACGGCACCTCGGAAGGAAGCTTCACGCGCCCATCATGGATTTTGCGAACCTGTTTTCGGACGTTATCGACAAAGGCATCAAGATTCAATGATCCATCATCGGCCCTGTCATCAAAAGCCTGGGCATCGCGCATATCAAGCACATACAACCCGTCGTCATCTGTAAAGAAGGTCTGACTTGTGTGAAATCCGGCCGCAGAAGGAAAAACCCGGCCCCCTGCTGTCCCTGCGTAGTTGGACAGGTGCGGAGCATAACGTTCGGCGCGATAGATCAAATTATGCCAGGATGTATTGCCTCCACAGGCTGATACGACCAGCATTTTCTCAAGTTCGGTTAATGGAAACGTTTTGTGGTCCGATTTATACGCGAATACGCCATCCGGAATTTCAGCCCCTGCAAAAAATCGACGGGACCGGCGGCCCAAAAGAGCTTCCATGAGAGGAAAAGATTGCATGTTCTGAAATCCTTGTGGGGTTTTCATGGTTTTCATCTGTCCCTCCTTTTTATGAAAAAAATAATATTGGAAGAATACGCGAGTTGACCGACAGGCTTTCCCGGATAAAACTTGAACCGGCAGATGGTCGGTCCCTGTGCTGGACGAAGCGAAACATGAAGCACGATGGGCAACCTCTGCCCCTTCAATAAAATGAACGCAACCTGCTTTTACGGCTATAATTTGTTATAGGAAAATAGAAAAAAATTGTCAACTATTGCTTTATAGGCTTTGGCAGGGGAAATTTTACTCCATATAAACCCTAAACTGGGTTCATAATATTTTACAAAGTCGAGAATCGTGCTCGCACAAGCTTTTGAGAAATGAGAGTTCAGGCTACTGGACACACAAATTTTTTTTTAATATTCATCATAATAGCGCTTAACAACATTCCGAACATGTTGGGGATAATTTAATCTGTCCATTTCAGACATTGCCTTGCTGAAGAACGAAGGCGCATCATCAGGAAAATGCTTTATTAAAGTGTTGTATGCAGATTCCATTAACTCAGGCGTATGAGTTCGCGTAGCCACAATTGCGTAGTTCATAATCAGAACTTTCCATGGATTCCCTGGGACAGAAACGGCTGGCCCAGATTTTAACTCTTCAGTTGTGGCAAAGACCATGAAAGTTGCAACTTCATATAAAGCTTCAAGACTTGTTTTATCATGTAAAATATTAGCAGTCTGAGCCAGGGCATTTACAGCAAACTCCAGCTCATTTATTTTCCCTCCATTGCGAGCAATCCAGTAGGCGAACGCCAAGGCGAAATAATTAAAAATCCTTTGATGGTCAGCATTTTTGTATGTTTCAACATAGAGCTTTTCTAATAAATGTGAACCATTATCACCTATCTTTGTTACCTGCTCTGTATTCAGATTTTGATTCTGCGCCTGTTCTGCGACTACCTGACATAGGTCCTCTAACAAGGCTTCTGTCTTTTCATCCGGAGATGAAGGGCGAGATTTCAAGACAGACTTCAATGTATCAAGAACTCCTAAGAGCATTGAATCATCAGCCAGATTCTGAAAAGAGGATAAAGGAATTGATTCAGACATAATCATTATCTCTAAAGTCTTCCAGGGGGCAGGTCAGAAAAGAAAAAATCCCCTCTGAAGTTGCACGCAAGCGATGCGCCCCCCTTGTTCACTTGCCGAGTTCCCTGGCCAAGTAGACCCGGAGTGGACAGCGGCAGAAGCGCGTGCCCTTTCCACAAGAGTCGGAGTATATTACGAATTTACATGCCGGGAACAAATCCTCCAAGCACTCAAGATGGTGCTCGTCACCAAAGTCGCGGGCTTTGCAGAGATACTCGAATCCTAACTTAGCGCACTTGAAATGCTTTGGGCAGTCCATCTCCCCAATGATCTCCCGGATTCTCTTGCTGATATTTTCTTTCATCATCATGCCCTCAAATACTGAATGAAAAAAACCACTTGCACAGACAAGTGTAACGTGTAGAGAAAAAATCGCTTGATCTTTCTATATAAGAGCGAGAATCGAACTTGTACGGGCTATTGATATATCAAGTCTTGCTTTAACTTTTAAATTCGTGTTCCATTTTTTTCAATCCAGCAAAATTCCCACAGCACCTCCAACGACACATCCACCAAGCTCTTCTTTCGATTTATAGAGCTCAATACTGTCAAAGATTAAAGTATCCGGGGACTCATCCGATATCTCAATTTCTGAAGAACTCGATAAAAAATAAGTATTGCTGGATACGGACGATACTTTCTCCCAAACGTCGGTTTCGGAATATGCCAGTCCAGGAATAGCACCGCTTTTTAAACTTGTTGTAAGAACATTATCGCTAAACGAAATTTCCATATTAAACACATTCCCGTCCACAAAAACCTTCAGAGTTTCATTGTCTACCAAACCAAAATCACCACTTAGAGTAACAGACTCTCCCAAAATATTGATTGTTTGTATACCTGCTCCATCTGGGGTTACGCTCATTGTCCCTGAAAAATTCGTAAAATCATCTTGAGTTAATGTTAACCCAGCGTCATACACAACAGTAAATGCTTTAAGCTTATATGTGCCGGCGAGCATACTCATCGTCAAGTTGCTGTTGCAAGTGTTGTTGTACCAGTACCCGCCGGCATTATTGGTACATGCGCTGCTGGTTGTGCATAGATCAAGGTTGTTGCTGTTACAGAAGGTTGGTTCTTGCGCACTATGACAGGTAATTCCATACTCCTCACATAAATCTAAAAATTCCCGGGCAGAAATGAATCCATCAAGAACATCGGAACGACTCAACCCGCCAGCCATGCCATTGAGCCAGCCGTTATAGCCAGCCGGATCAGGCTCACGATTAAAAAAGGCATGATACAGGATAGTTATAAATTCTGAATCCGAAATATCCAGAGAGGTAAATTCATCGCTAAAAACAAAGGCTTCAGCAACATCATCCCCTCCTAAATCACCATTCGTCAGGGCCTCAACCCATCCATCCAGTCCTGCTGCATCCGGGTCACGATTGAGGCATTGCTGATAAAAACGGGTTACAAAATTACTCACGCTGTTCTCTAGAGAACTTCCGGCTGTAATATCATACCCTTGACAGAGAAGATCAAACTCCGATGATGACGTAAAACCACTGAGCACCTCGGTGCGGTTTAGGGCACCGGTGGCTAAAGTGTTCAGCCAGTCATTGTACCCGCCACTGTCAGGCTCTCTGTCAAAAAAGGTTCGATAGAGTACGACAAGATACTCTCCATTTGATAAATTTTTCGCAGTAAACTCTTTACTATTAATAAAGCCTTCCGCCACATCCTCACCAGTTTGACTGCCACTGATTAATGCGTTGACCCAGTCGTCCAAACCTGCCTGGTCTGGCGACCTGTCTAAACACTCCTCATAGAAGCGAGTGACAAAATCATAGACATCATCCTCCCCCTGGGCAAAGACAGAAACAACAGAAAAGCAAAAAAACATAAACGATATAATCATCATCACTATTCTCTTGTTTATTATCTTCATTGTCATCTCCTCAATTATTTTTCGTAATGATACTCAGTCAGTTTAGCTTGAGAGAAGAGTGTTGCCTGCAAGATAGTGTCTGACCAGAAATGACTTTCCCGCCTGAATTCATCACGGCAACGAGCACTTACCACTTCTGCAGAGAGTCTTCTGCACTTAGACATAAGATCAGGTCTTGGAAAGTAAGATTTTATTTCGGATCATGCGCCTACTTCATCCGCTCACAGCTTCTGTTTGTTATAGCAGGAGAGATACTTTTGTCAACTTCTGTTTGATAGGATTCGGATAGGGAATTCTAAATTTTCTTGGGCACAGAAAAAAGAAAATCCCTTATTTCTAAGGGATTTCAGGGCTGCTCCGAACATTATTGGATTATAAAATGGCGAGGTCGGATAGAATTCGAAAATATAACCATTTATTATTTAAAAGAAATTTTTTAACACACCTTCTCAAGAACCCCTAAAAGTCATTCTAGAGTAATTTTCCCCTGCTTTCGACGTGGGAGGCTGAATAATAACGCGTACTGTCCTACTCTTTCCTTTATTTCTGAGAACTTAAGCCTTTCATATCCGTTAGACTCCAGAAAAAAACCACCGGATTTTTCTCTCCCCAGAAGATTTGAAATTTGGTTGATCTGTAAGGCGCAGATTATGCGCAAAACATTTTACCTGCATTAACTGATTCAAGTGGATAGAAACCTCAGTGTGACGCAAGCTCCTTTTCTATACGCTCAGCAAGAAAAATTTTTAAAAGAGATTGGTATGGCACATCTCTTTTATTCGCCAAGAGCTTAAGTTCTTCTAACATAGACTCTGGAAGCCGAAGAGATATTTTTTTGACAGAAGGTTTGAGGTTTGAAAATGTGATTCTTTCGGCTTTGTTCCAATTTATGTATTCTGTTGAGTCGTGAGTAGCCCAAAATTCTCTTTCTTCATCTTCGCTTTTGAATGCAGGTATTTTCTTACTCATTTTTATATACCTCCCTTTCTTTACGACTCATGTCTCTGGACGATATGACTCGAATAAGATTTTTTCTTACTGTGAAAGCAATGAATAATGTTCTTTTTGAATCTGTCTGACCAAGCGCATAAAATCTTTGTTCAGTCTTTGAATGTGCAATATCATCTTCTACTACCAATGGACGATTGAAAAAGACTTGCTCACATTCCGCAGGGCTGACTTTGTGTTTCAGCCAGTTTTTATCAATATTTGCATTGTCCCAATTAAAACCAAGGCATTGACGTAATTTCTTTATGTGTATTTCATCCATATAATATGCATATATTCATGATGCACATTTTGTCAACAACTGAAAAGCTGCTAGTGAGTATCGCTAGTTAAAAACATTTCGAATAATAACGCGTACTACCCTGCTCTTTCCTTTATTTATGGGAAGTTAAGCCTTTCACATCCATTAGACTCCAGAAAAAAAGCCACCAAAATTTTGTTTTGTTAAATTAATGCTTCAAGCCCTTTTCTCTCAATAATGTCCAACAGCTTTCTTGATGCACCTGCAGGTTTTTTATTTCCTTGTTCCCACTTTCGAACAGTTGAAGGACTGATATTAAAAATACTGGCAAGAGCTGCCTGACTCAGGCTAAATTTTTTTCTAATGGAAACAATTTTTTCAGGGCTGTAATCTTTCACTTCAGGAATGCAAAGCTTCTCAATATTTTTCATCGTAATATCATCGACCAACCCGCTCTTGTTTAAATCCTGAACCGTGCTTGTGATTGATTTTGCAATGGATTTCCTCATGTGAGACCGTTCACGTTAATTGATGGATGGTTCGTCAAGTTTTTTGAGGGATG
>JAHLLM010000062.1 GCA_020444175.1 Desulfobulbaceae bacterium | reverse complement strand
GATAGTAATCTGGGTATCCTTCGCTGGGTAGACCTGATTTGGGGGTGGCCGAATTACTCCGGAATCCCCAACCAGTATGAGAATTTAATATTGTCTCTCATTTCCCAAGTTATTTAAGCAAATCCTGTTGAGGTATCATTTTTAGTAGCCGAACGCCTTGGCTCACTGGACGACAGGCCGGTAGGCATGGCGTTCCACGTGCAGCCAATTGTTAACCATTTGTTTTTATTTTGGTTCTGGCATCTTTTCGCTTAGTGCGGAAATAAACTTCGGTGGCATTGGCGCTGCACCAATTGAACGGGCCATTTTTACTTTTTCCCAAGTTTCGGAATACTTTCCCTCTTCAAATAGCGAATATGCCCAGCGCCTCCATACTTCCTTATAAGTTTTGTCTTGCGTGGATTCCTCAAAGTTTTGATTAGCCATGGCAAAATACTTAGCCCGATCAGTTTGGTTGCTGACAGGAACACTTTGAGCTTTATAGGAATATGCTATTCCAGTGTCGTTAAGTACAGCGGGCCTTTGGTAGGGGTCGCTGACTAGTTCTTTTGCTTTCTCCATATATTTGACTGCTTCATCAACTTCACCTCGCGCGAGCATTATCTGCCCAAATCCATGGTAAGGATGGTAGTTGTTTGGATCTAACAGCCAAGATTGGTTGTAACGCCTCATTGCATTGTAGAGATCTCCGTTTGATAAGAATTCATCAGCGACACTTGCCCAAGCTTTGCTAGCATCCTCACGGCTCCCCCCAAAACCAGAAATGGCTTCTCTAATAAAATCATCGTCGGCTTTTTTCATATATTCAGGGCGAGGGATTTCTGGTTGACCATACATTGGCTTATAGTCAATCCGCTGTTCTATTGGGACACTCACACAACTTTGAATTGAGAAAAATGCAATTATTCCAACTAATAGAAGAAGCGAAAGAGGAGATGTTTTTTTCATTATTTTTCCTTATCTGGTTAACGCCGCGGTTAAGAGGTTGGCAAAGGAGCGCAGCGGATTTGCCAATCCTTCTTCAACCGCTTGTTCTGTCTTTTTCCAATTCCATTATTTGTTGATCTATATGGTCAACAAATACCCTGCAATCAGCGATTAGTTGCAGAATGTCTTGCTTGCTAACCTTATGAAGTGAACCGGATTTGGTACGACCATTTCTATGTACCAAATCGTGCCGCATTGCTACCGCTCGTAGAATATTGGAATTGTCCTCAAGAAAATTTACCCCAAGAACATCTCTATACATATTTTGGATCTTAGGAATATTGTGCCATATTATATTTGATAAATATTCCGTAACCTTCTTTTCAGTATTTTTGTGCCACTCAATAATTTCTGAGATGCTATACTGTTTTTTGTTAAATTCAGGATTAGTCTCTATAAATTTCTCTACTCGTTCCTCATCCTTAATCACCTTCTTGAAGAACGCATCAGATAAATATGTCTCAAGAGCAGTAATGACTGACGCATATAGCATTCTGTGAAAAGGCTGAACCAATTTTTTATTTGCGGAGACTCCTGAATCAACCAAAATTGTTATTGTTCGCAGATTCCCTAAGAAAATGTGATAATAATCAATTTCCGTATGGGCTAAATCAAACAGGTGTTCAGTAACACGAATTAGATTTTTTTCGTTTGAACAATGAGGGCAGCCTGCCTTCAGGACCGTACGATTTTTGATTTGCGCAAACCATTCATGATCAGGATTTTCAGGGCATTGCCACCAAACTTTTTTGCCACTTGCACGTGTTACTTGTGATGGGGTTAAAGGTTCATTTTTTGTAGGATGCCATTCCGCTGCAACTTCTGGGTGGACAGCAAGTAAAGAATTTGTTTTAGCAAACCGACTTTTAGAACAAATGGGGCATGCCGATTTATTCTTTTTGTTTTTCTGTGTTCTTGCTGCAACAGTAGATTGCCACTCATGCTGAGGGTCATCGATACACTGCCACCAAACTCGCCGAGCACTACCATAGCTGATGTTAGTAGGTCTGAGTTTGCCGTTTTTCGTAGGATGCCATTGCTTTGCAATTTTAGGAAAGCGCGCCAACAGAGTGTCTTGGGGATTAACAATTGTTTTTGAACAATAGGGACAACCTCTACCCTTGTTTCTGTTACTGACACTGGCTTGCCATTCATGTGCTGAGTCTACAGGGCATGCCCACCAAACTTTTCTATTGGAACCTGCAGTAATGGCCGATGGGCTTAAATCACCATTTTTTGTCGGGTGCCATTGTTTTGCAAGCTCGGGATTATGAACCTCAAGGCTCGGCAATGAAAAAGCAATGGGGGTGATCTTAGAACATTCAGGGCATTTAGATTTTGAAAAAGTACGAGTACATACTCTTACCTGCCATTCATGCCCAGATGCACATAACCACCAAACTCTTTCCTTTGAACTTACAGAGACCTCTTTTGGTGTTAGAGGAAGGTTCTTCGTTGGGTGCCACTCTTTGGCAATTTCAGGGTGGGCATACGCGAGGGAATTCTTTATTTTTTTGCACTGTTTGCATCCACTTTTCCGCCTAACTCGATTGTGAATATCCTGTTGCCATTCATGCCCAGCCCCGCAAAGCCACCATACATTCTTGTTACTGTGGGGCCGGAAATTGAAAGGATCGAAGTCTTTGTTTTTAGTAGGATGCAGTTCTTTCGCCAATTCAGGGTATAGAAAGGCAAAAGAATCTTCCCGCAAAGTTTTCCTCCCAGAACAGTAGGGGCAACCGTATTTTAGTCTTGTTCTAGCAGTAACGCTTTGTTGCCATATATGTTTGGAATTCTTGGCACATACCCACCAAACTTTTCTTGCAGAATTTTCGAAGATCTTTGAAAAATCGATCTTCTTATTTTTGGTTGGATGGAGTTCCGCAAATAGATGCGGATGGCTTTCTTTGAATAATCGTTTCATTTATTTTGTGAGGACAGAACAAGTTATTAGCTGGACGGAATCCGTTCCTTCAATACTCAAATTTGAGTGTTAGTCATAAATACAAAATTTGTGCCATGTTCAGCTAGATTGATAGTTAAAAGTCCAACGGACTTTTGGCCTCTTTTGCTGTTTTGCTTGGTACGCAATGGGTATAAATCATTGTTGTTCTTACATCGGCATGGCCCAACATTGTTTGAATCGTGCGTATATCGTAATTCGCCTGCAAAAGATGCGTAGCAAAACTATGACGAAAGGTGTGTGAAGTGACGCGTTTGGTTAGTTTTGCATGTCGGACAGCTTTCTTAAGCGCTGTTTGAACCTGCGATTCGTGTAAATGATATCGCCTCCGCTCTTTTGTTCCGGGAACCGATGTAAGATTCTTTTGCGGGAAAAACCATTGCCAGATGAATTCCTTGGCAGCGGCGGGATATTTTTTTTCGAGTGAATCTTTAAGAAAAACTCCTGAATAGCCCGCAGCGAGGTCCTTGCAGTGGAGTTCACTCACAGTCTCAAGCTGGGCCTTTAATTCCGACATAATTCTTTGAGGGAGAGGAACGGTGCGATCTTTGTCGCCTTTGCCATGCACCGTCAGGATTCCCTCCTCGAAATTAAAGTTCTGCACCCGCAGACTGAGACATTCAAAAAGGCGAAGCCCGCAACCGTATAGTAAATTAACCACGATATCAACGGGATATTCGAGATATCTCAAGACCCTATCGATTTCTTGTCGAGAAAGAACAACAGGTATATATTTCGATTTCTTGGCGCGGGGAACATCGCGTTGGTCGCCAAAGTCTTTCTTGAGAACATGGCGGTAAAGAAACAGTAATGCATTGAAGGCTTGGTTCTGGGTTGAGGAGGCTACCCGGCATTGCACCGCCAGATAGGTGAGATATTTCTTTACATCTACCGAAGAAAGTTCACCCGGTGGTTTATCGCGTAAGTAGCGCTGAAACTTGCGTGCCCAATCCGCATATGTTTTAAGTGTTTTTCGGGAATAATGCCTGGTTTTGATTTCTGCGGCAAGCATATCGATGGCCTGGTCCCATGCCGGTGAATTGGATTTTTCCATACAACGCCATTCGTTGTGACGTTTTCCCTTTGTTACGCCAAATAAAGAGATGGGCTCACCAGCAACCACCTCTTGTATTTTTGGGCCACAGGTCACTATGACTGCGTCATTAGTATTTCGTTTCATCGGTGGTGGGTGTGGAGAGCAAGCAGGCTTGGAGGGGGTCTTATCCGCAACGGATGGAAAATATTTTTGCTGCGATTCGAAATAGAGGGAAATCGCATGCGCGGCCTGGGAGCATTGTTGCGTAGTTTGATTTTTATACTGCAGCTTTTCAATGAATAAACGGACTTGCTCCGACTGAGCATCGGGAGGCGGATATTTTCTACAGAAATCAAAAAAATAACGGAGCCATTTCCGGTAATGAACGCGGCAAGGTTCAGGGACTGCGCGTTGTTGTAATGCTTGGTTGAATGCGGTTAAAACCTTCTGTGGAATTGGAAGCATTATTTTTTTGGAGTATTTGGAGTATACTGTTAATTCAATTATTAAAGAGCATCTCTTATGGCGCCTTTGCCGATTTTTTAACGATTGTTTGATTTTTCTTTGGATAGCGGCGCAAGTCCATTACTCTCCATTCGACAAACGCCTGATCCCTTCCAAGGGTACTATACGCCGTAATATAATCGCTTTGATTAGAAAAGAGTAACATCTTTGATAGGATGAGGCAATAAAGAATAACGAGTAGGTCTCTCTCTGTGTAATAGCGGTTGGCTGAAAGATCATAACAATATCAGGTGGGCGGTGTTGGCCTTGTTTTTGTAAAACAACAGTGGATGCACAATTTTTTTTTGATTACCATTCATCTTCAGCCTTTTTATACGTCATTCCCGCGAAAGCGGGAATCTAGGCGGACTAGCCAGCTACTCTGGATTCCCGCTTTCGCGGGAATGACTTTTGTGTAGACAGTATTTTTTGAATTATTAATGCATTACAGTACCTGCTGCAAGACTGGCTGAGTTTCAGTGGTAATCACAAATTTTTTGGAAGAACGTGGAATCTGGATAGACAGGGAGACCTGTTGTGAGAAGCATGGTATCCCGCCCCCTGCGCCTGCCGCCATGCCCAAGCAGTACATGTTCTTATCTGATGATATTTTCTTTTCCTTGACTTTGTGTCATCTATTTGCAATTTCTAGATGCTTAAAAAATTGACGGTTTCGCAAAAAACCGCTCAACCGCCGCCGACACGTATGTAACTTGTTGATATTACTTTGGCGGATGGTCAGCTTCAGGGCTTTTTGCGATATTGTCAAAAATTGGTGAAATCCTAAAAAACACGAATTCACCAGATTCAGCCTTCTTAACCTGCTGCTTGAGCGTGTTGCTCCGGCTCGTTTAGAGACTTTTACGAGATTATAAAAAATCATTTTTTCTTGTTTTTTAGTAAATGGATCCAGTGCTCAAGTTGTCGAAACCGGAAGGTAAAGTGAAAAGATAAATGCTTCTTCAGTGCAGTGAACTCTCATTTCAATTTCCCCAAGCGGAAAATCCCCTTTTTAGCGGATTAAACTGCCAGCTTCCCTCTCCGGGATTTCACGGCCTTTTCGGCCTTTCCGGCGTGGGCAAAAGCACCCTTGCCAAAATTATCGCAGGAGATCTGAACGGCTTTTCAGGCAAGGTGAGCAGGGATGATTTGAATGCCGTCCTCTACTCAAGTAATCTTGAAAGACTTCCCGGCTGGTCCAGCGTCGTCGATCATATTGCCAAGGTTATACCTTCGGATCGGAGAAGCGGCATGGCTGAACTTGTGGAGTCTTTCGGGCTGCGGGATTATCTTGATTCACGTTTTTCACAACTTTCCCTGGGTCAGAAAAACCGGGCCAACCTGACCCGCTACCTGCTGCAGGATTTTGATCTTCTTGTCATGGATGAAAGCCTGGCCAATGTGGACGAAGCCACCCGTGAACTGATCATTTTAAAAATAAAAGAGCTGTTCCCTGATAAATATTTCCTTTACATCTCCCACAGCGTCCAGGAAGTTTCCAAGTTCTGCGACACGATTCTTGTCTTGCGCACCTTTGAAAAAACGCCCCAGATCATTGATGTTGCCGGTTGCAATTACAGACAAGGCGGCAAGCTCGATAAGAAATGTCTTGAACAGACCATGCTGGAGATTGTCAATGCTTCATAAACGAATCTGGCAATTCCTGCTTATTTACATCCTGGGCCTTGGTTTTCTTTTCGGGTTGAAATACCTCCTCGGTCTTTCAGATTATGTCATTCCCGGACCCATGGAAATATATCAGACTGCCCGTTATAATTCCGGCCGCTATCTGGTTGATACGGCAAACACCCTGTCTGTTGCTTTTGTCGGGCATCTGCTGGCCATCCTGCTGGCTTCCCTTATTTCCATTATCGGCCGCCTGCCCAATCTGGCAGGGGCCATGATCAAGACAGCTGCCTACAACCTCCAGGCCTATCCCATCGTGGCGGTGGCCCCGATTATCTTTATCCTGCTTGGAGACGGATTGACCTCCCGGCTGCTCATAGCGGCCATGATCTGTTATTTCCCTCTGCTCCTTTCCTTTATCGGTATCCTCACCACTCCGGTGCCGGATATCGAACATTTTTATATAACCACGAAAAGAATGCGCTGGCAGCTTGAGGTAAAGATTCGCGCCTTTGAAAATATCACCAAGCTTACCACTGTCATTGCCGGCAGTGCTACGCTTGCCATGGTCGGCACCATAATAGCCGAATTCATCGGCGCGGATGCGGGCATCGGATACAGTCTTCGTATATCTCTGTATCAGAGCGATATCGGCAAGGTACTTGTCGCCCTGTTTTTTATCGGCATTTTCAACTCCCTCTACCTTGCCACCCTGGAAGGGGTCGGTTATTTTATCCAGAAAAAACTTGGAATTTCCCGGGAAGGTTGATGTGAAGTATCAGAAGATTTTTATTTTAGCTACTCTGCTTACGCTTTGTGTGTGCTTTTTTCTGGCAGGATGCGGTAAAAAGAAAGAGCAGGCGGCAGAGGTGCTGAATTATCGGCTCAAGTGGCTGTTCAATATCAGTGTGGCCGGTGATCTCTATGCCGATGACCAGGGCATTTTCGAGTCTCACGGACTTTCGGTTGCCGTCAAGTCAGGCGGGCCTGAACGCGACGCCATAAAGGAGCTTGAAATAGGACGCGCCCAGTTTGGAGTGGCCTCTGCCGATCAGGTTGTCAGGGCAATTGACAAGGGGGCGCCCATCGTGGTTATTGCCCAGCTTTTTCAGGTCAATCCTCTGCAATGGATCTTTCGCCAGAACAATCTTGCCATTGACTCACCGGAAGATCTGAAGAATAAAACCATCGGCATCACCTATGGCGGCAATGATGAAACCATCATGCGGGCTCTTTTAAATAAACAGGGCAGCCTTGCAGACAAAGTCAAGCTTTTCAGCGTTCGGTATGATTACTCGCCCTTTTTCACCGGGGAAGTTGACCTGTGGCCGGTTTACCGCAATGCCGAGGGAATTGTCATGGCAGAAAAACTCCACAGGCAAGGCGAAGCGGCTGGTTTTTTTAATCCGGATGCCTTTGGAGTTCGATTTGTGGCAAATTCCGTTATTACCACCCGCCGGATGATAAGTGAACATCCAGAAACGGTTCAGAAATTTCTTGAGGCCCTGTTGCAGGGCTGGCAGGAGGCGCTTGATCCACGCAACGCTAAACAAACCATTGATATGGTGAGCCGTTATGACAAAGAGACATCCAGGCAAATCATTGCCAAACAACTGGACTCCACCCGAAATTTGATGCTGCCGCCTGCAGGGAAATCGTTTGGCTGGATAGACGTTGCGTCCTGGACGGAAACTGAAAGAATCATGCTGGACCAGAAATTGATCAGCAGCCCGGTTGGGATTGAAAAAAACCTGCAGCAGATCACTTTCGACTCTTCACAATAAAAACTGAGAATAAAAAAATATATGGATATCCTTATTTACGGTGCCACGGAAATAGGCTACATGGTTGCGCTCCGCTTGTACCAGGAGCACAGCATTACCCTGATTGATGATCTTGAACGGCTGCCGGATAAATTCAATAATCTTGATATCAGCTTCATGAGCGGCAGCGGGGCCGACGTTGACGCCCTTGAGCAGGCCAATGCGGCAAAATCAGACCTGTTTATCTCCTGTTCCTCCCTTGATGAGGCAAATATTGTGGCCTGCTGGACAGTAAAGAAAATAGCAGACATTGAGACGATCTGCTTTGTCCGCACCATGGAACTCTACCGCAATCTGTCTTCGCCGACCCGCAACCGTTATCAGACGCGATACGATATTGATACCATTATATGGCCGGAACAGCTCCTTACCCAGGACATCTTTCGCATCATTTCCGTGCCTGACGCCATTGATGTGGAATATTTCGCCAAAGGGCGGGCAAAACTTTTTGAATACAGGATCAAAGAGGATTCGTCGCTGCGTGATAAAAAGCTGATGGACTGCAAGTTCCCTCCCAACGTGCTCATTGTCGGCATCACACGCGACAATAGTTTGTTTATTCCTGGCGGCTCAACCTCCATACAGCTCGATGACAAGGTCATTTTCATGGGAGAAAGCCAGGCCCTTGACACCTTTGCCGCCGGTATTTTCCAGAAGGGCAATGCCATTAAAACAGCAGTCGTTATCGGCGGCGGCAGTGTCGGTTTCATGCTGGCAAAAAAACTTGAGAAATCCGGTATCAAGGTAAAGATCATTGAACGCAGCAAGGATCGCTGCGTCTTCCTTGCTGATAATCTGAATAAAAGCCTTGTCCTGAATGGTGACGGTACAGACTTGGAGATTCTCGAAGGTGAAGCAATAGGCGATGCCGATGTCACTGTCTGTGTTACCAACAATGACGAAAAAAACCTGCTCTGTTCACTGCTTGTCAAGCAGCTTGGCTCGGAACGTATTATAACCAGGGTGGGAAACGCCAGAAATGCTGTGCTTTTTGACCGGGTCGGTATTGATGTGGTGGTTTCTCCCCGGGATTCCGCCCTCAAGGAACTGCTGAACCAGGTTCAGGCCCGCGATGTGGATATTTTGGCCCTGGTGGAAGGAGGGCAGGGCGAAGTATTGCGTCTGAAACTGCCGGAAGATTTCCCGGAAACCAGGATAATGGATCTGAAATTCCAGGCCAAGGCGATTATCGGCGTTATAAAAAGGGGACGTCGTATCATGGTGCCCCATGGCGGAACCGTTATCCGCGCCGGAGATCTGCTGAAGATTTTCACCATGGCGGAAGATGCCGAGGCCGTTAAAAACTTGTTTGTCAAATAGTGCTCTAGGTGCAATCGCTTGAGTGAGAGCGGCCCGACTGCAGCGGAACAGAGGATTTGGCATACCTCGACCCACTCCCAGACATTACCATGTACGTCATAGAGGCCAAAGGGATTCGGGATTTTCTGGGCCACCGGCTTGGTCCCATCTGTAAATCCGGAATTGGTCTCGTTGTAGCAATACCAGCCTGCCAGGTCAAGAACCGGATCCTGATAACAGTATCCCTCGGTAATATCACCATTGCTGAAGGCTGTCGTGGTGCCTGCACGGGTGGCATACTCCCATTCTGCTTCCGTTGGCAGTCGGTAAACACCTTCGCCATAGAGGTTGAGCTCAGCAATAAACATCTGTACTTCCGTACTTTCTCCGGAGGGGCATTTCACCATCTTTGTCATTGGGCTCGATCAAATTACGCAAACCAGGGCGGGAAAGAGAATTTGACAATCGCTCCCCATTAGCAATAAACTTTACCTGACAAATAGTGTGTTCTGTCGGTCATGTGAAAATTGAGTCTGTTTCCAGCGGGCTTTATGCTGATTCAGCATTATGGTTAATGGAAACTCGTGATACGGGGAATGCCGGGTTTGAGCGCGGCAATTCTCTGAAAAAAAATTCACAAGGAGCCTGAATTGCCTAAGACAACGGTTACTTATTGGAACCCATTAAGTAACAAGAATAACAATAAATGGATTCCCATTAAGGGATTGGAAGGCATTGCAGAAGAGCTGACTTTGAGTATCGACGAAAATACAGGAGAATACACCAGATTAACACGTTTTTTCCCCGGAGCGGACACCTCAGCTTTTGGAGGGAAGAGTCATGAATATCCAGAAGAAGTTTTTATTGTGAGTGGCCGTCTTTATGATCAGGCATTTGAAAAATGGTTGGAAATCGGACATTATGCAAGTAGACCCCCGGGTGAGTTGCATGGCCCATTTAAAACAGACATTGGCTGTGTTGTATTAGAGGTGTCATTTCCAAATAAAGTCGCGGAAGGATAAATTTGAGGGTTTCGTAAAAAAACCTCAACCGCCGCCGACACGTATGTAACTTGATGATATTGCGTTGGCGGATGGTCAGCTTCAGAGCTTTTTGCGAGATCACGCAAATTGCGTTTAAGAAAAAAACAATCATTTGCAATGAGGGAACATGGACCGGCCCAGGCAGCGGCCACAAATGATGCATAAAAGGAAAGAGATACATGGAGAAAGTTGGTCGGAAGTTCGATGCGACGGAGCATTTTAATGAAAAACGTGCAAACGTTTATGAATCAAAAATAAGACGCATGGTCCCAGGTTATGAGGCCATGCATGACCTTTCTTTGAATCTCCTGCGCAACTCTCTTCCTTCTTCTGCGAATATTCTCGTTTCCGGAGTGGGAACCGGGCAAGAGGTTCTTGCTTATTCCAGAGTAAATGCCACGTGGTGCATTACAGGAGTTGATCCAACAGAGAAAATGCTTTCCATAGCCATTGAACGGGTGAATGAAAAAGACTTAAGCGACAGAATCCATTTAAAACAGGGAATCGTAAAAGACTTACCGCAAGTCCCATGCTTTGATGCCGCAACTTCAATTCTTGTAATGCAGTTTATCCCTGATGATGGATCAAAAAAAGAATATTTAACAGAAATAACTACTCGTTTAAAACCAGGAGCAAAATTCATTATTATAGATCTGGTTGGGGACAAAACTACCCATGGGTTCAACATGTTTTTCTCTGCCTGGAAAGCACGGCAACTTTTCATGGGGGAAGATAAAGAGGAAGTCAAAAAAGACTTTGAGCATATTCTGCGTGATTTACAGTTTATTACAGAAAACAGAATGAATGACTTGCTGCAGGAAGCCGGCTTCAGAGCAATCCATAAATTCTTCCAATCGTATCTTTTCAGCGGTTGGATTGCAGAAAAAATATGAAACAGGCGATTGCGCGCACCATGCATCGTACATTATGCAACGATCAATAATTGATGGTCTCGCAAAAAGCTCTCAAGCTGACCATCCGCCAACGCAATATCAACAAGTTACATACTTGTCGGCGGCGGTTGAGGGGGTTTTTACGAAACCGTCAATAATTGACCGGTACATCTCGGCAGCTCTGGCTTTATGTACTCAAGTAGAAAAGTAACTGGCCACCCTGTGAGCAGTTACGTAGAACAAAAATAAATGGAGTTATTATGGACCCTGAAAAGTTAATGGACGGGATATCAAAAGAATTGGATTCTGCCTTTAAATCAATGGCAAAAGCAAAGACAGTGGAAGAAAAAGTTCAGTATAGCAAGATCATAAAAAACCTTTGTGAGTCTCTTGGAGTATTTCTTGATGCGGCTACGGATATGATGCCGTATGACTATGACTTTGAAGAATAGTTTCTGCCCTATATAAACACGGCAAAACACGACGATGGGAAAAACGCGGATAATTTATCATATTTTCAATTAATGAGGTGGTGGTATGCGTGCCCATTATTTACAGCATGTTCCATTCGAAGGTCTTGGCAGTATCGAGCCCTGGTTGAGAGCAACAGATTACGAGATAACCAGTACACAGTTCTTTGACTCGGCGGAGTTGCCTGATTTTAAAAATATTGACCTGCTTGTCGTCATGGGTGGTCCTATGAGCGTCAATGACCAGGAAGAATTCCCATGGCTTGCTTTGGAAAAAAAGTTTATTCGCGATGTTATCGAATCAGGCAAGCCGGTGTTGGGTATCTGTCTGGGGGCTCAACTCATCGCGAGCGCTATGGAAGCGAAAGTATTCCGGAATTCTGTAAAGGAAATCGGCTGGTTCCCGGTGAAGGGAGTTCCTTCAAGCGGGACTTCATTCTTTAGTTTTCCTCCATCAAGCGAGGTGTTCCACTGGCACGGTGAAACCTTCGACCTCCCAAAAGGAGCAACCCGCATCGCATGTAGCGAAGGTTGTGAAAACCAGGCGTTTCAACTGGGGAAGTCAGTCATTGGTCTTCAGTTTCATCTGGAAACCACGCCGAAATCGGCACGAGATATTGTTTCCAACTGTCGTGATGAATTGGTTCCAGCCCAATATGTACAAACAGAAGAAGAAATTCTGTCGGCCAAGCCTGAGCGCTTTAACTCAATCAATAAGATGATGGGCGAGGTGCTTTCTTTCCTGCAACGGAGTAATGATTGACGCCGGGATGGAGTTCTATTGCCAGCGAATAAACTCCCCATATTCCTTCTGCTGGGAGCTGTTTGGAAAGAGCAGAAAAACAAAAAATAAATTTTCTCCCTTTTAGTCCACCATGGAAAATGATCCTCGTCTGAAAAAAACACAGAAATTTGCAACAGGCATTACGCTGGTTTGTATTTTTGCAAATTTTCCCTTGCTGGCTTTTATCCTATTTGGCCCCAATGAAGGTATGGAGGAGTTGGCCATTCTCATACCCTGGCTAT
The DNA here is from genome assembly GCA_020444175.1 of Desulfobulbaceae bacterium. GTDB lineage: Bacteria > Desulfobacterota > Desulfobulbia > Desulfobulbales > SURF-16 > JAHLLM01. The sequence goes on along the minus strand of JAHLLM010000062.1, from coordinate 9,936 downwards.
TAACCGGATTTATAAATATAATTCTCGTGATTCCCGCCCTGACTCTTACCCTGCACTCTCGTCGGCATTTGGCAAATACATGGATTTATCTCTATTTTATTGTTTTTTTCGGATTTCATACCATATATCTCATCCAGGTAAACGGCATTGATACGCGTTTATATCAGAAGTTCACTGCAGTTTGGAACCCCGATCAAGCCGAATTTCATAAACTCCTGACTGAACTCAGGCACATACCTTCTGATGATAAAACGGCCCGTGTTGAGGAATTGATCCGGAACGGCGTTGATGTGAACAGCATGTATCCCGGCGATAGACAGACGGCCTTACAAAAAGCAGGCTTTGGCGGTGATACTCGAGTCATCGAATTATTATTGAAAAAAGGCGCGGCGGTTGACGGAATACCTCTTGAGCCCATAACGGCCTTGGGCTGGGCGGTACAACAAAACCATACCCAAGCCGTCAGGCTGTTGCTTGCTCATGGTGCGGAGCCCAATAGAGGTGTCGCTGGCTATAGTTTCCTTAATTATGCCATTCGAAATCAAAATGCAGAAATAGTTGCCGCACTTCTGAAAGGCGGTGCTGACCCCAATAAAAGAATACACAGACCTGAGTTGCCGTTGATGGTTGCCGCCTCCATGGGGAATCATGAGATAGTGAAACTGCTTTTGGAAGCTGGGGCAGATCCGGACTACATGCTGCCAAACGGTCAGACGGCTCTTGTTGTTGCCGTGCAAAGGGGACACGCGGAATGTGTCGGGGTGCTTCTTGCCGCTGGTGCGAAACTTATCGGGAGTGGCTTTTCTGGAAAAGGTCTGCTTACTCTTGCTGCAACCGGTGAAAATCAAGAAATAGTTGCAATGATCAAAAAAGCAGCGCAATCTGAAATGAGACCGGATAGTGATGGGAAATTTTCTTTTCGTAATCGTTACTTTGATCTCAATAAAGCTTTGAGGGAGAATCGTATTGATGATTTCAAGAAGATGATTCTTATCGGTATATCTCCTGATTCCACCACTGATCGTGGAACAACTTTACTGCAAGGCATCTGCATGAAAAGTTTAGGCACTCTTGTGCAACGTCTGGATGTAATAGACACTGTCCGGTTTTTGGTCGAAAATGGTGCGGATATCAACAGGCCCTCATCTGATGGAACGACTCCTCTCATGAACGCAGCCTGGACCGGGCAGATTGACTTGGTGAGGTTGCTGATCAAGAGCGGTGCTCATATACATGCCGTGAACAAAAGCGGACATAACGCTCTCTATTCTGCCATGACCAAGGGACGGGAAGAAATTATCGATGTACTCCTGTCCGCCGGTGTTGAGCAGATACAATAAAGTGATTAGCACCGAAATTCAGCCACACCTATCCGCTCCAGGTTAACCTGAAGGAATATTTCCGTGCAGGCGATAGAAAATGACGTGCAAAAAGACTGAACGTGGCTGGGAATCACATATTTTTTCTTGGCACGGTAAGTCTTTTGGCTCACACTTGATTATTCCACTTTGGGATGACACTCCCGGCAACAGGTCCTTTGTAAATATGCTTATCTTGGTGAGGGTATAAAAAATGGAGACCGGAGTAGAATTCTGGCAACAAATAAAAGCGGTGCTTGAACCCTTTAGGATTGTAGTTGAATTACTCGCCTTCATGATCGGCGCAATCTGGGGATACGTTAAATTCCGTGAATATCGTGAGTTGAAGCATTTTATTCAATTTGACATCGACGCGAACATTATCCGATTGCCGCAGTCTGTTATGGCGAATTCCGTCACTTATGAAAGGGACAGATCAGGGAATAAAAAAATGGAAGTACTTCCAGAGCAGGAACTTATGTATGCTGTGGAAGTTTACTTGAAATTTGAGAATAAAGGCAAAACGCGCTTCAGGTTATATAATGCTGAAGTTGCACTGAACACAATGCGGGATACAGGAACTCATGCTCGTAGCGGAGGGGCGAAATTCGACAAAAATACTGGTCGCACAGTATTAAAGCGTCTTCGAACCAGCGGCAACATTGTTCCCGAGAAAACAGGTTATTATTATATGGAGCCTGGGGTTGCTCAGACCATAAGTTACTTGATTCTCATCCCTGAACCAAAAAGTTTACTGCAGGTGATTGGTAAATTCAGTATGGAACAAGAGCGAATTTTCCCATATAAAGAAAAAGGAAAGCTGGGTTTACTGCCGCATACTGCCTCAAAGACCTTTAAGGTTCATTCAACGTCTCCTGAACAGAAAACAGCAACACCCCAGTGATTTTTCACATCATGTTTTGTTTTTGCATATACCCCGTCTTCAAAAAAGAGGTTTGCCATAATGAAGTCAAATCTGACCCTTATAGGGATGCCCGGTGCAGGTAAGAGCACGATAGGTATCATTCTGGCCAAGGTTCTCTCCTTTGGTTTTATTGACACGGATATTCTCATCCAGATAAATCGACAAATGTCATTGCAGCAGATACTTGATCAAAGCGATCATTTGAATTTAAGAAAGATTGAGGAAGAGGAGATTCTCAAAATCAATGTTGTTAATCACGTCATTGCCACCGGGGGAAGTGCCGTATATAGTGAGAAGGCAATGAATCATCTGCAGGCCATCTCAACAATAATTTTTCTGGAGGTGGGGTATGAGGAGCTTACAAGGAGAATTCATAACTTCACCACCCGTGGAATAGCCAAATCTAAGGATCAGAGTTTCAGGGACTTGTATGAAGAACGGCAAGTTCTTTATAACAGGTATGCCCAATTAAAAATTGACTGTAATGTTCTCAGCCAGGAAGAGATTGCCGGAGAAATTTCACAAAAAATATCGTAACTGTTCACAGTGTACCGAATCTGCTGTGTTATCGACCTGCTCACATACCGGTGTATAGTTCACAGGACGATGCCTCGAAGATCTCGCAAGCTCACTATCTGCATCTCCGGCACCCTGCGAGCAGTTACAACGCTGGTGGTTACCGGAAGAAAGGTGGATACAGGGTGAGTAGTTACAAAATATCTTCAAAATCGCTGGAATGAAAAAAGGATAAAATAATGGGAATGAATAAAAAACGTATCGTTGTGACTGTAATCGGCAAGGATGAAGTCGGAATTGTTGCCAAAGTAGCCACCGTTCTTGCTGAAAACAAAATCAATATTATTGATATCAATCAGAAGATACTGGGTGACGAGATTTTTGCCATGACTCTGCTTGCTGATAGAATGGATTCGACGCTTTCCCTTGCCCAGATCACAGACAGGCTGAAGGAATCCATTAAAAGCATGTCTCTTAAGGTAACGGTTCAGGATTCGGAAGTCTTCCAATACATGCACAGGGTATAGGGCGCGATATGGAATTTAGCAATGAAGAGATACTTGAAACGGTAGGGATGATTGCCGATGACAAACTGGACATCAGGACGGTGACTCTGGGAATCTCTCTTTTGGACTGCTCTGATCCTGATCCTGCCGCCTGCGCACGCAAGGTTCGTGAAAAAATTCTGACCAAAGGAGAAAAGCTGAGCCAAAAAGCCGACTTTGTTTCCGATGAATATGGGCTTCCCATTGTTAACAAAAGAATCAGCCTCACCCCCATCTCCCAGGTGGTGCCCGTGGCCGATCCTGCTGCCTTTGTTGAGGTTGCCGCTGCAGTGGATAAGGCTGCCGCGGAAATTGGCGTCGACTTTGTCGGTGGCTACACTGCCATGATTCAAAAAGGAGAGACCGCCATCGACAGTGCGTTGCTTGAGGCGATGCCGGAAGTACTGACCTCGACACGGCGTTTTTGCGCCTCTGTTGTCCTGGCTTCCACCAGATCAGGAATCAACATGGATGGTTGCTACACCATGAGTAAAATCATGAAAGACGCTGCCGAGCGTACTGCCGCTTATGATGGAATCGCCTGCGCAAAATTGGTCCTTTTTGCCAATCCCGTTGAGGACAATCCCTTTATGGCCGGGGCATACTACGGCGCCGGAGAGAGCGAAAGTTCCATACTTGTCGGGGTAAGCGGGCCGGGAGCCGTACGCCGAGCTCTGGAAAAACTCGGTCCGGATGCCGATCTTGGAGAGGTTGCCGAAGCGATTAAAAAGAGTGCCTTTAAGATCACCCGGGCCGGTGAACTGGTTGGCAAAAAAATAGCCAGGCAACTTGGCGTTTCCTTTGGCAATCTTGATCTTTCCCTTGCTCCCACTCCGGCGGCAGGAGACTCTGTGGGACAGATTCTGGAGACCATGGGCCTTGCCATGCCGGGAGCGCCCGGTTCAACCGCTGCCCTTATGATGCTTAACGATGCCGTGAAAAAAGGAGGCCTCTTTGCTTCATCCTCCGTGGGCGGACTGTCCGGTGCGTTTATTCCGGTAAGTGAAGACGCATCCATGATCGAGGCTGCAAAGGTTGGGGCAATTACTCTTGAAAAACTTGAGGCAATGACGAGCGTTTGCTCTGTGGGACTTGATATGATAGCAATCCCTGGAGCGACAAGCACCGAGACTCTGGCAGCAATTATTGCTGATGAAATGGCTATTGGCTGTGCCAACGGAAAAACCACGGCAGTGCGAATAATTCCTGCCCCCGGCAAGGATGTCGGAGATTTTGTCCACTTTGGCGGGCTTCTTGGTGAGGCTCCTGTAATGGCGGTGAGCCAGGTGTCTGCTGCTGTTTTTGTGAAAAGAGGCGGGCGTATACCTGCCCCTCTTCAGTCTTTGAAGAACTAGCAGCAACTGTGTCTGATCAAAAACATGATGAGCAAATATCTTGAGAGCAGCGAATATATCGACTGGAAACATCCTGTGGTGGCAGCAAAGGCAGCTCAGCTTGCCGGCCATAATTCTTCAGATGAGGCTGTTGCGCAACGTTGCTTCGAATTTGTCCGGGACTCCATCAAGCATAGCTGGGATTACCGTGAGAATCCCGTCACCTGCAAGGCTTCTGACGTTTTAATCCACGGCACGGGGTACTGTTATGCCAAGAGCCATCTGCTGGCGGCACTTTTAAGAGCAAATGCTCTACCAGCAGGGCTCTGTTATCAACGTTTGGCCGTTGATACACCGGGAGGCCCGTACTGCCTGCATGGGTTGAATGCCGTGTATTTGAAGCAAAACGGCTGGTATCGCATTGATGCCAGGGGGAACAAGCCTGGTGTGGCTGCCGAGTTCAGCCCGCCCACGGAAAAATTAGCATACTCCGTGGGTGAGACGGCAGAAAGGGATTTTCCGGAAATCTGGCAAGAGCCCCTTCCTCATGTGGTAGAGACATTACTCAGGTATGAGACTGTCGAAGAGGTTTACAGAAATCTGCCTGACATTGAAGTTGTACAAACGATGAGTCAAAGATACTAAGACAGGGGGTTAAACCGCCCATTTGTATTGCAAGGTGGGCATGAGAGCACTGGTTATCAACTCGCGTGCCCGTGGGGAGAAGGGGAAGCTCACCTCATCGGGTACAGGTTCGGCTAAGGCTTTGATCACTTCCATGACCGATTCTGTCAGATAGCGGAGATGGTAGCCGCCTTCAAGGACATAGAGTAATTTGTTGGTGGAATAGATGCTGCTATAAAACTTCAGGGTACGGGTCAGCTTGCCGAACCACTCCGTGGAGAGTTGCAGGTCACTCATGGAATCCTGAGCATGGCCGTCAAATCCAGCTGAAACAAGAATGATTTGCGGACTGTACTGGCAGACTACCTCAAGAAGGACTTTGCCCAGAAGGCAGTTGTACTCATTGTCACCGTAAGACGGGAAAACAGGAATGTTGATATTATACCCAACTCCTTTGCCCTCACCGAATTCTTCAACTCCTCCTGAGCAAGTTGGAAAAAGATTGGCCTGGTGGATGGAGAAGACCAGCACCCGGTCATCATTGTAAAAGATCTGCTGGGTGCCGTTACAGTGATGAGCATCGAAATCAAAGATCAGGATTCTGTTCAATCCGTGTACATCCCTGAGGTAGGATGCCACTGCTGCAACATTGTTAAAGATGCAGAATCCCATTCCTCGACCGACCTCCGCATGATGCCCCGGTGGTCGCACAAAAGCAAATCCTGAATCAATTTCGTCTGCCAGCAGGGCATCTGCCAGAGTCAGGCATCCCCCCACGGCAAGTGACGCTGTATGGAAGGAATCTTCCATCAGATATGTGTCTTTATCATAGGAAAATGGATTGCTTGTCACACAGTGATTTCTTATCTGGTCAAGATAAAGGCCGGAGTGAATGGACAGCAGTTCTTTTGTTCCGGCCAGTCGCGGCGGATAAAATCGAAAGAGGTCTCCATATTCAGGTTTGCGGATCTGGTGATATATGCTGCGCAGCCTCTCCGGACATTCCTGCACCGGGACGTTGACGCGGTGATCATAAAACTGATCGTCTTCTATGATACCGATTTTTTTTTTCATCAACAATCCTGGCCGGCACAGTGACTGTGCCGGCATTTTTCCCGTTTCAAAAGTTTATGGAGTCGTAAAGAATCCCAGGTCTGACCAACCGTCAATGTAATAACAACAAATTGTTCACGTTTTAGCTGTGGGTGAGCGTTTTTTTTTTTAACGCTCCAATTCGAAAGCCAATTTTGTCAATAGATATAGCCGCTCAGTCTTTCGAATTCAGGACGTGTCAACCTGTAGAGCTTGCCGTTTCGTTTCTCTCCGAAATCGCTATACACATCCAGATCAACAAATTGAAAACCGAGTTTATCCAGACATCGTTGCTGAGCTTTGTTTTTCAGGTCGGTATACATCTCGACCTGATTATAGGGGCAGCAGTCGAACAGTCTCTTTACCAGAACGACTTGTGCTTCAGTACCATACCCCTGTCCGCGTTTTTCAGGCAGGCATATCTGTACGCTGAGCAGCACAGTGGTGTTGTCCGTGGCTTTTTCCCAAAAACGGATGAGGCCTATCGGCTCTCCGTCCTTGCAGGCAACTGTATAGGCCTTGGCCTTCTGATTCCAGTAGAAATCATTGGCAAGTCTCTCCCTGAGCTTTTCCGGGCTCAACTTTTCCTGTGACATGAAATCACCGGCCGCTTCAGGTGAATTGCTGCAGTTGAGGATGAAATTCATGTCCTTTTCCTCATAACGACTGAGAATAAGGCGGAATGAGTAAATTCTTTCAAGGAAATTTGTCACTCTTTCTACTCGTTTTTATCAGTTGTAGTAGCTTCGGCAAGCTTTCGGGCAGAAGACACAATCTGATCCAATGTTTGTACCACACCACCAACAGCCGACTCAATCTGGCTGGTGAAATCCTGATTCTGACCGGTCGAGTCAACGACCTCCTTGATGTTGTTTCTCACCGCAGCACTGTTTTCATTAATCAGTTCAGCCTTATGAGTGACATCGGTTACCGAGGAAGAAATGCGGTTGATACCGCCGGTGATCTTTTCAATTGCCCCCAGGGCCTCCTTGATAACATCAACCCCTTCGCTCAACTGTTGCACTCCACCTTTCATGGAGGTTATGGTTTCCTTTGAATCATCCTGGATACCATTGACTATTTTTGCAATATCAACTGCGGATTTTGAACTTTTCTCGGCAAGTTTGCGGACTTCATCGGCCACAACGGCAAATCCCCGTCCGGCATCCCCGGCCCTGGCCGCTTCGATGGCTGCATTAAAGGCAAGCAGGTTGGTCTGTGAGGCGATGTCCTTTATGATATCGATAAATTCCGATATTTTACTGAGCTGTTTGGCAAGGCCGCCGACATTTTCATTGTTGATAAGCATGGACTCATTGATCTTGCCGAGACGCTCCATGGCTTTCTGGGCTGCTTCACTGCCGACTTTTGCCTCATCGGTTACCTGGCCGGAAATTTTTGAGGATTCATCAGTCGCCTGCAGCATCTCTTTAACGCAGTTGATCATACCTTCGATGGTCTGGCTCGAATTTGCCAGGAGATTTACCTCTTCAACTATGGACTTGTCCATTGCCGACAGCATGGAAGAAACATCCTGCATCTCCTTGCTTGAGACATTGGCGATATCCGTTAATTTGACTACTTCTCCACTGGCCTCTGAAATCCGCAGGCGGGCCGCAGTTTCAGCAGTGACGTCAAGGACGAATTCGAGGGCTCCTTCAATGTTTCCCTTGGCATCTTTAATGGGAGCACCGGTATACTTAATGGGAATTTGCACTCCCTCACGCGGATTTGCCACTGTTTCTTCATTGACAACTCTGTCTTCCCGCATGGCGCGTCCCACAGCACATTTTTCTGTTCGACAGTGGGTGGTTCTGAATAAATCATAGCATTTCCGTCCAAGGGCCTCTTCCGGGCTGAGGCCGACAACCGAAGCGCCGGCCGGATTCATGAATGTGATGGAAAAATCAGTATCCACGCTCATGACCGGTGTGGGCAATGAATTGAGGTTGTTGATCTTTTGCTCGGCGGCAGTACGCTGTTTTGCCTCTTCTGTAATATCAAGGACGAATTCCAGGGCACCTTCAATGTTGCCCTTGGCATCCTTGATGGGAGCGCCGGTATACTTGATTGGCATGATAACGCCTTCATGGGGCCTGGCGATGGTTTCCTCAGTAATAACCTTGTCCTCCCGCATGGCACGGCCGATTGCACATTTATCCGTGCGGCAATGCGGGGTTTTGAAAAGGTCGTAGCATTTGCGGCCTATTGCCTCTTCGGGGGTAAGTCTGACAACCGAGGCGCCGGCCGGATTCATGAACGTGATGGAAAAATCGGTATCCACGCTCATAACCGGCGTGGGCAGTGCATTGAGATTGTTGACTTTCTGCTCAGCAGCAGTGCGTTGCTTAACTTCCTCGGTAACATCAAGGACAAATTCCAGCCCTCCTTCAATGTTTCCCTTGGCGTCTTTAATTGGAGCTCCGGTATACTTGATGGGTATGATGACACCTTCCTTGGGCCTGGCAATGGTTTCCTCCGAAACCACCTTGTCCTCGCGCATGGCACGTCCCACGGCACATTTATCCGTGCGGCAATGCGGGGTCTTGAAAAGGTCGTAGCATTTGCGGCCTATTGCCTCTTCAGGAGTGAGGCCGACAACCGAAGCGCCGGCCGGATTCATGAATGTGATGGAAAAATCAGTATCCACGCTCATAACCGGAGTGGGGAGGGAGTTGAGGTTATTGACCTTCTGTGCTGCTGCAGTACGCTGTTTTACCTCTTCGGTGACATCAAGAACAAACTCCAGAGCCCCCTCAATATTGCCCTTGGCGTCCTTGATGGGAGCCCCGGTATACTTGATAGGGATGATGACACCTTCCTTTGGCCTGGCGATGGTTTCCTCCGAAACCACCTTGTCTTCGCGCATGGCGCGTCCTACTGCACATTTATCCGTGCGGCAATGCGGGGTCTTGAAAAGGTCGTAGCATTTACGGCCAAGGGCCTCATCCGGAGTGAGGCCGACAACCGAAGCCGCAGCCGGATTCATGAATGTGATGGAAAAATCAGTATCCATACTCATGACCGGAGTGGGGAGGGAGTTGAGGTTGTTGACCTTCTGTGCGGCCGCAGTGCGCTGTTTTACCTCTTCGGTGATATCAAGAACAAACTCAAGAACCCCTTCAATGTTTCCCTTGGCATCCTTGACCGGCACACCTGTATATTTAATTGGAATAATGCTGCCGTTCGGCCTGGCAATGGTTTCCTCCGTCACAACCTTATCTTCACGCATGGCGCGCCCAACAGCGCACCGGTCAGTCTGACAGTGCGGTGTCTTGAAAAGGTTGTAGCATTTTTTCCCAAGTGTTTCTTCAGCAGAAAGACCAACCACAGCGGCTGCAGCCGGGTTCATATAGGTGATGGAAAAGTCGGTGTCCAGACTCATTACCGGGGTTGGCAGAAGGTTCAGGTAATCAGTTTGTTGAACATTTGACCCATTCTTTTTAGCTGGTGATGCACCCATTCAATTCTCCTTATTTATCTATAAAAATATATGTGATTACCACTGAAACTCAGCCAGTCTTGCAGCAGGTACTGTAATG
>JAHLLM010000061.1 GCA_020444175.1 Desulfobulbaceae bacterium | reverse complement strand
TTTTATTACGAGAAAATTCTACTTTTGAACACCTTTATTTTTTGGGGGGATTACCGGCACAGTATTTTAATTTCAAATCTTAGAAAAGTGCTCATTCTTTTTTGTCGCCTTAAGTGGCATTTAATTTGCAGTAGGTAGTTGGTGTTAAATAAAACCACGAAACGGCAAACCACCTGAAAGGGTGGGACGCAAAGCCACCGGCCTACGTTTTCGGCAACGAAAATATGGTAGCGGGGTTGCCGAACGGGTAGGCACCTCTTGGTCGCTGACCGTAAGGCCAGTCAGAAAGCAGGAGGTGCCCCATGTTCCAGAATTATTTTTTCCGTTGTTTTCAATCTTGCCGCAAACTGAAAAGTTTGCTTCTATTATCTTTTTTGTCCCTTTTTATAAGCAGTATACCTGCTTTCGCCAGTCAGGAAGTGTCATTTTCCTGGCTTCCCAACTCTGAAAATAATTTAGCCGGATATAAAATTTATTACAGTACTGAAAGCGGCAATTATAATCAGGTGGTAGATGTGGGACTTCCTGAGGCTATAGATGGTCTTGTCCATGGGGCGGTAAGTGCCCTTGAGGCTGGTCAAACGTATTATTTTGCTGCCGTAGCGTATAATACAGATGGGCTGGAAAGTGATTTTTCTGATGAAGTTGTCTGGACATGTCCGGTTGAACCTGAACCTGAGCCTGTAATTAAACCCGCGCCTGAAGCCTCAGATATTTCAATTGCCATAAATGAAGATACCCTTGGCACAGGGCAGTTTGAAGGTGTGGGGCAAACTGAGCTTGGTTTGACTTATGAAATCGTTGCTAATGGGGAGCATGGAGTTGCGACATTGATAGATTCTGCAGCTGGTATGTTTACTTATCAACCTGACGTAAATTATTATGGCAAGGATGTTTTTACTTACCAGGTGAGCGATGAAAATGGTGTGTCTGCTCCTGCGACAGTATCTGTATCTATTGCTCCTGTTAATGATATCCCAGTTGCCTTTGATGCAGAGTTGGTTGTCAGTAGCAGTAAAACAGTAACGGGAACTTTGCTTGGCAATGATATTGACAGTTCTGTACTTACTTATTCGTTAGTGGGGCAATCGTCATTGGGAACTGTTGAGCTTGATTCCGCAACAGGAAGTTATGCTTTCACTCCTTTTATGGGTGTTAGCGGTTCAGATTCTTTCAGTTTTGTGGCCAATGATGGATTTGCCAATTCCGAACTTGCCACTGTAAAGATTACTATTGATCCTGTTGAACCTGTCTTTGCGTTGGAAATGAGTCAGGTTAAGGTTAATGGCGATTGGCAGAGGGTAGAGTTTGACAAGGCCTTTGTCGATCCGGTGGTTGTCGCCAAGCCCGCGAGTAATAATGATCCTGATCCTTGTGTAGTTCGGATAAGGAACATTGATTACACTGGATTTGAGATTCGATTGCAGGCATGGGATTATCTGAATATCTCGCACGGTGAAGAATTGATCAACTATGTTGTCATGGAAAGAGGCAGCTTTACCCTGGATGATGGAACTTTGGTTGAAGCAGGGAGATTGACAACGGATAAAACCAGCACCTATGAAGCTGTGATTTTTGATCAGCTGTTTAACTCTGTCCCTGTTGTCAGCGCTTCAGTCGTCAGTGCCAATGAGGAAGAAGCCGTTGTCGGAAGGATTTCTGGAATTAATGAGAGTGGCTTTGGATATAAGCTTCGTGAACAGGAATTGAATACTCTTGAGCATTCTGTTGAAACAATTAACTTCATAGCCTGGGAGCCGTCTGTCGGCTTGATTGATGACTTATCCTATGCTGTTGGCACAACAGGGGATGCGGTAACTCACGAATGGTATTTCCTCGATTTTGCAGGTGAATTTACAGATGTTCCGGTGTTTGTTGCTGACATGCAGACTGTTAATGGCGGAGACTCCGCCAATTTACGCTACGAAATTCTCACTGCAGCTTCAGTAAATATTAAAGTTGCTGAGGAAGAATCTCTCGACACCGAAGTGTCTCATGTGACCGAAAACGTGGGTTTTATGGCCTTTGCTCTGCTTGATCTCCTGGGGGATGACGATAATGACGGTCTGACCTCCGGCGATGAACTCATGGTTTATGGTACTAAACCGGCTTTGGCAGATAGTGACGCTGACGGTCTTGAAGACGGAGTCGAGCTTGATTTTTGGGGCATTGACTGGAATGCTGATTTTGATAATGATGGCCTGATTAATCTTCTGGATTCGGATTCAGACGGAGACGGGTACAGTGATGGAGTTGAAGTCGTCTCAGGAACCGACCCTGGGGATGCAAATTCAATTACTTATGGACCTGCCGTAGAAACTGGAATTATTGATGTGACATCTGACTGGCAGCAGGTTTCATTTGTTAAGCAGTTTGTTGATCCTGTAGTAGTTGCGAAAAAGGTCAGCGATAATGAAAGTGATTACAGCGTGGTTCGCATAGATAACATTACTGCAACAGGATTTGCCATTCGATTACAGGAATGGGAATATCTTGATGGCATGCATGGCATTGAGCAGGTGAGTTATATAGTTATGGAGAGGGGCAGCTATACACTTGAAGATGGAACCAAAGTGGAGGCCGGCAAGTTCAGTAGCAATGAAATGGTGTCTTTTGATGCAATATCATTCAAAGAGACGTTTAATGTGGTTCCAGTGGTAACAGCTTCAGTTGTAACTGCTAACGAGGCTGGTGCTGTAACGAACAGAATACGGTCTATTAGCACAACTGGTCTTGAATTTAAGATGCAGGAGCAGGAAGTTAATGAAAAAGTTCATGCGGTCGAGACAATATCTTATATTGCCTGGGAGCCATCTGCCGGAGTAATCGATGGTATTGATTATGAAATCAATAAAACCGCTGATACTGTAACTCATAAAGGTACAGGAATTGACTTTGCTGGTAGTTATGTTGATAGCCCCGTTGTTATAGCTGATATGCAGACAATGGATGGCTCCGACACCTCCGTCGTCCGTTGTTTTAATAGTAATATGGATGGGGTAGATGTCATGATAGACGAAGAGGAATCCCGGGATGCCGAAGTGAATCATACCAAAGAGGTTGTGGGGTATATGGTATTTGCCTCTGAGTAGTAAATGATTGCCGGAAACGAGTAGAACGGCAGGTGTTGTTGGAGCGAAAGAGTGTGGATCGTGGAGTCGTAATAATGATTCCGCGATCCATATTTTTTGCTCAGCTCATTGTAACCTGACACTCCCAATTGTAGAGATTCAGCAGGGAGTCTCCCTGTATATTTTACTTGATCAGGGTTGTAATTATTCTGGGAAAGACCATTTCAATATAGGTAATAGTCAGTTTTGGGCGTAGTGCAGGATCAGTTTCTTCATTTGAGGCAAAGTACCGAAAGCTGTCGCTGCCGGCAACGTCATCAGCATTAAGGAGTAAACCAAAATTTGTACTTGGAGCTTCTACCCAGGTTTTCACCATCTCGGTAATAGTCCAGCTTTTATATCCTTCGCTCAGATCAACAGTAACTGTGTCTTCTGCGGCGTCGATATCGCCCTGTGCCATGGGAACATTGTTGTAGCAACACGAATTGGCGGTCCAGTAATTGACTGTATCATAGGTATAGCCGGTTGTTGCTGTTAAGTTGGGGTTGTAATTGATAATTTTGTGAGCAGAAATGTCGTAGTCTGCATCTCCTCCAGAACCTATTAAATACAACTCAAGAGTGGCTTTTACTATCTGAATATTGGCTGGTAACGATGATAAGTCGGCTTTCATGAGAATCGCATTGGCAATGGTATTCTCCGGCCAAGTATAGGTCCTGAGTTGAGGATTACTGGATTGATTATCCTGATTGAGATTAATAAATGTGTCTGTGAGAGTATTGGGGTAATCACTATTTGTGCTATCGCCAAATGTTTTTGTATCACTGCCAGCTGTGTAGACGACTTCATTTGAAAAACTGCTCTCACTGCCCAAGTCATTATAGGCCGTGCATGCAAAAGAATATGTAGTACCCTTTGTCAGTTCGGAAACAGTTCCATGGATCCTGCCGTCACTTGGGTCGGCAATATTGCTGTTTATATCAACAGAATTTGAGTAAATGCCTCCGGCGGTTGTTCCGTAATAAATTTTGTAACCTTCAATATTTGATTCTGAATTTGGAATCCAGGAAAAGGCAGCATCGCTCCCGATCGTAATAGTGGGTGATACAAAAGCATTTTGCAGGAAAAGGATTACGTTTAATAGTATTACATTTCTTATAATGTTCATTTTTGAGATCTTCCGTCTTTTAAAATGAATAGGCGGGTTGAAGGTTGGTGAAGAAATGGGTCTTGCCGAAATTTAAGGCGAAGTTTTCCAGATCACCCTGGTCGTTTTTTTGTAGTTTGATATCTTGCGCCAGTATTGCTATGTCCTGTCCGTCGCTGTCAGAGTCGGCATCGGAATCCATATAATAGGGAGAAGCAAGGTACCCATGACTTTCGTCACTGTTCCCTAGAGAGCCAACGATCTGTCCTGCATTATTGATGTCATAAATTCGGGTGAAGGTATCTGTGGGAGCTGGTGAGGAAATAACCTGCAAGTCTGAATCGGTGAGAATAAATCCATGCCAGTTGGTGCCGTCGTAAAAACTGCCTGCAATGGATCCGTTATCATTGATTCCTGCTACTTCAAGACTTTGGGCGTCCGGTATGTCTGTGGTGAAATATTCACCGCCGATTTTTGTGACAATGTGCGTTTCCATGGATAAGTCAAGGTAACTGCCAACAGCGATATTCTGATTATTTATCCCACGAATATAAGTCCAGAGAGCATCTGAAATAGAAAAATCCGTAAAAGTTTCATCATAGGTAAATGATTTGAGAGTGTATAAGGGAAAAGTGCCCCAGGATAATTGTACTGCTAGTTTGCCAGCGTTGTTAACGCTATGGAGTGATGTTTGCGTGGTGTCTTCCGCGAGAAACGGAGTGAAAGTGTCATCGGCAAACAGATAGCTTGTTATGCTGCCGTTAAGTTCATGAGAAAGTACAATAGTTTTGTTGTCATTCATGTCGATAATTTTAGTGAATCCTTCCGCTGCATAGTTAAAAGGTATAAATTCATTGTCTTCAAAGAGAAAGCTGTGGCCGTAGTCTGAATAATAGTACCCACCCAGAGTGCCGTTGTTATTAATCGCAGTTATCTTTCGGCTATATATGCCGTCTGGATGATCGATAATTGTGAAAACATATGTTGTGGCAAAGGTGATTTGAGGAAGGCCGAGGAATACTGATATTAAAAGTAGATATTTCATTAGATTGAGTGGCTTGATTTGTTGAGTTGGTTAGTTGCTGAGTTCAACAGAGATGTCATCAATTTGTCCCACGCCTGAAAATGTAAACTCGTCGAGAGAAATAATCCGGCTTGTTGATTGGGATTTCTGGATGTCTGCCAGTATGTTTCTGCTGAAGGATTGCCAGGTTCCGTCTGCTGAAGTCGAACCAAGACCTATTAAAATAGAATTGTCGTCAACGGAAATAAAAGGAATGGTTGACGGCCAGTACGAGATGATTTTTTCACCTTCAGGCGTTGAAGCTTTAATTTTGAAAATAAAAAAAGTAGACAATTTGTGGCTCCAGTTGAGTGTGAACTGATCGAATGCATCAGTCGCATATGTTGCAAAATCATTCAGTTTGTATTCACTCAGTGTCTTGCCGTTAAACTCTATGACTCGGCTTGCTCGCTCTTCACTGTATAAATTTGTTATTGCGTCGGTGATTGAAGCATCTAGAGCGTACCATCTTGATGTGCTGCCGTCTTCAGCATCTTCAAACGTTGTCAGGAGTGGGGCTGTTTCTTCTGTGTTAAATGTATAACTTGTGCCCATGGAAGCGGCACCGTTCTTGTCGACAGCCTGACAGTTCCACTCATAAGAACCTCCTACGATGGTATTCATTGGGAAGCTTGCCAAAACATTCCTGTAGTCAACATCATAATGCGTTTCAATTTCCTCCTGGCTGAGTGCTCTGTTGTAAATGGCAAGTTCATCGATGAAACCATTCCAGCTCTCCTCTTCACTGTATTGATATCCACCGATTGTAAGATCTGTAGCCGTTGTGTCGAGTGGCCCTGAGGCCGAAGCTGAGTTGGCTAGTTGCCCATTCAGATATATTCTCAGTTCTCCCATCGTGTTTGAGTAGGTTCCGACCACATGGTACCATTTAGCTGGTTCGATTATGTCGCTTGTAACCATATACTGTGTACCGTCAATTGAGATGGCAAAACGCAGTGTGTTAGTGTCATTGTAAAAGCCCAGGGCGTAGTTGACGTAAGGTGAGACAGGGGCATCCCATGCCTTGGAAACAATATAGTCCCACTGGGAAATGGCACTTGGATAGACCCAGGCCTCAATGGTTAATTCGTCAGTGATATCAAAACGACCATCGGAGTTTGAAGCTGTAATACTGTTGTTGTCACCGGAAAAGTAGGCGCTTTCTCCAAATTGACTCATGTTCGAGAATTCTATGTTTTGGAGGAGGGCAAAATCTTTTGATATCTGATCTTCCGTAGAATTGTTGAAATGGTAAAGACTGAAAAGTCCTGATTCCGTTGCGAGGATTTCTCCGGGGTAATGGACAGCATCCTGCTGAAATATTCCTGAAATGTCAGAAGAAAAGGTAATATGGTCAATGTCGCTTGTTGGCGACATTGACCGGCAAGAAAGAGCCATCTCGCCAATAGGCAATGTTGCGTTATTTTCTGGGCTGATAAGGCTGACGATCGGTTGGGGGGTTAAAGGGTCTGTGCCAATTGAAATTTCTTCCCCATCGGAAAGTGTGTCGTTGTCTGTGTCGCTGTTGTTTGGGTCAGTACCATAGAGGTTTATCTCATCGACGTCGGTAAGCCCGTCACCATCGCTGTCAAGAGTCTCTGGAGGGGAGGTGGTATAGGAAACTTCATCTGCAAGATCGCTTTCTGCGTTGTCTGTATAAACAGAGATCGCAAAGTAGTAGGTGGTTCCAGCTGCTAAAGGGGATATGAGGTCTTCAATTTGATAGGAAGTCGTGTTGCCTACGTCTGCGACATGGTCATATTGACCGGAAGTCAAACCATAATGAATTTTGTAACCCTTAACAAGGATATCCGGATCGTAGACGTCCCACATTATTTCAGCGGCATAACAGGTCTGGGTGACGTGAAGCAGGGCTAAGAAGGTAATAAAAAAGGAGGCTACGTGTTTAAATCTTATGGGGATAAAGATTTGTGGAAAAGATTTCAAATAAGAACCCTGAAGTAATACCGAAAAAAGAAATTTTAATGGCGCTTGCATTAGCGTTAAATAAGAAAAAAATGTAAAGGGGGTTATTTAGTAAATAGGAAAAAAGTGAAATTTGTGATGGATACTGCAGATGGCATGCCAGAGAGTTTAGTTTGGTGTGAAAAGAAATTTAAGCGATGAGGAATAATACTTGTTGTTGGTGTTTGTTGTGGCTAAGTGTTTGTTTTTTAAAATTATTTGTTTTAGAGGATTTCTTTTTGCTCATGAGCCGCAGAGTGGCCAGATTTAATTTGAGTTATTGTTTTTTTGCGATATCATCATGTTGATGACGAGGAGTTCTGTCGCATTGTGGCAACAAAGGGGGCATTTTTTTCACGAAACACATTCGTAAGATGTTTTCAGTTAACGGTTTGTCCGAATTTGTAGGACCGGCTCTATCTGTACGTTTTGTTGGAGCTGCACATGATCATGTAATCATAGTATAAATAACTGGTGTAGTCGGAGGCGCCTTCAGGGGGGGCATGTTGCAGCAATAAACTCAACCGAAAAAGAGAGTGGAGCTATTGGTACAGCTGCAATTGGCAAAACAATGCCCCGGCCAAGCAGGAAAGGAGGCTAAAAAAAACAAAGTGAATACAAGTTTCTGAAAACGCACCGTACGGACCCCTGATAGTTTTGCATTATTGAATGCCCCCAGGCAAGGATCTCTTGTTTCCTGCCCGGGAGTTTTTGTTTGCTACAGCTCAATCTCTGCTTTGATTTTTTCCAGCAATTTGTCGCCGATTCCCTTGACGTTGGTTAACTGTTCCAGGGATTGAAAACTTCCGTGGTCGTTGCGATACTCAATGATGGCTTTTGCCTTGGCAGGCCCGATTCCCGGCAGACTCTCCAGCGTTTGCTGGTCAGCGATATTGATATTGATAGCAGCAAACGCTGAAGCCACAAAGAAGAAAACCATCCATAGGGTTAGTAGTAATTTTTTCATGTCTGAATCTCCTATTGGTGTAATTAATAGTTAGAAAGCTTGTTTCTAGCCTATAATAGGGGAACTGACTGGTCAATGCGGCAAAGTGTCACATGTGTTTGATAGGTCTCGGCGGGGTAAATATATATTTTTGTCTTAACTGTCTGAAGTGACTGAGTAAGATGTGCCCAGCGATATGCTTTTCCGCTAAATAAAGATTTTTTTCTCAGCCAAAATCATCACTCCATTTTCAGTCACTTGATTCTTGTTTGTCATCTCCTTTTTCTGTTTCTGCATCCGGCACTTTTTTTCGATTGATGGTTTTGAGGGGGCTTGATGATTCTAGGTCTGGATGGGGCGTCTCGGATGAAGAGATGTCACAACGGATTCGCGCATGGTAAAGTTGAAGTTGAAAAGCATATACATCCCCTGCATAACCAACCACCAAGAGGTGCCGGACATGGAAACACATATTGAGGCCAGCAAGCTCAAAGAGCTTTTCAAGCAGGCCATCATCGAGGCCATGGAAGAGAAGAAAGAAGTGGTTCCTGACCTGCTTATTGAGGTCATGGAGGATTTGTCCATGATTCACGCCATCCAGGAAGGTGAAAACTCTAAGTCCGTAAGCCGGGCTGAAGTCTTTGACATCCTGGAAGGCGAGGCATGAAGACAGATTTCAAAAAGAGCTTTGTCAAGGATCTGAAGAGACATGTCAAAGATAAAAATCTTCTGGCACGCATATAAGAAATCATTCTGAAAATCGAGGCCGCTGATAGCATTAGAGCCATCAACAACCTGAAAAAACTGAAAGCAGAAGGATCATACTTCCGCATCCGATCCGGAAACTACCGAATTGGCCTGTCTATCGACGGCGACACCATCACCTTTGTCCGCGTTCTTCACCGGGGCGAAATCTACCGTTATTTTCCATAAATCAAGACGCGGAGGGGTTGACGTGCTCGGGTTGCAGTCGCTAAACGGCAAGCGTCTTCCGTTTCCTGCGCTCCCGTCCGGCCCTTGGGTGTCCCTCAAAAAAAGAAAAGGAGGTTAAGATAAGAACTTCAACCCCTTGATACAAAAATTAAATGCGTCCCCTTTTTCTATCCGGGCGCATCTTTTACAACAAGTTAAATGTATCTCCATCGTCGAGAGTGACTTCGAGACGGCTAAAAATCCACTCATCACTAATCTTTTTTGCTTTGCCTTCAATTAATCCCGAACCATTAGGACCAGAAATGGGAATCTTTATTTTTGCAATAAGACCTGAGCCATCAAGATAAATTTTCCCTCCAACTATAAAATTAGCTTGAATAGGATCCCCAAGCCGCATCTGCAAAGATTCATTGTTAACCGCAGATTCTAGAGCTAACTGAAAAGCCCCAGAGCTAATTAGCAATTGTCGAAATCCGAAAAAAGTTGCCAAACCGACAAATATTACGGTTACCCCAATAAGGGTTCTATTTTTTTGCCAGAAGGTTAAGTTATTTTTTTTCTCCACAGCATTTTTCCTCTTGTATATCAACTCGTGTTAATGTGATACCACTTACACTAGCAAGCCCAATTCCGATATCTCCTGTTAAACCTGTTCCAAAAAATTTAATATCTCCTTCTCCCGTTCCTCTCCCTCCTTCATGGGGACTTACTTCCATATCAATTAAAGTCCCACCATAAATTGCTGAAAGAGATGGCCCTTCTGCGGCAACATAGGTTAGGGTCGGAGGTGGATAATTAGGCTCAATAGTAAATGATTTTTCAGAAAGAGAGGTGGTGGTATTTTTTATTAACCAAGAAATAATCTGAGGAATATTTTTAATATTTACTGAAACGCCAATACTTCCTCCATAAACATCATAACGGGAGCGATAACGTTTATTGTTTACACAATCAGACACTGCAGTAGCAGTACCAATAACAACACCACCAATTACTTGAAAACCTCCTGTTGTCATCGTAAAGGTTGTTTTCAAACCTTGTGGATCAATAAACATGATGGAGTTGGAATTAGCATATAGAAACAAATTCATCCCCCCAGCCAATCCAATGGGATCAGGTGTCATATACCTCCCCGTACTCGGATCATAATACCTGTGCCAATTATAATGCAACCCAGTCTCAGCATCAAAATACTGGCCCGGGAAACGGAGGTTGTTCACCACTGTTGAAGCCGGGTTCACGGTAGCATTTCCAAAGGGTTCATAATCTGCCAGCCAGGCAACAGTGGCGGTCTGATCTGTCATAAGAAGCGGAGTCCCCAAATGGTCTGTATGGTAATAGAATACATTTTCGATTGGCAGAGGACAATCGGTTTTGCCGAAACCTGCGGCAAGAAGAGGTAGATTGGGCGTTGCTGAAAATAAAGCAGTTGTCAGATCGCTGCCGTCAATGTCTCCATCCCGGTCATTGTCAAAAATGTTTGTCTCGCTGTAATCCGAGGTCACCATGGCCAGTAGCATGTTGTCGCGATAAATATAATCTTTCTGTGCACCTGTGGTGATATTATCCTCACTGATGAGATTGCCGGCAAGGTCATAATGAAAGATGATCGTTTCATCGCTCAACTTTTTTACTGTCCTTTGTCCAAAGCCGTTGTAAAAATAACTGGCCTGTAATATCCCGTCCTGCCATGCTTTGTGCAAGCGGTTATTGTCGTTATATTCAAAATGCTGGGTATTGCGTCCCGTGACATTGCCATGGGCATCATGGGTAAATGTTGTTTGTTCGGGGCCGCTGATATCCAGTAGAATACTGCTTGCTGTTTGATAGGTATAATCGTATGTATCCTCGTTGATAGCAGTAGACTGGCGGTTTCCTATCTTGTCATAAGCAAAGCCTGTTGTGCCGTATATGCCCTGGGCAGTTGACAGCCGCCTGAGGGAGTCATAGTCAAAGCTTTGATTGTGGTCCGTATTTATGTTGTCAATGATCTCATCTACCAGCGAGCCGGGCTCATAGGTCAAGGATTTGTTTAATTGACCACCAGCCTGCATGGCAGTCAGTTCATAGGACTGGTTGTATGTCTTATTGACCGCAAGGCCGTTGCCCAGCAGGGCGAAATTGGCAGGCCCGAATGGCTGATAGCCGATCTGTCCCGCCAAAGTGTGCTGCGCTCCGTTAATAACCGCTTTTATTGCGGATATATTTCCAGACTGGTCACGTTCGTAAGTTACTTTACGGCCTCCGGGGTAGGTCATTTCGCTAAGCAAGCCGCTTTCATCATAGCGATATTCCATTCTGTATATTTTCCCTTCAACTTCCGTCAGTTTCATAGCCAGACGTCCATATGCATCATACCGAAAGGAAACCCGGCTTTCCGGATCGTTCATGCCGGTAAGTTTACCTTTGCCGTATTGCCCCTCATCATAGGAAAATGAGATTTGCCCGGAATGTGGAAACTGAATGAATGCAAGTCGATTTAAAGCATCATATCCATAGGTTACGGTAATGCCATTGGCATCGGTTGCGGAAAGAAGGTTTCCTGCTTCGTCGTAATTATATGAGGTGGCGCCGGAGTCGGGGGAATTTAAAAGAATATTTCGGCCAAAATCATCAAAAAGAGAACTTGTTGCCTGTCCTTCGGCATTTATAACCGAGATCAAATTGTCATGGCTGTCGTAGGAAAAGGACGTTGCCGTGCTCTCCGGTTCGGTTATGGTTTTCAATCGGTTGAGAGAATCAAACGTAAAATCTGTTACCAAGCCTGCTTCGTCGATTTGTTCTATCCTGTTGCCGGCGTTGTCATAATGAAATTCCTGAAAAAGGCTGTCCGGCCGTATAATTTTTGTCATCCGGTTATAGGCATCGTACTGGTAGTCGCTTGATTTACGCAATATTCCTTCTGGATCACGTATTTCGTGTCTGATTCTATTGCCTTCAGTGTCATACATATAAGAAATGGAATTGCCGTTGTTGTCTTGTATTTCAGAAAGATGGCCCGCGTCGTCATATGAATAGAATAAGGCGCCGGGTCCTGGAGGCTCGATTTTTGTCAAATTGCCCGCATTGTCGCGTAAATAGGAGGTTGTCAAATCCGCTGTTGTTCTTGATGAAAGAAAACCTCTGTCAGAGTATTGCAAAACCGTAATAACGCCATTTGGATTAACGATGAGCTGCGGTTTGCCAAAAGCATTATAGAGGTTGAATGCGGTTTCGTACCCCAGAGGGTCAGTGTTTTTCATGAGCTGGCCGCGGTTAAGTCCCTTGGCCGGATCATTGGCAAAATAATCAAAGGTGACCACATCGTTTACATCAGTTCGTGGACCGTCAATGGAGATCGGTTGTCCATATGAGTTGTACGTGTAGTACGTGGATATGGTTTCCGGCATGCCGCCCACAAAGCCGTTGAGTTCTTTTTGGATAAGGTTGCCATGGCTGTCATAGGTCATTGCGGTTGTGGTGGAATATTCCGGACTGTCGGCACTCTCTCTGCTGATTTCGGTAACCAGGTTGAAATCAGGATGGTAAGTATAGGATATGGTTCGTTCGTCTACAGTTCCGGCCCCTTCAGTCATGGTTAATATATTCCCGCGACTGTCATAACTGTAGGTTGTTATGTTGCCTTCCCCGTCAGTCTCAGCCAGCATCTGCAGGGTTTGTTCATCCCAGCTGTATATTTTGTTGCCGTCTGCGCAGGAACTGCATCCCGGTCCGGTAATTGACGCGGCTAAGGCAACTCCCTGTATGACGCTTCGTTGCAATGTGGTGATATCCCCTTTGCTGTTTATGACTTGCGTTGTGTCGGGATTATTATCAGCCTCATAAACAACATCGATTCGTTTGTTATTGTCAGACCCGCTTGACAATGTAGCCCGATCATTTACATCGTAGTCGTAGCTGCCAATACGAATACCTCTCTCATCAATGATACCGGTGAGATTGTGCAGGTCGTTGGCATCTTCGTAGAGATATTGTTTGGTGGTGCCATCGGGATAAATAATGCCTGTCTGATTACCGTCGCCGTCATACTGGTACTGATAAATAAGGCTGCCGTTGACAATGGCCGTTTCTATAAATCCGTCACCATTAAAGGTAAAGCTGATGGAGCGGCCAAAGTTGTCGCTGACTGAAGCGAGCTGGTCCAACAGATATGACATGGTCAGGGTGTTGCCATTCCGGTCGGCAATGGATACGAGTTTTCCAGAGCTGTTATAGGTCTCTTTGCTGGCATTGACTCGGGTCAAGCTATAGGAACCGTCTCCGTTATCAAGCAGTTTCTCCCTGGCGCCGGACTCGGCTTCAAGGCTTGTCGTATCGAAGTAAATGGCTTTGCCGTCCTCTCGCCAGGCGATTATTTTGTCACCAGTAAATTCAAGCCTGAAGCCGTAGGAGAAAGTCCAGCCATAGCCGAAAGGGCCGATTTCCTTTGATTGGCTGTTGTAATGGCGTCGTAGTGACAGGGAAATACCAGGAGACGGTCCGGTCATAGAAAAGTCTTCTTCCTCATGGTATTTGTTGCCTGTTGCAACATTTATCGGATTGCCGAACAAGGTGTTTGCCTTGCATTGTCTTCCGAGATTTTTGTCCTTTTGCAGAGGGGGAGGGCAACCATAAGAAAGAGCTGGATCATCATCATTGCAGTCCAGGCAAGAGGGGAAGCCGTCACCATCATTATCGGTCAAGCCCGGGGGCATATAGGCGCAATATTCGTTCAGCGTTTCCGAGATATAGATGCTGCCTGGGGGCACAGTGCTCGTGTCGATACCTGCAACCATGCCGTTGTACCAGGATTCAGCCATGATAAAGTGAGTGCCGGAAGGATTTCGCAGAACCTTATAGTTGTTTTGGGTAAAGCTTATTTCCAGCCAATACGGGGTAAAACTGCTTGGGCTTGTAAAGCTTGATCTGTACGTTTTGTTGGAGCTGCACATGATCATGTAATCATAGTATAAATAACTGGTGTAGTCGGAGGCGCCTTCAGGAGGGCATGTTGCAGCAACAAACTCAGAGCCGAAAAAGAGAGTGGAGCTATTGGTGCAGCTGCAATTGGCAAAACAATGCCCCTGCCAGCTGAAAAAGGATGTCAAAAAAAACAAAGTGAAGACAAGTTTCTGAAAACGCACCGTACGGACCCCTGATAGTTTTGCATTATTAAATACTCCCAGGCAGGATCTCTCGTTTCCTGCCTGGGAGTTTTGGTTTGCTACAGCTCAATGTCTGCTTTGATTTTTTCCAGCAATTTGTCGCCGATTCCCTTGACGTTGGTTAACTCGTCCAGGGATTGAAAACTTCCTTGGTCGTTGCGATACTCAATGATGGCTTTCGCCTTGGCTGGCCCGATTCCCGGCAGGCTTTCAAGGGTCTGCTGGTCGGCGGTATTGATGTTGATAGCAGCAAACGCCGAAGCCACAAAGAAGAACAACATCCACAGGGTTAGTAGTAATTTTTTCATGTCTGAATCTCCTCTTGGTGTAATTAATAGTTAGAAAGCTTGTTCCTAGCCTATAATGAGAGAATTCACTGGTCAATGCGGCAAAGTGTCGCACCTTGTGCTTGTTAGCCGTGCGGAATGGTTGAGTGGCAAGGCGAAATACCTTTTTTGGTCACGAAAGTTTGTAAAGCAAGCATAATGCAAAACTCCAATGCGGATGAAATACCCCACCGATCATTATGCGCCCATATTTTTGCGTCAAATAACGCAGTGTCTGGTTATTTCCCCACCTTTGTTGGACTTTGTGAAAAATGTCTTGGAAAATTTTTGTTGAATTATCTCTCTGTAATTACATGATAAAAAATACAAAAAAGCTGTGCGCCACCGTGTGGCACAGCAAATGCTATGGAATCAAAGTGAGTCTAGCGTTTACAACTTTTTGAAACATTAAAAATTAAGATTAGCAATATGAAGAGTCTGATAAGCAAGATGGAATGTTGAAAAAGCTGGAACAAGGCGTCCGGGATCGAAACCGCCATTTTGATCCCGGATACAAAGGTTTTGTTTCCCGGAGTTAAAACAGCTCACAAGGAGGGGAAAATGGAAGGCGTATTATTTCTCGTTTTTTGGCTAGGTTGTGCTGCACTTCATACATTATTTGACATCAAAATTAAGCCAGTGCTTCGCGCGGCAATAGAAGAAAGCAAATTATAACAGGAGAGCATGCAATGAATGATATATTAGCACATATTCTTCCCGGCAAAAATGAGGGACTGACAGTAAAAGAATCTAGCGGCTATAACGCCGCCATTGCTTTGAGCGGACTATTGGCGCTTATCGGTGTTGGCTTTGGGGTTCATGCCTTTTTTCAAGGCTATCACAATGCATATAACGTAACCCGTGAAGTTCCATGGGGGCTTCTGATTGCCACCTATGTCTTTTTTGTTGTTACCTCAACAGGTCTTTGCCTCGTCTCATCCATCGGTCATGTCTTCAATGTTGAGGCGTTCAAGCCCATTGCCAAGCGTTCGGTTTTTATGGCCATCGTAACCATTATATCCGGTTTTCTTGTCATTGCATTTGAGATTGAAAATCCGTGGCGAATGGCTATATACAACATTACCTCCCCGAACCTTACATCAAACATCTGGTGGATGGGGACACTCTACGGGGCATATCTTTTCTTCATGCTCATCGAGTTTGCACTGCTCCAGGCAGGCAAGCATAAATTGGCAGGCTACCTGGGGCTTTCCGGGGTGATTGCCGGTGTTGCAGCTCACAGTAACCTGGGTGCGGTCTTCGGTCTGCTCAATGGGCGTGAGTTCTGGCATGGTCCGTATATGCCCATTTACTTCATTACTTCTGCCATGATGTCCGGTTGTGCTGCAGTCGTTTTCTTTCACTGGATCGCCTATAAGACCAATGGCTGGAAAATGAGTCCTGCCCTGGAAAGTTCGCTGCTGTCCACCGCAAAACTCGGGGCTTTGCTGATTACTGTAATTATGTTCTTCACCTGCTGGAAGGTTATCTCCGGTGTCAGCGGTCATCCTCCTGGAAAATATGAGGCAATGCAGGCTATTCTGACTGGCCCTTATGCTATAAATTTCTGGATTTATGAAGTCATGCTCGGCATGGTAATCCCATTCTGCATCATCCTTTCCGCGCACCCCAAAGATATGACGTCCCTCATGGTGGCAGCTACCTCAAGTGTGATCGGTATCTTTTTCATGCGCTATGATCTGGTTGTGGTCGGCATGATAGTTCCCCAGTTCCATGAGTTGGGTATTGTCGATCAGCCTCATCTCTGGTCGTATGTTCCAAGCCTGCATGAGGTTATGGTTGTCGTGGGCGGCATGTCTCTTTGTGCAATGGGCTTTCTCATGGGTGAGCGCCTGTTTAAGGGGCATGTATCTGAGGATCATTAAGCTTTAAAGAAAGTGGCAGCCAATAAAGGGGGCAAAGGTGATACTCTGCCTTTGCCCAGCAGTACTCAGGCAATAAAAGTCGGCATGAATATTTCGACCTGCAGGATAAGTTGATCGGTGCTGAATGCGAGTACTTCCTTTCTCGGTTACGTTGCAAAGGAGAAGTCATGACCAGGGAAACATCAAAAGTTGACAATGTCGCAAAAAGTCCTGAAGCTGATCATTCGCCAACGAAATATCAACGACCTACACGCGTCCCGGCGGCGGTCGAGCGGGTTTTTCCTTTCAAGGGGAGCAATGCGGGACCGTCAAAAATCAAATCGCTCAGGGCTGAGTTGCCTGTTTACCCCATAGGAGTCGCTGCTAAACTTCTTAATGTCCATCCGAGAACACTGCGATTGTACGAAAGTGAAGGCCTTGTCAGACCTGCCGTTCATGATGGTCCGAGAATGTTGTTTTCGGAAAATGATATCAACTGGACAGTCTGCTTGCGATCCATGATCCATGAAGATAAATTAAGTATTCCTGGTCTCAGAAAGTTGCTGCAACTCGTTCCATGTTGGGAAATAAAAAATTGTGATCCCAATATCCATAAGCATTGCCCACATAAGGTAGACTGGGCTGTTTCGCGCACCCTCCACCTTGTTGGCACTTCCGCATCCGAGAAAATGCCTGATAAGTCCAAACGAGCCAGCGGCAGAAAAGTCGGTAATGTTTAATTTCCATCTCTCCCGCGAAAGTGCAGTTGCACAATCCAAAACAGCAAAGAAGCTGAAAAGTGTGATCAGCTTCTTTGCCCACATCTCACCGGCATCAAATAAAATCTTCCCTTCCCTTTCCAGGGCAGCATTCTAAAAAAAATCATATACCAACCAAACTCAATCACTGGACAGGCTATTTGATTGATTATACAATAAACACTTACAGGCATACTTTGCCGTGTTCCAGGTAATTGAATCGAAGTTCCTGGAGGCGGTAAAATCGTATCTTTCAGGGTTTTACAAAAGTTGACCTGTGGACCCATAACATCTATTTAATCGATACGTAACAAGACGTTAATAAATTTGCGTTATGTTTGCCGGGGTTTTGGGGAGGAGATTTACCAGTATTAACTGCCGGTTGAGGGCCAAGATGCAAATTGTATCTGATTGAATTACAATTTAATCTTAAATTACAACGTGATAAGGAGTGATAAATGAAAGTCAGGAAAGCTGTTTTCCCTGTTGCCGGGTTGGGTACGCGTTTTTTACCTGCCACAAAGTCAATGCCGAAAGAAATGCTGCCTTTGGTTGATAAGCCAATCATTCAATATGCAGTGGAAGAGGCCCTGGCCTCGGGTATTGAGGAGATAATCTTTGTAACAGGTAAGGGGAAGAGTGCGCTTGAAGATCATTTTGACCGATCATACCACCTGGAAGAAACCCTCAAGGAGCGGAAAAAAGATCTTTTGCTGAAAGAGGTGGAATCGGTAGTTCCGGCGACGGGCACGATTGTTTATACAAGGCAGAATGAGCCCCTCGGCCTTGGACATGCCATATGGTGTGCCCGAAATATTGTGGGGGACGAGCCCTTTGCCGTTCTGCTGGCAGACGACGTTATCCAGACCGACGTGCCGGTTCTATCGCAGATGATAGAACAGTTTGACCGGCTTCGAGCCTCTGTAGTTGCAACTATTGAGGTCGATCCTGCTGAAACATCGAAATATGGAATTGTTGAACCGGATAACAGCTTCAGCGATGATGTTGTCCGGATCAAAGGCCTCATTGAAAAGCCTGAAAAAGACGAAGCGCCTTCGAATCTTGCCATTATCGGACGCTATATCCTGACCCCCAGGATCTTTGATATTCTTGGTAAAGGCATTGTTGGAGCCGGTAATGAAATACAGCTTACCGATGCCATGTCGATGCTCTTGGAGAAACAGCCGATTTATGCCTATAATTTCGAGGGAAAACGTTTTGACTGCGGCGACAAGGCGGGCTTTCAGATGGCAAATCTGGCCTTTGCCCTTGATCGTCCCGAGTTGAAAAAGGAACTGATGGCCTTTATGAAGGAGTTGGCCTGTTAAGACGGAAAGTAAATTGTTGGGTTTCGCTTGGTTTTTTCGCACGCCGAGCTAGTATCGTTGACGTGCAGGAGGCAAACCCAACGCAGCATGGTTCCTGGAAACCGCTCAACCACAACCTACGACAGCGATGCACAAGAGAAGTGTTTGCCCGAAAATCAAGTAGGTCGGCATCCCCATGCCGACGAAAATGTTGGCTGTAGCACTGTAGGTTGGGTAGAGCGAAATTCAAGCCTGAATTTTCAGTTTTACAAAACGTATTCCTTGCAACGCAGGTGACACAGCAAGATAAAAGCGAAACCCAACGAAAATTGACCGTTCCGAGTTGAAAAAGGAGCTGATGGCCTTTATGAAAGAATTGGCCTGTTAAGGCGGAAAGTAAATTGTTGGGTTTCGCTTGGTCTTTTTGCGCGCCGAGCTGGTGTCGTTGCACAGTACAGGAGGAACCCAACGCAGCATGGTTCCAGGAAGCCGCTCAACCGCAACCTACGACAGCAATGGACAAGAGCAGTGTTGCCCACAAAATCAAGTAGGTCGGCATCCCCATGCCGACGAAAATGTTGGCTGTAGCACTGTAGGTTGGGTAGAGCGAAATTCAAGCCTGAATTTTCAGTTTTACAAAACGTATTCCTTGCAACGCAGGTGACACAGCAAGATAAAAGCGAAACCCAACGAAAATTGACCGTTCCGAGTTGAAAAAGGAGCTGATGGCCTTTATGAAAGAATTGGCCTGTTAAGGCGGAAAGTAAATTGTTGGGTTTCGCTTGGTCTTTTTGCGCGCCGAGCTGGTGTCGTTGCACAGTACAGGAGGAACCCAACGCAGCATGGTTCCAGGAAGCCGCTCAACCGCAACCTACGACAGCAATGGACAAGAGCAGTGTTGCCCACAAAATCAAGTAGGTCGGCATCCCCATGCCGACGAAAATGTTGGCTGTAGCACTGTAGGTTGGGTAGAGCGAAATTCAAGCCTGAATTTTCAGTTTTACAAAACGTATTCCTTGCAACGCAGGTGACACAGCAAGGTAAAAGCGAAACCCAACGAAACAGAATCGTCCCGAGTTGAAAAAAGAACTGATGGCCTTTATGAAAGAGCTGGCCTGTTAAGGCGGAAAGTAAATTGTTGGGTTTCGCTTGGTCTTTTTGCACGCCGAGTTGGTGTCGTTGCACAGTACAGGAGGAAGCCAACGCAGCATGGTTCCTGGAAACCGCTCAACCACAACCTACGACAGCTATGAGCAAAAAATGTGTTGCCCGAAAATCAAGTAGGTCGGCATCCCCATGCCGACGAAAAATGTTGGCTGTAGCACTGTAGGTTGGGTAGAGCGAAATTCAAGCCTGAATTTTCAGTTTTACAAAACGTATTCCTTGCAACGCAGGTGACACAGCAAGGTAAAAGCGAAACCCAACGAAACAGAAATAAAGTACCGGGAAGTTAAAAAAAAGGGATAAGAAAATATGCAAATATTGGTTACAGGTGGAGCAGGTTATATCGGTAGTCACACCTGCCTCGAATTACTTAATGCAGGCTATGAGGTTGTCGTTGTTGACAACCTTGTCAACAGCCAGAAAGAATCACTGCAACGCGTAGAAGAATTAACCGGCAAGTCGATCAGGTTTTACGAGGTCGATTTAAAGGATGAGGATAAACTCGCTGGAGTATTCCGTGACAATAAGATTGAATCGGTCATTCATTTTGCCGGGCTGAAAGCCGTAGGCGAATCAGTCAGTATGCCCCTGCGTTATTACGATAACAACATCACCGGTACCTTGATACTTTGCAAGGTGATGGATGAGCACAATGTAAAAAATATCGTCTTCAGCTCTTCGGCAACGGTTTACGGGGACCCAGCCCGAGTACCGATTACAGAGGATTTCCCCTTGTCCGCTACCAACCCGTACGGGAATTCCAAACTGTTTATCGAACATATTCTCAAGGATTTGCACACCTCGGACGATTCCTGGAATGTCGCACTCCTTCGTTATTTCAATCCTGTCGGAGCCCATGACAGCGGACGAATCGGCGAAAGCCCTAATGAAATTCCAAATAATCTGATGCCTTATGTCGCCCAGGTGGCTGTTGGCAAGCTTGAGCAGCTTTCCGTATTCGGAGACGATTATCCCACCCCGGATGGTACTGGTGTGCGCGATTACATCCATGTGGTTGATCTTGCCCTGGGGCACATTAAGGCCATTGAAAAACTGGCATCAAATCCTGGTGTCGTGATTTATAATCTGGGAACAGGCAAGGGCTACAGCGTACTTGATATGGTAAAAGCCTTTGAGCAGGCATCCGACCGCAAAGTCTCCTATAAAATAGTAGATCGTCGTCCGGGTGATATCGCCAAATGTTACGCCGATCCCGGCAAGGCAAAACATGAGCTGGGCTGGGAGGCCAAAAGGGGCATTGATGAAATGTGCCGGGATGCCTGGCGATGGCAGTCAATGAACCCCAACGGCTACGAGTGAAAGAATCAGTTTTGACCAATTCCTCCCTTGCTGTCTCCTTTTGCGTATAATGACAACTATATGCAACATTAGCACTTGATTTATATTTTAATGTTGCATATATTTGTCATTATGGCTGATTCCTTTCTTGACTTAAATGATCTCTATGAAAAGCTGGGTACCCGGCTTCGCATGGCACGTATAAAAAAAAATGAAACCCAGGCCGATCTCGGTGTCCGGGCCGGTGTCTCCCGGCAACTTGTCGGCAGAATGGAACAGGGAGACCCATCTGTAAGTCTTGAGAAGTGGGCCAGGGTCAGTGAGGTTCTGGGGTTGCTGGATACCTGGGAGCAGGTTCTGGTCGTGCCGGTTGATCCGTTTGAGGAATTTGATCGCACGCAGCAAGAAGAAAGAGCTTTGACAAAGAAAAGAGTTCGACCGGTTAAAAGATGATGAAATCGACAATCAACCTGTACGTCTATGCTGTATTCCCTGATGGCGAAATCGTACAGGCTGGGCGGATTTTATCTCGAAATCTCAATACCTACGGGCAATACGAGGGCTTTTTTCGCTACTCTTCTTCGTATCTTGATCACCCAAAGGCTTACCCCGTCGATCCTGTTCATTTACCCCTTGCGGATAAAACCTTTGCCTCTGCAAAGAGTGAGCTTGGATTGCACGAAGTTTTCGACGACTCTCTGCCGGATGCATGGGGACGGCATATACTGGCCCGCAAAGGTGGGCTGGAAAGAAGCAGGTTTGCCCCCGCTCATCTGCTCAGCGTGCTTGGCGCAGGAGGTTTGGGTCGTTTTCTCTTTACGGAAAAAGAACGCCTGCCAGGTCGGCAGGATGCAAGCATTCCTTTTGATGATATTTTCGTAGCCATTCAAGAGGCAGGCAAGCTGGAGCAATCGATTGATACGGAAACGGCAGAACTCCAGCACCTGCTGGCTTGCGGAAGCTCTGCCGGCGGAGCGCGTCCCAAGGTGCTCACCCGCAAAGACAGTCAATTCTGGATAGCCAAATTTGCCAGCCGCAAAGACATCCATCCCAAACTTTTTGTTTCCCTGGAAGAGGCAGGGCTTACCCTGGCGCGCATGGCCGGTCTCGACGTGCCGGAGTTCCGCAGGGAAAGCGTGCAAAACCGGGAGATTCTGCTTGTTAAAAGGTTTGACACCACCCCGCAAAACGGACGAAACGCCCTGGTAAGTTTCAGGTCGCTGATCGGCGTCGAGGACCAATACAGCGTGTCCTACTCAGATATGGCAAAAATAGTACGGCTTTACTCAGATCAACCCGGTCTTGACCTGGAGCAGCTTTACCGCCAGATGATTGTCAATGTTCTCCTGGTGAACACCGATGACCATCTGCAGAATTTTTCCATGCTGCATACAGAGAGCGGCTGGCGGCTGTCTCCATCTTACGACATTGTGCCCAATGTCTTTCAGCTTGAGCAGATTCTGCAGGTGAATGGCAAGCACAAAAATATCACCCCTGGGGATATTCTTGCCGAAGGACAAAAAATAGGTCTGTCTCTTCACAAAAGCAAATCACTCCTGCAGGAAGTTGTGGAGAGAATATCCGGTTGGGAGAAGGTATTCGCCGGCAGCGCAGTGCCGCCATCCCATACCGGCAAACTCCAGGAAGATATCAGATCTCGTTTCAAAATTTTCGGATAGCCCTTTACCTTTTCTTTCCCTTAATTGCTACCCAAAAAGAATTTCCATCCATTTATGTAGGTCGGCAAACCTTTGCCGACTGGGTGTAGCTTGCAAGCAAGTCTTTCAGGACAAGGAAAATTGAGCCAGCCAATTATGCGCAGACCGTATTTCAGTGTCGTCCGGGAAGGTTTTGTCTCGGCGGAGTTCTTTCACGATTAGGCGATATTCCGAGGATAATTTTTTAAGCATGACGCAGATATCGGGCAAAAGGGCCATTTATGGACAGACACTAGATAATAAAGTTGCATTTGATCTCCGTAACAATCCTCGCAAAAATGAATTTCTTTTAACAGGGAACAAGCGACCAGATTTTTCAGCTTTATCCCTGAATCTCCCACGACCTGTCCTGTGTCATAGAAGTAGTATTTTGGAGATTTAAGAATCGATCCGGCAACGTTGCGATGATAAGGGGCGACTTTAAAAATGATATACATGTTTTCAAGTATGGTAAGCCATCTTTTAATTGTCTTATCAGATTATTTTCTGAATCCTGAATTCTTTCATCAGGCCCGGTCTTAAGTAGAGCCCTTTTTGATCACCTCTCTCCGTCTTACGACAATGTGCCCAATGTATTTCAACTTGAACAGATTTTACAGGTCTTTTCCCGCTTTTTATTGATGACAAAAACGCCCCCTAATGCTAAAAAAATAATGGCAGCTGTTTTTAGACGGCTGCCCCAAATCTCAACACACTGCATCGATCAAAAAAGCTTAAAAGATGTCAAGGATAAAGATTTGACCCCCAACAACACCAACAACAAAATGAGCGACAAGGTGACATAATTGGTTGGAACTGTCTGATTATGACTTAAAGACAGCTGAGGCGATGTTTCAAAGTGAACGTTACCTCTATGTCGGATTTATGGCACATCAGGCAATCGAGAAGATTCTAAAAGCATATTTTGTACACATAAAAGGTGAAACAGCTCCATTCTCTCACAGCCTCTCATTACTGGCAAAAAAAGCAGATATTTATAAAGAATTTTCAGAAGAACAGAAAGATTTTATTGATCTTCTTGAACCGATGAATATCGAAGCTCGTTATCCCACTCACAAAGAGCAGTTACTGGAAAGCTTAACTAAAAAACGGTGCGCTGAAATTTTTAAAAATACCCAGGAGTTGCAAAAATGGATAATGCAGAAGTTATAGAAAAGCTCAAAAGGTATAAGAAACTCCTGTCAAAATTCATGAAGTTTGATGCGATGATTCTTTTCGGGTCTTACGCCAGGGGCAATGCCCGGGAAGATAGCGATGTGGATGTAGCTATAGTTGTAGATGGCCTTTCGGGGGACTATTTTTCTACCCGACCACTTCTGTGGAAAATTAGAAGGGAAATTGATGACAGGATTGAACCGATCCTCCTTGACAAAAGTTATGATGCTAGTGGTTTCTTGTCTGAAATAATGCGACATGGAGTGATCATTTAGCCCCCCCGTGCCCTTTCTTTCTCTTTACTCATGCCTCTGAATTTATCTATGATGTTGCATACTTTGAATTCACTTAATGCCTGTTTAACTGCATCTTAACAGGGGTACATATCGGGGATATATCGTGATCTCTTTTGCCTGTCATCCCCGTGAAAACGGGAATCCGCAGTGGAGTCGGCAAGGTCGTCTCTATTCCCGCCTTGGCGGAAATGACGAGCAAAAAGAAGTAGGGCGGCAAACCCTTGCCGCCGAACAGTCTGAAGATGAGTGGTAATTAAAATTTGACGGTCTCCTAAAAAACTTCTCGACCGCCGCCGGAACGTCTGTAAGTTCAGAACTCCTGACCTCGACACTTGCGTGCAACGAAATAATGACAGGAAAA
>JAHLLM010000060.1 GCA_020444175.1 Desulfobulbaceae bacterium | reverse complement strand
TGCCATTGGCAAGATCAAAGCGTAAGCATTTGATTATTCTTTGAGGTGTTCTGCGATTTTAATAAGTTTGAAGGTGGCAGGTGATTTCTGAAAATTGCCTGCCATTTTTATTTGAACTTCGTCTTGCCAATATTAACCGTTCGAGTGCTCTCTCAAACTTAAGAGATCTACTGTCCAGAGTAAGTTTTCCACAGCCAACAACAGTTGATCTGTGAAATCAGTGGAAAATCAGGAACCATCTTTAATTGGCGGTTACCTGCCAAAATTTTAATCTTTCCCTCCCCACATTACTTTTCATTTGACTTGGATTGGTCGGCTTGTTAAGAAGAATTTATTGATTTCAAAATAAGCCAAACCCGAGCGAAAGCCGGGGACGGAATACCACGGGACTAAAACTGTCAGCCGGGTTGCGAGGAAGTTTACGGCAATCCGGCTTTTTTATTGTCTTTTCTTCTTGGAGTTTACGAGTGATAAATTGTTGCTGAACCTTTTACATGAATTGAATTCAGAGAGGGAGAAAGAAATGATGAAACGAAACTTAATACTATCGTCACTTTCGTTACTTTGATTTTGCTGTTTTTGTGTTGAGACTGAGATTTATAAAGTTAGGCGTCGAATGCTGGCTGGAGACAACCTTTGGGGCAATGAGTAACTGTGCATGTAATTAAAATTAAGCAATGGAAGGGAGCGGACTATGAGGAAGATAAGTTTTAAGGTTATGTTGCTGGTAATAACTATGACTATGTTGTCACTACCTGTGCAGGCTTCAACCATCTACGAGATTTTTGACTTCACTCTTACTCAAGGAACTATTGCTCCAATTTCAGGCGGTTTTACATACAATCCTGTCGATGGGTTCTCAGATTTCTCTGTTCAATGGTACGGTTCTTCTATTGATATGACTGCAGCAGCAAACAAACCGACCCTTTACTCCACTGGGATTGGTTACTCTACAGGCACGCATATCGACAGCATCGCGCTAATGACTCACTCACTGCCTGAACCACGCTTGTTTTATCATTGGGATGCCTACGTGTTAGAGTCCATCAACAAAACAGTCTTTGAATTTGGCTCTAGAGCGGCATTGCCTGGAGGAGGAGAAACATTTGTCTACATGACAGTTAATAATCTGCCTGCTATCGGACCTGATACAGGAGGCGTACAAGTAGGGACGTTCAATGTCCGGCCAGTACCCATTCCCGGTGCTGTTTGGTTACTTGGTAGCGGTTTGTCTGGAGTTATTGCGATGAGGAGGAGAAAGAAAAAACAGCTTTTATTCCTCGCAGATTAAGAATGAAAGTCAGGCGTCAAAACCTGCTTTTTTATTGGTTCTGAAAGTCAAAATTAGTGAGACTAATCACTATTGGGCATTCTAGTGCTGAAACTGCAGATCCGACAGAATGCCTTTGTTTTGTCGCTTAGTCTTGCCATAGTAAAATTCTCATGAACTTTGATTTGCCAATCTTAACCCCTCGGCCGTCTTTCCAAACTTAATACTACTACTGTAATTCAAGATTATGTCATATATCCTGCACTATCCTTTCCGGAGCATTAAAAACATTGAGCCGGTCAGGGCGGGCATAGGCCACCAAGGTCACCCCGGCCCTCCGGGCAATGGCCATGCCCAGGGAAGAAGGTGCGGTGCGAGACATAACAATGGGAATGCCGATGCGGGCGCATTTCAGCACCATGTCCGATGTCAGCCTGCCGGTGGTATAGACCGCTCCACGGGCCGGTATTTTTTTAAGAAGTATAGCACCAATAATCTTATCAACGGCATTATGCCTGCCCACATCCTCGTAAAAAGCCTGCAGTCTGCCGTCTGCCCACAGACCACAGCCGTGGACACAATGGGTATCATGGCCCAGACGGGAACCATGCAGTATTGCCAGGATAAAATCATGTATTTCCGGAAAGGTTATGGTGCATTCCTGCAAAGGATCAAAGGCCCCTTCCAGCATCTCCCGTGAAATCTTACCTGTCCCTCCGCAGCCGGAAGTAATAATCACCTCTTTTGGTTCGGCATCTTCCTCCACGTCAGCGTAAACGGAAATTCTCCCCTCAGGACAGACAAGAACCTCCTTCACCTCCTCCGGGCTGCGAACATAGCCCTGCCCGAAAAGAAACCCTGCACCAAATTCCTCCAGAGCTGTTTCCAGAACCATGGAGGCTCCGATGTCCCTGTCATTTAGGGCAATTTTATACGGCGTCTCAATGGCAAGAATCTCCTGCTGTTCCTCCCTGGTTGTCGGTGTAAGAACAACCGTTTCATGTGCGAGTGTGACAATATTTTTCATAATAAATAAGCTCAATCCAGCATGTTTAACTCAATCTTTTGGATAGTTTTTCTCTACCAAGAATAACCTTATTATACGAACAGTTACACACTTTCTTTCCTCTATGTAACATTTTAGTTGCGAACTAGGTAGTTCTACATATATACTACATATCTGTTGCATTAAATAGATTTTATACATTTTATTTTCGACAAAAAGGTAGCATTAAAATTTGCATTCCTTTCCGGCTTAAGCGCATAATATAAAAAATGAGCCCATTTAACCTTATTTAAGGTCCTTAAATGACAAATAACTTCACAGCGTATCTGCTCAGCTCGGACGGCAGCGCCACGCCTGTATTCCAGTCGCTTCCTGCTTCCATTTCCATGGCAGGGAAACTGACGCTGCAAGGAGAAACGAAAAACATCCTCCTTGCCGGAGGCTTTTCCGGGCTCACCCCGGAGAGCCCATTTCCCCTTTCCGCCACCCTGCAACTTAATGGAGACCTGGGCAACTTTCCCCCTGACCAACTCGCGGCCATAGGCCAGGCAGAACTACGGCGACACAACAGCATCAACTTTCGCAGTTACACACTGGATACCGACGCCAGGCTGGCTGTTCTTGCCGGAGATGCTGGAAAGCTGCGGGATTTTGTCAATGTTTACGGGGGGCTCCTTAACCTCGGCCCTCTTCTTTTAAAAGGATATGAAGAAGGGCTGACCACGGCGGAAGACGTGGATATCCAGGCAATCAAAAACGGTTACCGCATTCGTTTTCTGGTAAAAAGCCCCATTGACCAAAAGAAATGTACCTATTGCGGGGCCTGTGGCCCGGTCTGTCCTGAACACTGTCTCTCTGAAACCCTGTTTCTTGATTTTTCCCGATGTTCATACTGCAAAGAATGCGTCAATGCCTGCCCCCAGGAGGCGATAGATCTCTATGGCGCGGAAAAGCGTTCTTTGGAAGTTCCGGCACTCCTCCTTTTGGAAGGGGCTCAGACCCTTGACCTGCCGGACAACGGGGAACATATCTATAACAGGGAAAATCTCGAATCCTATTTTTCCTCCCTCTTCCCATGCCAGATAGAAGAAGTTGTCACCTGTGACAACTCTCTCTGTCAGTACAGCGGCAGACTGGCTCTCGGCTGCAACAGATGCTCTTCGGCCTGTCAACATGGGGCTGTTACCAAGGGGCAGGACGGCATCTCCATAGATCCGCTGCTTTGCAGGGAATGCGGAGCCTGCATTTCATCATGCCCCACAGGAGCCATTCAATACCAGCGTTTCTCCGACCTTCAGTTTGTCGAATATTTCAGAATATTCAGGCCGGATTCCGCCACCACAGTGGTCATTGGTGATGAAAAATCCCTGCACCGTTTCTGGTGGCACCATTCGGGCCAGCGATTCGACCATGTTTTTTTCCTGGAGTATCCAACCGTTAAAGCGCTGACCGCCATGCATCTTGTCTATCTCTTTTCTGTTGGAGCAGGAAAAATCATCCTCCTTGCGGAAGAAGATGCTCCAGACGAAAGTCCGCTTGCAGAGCAGATCCGACAGACAAACCAGATAGTAGAGAGCCTTTTTGACACGGAAAATACGGTTATTACTCTCGCCTGGTCGGAACTGAGTTCCCACCTGCAAACAGAAGTCTCGCACTCCCTAAAACGCCTTAACCTCAATGCCGGCTTTCAGAATCGCCGCGCCAAACTGGCATCCACCCTGCAATTTCTGGCTGAAGAAAGCGGTCGTGAAGCGTCATTTACCAGCAAAGATTTCAGCACATTCGGCACCCTGTCCTGCGATCAGGAGCGCTGCACCCAGTGCCTTGCCTGCCTCAACGAATGCCGGATGAAAGCATTAAGGGGCGACGAAAACTTTTACAGCCTCAACCACACGGCCTCGCGTTGCGTCCAGTGTGATATCTGCGTTGATGTCTGCCCGGAAAATGCCCTGGAAGGTGTACCCGGTCTTCATCTGAATCCGAATTTCTTTGCAGACACCGTGCTATCTAAAGGCGCGCCCATGCAATGTAAAGATTGTGGAAAAATTTTCGGCACACGCAAAAGCTTTGAACGGGTCATGGCCAAACTGACTGCTCAAAATATGGCTCCCGGACCTGATAATCTTTTCGAATATTGTGATACCTGCCGGGTGATAAAAATTTATGAATCCAGAGAAAAAAGCGCAAATGAATAGTGAACTGCCGGACAAACAGCTTTCCCGAGTCAGACGCAGGTTTCTTGACCTGTTGAAATCTTTTTTTGTCGATGAGCCTGATGCCGAGAAAATGAGCCGCTGGCGCGGTACATTTGCCGCGCTGGGCCGCGAAAAAATAAACCCCGCACTTGATAATGCCATCCAGAAGCTGACCATCATGCTTTCCGATAAAAGCCTTCAGAATATCCAGGATGAATATTACCAGCTCTTTGTCAATCCCTATGGAGAAAACCAAGTTGAAACCACGGTCTCTTCCTATATGGACGGTCATAATTACGGCCCATCACTTGCTGAGCTGAGGGGCTTTCTGATTGAGGCTGAGCTTGAAAAAGACAAAAAATTTACTGAAAGCGAAGATTCCCTTGTTGTCATGCTTGATGCTTTAGGTACCCTGATTGAAGACGAAAACGAGAGTCCGGAAGTTGCTCGGCGTCACCAGGATACTCTCTTGAACAGATTCCTGGAGCCCTTTGCCCTGCAGTTCTCTCAAGCGCTTAAGGAGAACAAAGAGGCGGACTTTTATGCTGCCTGCGGAGCATTCTTAAGCGGCTACCTGGACCTGGAAAAAGGCTTAACCGGCAATGCCGGATTGAAATAGTTGCGCATCAAATCTCCCTAAAAGTCCGGAAAAGCCTGAGCGTTTTTCGGCAATCACCTGAAAAGGAGGACACACTATGAAAAAAAACGATGGCTCAAGGAGATCATTTCTTAAAAACATCCTTGCCGGATCAGCTGTGGCGGCCACTGCCGCAGTTGGGGCAAAAAAGGTGAAAGCCGATGAGGCTCTTGCCGAAAAACAGACCGGAGATGTCCTCTACCGGGAGACTGAAGATTTTAAAAAGTATTATGAAACCCTGCGTTCATAAAAAACATGCTTTGTAACTCTGATTCAGAATGATAATTACCCAAGGAGGGAAAAAATGTCCAGAAGCAGAATAGGCAACACCCTGGGTTGTGGCGCAGAAAACGGTGCCCGCAGGGTGACACTTAACCCCAAAGTTGCCAGACGCTCTTTTCTGAAGCTTTCTGCAGCTACCGCAGCCCTGACAGGCGCGGCCATGACAACGAAAATGACCCGTAAAGCTTCTGCCGCCGGCAAAGCGGCAAAAGAGGCCCATCCCGGCTCAACCATGGTCCGGTCCGTCTGTACCCATTGTGCTGTTGGCTGCGGTATTAATGCCGAGGTAAATAACGGTGTCTGGATCCGTCAGGAAATAGCCCAGGACCACCCTGTATCAAGAGGGGGGTATTGCTGTAAAGGTGCCAGTGCCATTGACATGGTGACCAGCGAAAAACGTCTCAAAAATCCCATGAAAAAGGTAGGCGGCAAATGGGAAAAAATCTCCTGGGACCAGGCGCTTGACGAGATAAGCAAAAAACTGACAACCATCCGCGAAAATGACGGACCGGATGCCGTTCACTTAAACGGCAGCGCCAAGGTCTCAACCGAGATGGCTTATCTGCAGCGAAAATTTGCTGCATTCTGGGGGTCGAACAACGTTGACCACCAGGCCCGTATCTGACACTCAACTACGGTGGCAGGTGTCGCCAATACTTGGGGTTACGGGGCAATGACAAACAGCCTGAACGATATGAGGCACGCTAAAAGCCTTATCTTTATCGGTTCAAATGCAGCAGAGGCACATCCAATTTCCATGCAGCACATCCTGCATGCCAAGGAAGTAAACAACGCGCCGATTATCGTTGTTGATCCGCGCTTTACCAAACTTGCCGCCAAGGCAAGCGATTTTGTCCGTATCAGGCCCGGTACGGATGCGGCATTTATGCTGGGACTGATTAATGTCATCATCCAGAATGGCTGGCAGGACAAAGAATTCATCGAGACAAGGGTAGCAGGCTATGAAGAAATGGCTGTTGTTGCTGCCGACTACACCCCGGAGGCCGTTGAAGAGATTACCGGTATCCCGGCAAGTGAAACGGTAAGAATCGCCAAAATTCTGGCAACCAACCGGCCAACAAGTCTGACCTGGTGCATGGGCGGAACCCAGCATCACATCGGCAGCAGCATTACCAGAACTTTCTGTATCCTGCAGCTGGTACTGGGCAACATGGGCAAATCCGGCGGCGGCACCAACATCTTCCGCGGCCATGATAATGTTCAGGGCGCAACAGACATGTGTGTTCTATCCCACAGCCTTCCAGCCTATTACGGTTTGTCCGACGGTTCCTGGAAACACTGGTGCCGCGTCTGGGACGTTGACTATGACTGGATGGTTTCACGTTTTAAAGAAAAAAAATGGATGAACGCCAAGGGTTTTACCCTATCCCGCTGGTATGAGGGCGTTCTCCAGGAAGAAAAGATCGAGCAATACACACCCCTGAAAGCAGTCATCCAATGGGGATGCGGTTCCAACTCCAACTCCCAGTATCACCGGGTGAAGAGGGCGCTGGATATGCTTGATCTTTATGTCATCATTGATCCCTTTCCAACCATGGCGGCCGCAGCCTGTGAAAGCGACAACGTCTATCTCCTGCCATGTTCCAGCCAATATGAGACATCGGGCAGTGTGACATCGACCTCCCGCCAGATCCAGTGGCGCCACAAGATTGTCGATCCCATTGCCGGCTGTAAAGATGATTACGAGATCATGGCAGAACTTGTCAAACGTCTGGGATTTGCCGACAAATTCTACAAAAACATCAAACAGGTTCCGGAAGATATCACCCTGGAACTTGGCAGAGGTTCACTGACCATCGGCTATAACGGCCAGACCCCTGACCGTATCAAGAAACACATGGCCAACTGGCATACCTTTGATATTGAAACTCTGCAGGCCAAAGGCGGCCCCTGCGACGGTGAGTATTATGGAATGCCATGGCCGTGCTGGACAACCGAACATCCCGGCACCCCCATCCTCTATGACATTTCAAAAGAGGTAACAAAAGGAGGACTGCCATTCCGTAATCGTTTCGGGCTTGAGAAGAAATATGACAGCAGCGGACGTACAGAGAACCAGCTTGCCGCAGTCGGCGTTGCCAATCCGGGCTGCGAAGTCCAGGGCGGCTATCCGGAATTCAAGGATGTCGTGCCGGGTACAAACTGGAAAACAGATCTCTCCCAGAAGACCCTCAAAGAAGCCTTGCGCAGGGGAATGGCTCCATTCGGCAATGCCAGGGCTCGTTGCGTTGTCTGGACTTTCCCGGATCAGGTGCCGATCCATCGGGAACCGCTGCATACGCCGCGACCTGATTTGATAGAAAAATATCC
Organism: Desulfobulbaceae bacterium; assembly: GCA_020444175.1. Lineage (GTDB taxonomy): Bacteria > Desulfobacterota > Desulfobulbia > Desulfobulbales > SURF-16 > JAHLLM01. The sequence goes on along the minus strand of JAHLLM010000060.1, from coordinate 16,818 downwards.
CACCTATGAGGACAAACCGAACCATTACCGGGTGCATACCCGCTACAAGAGCGAGCAGAAGCCCGATCTTGTCAAGGAGTTCCCATTGGTGCTGACCACGGGTCGCATGGTGGAGCATATGGGCGGTGGTGCTGAAACACGAAGCAACAAGTATCTTTCCGAGTTACAGCCGGAAATGTATGCCGAGGTTAATCCCATGCTTGCCAACAATATGGGCATACGTGACGGTGAAGAGATCTGGATAGAATCCCCTGAAGGAGGAAAAATCAGGGTAAAAGCCAAACTGACAGAGCGTGTGGACGAAAAAACCATCTTTATGCCGTACCATTTCGGTGGTGTGTTAATGGGCAGATCACTGGCCGGGAATTACCCGAAGGGACATGAACCCTATGTGATAGGTGAGGCGGCAAATGTCTGCACAAACTACGGTTATGACATTATTACCCAGATTCAGGCCACCAAAGACGGGCTTTGCAAAGTCAGCAAGGCTTAGGGAGGTATATTTAAATGGCACGTGTGAAATTTCTATGTGATGTTGACCGCTGTATTGACTGCGGCGGTTGCGTGGTGGCCTGTAAGGAAGGCCACCACATACCGGTTGGCGTTAATCGCCGCCGCGTTATTACTATAAATCAGGGCAAACCCGGTGAAAAATCCATGTCGGTTTCCTGCATGCACTGTGCAGATGCCCCCTGCATCGCGGTCTGTCCGGTGGATGCCATCTACCAGCGCGAGGACGGCATTGTCCTGGTCAGCAAGAAAACCTGCATCGGCTGCGGCTACTGCTTCATGGCCTGCCCGTTTGGTGCACCTCAGTTTCCAAGCGACAAGGTATTCGGTGCCCGCGGCGCCATGGACAAATGCACATTCTGCGCCGGTGGCCCGGCTGATACCTTCAGCGAGGAAGAAAAGAATCTTTACGGCCAGAACCGTATTGCGGAGGGAAAAGTACCCCTGTGCGCCGGTATGTGTGCCACCAAAGCCCTGATGGCGGGTGATGCCGACCAAGTTTCAAAAATATACAGTGAAAGGGTCTTTAAACGTGGTTCCGGGTCAAACGCCTGGGGCTGGGATAAGGCCTACAATAAAAAATAAGCAGAACCTGTCATCATATCCTGCCCCGGTTTTCCTCTCCATGAAGGAGGCCGGGGCACTCACAGGAGCCGACTATGAAACGATACATTCTGTCTGCATGTCTGCTTATGACGGTGGCAGCGGGCCTGGCCTTTGCAGGCACCCATGAACAGGTTCAGCTTCTCAGCGCTTTTGGTCCGGAGCCGTCAACTGCAGCTTTTAAGGAATTTAACGCAGCTTTTACCGGTGACTGGCAGCAATACGGCCAGACGTTTACAAACCTGCAAACAACTCTCTTTGGCAAGATATTTCTGTACGTCATTACCCTTCTTCCGGCAGCACTTCTCCTGCACTTCATAGCCATTGGAGCAAAATCCTTTTCCCACACAGGAAAAGAGATTCTTTTTTTTAATGCTTTTTGCCGTTTTATCCATTGGCTTGCCGCTCTGTTTTTCACGCTGCTGGTTATAACAGGCCTGATGGTCGTTTTTGGTAAATATCTTGGCGGTGGAGCCCTGGTCAGCATGGGAAGATCCATTCACATCGTTTCCGCCCTTATTTTTTCCGGAACAGCGGTAATTATGCTGCTCATCTGGATTAAAGACATGCTGCCCATGCCCCATGATATTGCCTGGCTTTTTATCATGGGGGGCTACCTGAGCAAACAAAAGAAACCAGTTCCTGCCGGCAAGTTCAATGCCGGCCAGAAAATGTGGTTCTGGGTGGCTACCGCAGGGGGAGGAGTAATGGCCGTAACCGGTTACATCCTCTTTACCTTTCAGTACCCGACTGACACGTTACGCCTTTCTGCGATCATACACAGTTTTCTGGGAGCCGGACTTATAGGATTTTTTATCATCCACCTTTATATGTCTCTTTTTGCCATTAAAGGCTCCATCAAAAGCATGATAACGGGCTACAAACCCGAGGAAGAGGTTCGCATCCTGCATAGCAAGTACAAGGGCTGAGAGCTGAGAGCTGAGAGCTGAGAGCTGAGAGCTGAGAGCTGAGAGCTGAGAAAACGGAATATACTCATTTATTGCCGTCGTGTTAAAACTTTAGTAAAAATTTGCTATCAGTTGTATTTTGCACAAAGGCACAAGGCCTTGAGCTTTGTGCCTTTGTGTTTTTGTTTTTTTATCCAGGAGTAATTTTAAATGCCTCAAATCATTACCTTCATAGGCTGGCACGACAGCGGGAAAACCACTCTGGCCACCCAGGTGGTCAACACGCTGAAGAATCGTGGTTACCGTGTTGCCGTTATCAAATCGAGCAAAGAAACCGGTATCAGTTTTGACTCTCCCGGGACCGACACTGACAAACACCGACAGGCAGGAGCCGACTCCATCATGTTTGTCGCTCCGGACCAGATGGTGCTGATGACCGACAACCGCAATCTCTCGCTCACCACACTGGCCCACCGCTTTTTCCCGGATGTTGACATCGTCATTGGCGAGGGCTTTAAGCAGGCTCGCCATGTGGCCAAAATCGAGGTTGTCCGCGACAAAAACCAGGAGCTGCGCAAAGAAGTAACAGGCGTCATTGCCGTTGCCTCGGATCTTAATATCAGCGGCGATTACATCTTCCGTTTGAACGAAAGTGCGGAAATTGCCTCATTTATTGAAAAACGCTTCCTGGAAGATGCAGGCAAAGGAATTGAGAAAGCGGCTCTGCTGGTAAACGGCAACAAAATCCCGCTCAAGGAATTTGTGCAGGACGCCCTGGCTGGAACCGTCACCGGCTTTATTAAATCCCTCAAATTCACTGAAAACGTTCAGGAAATTGAACTGAGAATCAAACTCAATGAAGAATAAATGTCCGGCAGCACTCCATCTGCCCGCGATCAGGCCGTCCACCATACTGATGTATAGCTGTTCAGCCTGCCTGCGAGCATCTGAAGCACTGCCAAACATTTACACCAGTGTGGTTCCCGAAGATATCAGCTTTTCGCCAGAGTGTGACAATGAAGAATAAAAAAGGCTTTTTCCAGCTCATAAGCTCCCAGGAATTTATTCATTTTTTTGACCGTTTTGCTGAAATTGACCAGGAAATGGTGCCTCTCAACGAAGCCTTGAACCGTTTTCCGGCACAGGACATTACCTCGCCGGAGGCACTGCCGCCCTTTTTACGCTCCACCATGGACGGTTATGCTGTCAGGGCACGGGATACATTCGGCTGCAGTGAATCAGAACCGGCCTTGCTCACCGTCGTAGGTGAAATTCCCATGGGTGTATCGGGTCGGGACTTCTCGCTCAAACCCGGTCAGGTCGCCGCCATCTGGACAGGAGGAGAGCTGGCGGAAAAGGCGGATGCCGTGGTTATGGTCGAATACAGCAATGTTCTTGATGATGAGACCATTGAAGTATTCAGGGCCGTTGCGCCTGGTGAAAATGTTATCCGGGCCGGGGAGGATTTTGAAAAAGGTGCCGTGGTGCTGCATAAGGGGTGCACGTTGCGGCCCCAAGATCTTGGAGTACTGGCAGGGCTCGGCATTACCAAAGTTCCTGTTTTCAAAAAACCGGTGGTCGGCATTATCAGCACAGGCGATGAGCTCGTCGAGCCGGATAAAGAACTTGCCCCGGGAAAAATCAGGGACATCAACACAACCACCCTTTCCGCCCTTGTCATAGAGGCGGGAGGTATCCCCCTGCCACTGGGCATCATAAACGACGACTTTGCCACCATGCTCGATGCCTGTGAAAAAGCAATTGCCAGACCGGTTGATGCTCTGTTGCTCTCAGGAGGCAGCTCTGTGGGTAAACGCGATTTTACCCTGTCAGTTTTCAAGGAGATTGACGATACGGAGATGCTGGCCCATGGTGTTGCCATCCGTCCGGGGAAACCAACCATTCTTGCCCAGAAGAATAATTGCGCCCTTTTTGGACTGCCCGGCCATGTCGCCTCGGCCATGGTTGTTTTCTATCTCTTTGTCCGGCCCCTGCTTCGAAAATTCTCTGGAGCGACGGATGCAGGACTGCGAGCCATTGTGGCCACCACCGGGGAACAGATTCCTTCAGCAATCGGCAGAGAAGAATACGTCCGGGTTCGCCTTGAACAGGGAGGCGACAATCTCCAGCCAACGGCCTACCCGGTCTACGGCAAATCCGGCCTCTTAAAACCCCTGGTTGCCGCCGACGGACTTCTTATGATTGCCCGGGATTGCGAAGGCCTGGATAAAGGGGAGAATGCCCAAGTCCTCCTCTTTCCAGCCTGACACTCTGAATAGATTCCTATTTTCATCCATTAATTCAGCACACGATTTGAAACCATGAAAAGAAAAATTTATCTCAACATGCATACCCTGGAGGAAGCGCAGCAAATCTTCCAGGAACAACTCGCCCACTCACTCACAGATGAAGAAGAAGTTGACGTCAGGAATGCCTGCGACCGGGTAACATCCAGGCAGGTTCCGGCCAGATTTTCTTCACCTGCTTTTCATGGAGCGGCCATGGACGGGCTCGCCGTGCGCGCCGAAGAAACCTTTGGCGCCGCTGACGATTCCCCTATCACCCTAAGCATTGCTTCAGGACAGGCAATACCGATCAATACCGGTCACCCTCTGCCGGACGACAAGAACGCCGTTATCATGATCGAACATGTCCTGCTCAGCGAGGATGAGCAGCAGGGCGTTATCAGGGCGCCTGTATATCCCTGGCAGAATGTCCGCAAAACAGGCGAAGATATTGTGGCCACAGAGCTTCTCTTTCCCACCCATCACACCTTAAGTCCTGCCGATATCGGAGCCTTGCTCACGGCAGGATGCCCTCACGTCTGGGTGCGGAAAAAACCGAGGATTACCATTATCCCAACCGGCACCGAGCTTGTGCAACTCAGCACAGCGGACCAGGAAATCCCTTCCGGCAAAACTGTGGAATCAAACAGTGCGGTACTGGCTGCCATGGCAAGGAAAGCCGGTGCCGAAGTAAAGGTCTCCCCACTTATTGCCGATGATTATGACAACATAAAAAAACACCTGCTCGAAGCAGTACGGAGTGATACGGATATCGTCACAATCAATGCCGGCAGCTCTGCAGGCAGCGCCGATTACGCTGTACAGATCATTGAAGAGCTCGGAGATGTCCTGGTTCATGGCGTTACCATCATGCCTGGCAAACCGACCATCCTCGGCATCATTGACAATAAACCTGTTGTCGGCATCCCCGGGTATCCGGTTTCGGCAATCATATCCTTTGAACAATTTGTTGTCCCTGTTTTAAAGAAAATGCAGGGCATGGATCAAGACGCCCCCCCCCAAGTCACGGCTACGCTCGCCAAAAACATACCTTCCCGTGGAGGCATTGAAGAGTTTCGCCGCATGATCACCGGTAGAATCGATGATCACTTCGTCACCGTGCCGGTGAAAAAAGGGGCTGGAGCAATTACCACTGTGACCCGGGCCAACTCCATACTGCGGATTCCCGGATCAAGCGAGGGAGAAAACAAAAACAGCCAGGTGCAGATTGAACTGCTCCGCCCCCTGCCGCAGATTGAAAAAACCTTACTCTGCACCGGCAGCCACGATCTCACCCTGGACCTTATCCGTGATTTTCTGAAGAAATCCAATCCCGCCTATCCCCTGGCATCCACCCATGTGGGCAGCCTGGGCGGCATCATGGCCGTCAAGGAACACATGACTCACATCGCCGGCTCCCATCTTCTCGACCCGCAGAGCGGGGAGTACAATACCAGCTATTTGCATCGCTACCTGGGTGATCAGGACGTGACCCTCATAACCCTTGTCTTCCGCCAGCAGGGCTTTATGGTTCTGCCGGGTAACCCGAAAAAGATTGAAACAGTTGCCGACCTGACCCGCGAGGACGTGATTTTTATCAACCGCCAGTCCGGTTCAGGCACCAGGGTACTGCTTGACTATGAACTGGACAAGGCAGGATTAGATGCCGATGAAATAACCGGCTACGACAATGAAGAATATACCCATATGGCGGTGGCGGTGAGCGTTCTTTCAGGTAAATCCGACGCAGGTCTGGGCATCCTGGCCGCTGCCCGTGCTCTGAAGCTTGACTTTGTGCCGGTGACCGAGGAACGCTACGATCTCATCATTCCAACCCGGTTTCTTGAACTGCCCATGATCAAACAGCTGCTGGACATTATCAACCGTGCCGATTTCCAAAAGCAAGTTGAAGCCATGGGCGGCTACTCAACCAGGGAAACCGGCAGGGTTTCTTAAAACAGGTAAAGGGGAAAAACTTCAGCAAATGAAACACTTGTATTGCATACCATAGCTCTGCGCATTTAACTCCCGAAAAGCTGAAATAGCTCCTTCGGCGTTAGCGGCATTATCCGGTACTGGCTGAGCCATTTCGCTTCATTGCCTGAAGTTTTTTTATGCGACAGGTTAGCATGTCCGATCTTTTCTCGAACAATTTTCAGTTTTTTCCAATGAATCAGTGATGATCACCTCACTGGAGAGTGAGCCATAATTTGATCATGGTTGTACTTTTTTATTGAATAAAGATATAAGTCGTCAAAGAATGGATTTAAAAAAACACGAAAGAGAGAGCAAAGCTTGTCGTTTGACATTACCAATACGAGTCCGTTAAAGTTTAAAAGCCGGATATTTTTTTAGCTGTCTCCTCTGCATGGAAAGATGATCCGCTAACTCCTTTGATTACGGTTAATTTGTCTGAATTGGTTGCTATATCTGAATTGGTTGCTATACGGGGAATCGTTCCATATCCCGGATAGTTATTTTTTTGAAAATCTGGATTATTGAATGACTTCCCGCCCCAAAACGGTATTGATAGTTGACGACAGCATCTCTGTAAGAGTTGCCATCCGGTCAGATCTTGAAAAAAAAGGCTACCGTGTACTTGAGGCCGTTGATGGCCGGGATGCGATTGAAAAAGTAAAAAAACACAAGCCCGACCTCATTACCATGGATGTCCATATGCCGGAAATGGACGGGTTTGCCGCCTGTGAGGAACTACGCGCCCTGCCGTACGGCCAGGAAATCCCGGTAATCTTTGTCACCGGCAATGACACCCTGGCTGATCGCGAGATGGGTTTTAAGCTTGGAGCCATTGATTTTATCTCCAAGTACACTCCAAAACTGTGGGAACAGGTGGGGCAAAGTGTTGAACGTATTCTGAATCGACGCAGTCAGCTTTACGGTCTTCACGCCATTGTGGGCAGTGCCTCCCCGACGATCCGCAGAATAATAAGTACTACCCTGGAAGAAAACGACCTGAATGTGTCCACCGGAGATTCCGGCAGAGAGCTTCTCGATATTTGCAACGGGAACAAGAAAATCGATCTCCTGATAATCGATTACACCCTCCCCGACACCTTTGCCGACAATCTCTGCCTGCAGCTCAAAAATAATTTCAATCTCCCCAGAGTCCCTATCATTGTCCTCATTAATCTTGATGAAAAAGAAAATATCCTTGAGATCTTCAAGTCAGGAGCGACGGATTACCTGCTCAAGCCATTTACCAAAGAAGAACTCCTGGCCAAACTGCTTATCCACAGAGAGGCACGGGAACTGACACAAAGGCTTAATCTTGAAATAACAAAAAGCAAGATGATCCTTGAAGCAGCCGGTGATGGCATCATCGGTTTTAACCTCAAGGGTGCCGTCACCTTTGTCAACCAGGCTGCAGCTACTATGCTCGGCATGATAACCGGGGATTTTGTCGGCCATTCTTTTTTCGACTTCATGCAGATCAATGAAGACCAGCGGACAGAACTGATCATGGAGGCTTTTATCCCCCAGGATACGAAAAACAGAATAGCAACATTTCGGAAAGCTGATGGACAAACCTTTCCTGCCGAATATATCTGCAGCAGTCTTACCCTTGACGACCAGGGAGCTGGGGCTGTCATCGTCTTCAAGGATATTGCCAGACGACTGGAACGGGAAAAACGGGAACGGGAAAACATGCAGAAGATTCGGGAAGAGCTGGCTGCTGCTGCCCAGTTGCAACAATCCATGCAGCCACAGCGGGAAAAATTCCGTAACGACCCGGATCTTGACATTGCCTTTTTCACAAAGTCGCATAGTGAGGTTTCTGGAGATTTTATCATCATCGACAGGATAGACAAAAATTATACAGCTTTCATGATCATGGATGTCATGGGCCACGGCGTAAAAGCCGGCCTTGCCACAATTTACACGAAAGCCCTGTATGACGAATTCAAAAAATCATGTCTGGAGCCAACAGACTTACTCACAGAAATTAATGAACGTTCACTGTCCCTGCGGGACCATAATATTTTCCTTACGGCACTTTATGCTGTTTTTGACAAATCCACGGCAACCATGTCCCTGTCGTCTGCCGGAGCAATTCCCGCTCTGCATTTTCGTGCCGCAGAGCAGCAAAGCGAACTCATAACTCTTTTCGGCAATCCCCTAGGGCTGGGCCGGGGAGACAGTTTTGATTTACAGATGAAAAAACTGCCCATGCAGCCTGGCGACATGCTGCTTCTCCAGACTGACGGATCCCTGGAATGCCACAATGCCCAAAAGGAAACCTTTGATCAGTATATGGAACAGGAGCGCGCCAAAGGGATTATCCGGCTCGGCATGTCTGCACAGAATGTTGTCAATGAGTTGATTCAAGCTCTGACCAGACACAAAGGGGACGCGAATTTCTCTGACGACGTCACCGTACTCGTCATCAGGAAAAAATAGATGCCTGAAATAATCCTCGCCTCGACACTCCCTTTTTTAAAGGTACTGGGGGCCTTTGCCCTCATGCTGGTAGGGATTCGCTCAAAGCTGAGTCTTGGTCTGTCAATTCTGGCAGGCGGCTTCTTCATGGGAATATTTTTCGGGCTGGGCCTCTGGGCATGGCTTCAGACAGCAACCCTTGCTCTTTTTCAGGAAAAATTTCTCTTTCTGGCGGCAATAGTAGGTCTGATCCTGATCCTTTCCGATGCGTTGGAGCGATCCGGCCAGTCACGTCGACTCATGGAGTCATTATCCGGCTACCTGACCAGTCCGCGTTTGCGATTGATTTTTTTTCCAGCCCTTATTGGTTTGCTTCCCATGCCTGGCGGGGCAATTTTTTCTGCGCCCATGATTAAGGCCGCCTCGGAAAACATGCCATTAAAGAACGAAGACCGAACCGTGATAAACTACTGGTTCCGCCATGTCTGGGAAATGGCCTGGCCATTGTACCCGGGCATCATTCTTACTGTTGCCCTTGCAGATATTCCCCTTGGCATGTTTATCTCCCGCACATGGCCGGGTGTTATTGCCATGTTTATCTTCGGCTGGTTCTTTTTCCTCCGGCCCGGCATGCTGGGAAATGTTAGCCTGGCCACTGTGCAGAAAAAAACAGGACGCAGCAAAAGACGAGTATTTAAAGAGGGAATGCCACTTCTGATCGCCATCATCGGAGCAGTTGGTCTGGAGGGAGCTATTTCAGCCTTAGCGCCAACCCTTGCTTTTGAATGGGGAGTTATTGCAGCACTTTTTATGGCCGTGCTTTGCGTCATGATCCAGAACAGACTCGGCCTGCAGTTTCTTGGTAATGTTCTGAGCAAAAAAAATCTACGCGCCATGCTCTTTGTCATTGCCGCCATTTTTATCTTCAAGGACGTCATGCAGGAAGCCGGAGTGGTTGAAGCCATGGCACGCTCCACCGGTGACAGGGTCGCCTTATTTGCAGCAGCCGTTTTTCTGCCTTTTCTGGTGGGTATGGTGGCGGGAATCAACGTGGCTTTTGTGGGGGCGACATTTCCCCTGCTCCTGGGGCTGCTTACAACTCTTGAAATGCAAAGCCAGATCATTCCCTATCTCGTGCTGGCCTCCTTCTCAGGATTTACCGGAGTCATGATATCTCCGATTCATATCTGTTTTATTCTAACCTGTGAGTTTTTCGGGGCAGACGTGGCCCGGGCCTGGCGCAGATTGATTGCTCCCTGCTGTTGTTTTGCCCTCAGTGGCTTTGCCCTTTTCTGGTTCCTGATGTTTTTAGTGAAAACAACGTGACAAAAAAAGCCGATTCCCGTGCGGGAATCGGCTTTTATATATCTCTGGCTCCCCGGGACGGATTCGAACCGCCGACAGGGTGGTTAACAGCCACCTGCTCTACCGACTGAGCTACCGAGGATTAGGAGCGTTTGGAAGCGGCAAATATAGCAACTTGCTTTTCTAACGTCAACAACTTTCCTTAATAAAAATATTACAACTGGAAAAAACTTCTCCTGCCCAGGATTTTTACTTGACGCAAGAGCAATAGAGTGCTATTTGATTCTCTTCTCTTGTAGAAAAATGTCGGGGCGTGGCGCAGCCTGGTTAGCGCGCCTGCCTTGGGAGCAGGAGGTCGCAGGTTCGAATCCTGCCGCCCCGACCACTTATCTTGCTGTTTTCATCAGACTATCCTTTTTCAATTCCCTTCTTATTGGTTGCAAAGTACTTGCACCTTTCTCACTGGCAACATCAAATTGTCCTCCTGATTCAAACCCAAAACGCAATACAGGTTTCAAGTGTCTCATCTGTCTCGCCGCCTGTCTCGGCTGTCCCATCTGTCTCAGCTTTAATATCACAGCCGGAACTCCTTCGCAGTATCGCTTGATGACAAATATGTAATTAAAATTAGATTAATTACTTTGAATTATTTTGGAAAATAATTGTTTTTTTGGGGGGGATAACTCCGGAATGGGTGGCCGAATTACTCCGGAATCCCCAGGGGGAGAATTTTTTCGTCTGAGGATTCATGCCGAACCGTTTCAACTGAGCTGCAAGCATCTCGTAAAGCCTTCCCAGATAGGCAGGGTCGCTGGTTTATCACCAGTTCCCCTGCCCACAAATAAGTTTCAAAAACGTAATACATCAAATGAATAAAACTACATTTTTGAAACTTATTTGTGGGCAGGGGAATATTTATATTTCACCAATTCTAATCATATTAGAAAGATAGCAGCATTCGCTGTCCATTGGCACGAAAAGTGATATAAAACAGTACAACTAAACATAAAACCCCCCAGTAATAACCCCGAGCGAGGAGGCTGGTCATGAAAGTAATGCTATTGGAAATTGATGCGCGGTTAAAAGAAATTCTCATGCCAAAACTCAGTGATGCGGGAATGCTGGCAATGAGTTTGCACAAAAAAAGAAATGAGAAGGAGTGCTCTCTCTTTGATGAACTTGAGCAAGGACGCAGTATTGAAGGAGATGAAGGCAATTCTCTTGAAGTTGAAGTTTTTGCAGAATCAGAGGCCTTTGCCAAGATAACAAAATCCATCGTCAGGTTAGCTCGTGATGGTTTTTTGGCAAAGTTTCCTGTTAAAGTTATGTCTGTTCGGTCCGTGATTTGACCCGACAAATATAATTTGTTTGGTGATTTGCCCAACTCTTCAGAGAGGGACAAGGACTATGCCTGGCAACTACCGGGAATGGCTAATAGCAAAAAAAAGCTGCGACCATTTTTTTGGGCCGCAGCTTTTTTTGCCTACTTGTTAAATTGATAAAAACACAGAGCAGTTTGTGCCGTTCACACTTGCCGTGCCCACCCTCTAAACAGTAAAAGTCGGCTAAAGGTCGTCATCATCCGGATCCGGCTCAATTTCATCGTCCTCATCATCGGATTCATCATCGGACTCATCAGAATCGTCAGAATCTTCTGGGTCTGGAGCCGCTTCACCATCCTCATCAGCCGTTTTGCCTGTTTTTACCATTTTGGATGGAGGCAAGACTATTTCCGTAATCTTCTTCACCTCGAAGAGCACATCAGGGTCGGCTAGACAATCATCGCAATTTTCAAGGTGCTTTTCCATGAACTCAACCATTCTGGCTGGAGCCAAGGTTTCTTCCTGCACTTGAACATACCATGCCCGAACAAGCCTATTTAAGCGCTCGCATTCCATTTTCTTATCTCCAAATGATACATTTTTAAGCCCCTCCGAATCTTCCCCAACAAGGTGCCGATTCAAAACTTTGTTGCACCTAGTGCATACGTTACAAAAGGCTGTTTACCCTCTCTTTATAAAAAAAGTTGCTGTATTCGGCAAGAACAATTAATATCTTCTTAATGTCAATTTATTGAATATTCTATTCACAATGCCCCAATGACACTTCAGTGATTTAAGTGGAAGTGGCAAGGACTCTGGTGGTCCTCCCGGACTTCAAATCCGGTGTACTGGGTTAATAGCCTGGTAGGTGGGTTCGATTCCCATGCACTTCCGCCACACTTAACTGTAATCATTCATCTTTTTTAAACAGATTACATTCCCCAAACTTTCCCCAACATTATTTCCATCATTGCCTTATTATTTCATTTCCATACTCGAATAAAAAAAGGGCCTCCGACTTATTATGCCTTTAGCCCTTTTTTTTGTGGATGACAATTATTTATTTTATCAAGATGGCTTAAAAGTTGTTAACCTAAGTTGCTGAAATAACCTTATCCCTTAGGGAATCCCCCCGTTTTCGGTGTGAGAGGCCGAATAATAACGCGTACAGCCCTGCTCTTTCCTTTATTTATGGGAAGTTAAGCCTTTCACATCCGTTAGATTCCAGAAAAAAAAGCCACCGAAATTTTACTTTGTTAGATTAATGCTTCAAGTCCTTTTCTCTCAATAATGTCCAACAGCTTTCTTGCTGCACCTGCAGGTTTTTTATTCCCTTGTTCCCACTTTCGAACAGTTGAAGGACTGATATTAAAAATACTGGCTAGAGCTGCCTGACTCAGGCTAAATTTTTTCCTAATGGAAACAATTTTTTCAGGGCTGTAATTTTTTACTTCAGGAATGCAAAGCTTCTCAATATTTTTCATCGTAATATCATCGACCAACCCGCTCTTATTCAAATCCTGAACCGTGCTTGTGATTGATTTTGCAATGGATTTCCTCATGGTTCCACCTCAATAAAATCGCCTTTTTCTTTGGCTATTTCGATATCTTCTACAGACAGTGTAAGTAAAATTTTTGCCAACTCTTTAAAGGCCACTAATTCTTTTTTTGATAAGTTCGATTTTTCGTTTTTTGCAAATCCATGAATAAAAATGGCTCTGTCTTCTTTTTTGAAGCAAATAATGGTTCTTCCACTGCCACTCTTGCCTTGGCCTTCAAATCGAATTCTTTTTTTGTAAATATGCCCACCCAAATTTGCATCAAAATTACCAGCCTCAACTTCCTTCAAAGCTGTGACTAGCCCATTTTCCGAAATTTTCTGTTTTGAAACCCATTTTGAGAAATGTCTAGTCATTAGCTTTTTCATAATTAAACTATAGCACCTAGTGACATAGTTTTCAACCGAAGCTCGCACAAATAAATAAAAAATACGAGGGTTTTATTAAGGAGACTGCTGGATTCGAACCTGCGACCATGCTTTTCTATTAAGGTTTTGCTGGGTGCTTGCAACTAAGTTGCAACAATTAATTTTTTTTTAGATGTCAAAGTTAAGCCTGATTTTTTTCTCAACAACAAGAGTCAAGGGCAGATCTGACCCCTTTCTGACATATCCTTCTCCTCAAAGTGATCAATGGGTAAGAAATTAAAAACGCAGCAATAACGATTAATATTAAGATGTGTGATTTTTCCATTCCTTTGTATAACGCCAAGTTAACTTGCCCAAATGGGAACTGTAATTTGGCAAGATGTAAGTAAACACAAAACACCGCAAAACCAACAGACGCGGCCCCTTTGGGTCAAGTTGAACGTTTGGTTGTGTGGTAATTCTCAGTTTTCATCCGTAACTTGAATCGATTCGGCGCTATCGATTTCAGGGCATAGATGGTCTGCTACTCCATGCAGCAGCACTCTAAGACTAGATTGGTCGACATGTGCCATTGCCATGTCTATATCACCATGACCATACCCGGAGCGGTATTTGTCTGCTTCTTCATGTAAATCAGAGGCGGTTCTTGATCGAATATCAAAATTAGGGGCATCTTTCTTAGAAAGATATGTATCGATATCAGTGAATAGCTTCGCATCTGGCAACTCAAGAATGAGATTTAAGCATGCTAAGCCACAACAAGCTTTTTCTAAGGATGCCCACCCGGTCTGATATTTACCTACCTTACATGTCCAGCTAAGAAGTAGGTCTCGAATTACTAACGCCTCCGTATCACAACCACGTTTATGTGCATCTATTGCGGACTCGAATATGTTATCTGCGATACGGTACGTTTCTATATATTTGATCGTTTCTTCATTATCAGGAATCCATGAAAGCACATAAATCAACCAATGTGCCGATCTTCTTAGTTTGTCTCTATGATGATCATCGCAAACATCCGCACAAGAAACTGCGAGGAGTAATTTTGTGATATGCACTATCCAGTGGACTAAATCGAACGTGAGTTGAGATCTTTTATCAATCGCTAGCAACAATATTTCTTTTTCTGTTCGATATAGCCCATCTGCCCACTCCACTATATGACCAATAACTCGTTGTGCTGCTTCATCATTGGATTCCGCATTTGATAAAGCATTTGCCAATTCCGTCAACCATGACATTAATGTATCGTTGCTGGTTCCGGAATAGTAAGGTGCTAAGCTAGTGCTATGGATACTCGTTAATGGTGAATCAGGTATCTTGAGGTACATTTCTGCAATCAGCTTTACATCATCTCGCACATCTTTAATTGCATAACGCACTTCCCATGATTTGCTTCTCAATAATTCGAAAGTGAGGCTTGCGAGTTGTTTTACTGCCACTTGGGTTACTGGCCGGTAGTTTTTATTGACAGTACCAGTACAAGCTATCAGCGCGATTTTCTCCGAGATAGTAGCTATGTACTCAGGCTTGTCGTGGAGAACGATTAGCCGAGCTGCATTTCCGAGCAGCGTTACGCCCTCAATTAATACATCAGCCATATCATGTGGAATAATACTTTCTACAGCACTCGTTAGATAGCCTGATACCAGATGCGCGTGCGACCGAATTGCATGCTCATCGCCGTATTCAATTGATAGATATAACTGTGTGAGCTGAAGTAAACTCTTTAAATTTTGCTCAATGAATTGCTCATCTTGTCTTGAAATTCCGACTTGCACATTTTGCCGCAAATGCTCAAGCGTATTCATTAGAAAACTGTCAGATGCTAGCGGATTATCGATTAGGTAGTTGTTTGAGAAAAACGTTTTCCCTTTTGTTTTAATATACAACGCATTGATTGCAACTATTCCATTAAGTGCAACTCGCGATACCTCGTGATCTCCTTGTTCTGCATAGCGTCTTGAAAATGTGATGCAATAGGAAATTGCCTGCTCGGCTGGTGCTGTCCAGTTTGGATGCAACTGAAAATAGGTAATACGATCCATGTCGTATTTACTTCTAATTTCCTCATCGTCTTGTTCTGTTTTAGCGTTTTCTCGAAATATCGGTGTGGTCCGTTTAACAGCTTTATCCCATATTTTGAAATTCTTTTTCGTATCAGCGACCACCAATCCCAACTGCATAGTCGGGCTAATCAAAGAAAGCGCTCTACGATACGCAAGTACAAATAGCAATACGATTAACATAGAACACCAAACGGTTGTTACAGTGGAACCTGCCACCCAAGATTTGTCTGGTATCAGTGATAACCCTGTGATGATCATCGCTAAAGAGAATGTCGCCGCAAATGCGCCAAGCAGCTTCACATCTGAGCTGAATTTTCTGAATAAACCATGCGGCATACGTTCAACATTAACTTGCATTGCAAACATGATGAGCGAAAATGCAATTGCGGTGGCACCAATCAAAGCACCACCAAGAGTAAGAAAAAGCGCCCTAATCGAGTCGAGCCGACCCGGTTCGGAAAAATATGGTTCGAAATAACTTTGAAGTGCCGGAATAAATACAGCGCTTATCACTATAAGCACAGTTAGAAATAGCAGCCCTAGCCTGACCCCATAGTTCAACTTGACATTGAAGAACCAGTTTTTTAGAAAATAGATACGCTGCCAGCTCTTAGCATAATAGAGAAGCAGCGACTCCTTTACTTTTAACGTAATGGCAATGGATTTGTGCTTTATCTTTTCCCAATGCACTTTAGCTTTGCCGATCACAGTTTGACGACCCCTCTATTTGATGAGCTCTTTTGAATCACTTCGCGCAGTAGATGTCTTCCCGGGGTGCTTATGTTAGTGCTCATTAAGACACACAACAAGTTATTAGCTGGACGGAATCCGTCCCTTCAATACTCAAATTTGGGTGTTAGTCATAAATACAAAATTTGTGCCGAATTCAGCACAATTGATATTTAAAAGCCCAGTGGACTTGTTTTGTCTTTTTGTGACAGTTTTTGTTTGTTATAGAAAGGTTAGGCGTTTATGTCAACAATATGTTTGATAGGACTTGGGGAGGGGAATAATTAATTTGTTTTTCGTTTTGGTCAACTGTTACACGTTGTGCCATTGCGACACAATACCACATTTACACCATTGATTTATCAGGCTACATTCACCTGCTGAACTGAAGTATCTTCGCTGGACTCACTATCTTTCTTTTCTTTCCATGCTTTGAATTCTGGAAATTTTCTCGAAAATTCTAGTCTAAACCAGGGTAAATAATCAGGTTCTTTCTTTTTTTCACTATTAATCCATTCTTCAATATCTATTAAGAAATCTAATTCAATTTGTTTTCTTTCTGTATCATCGAACTGAGCTGGCCCTCTACCTTGAGTTAACCACTCAAAATTCAATTTATATTTCATTGAAACCAAATAAGCCCAATCTAGATGGAATTTATTTTCTTTTCTTGCCTGATATATTGCAGAAAGAGAAACTTCTACTATTTCAGCAAGTTTAGTTGTGTTTCTTATATCTGTCTCTGCTTCAATTCGTTCA
>JAHLLM010000059.1 GCA_020444175.1 Desulfobulbaceae bacterium | reverse complement strand
CGATAGCCCGTCTATGTGAGCAGGCCTGATCGTTCAAAGATGAGGTGCAGCTGAAGAGTTACACATTTTTTTCTTCGTGACCTTCGTGCGCTTCATGGTTAACAAATAAGGGGGGAATGCATTTGGACGATCAACATGCCACAGGTTCGGCAGCAGATGAAAGCAGCCGGGAAGAGAGAAGAGAAACATACGCCTGGCAAAAAAGGCTGCTCCCCATGATGACAGCCATGATACTCGGGCTCACGATCTTCTTTTTTGCGGCGTCCCTGTTTCAGCTCTACCGGCTACAGAATAAAATTTCCCAGAGCCCTACCCTGGATCTTTCCCCTGTGCTTTCGTCCATCACCCTTACCGATGACCCCCTCCGCAGCCGGGAAAAACTTGATATCGAGCGCTGGAAAACACTGACCCTGCTGGAAGACCATGCGGTCAAACAGCGCTACCACCAGGCCAACGTTCTGCTCATGGCCCGTGTCTGGGTGCAATATCTCGGCTTTGTCACCGGCATGATATTAACCCTGGTGGGGGCTGTATTCGTCCTTGGCAAGATGAGGGAAGAACGTACCGAACTTACGGTGAAAAGCCAGACAGCCTCGGGCCTTTTATCCACCACTTCGCCTGGCCTTGTGCTGGCAACACTGGGAACCGTACTCATGCTCACCACCCTTCTCACCCACAACCAGATTGAGGTCAACGACGGGCCTCTTTATGTACTCCTGCCCTATGCAACGGTGCAGAAAGAAAAAGTTGCCCTGCCCGAGCCTGAGGATGTCACCGGTCTTGCCAGCACCAGCACTGGAACGGAGAAGGAAGGCGAGACACAACCCAACCTGCAGCCAAAATCAGAGCAGGATAATAAAGATCTGGAGGGCATTCTGCAGCAATATTCCCCTCCGGTGAACTAGTGTCTGTCCGAAAATGAGGATTTCGGAGTCTCGTAAACTCGCCTTCCTGTTCAAGATCAAGGACTGCGAAAAATATTACGCGGAGCAAATTAACTCTCTCTAAGGAGGATCTGCTATGCTGCACAATATATTTTCCGTCATCCGCACAGCAAAAAAGCTCTCTCTTATCCTGCCGATGCTCCTTTCAATCTCCGGCATTGCCACTGCGGGAGCCGATACTTTGGATGAACTTGTCGCCCAGTGGCGCACCTCTGATTACCAGGGCGTCATGCCCCGTCTTATTGAATATCGCCTTGGACCATACGGCAAAAATGTGCAGGTGGACTATATGATTGCAACCAGCCTTTGCCGTCTGCCGGGACAGGCAGAGCTTGGCCGGAAATATTTTCAACGCATCCTGTCCGCCTATGAGTTGAACCGCACAAACAGGGAGCAGATAGAACGCGAATACCAACTCTGCCAAGGAACAGCTTCAACCATAGAGCAACCCTCCCTGGTTGCTTTTAATATCGGCCACTCCGATGTGGGGGTCAGGGGAAAGACCTTTTACTGGCTCGATCAGCAAAACGGCCCCCTGGGAGGAGATCCGATCCGGAGTTTACGCGACATTGATGCCGCTGAACTGCGTTCACGCCTTTTTCTGTCCGGGCAGCAGGCTGGGGCCATTACCAAAGTGGCACAACTGGCCGGCCCAGGATTTACGGTTGAGGCCAGCGGCAATTTCGTCATTGCCAGCTCCAGCGGACAGAGCAGAGAGGAACTGCAGGAAATCGGAGGCTATCTCGATTTTGTGGCCAATTTCTTCCATGACGAATTCGGCATGCCGTTGCCAAAATATCTTGTTACCATCTATCTCACCCCGGAAACATGGCAACTCAGACGTTTGGCTGAGCGTGTCCACGGCCTTGATATCTCAGACGGCAGCATAGGATATTCATTCCGTGATGATTTCAGTATCACCGGTGTTGTGCGAGGTGCCCATACGGGAACCCTGAAACACGAGCTTTTCCACCTCATGGTGCGCAGTAATTTCGGAGATATCCCGCCCTGGCTCGATGAAGGCATGGCCTCCCTCTATGAAGTGTCCCGCCGGGAGGGTCCGCGTGTTTACGGACTGCAGAACTGGCGCGAAGACGTACTGCGGCGCTTCTGGGACATGAGGCCGCCTCTTGTACATCTCGTACAGATGGACTGGAAACACTTTGATGCTGCCGAACAAAAACGCGAACAGCAGGCGGCAAATCATGCCACGGCCCGTTATTTCATCCTCTTCCTCCAGGAACAGGGCAAGCTCGCCCAGGTTTACCAAGCCTTTCAGCAGCGCGGTGTGGAAAATCAAAGTGAAAATCCCGGCCAGGATAGCGTCAACCTTGTGGAGACCACACTGAGAACCTCCATAACCGCACTTGACGATATGTTCGCGGACTGGTTTTCCGGTCTTCAGCGTCCGTTAAACCGGGAGGCCGTGGAAAGTATGCAGCGCAGGCTCAACAAGCTGGGATATAATGCAGGAATAGTCGATGGTCTTTGGGGACAGAATACACGTAATGCGCTCAGGGCCTTCCAGCGCAGTGAAGGGCTGACACCAACAGGTCAAGCGGATATCACCACACAGGAATTGTTAGGCGCCAGAGCCGGCGAATAGACGCCGGCGCCCCAATACTCAATCCCATTTTCATCTCTCCTCCTCCCCTTTTTCTGTCACATTGACACGTTTTTTTGCCATTATGGCACACTAAACGTGTCTCTAAAACGTAACACTCTGAAATAACTCATTTTTATTTTTTGGCATGGAAATAGCATTAATATAAAATCAAACATGACAAAATAACACTTGGGAGGTTTCCATGAAAGATAGAGCAGTTGCAAAAAAGAAAACTCAGACCACAAGCAAAGAACAGGTTGAATTCGAGGCCATGATGGGAACACTGGGAACCATGGGCTCCATTCCTGCATTGATTGGTTTATGGGCGGCAGCCAGCTTCGTCGGCGGCTTGATTGAAAGCGGTGGCCCCCTGTCAATGGCAAGCCAATTTTTCAGCGCCTTAACAGGTATTTAATAAAGTATCTGACGTAACATATAAAAAAAATCAAAAAAAATAATAAGGGGACTAACATGAAATCAGCAGCCATCACCAAAACAAGAACTCAAGCAAAATCAAGCGTTTACGTATCCGACAAAGTTGCAATGGGAAGCATCGCGGCAATGGGCGGCGCATCCGCAGTCATCGGCGTCTGGGCTGTGCTCTGCTTTGCTGCTGCTCTCTTAAACAACGGCCCCATTGGAATGCTCAAAGGCGCTTTTACAGCCCTGACTGGTATCTAAAATAGCCGGTCATCTTAATTGAACGAACACGAAATAAAATAAAAAAGAATCGAATAGGGGACTAACATGAAATCAGCAGCCATCACCAAAACAAGAACTCAGGCAAAATCAAGCGTTTCCGTATCTGACAAAGTTGCAATGGGAAGCATCGCGGCAATGGGCGGCGTATCCGCAGTCATCGGAGCATGGGCTGTGCTCTGTTTTGCTGCTGCTCTCTTAAACAACGGCCCCATCGGCATGATGAAAGGCGCTTTTACAGCCCTGACTGGTATCTAATACCCGGCCATAAATGGCCCTTTGTCCTCCATCTGCGTGATGCTTAAAAAATTATCCTCCGGCAAGCGAGTTTACGAGACTCCGAAATGCCCTATTTCTGGACAGACACTATCGAGGAAGCTTTCTGAGAATCCCTCCCTATTCTCTGACAATCTCCCTGTCTTTTCCCCAAAAGTACGAGTCAAAAAATTAGAGAAGCCGTCCCAATCGGGCAAAGGAACTGGCGTGGTCCTTTGCCCGATCTTCTCTTTTTCCAAAATCACCCCTTCTTCTCCTGCTCCTTGGCCTCAACCACACAGTAAATTCCACCCTCCTGCAGGCCCGGTTTAAAACAGCCGTTACATGAGATACACTTGGCTGGTGATGTATCGCCCTGCTGCCAGCGTTTTGCCAAACAAGGCTCGCGGATAAAGGGGCGGGCCATGGAGATATAATCCATCCCCTTTTCATTTATCGTTTTCTGGGCCACCTCAAAACTTCTGAATCCACCAACCACCATGACGGGGCATTTGACTGCAGCCTTTACCTTACCGGCAACTTCCATATTATATGCTTCCTGTTCCGGTTTTTTTATTTTTATACGAACCGGACTTTGTGCCCCTGAAGCTGGGGTGCCGCCGCTCACCTCAATGGCATCGATTCCTTCTGAATCCAGCATATTAGCTGCCGTTACTGCATCTGCAACAGTCAAACCTCCTTCTAGAAAATCAGAGCCGTTCAGTTTCATCATTACCGGGAAACTGCTGCCAGCCTTTTGCCGGACCGCCCTGTAGACCTCCACTAGAAATCGACAGCGATTCTCAATACTTCCACCGTATTCATCTGTGCGTCTGTTTGTCAGGGGGGAAAGAAACTGGTTGATCAAATAGCCATGGGCTGCATGGAGCTGGATAGCATCAAATCCGTAATCCACGGAACGTTTTGCCGCCTCCCCAAAGGCTCTTACGATTTCCGCAATTTCATGCTTGGAAAGTTTCTCGGGTATTTCCGAATACTGTTCCACTTCTACTGCAGAGGGAGCCAGGGGTTGACGACCTGCTGTGGCGGAATCGGTTTGCCCCCCTGCATGGACAAGCTGAATACAGATTTTCCCTCCCTCATCATGCACTGCTTTGGTCAGCAATTTATAATCAGCAGCAAAATCGTCAGTATGGATACCCATTTTCCGTGGCAACTGCTTGCCGTCAGGCCTGACAAAAGTATAGCCGCTGATAAGAAGACCCACTCCGCCCTCTGCCAGGTCCCGGTAACAAGCCCGCAATTTTTCAGTGGGACGCCCGTCATCCTCACACATGCCTTCCCAGGTGGCGGAGCGCACAAGTCTATTTTTCAGAGTCATGCCATTGATTGTTGTCTGGTCAAAGAGTGTTGCCATGGTTTCAGCTCCTTAGTTTCCGGGTTCTCGTTTATTGGTGTTTCATAAACTGATTCACCCCATCATTAATGACTTGTATTTTGTTTCGGCAGATACTTTCCTGCGATATTTGCCTTTATAATCCATTGCCCGGCACTTCGATGCGGGAGCTTTTCCTCCATGTTTTTGGCAATGGCATCAACATCCAGGTTCTCTGCGACGAGCTTTTTAGCCATTTTGTCAAAAGCGACAAGATAGGATTTCATCTCGGTAATATCCTTAGCTCCTGAAAGAGGACCATGTCCGGGAATGATTTTATCGGCCTTTAAATTATCCAGGAAATCAAGGGTCTGCAGCCAGCCTTCAATATTGCCGTCCGCCATATAAGGATGAAAATCGGTAAACATGACGTCTCCAGCAAAGACAACGTTGACCTTGGGAATGTAAACAAGGATACTTCCTTTGGTATGGGCATGGGCAACATGAATGAGTTCCACCTTCAGGTTCCCCAGGTCAAGCTGCATGGTTTCTGAAAATGTAAGCAGAGGATAGCTCACCGTTGTGCCGACCATGTCCTCCGGGGTTAAGCCATATTGATCGGCATTGGCCAGTGTTTTCTCCGCATTTTCCTGCATCGAGCGCTTGCAGTCAACATGTGAGATAATTGCCGCCCCTTTTTTAACAAATTCTGCATTGCCGAAGCTGTGGTCAAGGTGATAATGGGTATTGACGACACTCTCAATGGGTTTGTCGGTTATCTTTTTGATATCATTTATAAATCGCTTAGCCTCTTTGGCTGAAATCAGTGTATCCACAACCAGAACACTGCGATCTCCGATTATTATTCCGGCATTGGCCCCGTAACTGTTGACCGCAGAGGGGGCTGCAACCGCAACATATGAATAAACATGATCCGCTACCCTGACCAGTCCTTCAGCCGCTTGAACGATCCGGCAGGTAACGGACAAAAACACACAACACAATACACAGCCTAAAAACGTCCTCATAAAACCTCTCCACCTCTTTTTATTTGTGATGCACCTGTCGGCAGGACAGGAACGCCTGTTTTACTTCGTAGACTTCTCATTAAAGCAAATCCACTCCGGCCTGACAACACTCGTCTTCTCTTTCGCTTCAGCCGGCTATCATTTTTTTGCCAGTGATATGCTCTAGTTCAGAACGACACTGACACATGTGTGAATATTTACTTGATTATTCATTATTCATTGATTATCTGTTTATTATGAACCCAGTAAACAACACACGACAACAGATCATAAAGGCATCATGGGCACTGTTTAGCCAGTTCGGCTTTAAAAAAACTACCGTGGCGGAGATAGCCGCGGAATGCAGTATGTCCCCGGCAAACATCTACCGTTTCTTTGAAAGTAAAAAGGACATACTTGCTGAGATTGTGTCGATAACTTTCCAGCAGGACCAGGATATTTTGCGGGGTATTGCCAGAAAAACAGGACCTTCGGCAACCGAAAAACTTGAGAACTTCATCCTGGAAATGCTGAGTCGCACTTACCAGCTGGGCATAGAGCAATCCAGGCTTCGCGAGGCCTGCAACGTCATCTGTGAAGAACGTTTCGATCTTGTCAGAAAGCACAAGGAAGTCAAACAATCCATCCTGGCCGAAATCCTGGCTGAAGGAAACCTGAACCACGAATTCAATATCCGGGATATTGTTGCGACGGCATACACTATTCTCAACGCAACCGTTCTTTGCCAGTACCCGGTCTTTGTCACCCTGTATCCCCGTGATGAGTTGGAGGAGATGGCTCGAGGTATAGTAAAGCTCCTTATCCACGGTTTGAAATAATTTTTTTCACCCGAGTAAATATTTTACAACTTATTCACAATTCACAGCCAGAAAAATTTCAGCAGATCTCATTTTCAGGTGAACCCATATGTCCCAAGAAAATAACTCTCAACCCAATGGAAAAATTATTTTCCGAGTTGTTGTCTGTCTTGCAATTCTCCTTGTCGGCGTGATCGGCATGACGGCACTCAAAAAAATGAAAAAACCGCCGGCCGAAGTTAAGGTGAAAGAAATCCCCCTGAGGGTAAAGACACTGGCCATGCAAGGGGAAACTGCCCAGGTTGAATTGAGCGGTTTCGGACAAGTTACCCCGCTTAACAAGGTTTCTCTTTCCGCTGAAGTTGCCGGGCGGATCATTTCGGTGCACCCCCAGCTTGATAAAGGCCTTGTCATCAAAAAGAACGCCATACTGTTTCGTATAGACCCAAGCGACTACCAGGCAGCCTTAAGCAGCGCCAAAGCAGAGGTTGCCCGTCTGCAAAAAAGCATTCTCCTGCTTCGCAAACAGATGGAACTCGACACGCAACGCCTGACAACCATAGAAAGGAACCGCGACCTGGCACAGGCTGATTTCCATAGGCAGAAAAAACTCTACCTTGAACACGAAGTCGGCAGTCTGGCCGATGTGGAAAAACTCGAACAGGCCTATAACAGCGCCTTTGATCAAGCTGCTCAAATGGCCAAATCCATTGACCTTTATCCTTTGCAGATTGAAGAGGCTGAAAGCGGACTGGCAGCAGCCCAGGCACGCCTGGAAAACGCACGCACAGATCTTGCCCGCTGCGAGGTCAAGGCCCCTTTTACCGGCAGAGTGACCGAGGCCCGCGTTGAAGCAGGTCAATACGTTTCAAAAGGCCAGCAGGCTGTGGTTATGGCCGACGACTCCATCCTGGAGATTCCGGTGTCCATTGACAGCGCCGAGGCCAGGGAATGGCTGCGCTTTAAACCGGGGAACAGTGAGGGCTGGTTTACTGATATTGAGCCTGTTCGCTGCGACATTCGCTGGACCGATGATGACAAAAGCCTGTGGCACGGCATCCTGCACCGGGTGATCAACTTTGATCCTGATACCAGAACGCTGACCGTTGCAGTCAGGGTTATTCAAAATCAGACATCAACTGATAAGAAATCCTTGCCTCTGGTTGAAGGGATGTTCTGTTCCGTGACCATTCCCGGAAGGGCCATGGAAAACGTCTATCGGTTACCGAGATGGGCGGTCAGTTTCAAAAACACCGTCTTCCTGGCAGTTGAAAACCGGCTACAAACCGTTCCCGTCGAAGTGGCGCGGATTCAGGATGAAGAGGTATTTGTTGCCAAAGGGCTTAAAGATGGTGATCTTGTTATCACCACTCGGCTGGTGGAGCCGCTGGAGAATTCTCTGCTTGAAATTCTCCATTCCGGCGGGCAAGAAAACAAACCCGGAGAAAAGCAATGAAGCAGATATTATCCGCTTTTGTCCACAATACCGTCTTTGCCAACATAGCCATGCTTATCATCTTCCTGGCCGGTGGCATGGCAGTATTCTTCATGATCAAGGAAACATTCCCTGAATTTTCGCTGGACGCCATATCCGTTACCGTCGCCTATCCGGGAGCCGACCCGGAAGAGGTGGAAGAGGGTGTGTGCCTGAAAATCGAAGAGGCAATCGAGGGACTGGAGGGCATCAAACTCTACACCACAACATCCAGTGAAAACCTTGGTTTTACCTGGATCGAAGTCAAAGAGAATTACGATGTCAGCGATGTTCTGGACAAGGTCAGAAACAAAGTCAATTCGATATCAACCTTTCCGCTTGATGCCGAAAAACCGGTTGTCACGGAATATGTCCTCCGCGACCTTGTTTCCTTTCTCTACCTTTCCGGCGATATGTCGGAAAAGCAGCTCAAGGAATGGGCGGAAAAAACAAAAGACGAAATCCGCAACCTGCCCGACATCTCACAGGTTTCCGTCTTTGGGGCCCGTGATTATGAAATCTCCATTGAGATATCCGAGGAAAAACTGCGTAAATACGGAATATCCTTTGCCCAGGTTTCGAGTGCCATAAAAAAAAGCAGCCTCAATCTGGCAGGCGGCACCATCAGGACCAGGGGAGAAGAGATCCGGATCAGGACCCTGGAGCGTAAATACACGGACAAGGACCTGGCCTCCATTATTGTGCTGGCCAAGCCATCCGGCGAAATAATTACCCTTGACCGCATTGCCCGGATTCATGATGGTTTTACCGAGGATCCGATTGCAGCAAACGTCAACGGCGAGCGAGCCTTCATGCTCATGGTTTATAAAACCCAGGAAGAAGATGCCCTGGCAATCGCCGAAAGAGTCAAGGACTACCTGGCAAAAGAACAAAAGCAATTGCCGCAAGGCGCCAATATTGCCTTGCTGTACGACGGTACGGAAATGCTGCGTTCGCGTATCGACCTTCTGGTAAAAAACGGTTTGATCGGTCTTGGTCTGGTTTTCTTTCTTCTCTGGCTTTTTCTCGATGTGCGGCTCTCC
Source organism: Desulfobulbaceae bacterium (assembly GCA_020444175.1). Classification (GTDB taxonomy): domain Bacteria; phylum Desulfobacterota; class Desulfobulbia; order Desulfobulbales; family SURF-16; genus JAHLLM01. The sequence continues at coordinate 15,620 of JAHLLM010000059.1, read as the reverse complement.
CTGTGGAGCGGAATGGGCATCCCGATTTCCATCACCGGAGCCCTGGCTGTTCTCTGGGCCATGGGGGAGACCATCAACATGATTTCCCTGTTCGGACTGATCATGGTGCTGGGCATTGTTGTTGATGACGCCATTGTGGTGGGCGAGGCCATCTTTGTCCACCGTAAAATGGGTAAAGCTGCTGTTCAGGCTGCCATTGACGGCGTTTCAGAGGTCGGCATGCCGGTGTTCGCTGCCGTCATCACCACCATTGTCGCCTTTATTCCCCTGGCCCATATCGGCGGCATCATGGGAAAATTTATCGCCATCATGCCGGTGGTTGTCATTGCCTGCCTGGCTATTTCCCTGCTGGAATGCCTTTTTCTTCTGCCGGCTCACCTGAGCCATCTGCCGGTGCCCGTGGAATATGATGCCATAGCTGCAGGCCCAGGCCGTTTCAGAAAATATTTCCACATCAACAAATTGATCAGCCGCAAACTTGAGTTATTTGCCCAGAATATCTACGCCCCGTTTCTGCAAAAAGTGCTGCACTGGCGGTATATCTCTTTCTGCACCGCCCTGGCCATACTCCTTATAACCGTGGGCCTGCTCCAGGGGGGCTTTTTAAAATTCGAGGTTTTTCCTGAAGTGGACGGCTTTGTTATCAGTTCCAATGTGGAATTTCCCAATGGCACACCGCCTGAGGTTACCGAAGAGGCGGTAAATAAAATCGAAGCCGCACTTCTCCGCCTTGCCGAGCGGTCCAAAACCAGATCAGGGGAACCTCTCTTAGAGGATCGCTTTACTCTTGTTGGCCAGGAGCTCAAGGATTATGGAGAAGCCGGCCCCAACTTCGGCGGTGTCCAGGCTATTCTGCTTGAGTCAGCCGGCCGGGGAATTCACACCAAAGATCTCATGGTTGCCTGGGAAAAAGAGATCGGCCCTGTTGCCGGGGCAAAATCCCTCACCTTTGCCGGGCTTTCCCACGGCCCCCCCGGTGACCCCATTGAAGTGTGGATTCAGGGCCATGATATGGGAAAAATCCTTGCTGCTTCAAACGAACTTCTGGAGCGCTTGCGTCAATTTGATGGTGTCACCCAGATACGCTCGGACTTCTCCCCGGGGAAAAACGAGGTGCGGCTCACCCTGAAACCAGAGGCCCGCACCCTCGGGCTGACAGTGGAGGATCTTGCCAGACAGGTCAACGCCGGCTACTTCGGCGACGAGGCCTTGCGCCTGCAACGGGGCAGAAATGATATCCGGGTCAAGGTCAGATACCAGGACGATGAACGCCGCCGCCTCTCCTCCCTTGAGCAGGTTCGCATCAGAACCGCAAACAATGATGAGGTTCCGCTGCGGTCAGTGGCTGATTTCACCTATTCCCCCGGTTACTCGAAGATCACCCGCACCGACGGCATGCGCCGGGTCATGGTCAGTGCAGGGGTAGATACCAACAAGGCCAATGCCAACGAAATTCTTTCCCAGCTTTCCGAGGATTACTTCCCGCAACTGCAAAACCGTTATCCGGGCCTGTATATCTCGGTGCAGGGAGAACAGAAGAAAATGCGTGAATCATTTTCCAGCCTCAAAATCGGCTTTCCCCTGGCTGTAGTGGGAATCTTCGTTATTATCGCCACCATGTTCCGCTCATACGCCCAGCCTTTTATCATTCTTTTCACTGTTCCTTTCGGCATCATCGGCGCTGTGGTCGGCCACCTGCTGCTCGGCTACGAACTTTCAATGATGAGTATGTTCGGCATGGTTGCCCTGACAGGAGTTGTGGTCAACGACGCCATTGTGCTCATTGACAAAATAAATATCAATCTCTCCGAAGGCATGCCGTTCTTTGAGGCCATAAAAAATGGCGGCATACGCCGATTCCGGGCAATATTTCTCACCACCCTCAGTACGGTGGGCGGCCTGACTCCCTTAATCATGGAAACCGATCTACAGGCCAAATTTCTTATTCCCATGGCCCTTTCCATTGCCGCCGGAGTCACCTTTGCCACTGTCCTCACCCTGCTGCTCATACCGAGTATTCTTGTCATTCTAAATGATTTCAGGCGGCTCAACTATCGACTGCGCCACGGATTCTGGCCGGCAAGGGAAGAGGTTGAGCCGGCAAGGCACAGGTACAATAACTTCATAAAACCGGATTCGGCACCAGAGTCTGCCTGAGATATGAAGATGAAGGGGACAAAAGACATGCTTCGACTTACAACCTATATTTCCGTGCTGCTCGTTACTTTATTGTGGAATCTGACGGCCGGAGCAGAGGATAGTTTCAAGAATGATTTGCAGCAGAGAGCAGCACAGCACGGCAAATCGCCTTCACTTGACACTCTTGAAATCCTGGATCTTGAATCAGCGCAACGAATTGCCCTGGCCGAAAACCCCTCCCTGGCTGCGGCTGCGTCACGCGTCAAAGCAGCAAAAGCCCTTGTTGGCCAGGCTGCCTCATCATACTGGCCACGATTTGATTCCGAGGCGACCTATTCCCAGGTAGCCCTGTCGAGCACGGCCTATAGTTCGGCCCGGCAGACTGCCCGATTCTTTAACCCACAGGCAGAAGTCGACGACCCTGAGGAATATTATTCAGCAGACCTCACTGCCACCTGGACACTTTTTGACGGCTTTGAAAGACAATTTGCCGTATCCGCTGCCAAATACGGTTTCCTGGAAAGCAAGGAGGCCTTTCGGGAAGGCAACAGGCTCCTTTTAGCGGCACTTGCCCAAAGTTACTTCAATGCCATGTTGTCCCGTGAAAACATGAGCATTGCCCAGGCAAATATTGATTACTACGCCGAACTGCATAAAGAGGCGCAGGCAAAGCGGCAGGTTGGCGCCGGTTCATTAAGCACGGTGCTTACCATCGAGGTGCAGCTCAACAACGCCAAAGCGCAGCTGATTGCAGCCAGGCATAATCATGCTGCTGCCCTGGCCGGACTGAATGCCCTCATGGGACGTGAAGAGCCTTTGCCCGACACCATCAAACTTCCGCTTCTGCAAGAGGAAGAAAGCAAGGCTTTTGATACTCCGGACATAAATGCCATGGTACGTTACGCCCTTGACAACAGACCGGATATACGACAGCTTGAATACAGAATCGGCTCAGCCGATTCCCGGGAAAAACAGGCAAAGGCCCTGCTCTATCCAAGACTTGATCTGAAAGCGACATACAATGGAGATCGCGATGACAATGGCCACTTTAACCAGGATGATTTCGGCGACACCATTATGCTCAACCTTTCCTTTAATATTTTTGCCGGTGGCTACTACACAAACAAAATAAGCGAGGCCAGACACCGCAAAACCGCGGCAAAGAGCGATCTGGAAGAGCTGAAAATTTCAATAACAGGCGAAATCCGCCAGGATTATGCCCAATTGCAGTCAGCCCAGGAACAGCTTATGCTGCAGCGCTCAAACGTGCAACTGGTACAAAGAAACAGGGATCTCGTCAAAAAAGAGTACGAGGCCGGTCAAGCCCTGCTCATTCGCCTCACCGAAGCTCAACGTGACCTGATTACCAGCCAGAGTTTCCTGGCCCAGTCACGTGTTGCCCTGCGCCTGGCCTGGCACACCCTGGAAACAGATACCGGCAGAAAACTGGAACTGTTTGAAAAATGAAGCACATTACCCGAGAGAAACTCTTCGAGTCTTTTGCTAAAATTTGCTCGCATTCACCAGAAAGTGGGCATAAATGCTTGCACCGTATCCCAGGGCAATGACAGGCGTCCACTTAAGATGGCCGAAGAATGTATACTTCCCTCGGGCTTGTCCCATAAGCGCGACTCCTGCGGCAGAACCGATTGACAACATACTTCCTCCAACTCCGGCGGTAAGCGTCACCAGCAGCCAGTGCCCCTGTGACATTTCCGGATACATGGTGAGCACAGCGAACATGACTGGTATGTTGTCCAGAATGGCCGAGAAAACACCAACCATGATATTAGCTGGAGTCGCTCCCCATCCTGCATACATTGTCTCTGAAATCATTGCCAGATATCCGATGAATCCAAGACCGCCGACGCACAGGATTATGCCGTAAAAAAACATCAGGGTGTCCCACTCTGCTCTGGCAATTTTCCTGAATATGTCAAACGCCACAGGATCACCCAATTCCTCATCTTCGTCGCCCATTCGCCTTTTCGGAGACTCCCCTTCTCTTTTGTGAGTCTTTCTCAGGTAGAAGCCATACAATTTCAGGTATGACAGTCCGGTCATCATGCCCAGCATGGGCGGCAGATGGAGGAAATTATGGAAACCAACTGCAGTGCATATTGTCAGCAGAAAGAGGCCCATGACCACAAAGGCGCCCCGTTTCATCTTGACACCTATTTCACATTTTGCCGGATAGAGATTGGGTACGGCAAAATGCATTATTGCTGCGGGAACAAGCCAGTTCACCACAGAAGGGATAAAGAGCGCAAAGAAAGTAAAAAAGTCGATTATACCTTTCTGCCAGACCATCAGGGTCGTGATGTCTCCAAACGGAGAAAATGCCCCCCCGGCATTAGCCGCAACCACAATATTGATACAGGCAAGACTGATAAATTTGGCATTATCCCTGCCAATGGCCATAACTACGGCACACATGAGCAGGGCGGTGGTAAGGTTGTCGGCAACAGGTGAAATAAAAAAAGCTAACAACCCGGTAATCCAGAAAATTTTTCGAAATGAAAATCCAGCACATACCAATCGTACTCTGAGCGCCTCAAAAATATTCCGCTCTTCCATGGCATTAATGTATGTCATGGCTACGAGCAAAAAGAGAAAAAGCTCCGCATATTCAAGAATATTATGCCGTACAGCCTGTTCAGCAGCATGGGTGAATCCATTACTTGCATAAATCCAGGCAATAAGACCCCAGATGATTCCGGCTGCCAGCAGGACGGGTTTAGATTTGCGCATGTGGGTAAACTCTTCCATCATGACAAAAAAATAAGCCACAACAAAAACAAAGATAGCGACATAGCCCGCCGTATGGCTGGTGAGGTCAATGAATTCTCCTTGTGATGCCGCGAGAGCAATACAGGGAAATAATAAAAAAAGTGTAAATACTATTGGCGTAATAATGGTGTTGGCTCGTACTTTCACGGATCGATCCTTTTCAAAAAAAATGCTTTAATTCGAGGCAGGTAATTAAGGGCGAGATTTTACTTTTTCCTATCCATAGCTATGCAACCCGGAGAGCAGGAAATTGACTCCGTAATAAGTGAACATCACGGAGGCAAAGCCTATTATGGAAAACCAGGCAATCTTTTCCCCGCCCCATCCCTTTGTAAATCGAAAATGGAGTGCGGAGGCATAGATAAACCAGGTAATGAGGGACCAGGTTTCCTTCGGATCCCAACTCCAGTATGTGCCCCAGGCGGAATTGGCCCACACCGCACCGGTGATAATTCCGGCCGTCAGCCACATGAAGCCGAAAATCAAGATCTTGTGCAGAATATCATCAATAATTTTCTTAGAAGGCAACTGGGCAAGAAGCTTTACAACAAGATTCTGCGCCTTTTTTTTACTTTTCAGCAGATAGATTATGCTGAACCCGCTGGCCACAGCAAAAGCTGCATAGCCAATGAAGCAGGTGACAACATGAGCGATGAGCCAGTTGCTTTGCAATGCCGGAATAAGAGGGCTTATTGCCGAATTTTTTAATTCAGCCAGCGCCATGGCAATGGCTGCGAAAGGCATGGCAAATGCTCCGAGAAAACGATTTTTATATTTGTATTCCAGAAACAAGTAAAAAACAGCAATGGCCCAGGAGAAAAAAACCAGAGACTCGTACATGTTTGAGAGAGGTGCATATCCGATACCCATTCTATGTGATTCGATCCATCTCAAACCTATCCCTGCAGTATTCAAAAGAAAAGCTGCGATAGTAGCCCATGTAGCGGCAATGCCGATTTTGGGTACACGGAAAACGAGCAGGGCAATATAGAGCAGAGCAGAGCCAAGATAGGCAAAGGTTGTGAGACCTAATAATTGTGAGCTGTCCATACTGAATCCTCAGATAAAATATATTGATAAAAAACCACACCCTGCCGAAATGGGAGGGAGCAGGCAGGGTATGGTTGGGGAGGAGAAAGGTGTGAGTATGTAAAGTTGTCAACCAATAACCATGCTCCCCTGACCATGGTCGCCAACGATCCATTCAAGTTCTATTTCTAAAGAACGTTTTGTTTTTCTTCCCGTATCCTCTTCGGCTTTAATTTCCAGAGTGAGGTTTTGGGGAAAATCGAGGTTCACTGATTCATTTCCCAGTTGAAGCGACAGGTTTCCCGTTTCGACTTTGTCAGCAATTTGACGGAGAAAAACAGCAGCTTCATTCCTGTTTTTCTTCTCTTCGCTTTTAAATAAAACTGTTTGGCGCCCCATGTTCCGTTCTCCTTTGTTCCGTTCTCCTTTAATTGGCTGTTTTTTTTGCTATTTTTTTATGTGGAGCAGCAAATTTCTTCAGCAGTGTCCGAGATCTTGCGCCTGTTCATCCTGATTGCTGTATCTCGTCGACGTTCAAGGCTACGAGTGATCGTTCTACTGACTCGCGGCAAGCAATGATTAAGCGCCGAAAAAAGATCTTTTCCTTGACCCTGCACAATAATTTCACCTGCAATGGCGAGCTTTACCGACACAACACATCTCGTGTCGATTCCTCCTTTAGGACCATTCGTGTCTGTTATGCGAACAGTAATGAATCTAATTGCAGTGGTGAAACGACTCAACGCCAGGCGGACTCTCCTGGCTATCTGACAGGATGTTTTTTTATCAGCGCAAGTCGGTTGCATGGTAATGTTTATTTTCATAAAACGACCTCCTGTTAAATTCAGAATCAGAATGGAATTACTCCATTCAGCCAGGTAATATTCCAGGTAAATGAAAAGATAAGTTTAAAATCACTTTCGGACAAATAGATAATTGTGTTAAAATAGTTCGACAAAATCGAATATGGAGGATTCATGGAATGGCTTAACTATCATCACCTTTTCTACTTCTGGACAGTTATGCGTGAGGGAAGCATAACTGCAGCGAGTGAAAAGCTTCGTCTTGCTCAATCAACAATAAGTGCGCAGTTATCAAGGCTGGAAGACAGTTTGGAGGTAAAGCTGACGCAAAGGGTGGGACGGAATCTGGAACCAACTGATGCAGGTCAACTTGTTTTACGATACGCTGATGAGATTTTCTCGTTGGGCCGGGAAATGATGGATTCCCTGAAAGGACGTCCCGGCTCCGGACCGTTGTCCCTGAAAGTAGGCATTGTCGATGTGGTGCCGAAACTCGTGGCACAAAAATTACTGGAACCAACCGGCAAATTACCGGAACAGGTACGTTTGATTTGCCATGAAGGAAAAGACGAAAGTCTTCTGGCTGAGTTGGCCCTGCACAATCTTGATGTGATTCTGACAGATACTCCTCTGCGATCAGGATTAAGTATTAAGGCATACAATCACTTTTTAGGAGAATGCGGGATTTCTTTTTTTTGTGCCCAAGAGCTGGCCGAGAAACTGCATGGAGAGTTCCCCAATTCTCTCAACAACGCCCCCATGCTGCTGCCAATGGCGATGAGTGCGTTGCGACGGATGCTCGACCAGTGGTTTGATAAATTAGGTATCCAGCCGATCATAGTCGGAGAGTTTGTTGACAGCGCCCTGTTGAAAGTTTTTGGTCAGGCAGGCCAAGGTGTTTTTGTTGCTCCAACAGTTATCGAGAAGGAGGTAGTAAAACAGTATCAGGTTCAGCTCATTGGGAGAACAAATGATATCAAAGAAAAATTTTATGCTATCTCAGTGGAGCGAATTATCAAGCATCCTGCAGTAGCTGCTATTTCAGAGGATGCGCATCAAAAACTTTTTGATTGTAAGTGAGTAACTGCTCACAGGGTACCGGAAGAAAGGTGGCTACAGGGTGAGTAGTCAGGTAAATGAAATAAAGGAGATGATGATTTGAGAGTTTGACTTCACAAAGTACTTCTTAACTTCTTCGAATTTTCAGTATCTCAGAAGTGTACACTTCTGGTTCCCATGGGAACCCATACATGAATATCCTGTGGCAAATTGATATGCGTTCCCACGGTGGACCGTGGGAACGAGGGAATCGGACACATGTGAAACAAGCTCCCTGGACATCAATTTCAATTGCTGTTCATGAATCTACTTTACCTATCAAGGAATGTATCTGATGCCGAATAGTGACAATACATTGTATAATCTTCAGGAAATCCCAGGCGTAGGAAAAAGTATTGCCGGAGATTTAAGTGATCTGGGCTACCGGAATGTCACGGAGCTAGGCGGAGAGGACCCTGAAAAAATGTACCGGAACCTCTGCACGCTACGCGGTCGCCATATTGACCGCTGCGTGTTGTATGTCTTCCGGTGTGCGGTCTATTATGCCGGCAACTCGACCCATGACCCGGAGCTGCTCAAATGGTGGAACTGGAAAGACAGGATGGGATGATCAGCCGTTACATACGTCCTTATTTAATCGTGTCCCAGCAGATCTCATATTTTTCCATATGCAATTCCCGGTTGGGGAAAATAGCAAGGGTCATTTTAATTTCATCTTCAATATTCTTAATGGTCATGGCCTCGTCTTTCAGAATCATGGAGGCAACCCTGGGATTGACATTCACAGTCACGGTTGAGGCTTTTCTGCTGGAAGCATCACGGGAAATCTTCCTGAAAATTTCATAGCATATTGTCCGGGCCGATTTCAGCAACCCTGATCCATTGCAGCACTGGCAAGGTTCACACATCACTCGGGTCAGGTCATCCTTATTTCTTTTTCGGGTCAGCTGGATAAGACCAAACTCGGAAAACTTCAGGATATTGGTTCTGCTCTTATCCTGCTTCAAAGCTTCACTTAATACGCAGAAGACCTCTTCCCTGTGCTCTTCACTCTCCATGTCTATGAAGTCGATGATAATGATGCCACCGATATTTCTGAGCCGAAGCTGGTAGGCAATTTCCTTCACCGCCTCCATATTTGTCTTGAAAATGGTCTCCTCAAGATCGGTTTTTCCCACATAGCGGCCGGTATTAACATCAATCACGGTGAGAGCCTCGGTGGCCTCGATGATGATATAGCCACCGCAACGCAGCCATATTTTCCTGGCCAGGGCGCGATTTATATCCATTTCAACGCCATAGGTGGTAAAAATGGGGGCCTTGCTTTCATAGAGATGAACTTTGGGCCGCAGATGGGGCACAAAGGTCTCGACAAAACGAATCACCCGCTGATAGGTATTTTGATCATCCACAACAACACGGTCAACCGTGGGAGAGAAAATATCACGCACAACCCGTAAAATGATATCAAGATCCTCATAGACAAGAGTCATGCAGGGGGTTTTTTCGGCAGTATCCTGAATCTCACTCCAGAGGTGGAGTAGAAATTCCATATCCGCCTCAAGTTCATCAGGACTTGCCCCCTCAGCAACCGTCCTGACTATAAAGCCGGTGCCTGCAGGCCTGAGCTGCTCAATATCCCGGCGCAGTTTCTCACGCACATCATCGCCTTCAATCTTGCGGGAAATGCCGATATGATCCGTCATGGGCATGAAAACGAGATTACGGCAGGGCAGAGTAATATGACCCGTAAGGCGAGCACCCTTGGTGCCCATGGGCTCCTTGCATATCTGAACCAGAATCTCCTGCCCCTCGGTGAGCATATCCTCGATGCCTTTACCCGGAACCCTGTTGCCCAGAGACTCTTCTGATGCTTCGTGACAGCACGAACAATCACCCTCTCCATCTCCGTTCTGGTAGCGCTTGGCAAAGGAATCAACACTGACATGAATGTCATCAACATAGAGGAAACCTGTTCGCTCAAGGCCGATATCCACAAAGGCAGCCTGCATGCCCGGCAGAACCCGAACCACCTTGCCCTTGTAAATATTGCCGACAAGTCCTCTTTCAGTGGGTCTCTCAAGATAAAACTCCACGAGATTACCGTGCTCAATGAGGGCGATACGAATCTCATAGGAGGTTGCGTTTATGATCAAATCAGTTGCCATGATGCTTTCCACTCATATATAGTTGTAACTATTTAAATTTACTGATTAACGGGAAACCACAGTCCGTAATCCATATTTATTTTCGTGTTCCTGGGAGACCCTGCGCAAACGGGCTCCCAACAGGAGCGTGAAGCGTGATTATCCAGCCTTCACAATTGAATCGTCCAAAGGTTGCCACTTTGTCTTCACAACCCGCACCCCAAGCACTTCTTTTTGCGTTAGTGAAAAAACTGCAGCGAGGATGTCCAGCGGCTTTAAGGATGCTTTGCCGATTTCACTTAAGAGAGAGAGGGAAATCCTGCCCTTTTCATCCACGGAAAAGTCGGCAACCTGCGGACGGGCGTCAATATCCCGCTTTTTCTTCTTTCGGATAACCGTCACCGGATATTCAGGGCTTTCCACAAACCGATCTATTTCCGCCGGGTCAATGCCGCGGTCAATATCTATACGGTAATCAGCCCGCACCTTCTCGGGGATGATTTTTTTTGCACATTTTTCAATCCGCACAACGTCCAGTCCTTCCGGAAGCTGGCTGCTGACCCTGCCGGCCCAATCATCAAGGTCATCCAGAGGGGTATGGAGATCAACAAAAAGATACTCGGCCAGACTCTCCGTGCCCAGAGGCAGAGCAGGACTAAACGACACCTTGGGCGAAGGATTAAATCCATGGGAAAAGTTCAAAGGCAGCTCGGCCCTGCGGAAGGTGCGGAAAAAAAGCTGCAGCAACTCCAGGTGGCTGATAAAACGGGTCCTTCCCAGACGCTGATAATGAAAGCAATACAGAAAGCGATCATCATCGGCCTTGCCGGAAGCAGCACTGTCCGGCTCCCCTTCCCCTTCAATCTGCTCCACAGGACTTTCAGCTGTTTTGCAGACAACCGGCTGCACTTTTTTAAAATCGCAAAGGCCGCACTTCTGGCAGCCCTGATTACGGCAGTCAGGAGTATAGCCCTCGGCAAGTCCCTTTTCGTATTCTTTCCTGAAAAACTCCCCATCAAGGCCGGAATCAAGATGATCCCAGGGCAGAACCTCGTCAAAATCGCGCCTGCGCAGATAGTGTTCCAGATTGATTTCTTGCTCAATAGCGGCCTGACGCCAGGTTTGCAGATCAAGATGATCCGACCAGGCATCGAAACGAGCCCCTTTTTCCCAGGCACTTGCGATCAGACGGGAAAGCTTTCTGTCCCCCCGGGACAGAACCCCTTCCAGAAAACTTTGGCGCGGATCACCCCATCGCAGTTGTATCCTATTATTTTTCAGATTTTTTTTCAAAAAATCAATCCGAGAAAAGCCCTCATCAATACCGAGCTGGGGCTCCCACTGGAATGGAGTATGCGGTTTCGGCACAAAAGTCGAGGCGCTCACCGTCACCTTCCCCGGGCGTCCATGGCATGTTGCCAGGGCCTTGCGGGCAAGTTCTGGTAGAGCTGCCAGGTCCTCCTCGGTTTCGGTGGGCAGGCCGAACATGAAATAGAGCTTTATCAGTTTCCAGCCAAGCTCAAAAGCAGATTCGCAGGTTGCCAGGAGATCCGTTTCAGTGATTCCCTTATTAATAACCCTTCTGAGCCTGTCTGTTCCTGCTTCCGGAGCCACGGTAAAGCCTGTTTTCCGCACCCGTTTGATCTGGCGCATTATTTCCGGGGTCAATGTTCCCACCCGCATTGAAGGGAGGGAGACGGAAACACGCTTGGGTACGAATGTGTCCATCAATTCAATGAGAAGCGGCGTCAGACAGGAATAATCCCCGCTGCTTAAAGAGAGAAGAGCCAGATCTTCAAAACCGCTGGTTGCAATGCCTGATCTGGCAAGCTCCATAATTTTCTCAGGGGTCCGTTCCCGCACCGGCCTATAGATAACTCCGGCCTGGCAGAAGCGGCACCCCCGGGTGCAACCACGGGCGACCTCAATGCCGAGCCGGTCATGGACGATCTTGAAAAGAGGCACAAGAGGGGCATTGCCGCTGTCACTGTTATCCAGGCTGGGCAGAATCCTCCGGCGCACCGAGGAGTAGCCTTGCTTTAAAGGAGTTAAGCCTGCAAAATCCCCATTTTCCTTATAGAGTGGCTCAAAAAGTGAAGGAACATAAACCCCTTCAATTGAGGTCAACCGGTTCAGAAGATCCTTCCTGGACCACTTCTGCTGCTTTGCCGCAAGAAGCATATCACCTATTTCCAGAATGGCTTCTTCGCCGTCTCCCAGGAGAATGGCATCAAAAAAATCGGCAATCGGCTCCGGATGAAAGGCACAGGGGCCGCCTCCGAAAACAAGGGGATGGCTTTCATTGCGGTCTTTGGAAAAAAACGGCAGGTTGCTGCTGGCAAGAATTGTCAGAATATTGGCATAGCACAGCTCATAAGGCAGGGTAATAGCCAGCATATCAAAATCAGCAACAGGTCTGTGCGATTCCAGGGAAAAGAGGGAAGAATTTTCCTCAGCCAGCAGCTTTTCCAGATCCGTGTCCGGGGCATAGACCCGTTCGGCAAGCACATCATCACGGCTGTTTAACAGGTGATATAAAATCTGCAATCCCTGATGGGACATACCGATTTCATAGAGATCAGGAAAAGCGAGCACCACACGCAGCTCGGCATTATCCCACACTTTTCTTATAATATTAAACTCATTACCGCTGTAACGTCCTGGTTTACGGACGAGCGACAAAAAATGATCTGGGTTCACTTGACAATAACTCTTTTAAAATCCGGGGGGGAATGATAGGTAAAATCTTTTTGGGAAAAGGATGCATCTGACAGCCAGTCCGTCAGCCGAATCTCCATGGTACTGTTGTGAACAAGAGAGGTAACAGTAATTTTTCCGGGCAGGGGGCAGGGCCCATTTGTGTAAGCATCATAAAGAACATTGAGAATTTTTTTATTATTTTCATCGATGACAATATGATGAAGCAGAACCTCCTGCTTTTCATCAAAAAGCACCATGCTTTTTGTCTTGTTTCCATAACTTATTTCGAGCCAGTACCCACCTGCATCACCATCGCGGCTGACATCCAGAATTTTTATCTTCCCCGGATAGAGCCGACCGATGAGCCAATAAAAACCTTTTTCCGGCAGGAAACCCTCGGGGGCATATTTGCTGTAGGCAGCGCTATGAACATCCCCCGCATAGTCAGCCGCCTCAGGCACTGCAACATAGCGGAAGGCATCCCCATCCGTAACAAAGACAGCCAGGGGCTGACCCAGGGGATTGATTCCCATGAATTTCAGGTAGGAAGGAGACATGGCCTGCAGATAGCCGCTTAATGTCCCTTTTTTCCAGATTGAAGAAAAAGAAACAGTGGCCTGGGCATCAATGCAGCAGGTACATCTGGTTTGGTCCGCAACCATTTTCTTGAACTTATTGCTGACTCTCTCCTTGTCCGATTCCGCAATCTCAAGGGTATCGGGAAGGGTTGCGCAACCGGCTAAAAACTGAAGCAGACTGCAAGCAATGATAAGCAGATGAGAAAATCTTTTCACCACTCTGCTTTGAAACTGAAATTCCATTCTCCTTATCATTTTTCTTTTACTGCAAATCCCGTAACTTTGACCAGGCCTTAGCCTTTTTTCTATCATCTTTATAGAAAGTTATGGCTTTTTCATAGAATATTGACGCTTTCTTTTTTTCGCCTGTGGCAAGGTAGGCATCTCCGAGATGCTCGTTAATTGTCGGATCTTCCGGCTGGAGGTTGACAGCCTTTTCAAGTTCTGTAACAGCATTGGCATAGTCGCCAAGCTTAAAATAGACCCATCCCAGAGAATCGCGGACAAACCCGTCATCCGGTTTTAAGACGGCTGCCCGGCTGATGTATTCCAGCGCCTTTTCAAGCTTTTCTCCCCTGTCCGCCCAGGTATAGCCGACATAGTTCAGTGCATAGGCATCATCGGGATTCATAACCAGAACCTGTTCCATCTTGCGGATGGCGTCATCCTGCCTTCCCAGCTGATCAAGAAAAAGCCCATACTCAAACCAAATCTCGTGCTTATCCGGAAAATCCGTAACTGCCCTCTCATATAACTCAATACCGGCGTCAACATCATCCGCATCGCGAAGAAGTCCGGCAAGAAGATAATAAAAAGACGGTCTCCTGGTCTTTGCTTCATCAATGAGATCCTGCAACATGGACATGGCCTCTTGCCTCTTGCCCTGGTCCACAAGAATCTCAGAATACATCAGAATGGATTTTTCGTAGTTTTCATTGGACGGTGGCACTTCAAGGAGAAGCTCCTTGGCTTTTTCAATTTTGCCGGCCTCGAAATAGGCAAGGGCAAGCATTGAATCCGCCACGTCAAAACCCTCAGTGGCGGTCCGCATTTGTTCAAAATGGCTAATTGCCTCGTCAAATCTTTTTTCATCAAGCAGGACGCGGCCGATTGCAATATTAACCGCCATGGAATCAGCTGAATAATTTTTCAGTTCTTCCAGTTCGTCAAGGGCCTCATCAACCCTGCCCTGTTCGAGAAGTAGACGGGACAACCTGCCCCGCACCCTGGCATTGGCCTCATCCTCTTCCAGAAGACGCCGGTATATACCGATGGCACCATCATAGTTTTCGCGAACCTCGTAGAACTCTGCCAACTCATAAGCAAGCATGGGAGACCATTTGAGGGAAAGGGCTTTTTCGTAAGCCTCAAAGGCCTTTTCATAATAATTGAGTTCCCTGTAAAGCTTGCCCAGATAACTGAATCCCATAAAAGATTTCTCATCTACCTGAACGAGTTTCTCAAGCATCTTCTGCGCTTCGCCGTAATTTCTTTCCCGGGCATAGAGAGCTCCGAGCAGCATCAGGGTATGGGTATCATTCGGATCTATCTCCAGGATACCTTCATATACTTTCCGGGCCTCAGCATTACGCCCCATGGAACTATAGACATTGCCCAGCAGGTTTCTCACCTTGATATTTTCCGGCTCGGCGGCAATCATTTTTTCCAGGTGAACAAGGGCCTGCTCCTTTTTGCCCATACTGATAAGGAGCATTGCAAGCTTCTCATTTATATAATCAGCCTGTTCATCGCAGACCAATGCCTTTTCATAGGCCTCCAGCGCCTCGTCATAGTGCTCTTCCGCTTCAGCCGATTTACCCCACAGAAAATAAAAATAGGCACAGGCCGTATCCACAGACTCTTCAGCACTGCTGGAATCAAAGGTCTTCGGAGCGCTCTGCCTCTGGTTTCCACCTGAGCAAGAGTTACTGAATAAAAAAAGGGACAGGACAACCAGCCAGATCAGCCAGTTTGGAATATGTTGTAGTCGACGTATTAATGTCATGGGAGAAATTCTTTTCCACACTTTTTGTATGATGAGACCCCTTATTTCCCAAACATCGCACTGAAACATGCATGTTACATGAAGATGAAAAAAGGATCGCTCAATATCTATTGAGCTTTAAAGGGTCTGCTCCGGCTTCGCCTGGTTAAAATTAAACTCTAATGAACAACAAAGGTATTATTGTAACACCTAACCAATGAGAATTCCAATTTAACTTTGTGATATTCGGGGATTCGGCCCAGCTTTCGCCAATATTTGAAACAGCATTTTCTTCAATATGCAAAACGTCATGAAAAAATGCTCATTATTAATGTAATTACCACTGAAACTCAGCCAGTCTTGCAGCAGGTACTGTAATGCATTAATAATT
>JAHLLM010000058.1 GCA_020444175.1 Desulfobulbaceae bacterium | reverse complement strand
GTCTGAGGTCTGAGGTCTGAGGTCTGAGGTCTGAGGTCTGAGGTCTGAGGTCTGAGGTCTGAAAAAATAAATATGAAAAGCAAACATATCTACCTATTTTAAATGAGAAAAGCTTCATTTCCGGAGTTTTAAATGAGAAAAATTGTATTGACTGCGCTCTTGCTCGCAGGAGCAGCTCCGTTATTTTACGCCCAGGCGCAGACACAGGCTACATTTCTGCATGCCCCCCACGATGCGGCCCATGGGCTCAGCTGCAAGAGCTGCCATGAGTATTCCCTGAAAAATGACGCCTGGCCCCCGGATTTCCCCCCTGCCCCACGTACTGATGATGATACGCTGGGGAATTATATCTGTCTGCGCTGCCATGACGGCAGTGTTGATAATCCCGGCGAAGTTGCCGCACCCTCTGCCGGCATGCATAGCGCTCTGTTTACCAACAGCAGTTATCCGGATTGGAGTATCCAATGTGTTGATTGCCACGATCCGCATTTTCAGGCCCAACTCAGCTATATGGACAATCCTGATCTTTTCCTGCTCCAGGGAACCGTTGAAGACGTAGCGCCAGGCGCAGACCAACTGACCACCGTCATCACCTATTCGACCATCACAGTCAATGAAAACTGGCCGATTGAAACCTGGTCGGCCAAGACTGATGCAGGACGTGGTTTAATTCTGGTTCCTGACCTGCTGAACCCGGGCCTCAACCGGGAAATTATCGATGCCACTGCTTCCACGATCACCGTTCTTGGCGAAGTACCGGCAGAAGTAATCAACCAAAACTTCGGCATCCTTTATGGCCAGTTCATCCGCTCCGAGGCAAGAACTCCACTCGGCACCCTGATGAATGTAAAGTTCTTTGATCCCAACGGCGGATTTACTGACCCAGATGGCAACCCGCTGCCCGGGGGCTTTATAAATCAAGATTCTTCCACTTTGGACCCGCAAGGAATTTGCCAGGTCTGTCATAGCCAGACAAGCTACTATCACGCCGACTTGACCGGTGAGGCTCATTTTACCGGCAACTGCCAGAGATGCCACAGCCACGACAACGGATTTTCCCATTATGGCAGCGGCAGCACAGGCCTTGGCTGCCAGTCCTGCCACGGACATGACAGTGGTACGGAATACAGCCCTGGGGAGTTCAGCCAGGGTAAGGGTACATTTCAAAGCCACTCGACCCATACTGAATCTGATGCAGATGACCTGAAAGGGCCTCTGCTGTCCTGCAGCGATTGTCACGACGTGAATAATTTCCCCTATTTTACTTCCGGCATTGAATATGATGGAGACGGCAATATTTCCCTGGCCGAGACAGATGTCTGCGACAACTGTCACAGCCCAGGCGGCGCGTTGAATGGAGTTGACTCAACCAATGGTTCAGTGGGAGCCAAAGACAGTTGGAGTACTGGAGTTTATTCTGGAACGGTTTTAGCTGCCGGTAAAGAAGGCTGGTGTGATGGTTGTCATGATGACGCACCTGCCAACTCAAAAGCTGACAACACCGGTGTCAGCGCCGGAAATGTAATCGGTGATAACGCAACCTATGGCTATTATCAAACCGGTCACGGCAAAAACGTTAATATTGATTGTCTGGTCTGCCACTCTTCCCGGAAACAGCATATTGATGACAGCTACACGCCTCTTCTGACAGTTATCAATGATGGGGGGAATCCCACAAATTACAGGTTTTACGATGGCAAAAGTATGCTTTTCCCCTTTGTCTCCGGACATGGAGCGACTTCGTATTACACCAACGAGCTTTGCTGGACCTGCCACGACAAGGATGTTCTCTATGAAGAATTCGGCCTGCCTGCCGATGCATCAACAAATTTCAGGTCAGACTCCGGGGACACATATAACAATCTCCATAAATACCATCAAGGGGACACCATGTGTGTTTTCTGTCACGATCCCCATGGAAAACACGGACAAACGTCCCCAAGAATGACGACTGGTGGTGGACTGCTTGGCAAGTTCAGAAATACAACGCTTAACACTACCGACGGGAAATATTACGAACTCACTGACCCCGCTCTTCTGGATTCCACTGACGACAATAATGGTGGGGCCATTCTCTTAACACCAAACTGTTCGAGCTGCCATGGCGGCATAAATCTTTCTGCCGGTGTGAGCCAAACTGAAGCAAGTTCAAGCTGGAGCATATACGAACGGGAACTCGTTCCCCTTAGCCAACAAGTGATAACGGATATAGACGGTGACGGAATTGAAGATGCAATGGACAACTGTCTAAGCACCGTCAATGGTGACCAACTTGACAGTGACGGTGATTCATTGGGCGATGCATGTGATAATTGCCCCCTTGATGCAAATTTTGACCAGATGGACAGTGACGGCGACGGCATAGGTGATGTCTGTGATATCTGCCCGAACTTCTCAGGAAATGATATCGATGGGGACGGTGTTTGCGGGGATGTGGATAACTGTCCAACAGTGGCCAATGGCCAGGATGAAGCCTTAATTCCGGATGTAGGCAATCAGACGGATACGGATCTTGATGGGCTGGGGGATGCCTGCGACAACTGCCTCGCTGACGCCAATCCCGGCCAGGAAGATATTGATCTGGATGGAATTGGCGACATCTGTGATTCTGCCTGCGATACCTTCCTGACACGCTGGTACGACTGGACCGGCACGGGAAGTGATGAATGGTCTGATTTAGCCATTGACCAAAACGGCAATATTTACTTGGCCGGAACAACGAACCTGTCATATATGGCACCTAATCCCGACGGCACTGCTGGTAAAAAGGATTCTGTTGTTGCGATGTACGACAAATTCGGCAACCAGATGTGGGCCAGACAGTTCGGTATAGCCAATAATGATTACTTGCCGGCAGTGGCAATCGATGAATCAGGTCCGGTTACCTATATCTACGTGGCCGGTCATAATTATTACAATTATGTAAACGGATTCATTGTAAAAATGCAGGCTGATGATGGCTCCATTGTCTGGAGAAAAGATTTAGGCATGGAGGAAGAATCGTATATCGTTGATATTGTCGTGGACGCCAACGGCAACCTCTATGCTGCGGGACAGACCGAGTTGGTTTTAGGTGACCAGATTACTGAGAAATGGTCCGGCGGCAATAGCAGGGATCTTGTGGTCTTCAAATATGACAGTGACGGGAACAAAGTATGGACCAGACAACATGGTCCGGCCCGTGGCTCTGGTGGATGGGCTATGGCTACAACCATGACCCTTGGTGATGACAATATGCTCTACGCCGCAGGCGCAGGAGGAGGCCTTCTGGCCGACAACACGGAATCCGGCTGGTATGACGGATTTGTCATGAAACTTGATCCACTGAGTGGCGACAAATTAGCCGCTGCCCAGATTATGGCCCCTTCTACTGAACCCAGCAATTATTTCTATGACACTATCACCAGTGTGGCTGTGCAAAATGGCTCTGTTTTCATGACCGGCCATACCGATGGTTCCTTTCCCGGTTTTACAAATGCTGACAACAATGAAGATGTCCTGGTACTGAAATATACCACGGACTTAAACATGGTGTGGACCAAGCAGTTGGATGCTTCAGCCGGTACTGACACTGGCAATGGCATTGACATTGATGCACAGGGAGAGATCTATGTTACAGGGTTTAGCACTTCTCTCTTCGGTCCCGGCTCAGCAGGGATATTTGTTGCCAGTTTTGATCCCGATGGCAATTTCCTGCGAAAACAGGCAGTGGATAACGCCTCATCTGACGATTTTGGTTCTGTCATAAAAGTTGATGCCGGTGGTGCCGTTTTTGTAGCCGGCAAGGCATCATCCTCCTTTAATGGTAACGCTGGCAGCGGCACATTCCTGCTGATGAAAGAAAAGAAATGTACAGGCCTGGACAGCGATGGAGATAGTGTTGATGATGCCATTGATAATTGTCAGCTTACCGTTAACGCAGACCAGGCCAATGCGGACAATGATGCTTGGGGCGATGTCTGTGACGACTGCCCAAGTGACAGTGATAATGATGTGGACACTGATGGCATTTGCGGCGATGAGGACAATTGTCCGGCGAGCAGCAATTCTGACCAGCTTAATAGTGATGCCGATGCCTTGGGAGATGCCTGCGATAACTGTCCGCTGGTTGATAATTTTGACCAGTCAGATCTGGACAATGATGGTGAAGGGGACGTCTGCGATTCCTGTCCCAATGATCCGTATAACGACGCTGATAATGATGGCATCTGTGGAGATGCGGATAATTGTCCTGTTGATTTCAATCCAAGCCAGGAGGACAATGACGGTGACGGGGTCGGGAATGTCTGTGATCCCACTCCGTACCTCAATGTATCTCCGGCCTTGAGCATCGCATTGCCCAGTGGCGAAACAGTTCCTGCGGGACAGTTTGAAATCACCTATTCATTGAGTGATACAGATGACGTGGTTACTGCCGCCTTTTATTGGGACAGTGACAATAGCGGTTTTGATGGAACTCCAATTACAGGTGCATGCTCTGCCGCTCCGGAAGGAACGGATGTCACCTGCACATGGGATACAATGGACATAACCCCGAACAACACCTACTATATTTACGGTGTTGCCAGTGATGGAACAAATCCTGAAATCAAGAGCTATTCCGGACCAATTACAATCACCCCTTACTGTTCAGACTTCCGTTTAACCAATAGCCCGTTTGCCAACTCTGCTGAATTTGGAGTTGATGGATTAACTCCTCAGACAGCATTTTCCATTTGTACACTTACTCAGCTCAACGAGGTCAGGAATGCACTGGATAAAAGCTTTGTGTTACGGGCACATATCGATGCATCTGACACCTCTTCCGGCACAGGGAATAAACCGTGGAACACTTCTTCCGGTTGGCTGCCGATTGGCAATTCAAGTACACCTTTTTCCGGTTCATTTGATGGGAACGGACACATAATATCCAATCTTTTCATTAATCGGCCAACCTCTTACTATATTGGCCTTTTTGGCACCCTCAATTTTACGCAGGTTGCCCCGGAAAGTGTTTCCAATATAGGTCTGGTTAACGCCGATATTACGGGTAAGGGATGGGTGGGAGCCCTCGCCGGAGACGGAAGTCATGCTATAATCAGCAATTTTTTTGCATCCGGACAGGTTACCGGTACCTATGATTATACCGGCGGACTGGTCGGCAATGGTTACTATGCGACAATCAGCAACTCTTACACCAGCACTATTGTCAGCGGCACAAACTATGTTGGAGGTTTGATTGGCGGCGCCGGCTTTGCACATGTCTCAGCCACGTATGCAACCGGCGACGTTACAGGAAGCGGAGATTGTGTCGGCGGCCTTATAGGCTCTGGCAGGGATATGACGCTCAGCAACTCCTATGCGACCGGAAATGTCGCCGGCCACCATTACGTTGGAGGACTTATTGGCTATATCTATTACGCGGGAACTGTCAGCAACAGTTACAGTACCGGTAATGTTACAGGAGTCCTGAATGTAGGTGGATTCATGGGAAATCTCATGTCCCCCAATGTCAGTAACGCTTTTTCCATTGGAGATGTTACCGGCAATACATCCTCTGCCAATCTGGTCGGTGCCTTTGCGGGTGGGCGGTATTACTCTGCTACCCCGGATGACAATCTGTTTTATAATTCCAGCGCAACGGTGATAAACCTCGGTGGGGGAGCACTTTTAAATCAAGAGGCAGTAAATATCTCTCCTGACGCTGTCGCCAATCTCCAGGACACGACAACACCCCATGCCGCTTACAGCACCTGGGACTTTACAAATGTATGGCAGGAAAACCCTGGGGGTTTTCCCATCCTGAGAATCGACATTGATAATGATGGCGTTTACAGCAGCAAAGATAACTGTCCGGGTACCGCCAACCCAAGTCAGGTTGACGGAGACGGCGACGGCATTGGCGATGTCTGCGATGCTTGCCCGTTTGACTCGGATAATGATATTGATGGCGATGGCTTGTGCGGGGATGTTGATCCCTGTCCACTCGACAACCCGGATGATATTGATGGCGACACGATCTGTACCAGTGTTGATAATTGTCCAATCCACCCCAACACATTGCAGGAAGATGCCAATGGCGATGGTATTGGGGATGTATGCGATCCGACTTCCGGGCAAAACGATGTCCCTACCCTGTCTATCTCTTCTCCCAATGGTGATGCAACTCAAATTGGTTCTTTTTCCATCACCTATTCATTGGAAGACAGTGATGATGTTGCCACGACGGCTTTTTACCTGGATACCGACAACACGGGAATAGATGGGACAGCCCTTACCGGGCAATGCGCTGCTGCCGGAGAAGGCATTGATGAGAGCTGTGCCTGGTTTACCATGGACCTCGTCCCTGGCAATACGTATTACATTTATGGCATAGCCAATGACGGAGTTAATGCACCGGTAACCGCTTATTCAGGTCCTATAACCTTCTCGCCGCATTGTTCGGGCACTCATTTGACCAACACGCCTTTCGCTAACTCATCAGAGCCGGGAATTGATGGTTTGACATCAGAGTCGGCTTTTTCCATCTGCACGCTCACCCAGTTGCACGAAATGAGAACACAGCTGGATAAACATTTTATTTTACAGGCGGATATTGATGCTGCCGACACGGCGTCCGGCACTGGCAGCAAGCCATGGAACTCCGCATCCGGCTGGTCACCGATCGGCTCAAGCACCGTTCCCTTTGTCGGCGAATTAGACGGAGATGGGCATACGATTGCAAATCTTTTTATAAACAGGCCTACGGCAAATAGTATCGGCCTGTTTGGTGACATATACGATAATTCAAAAAACAAGGCGTCCACCATACAAGACATCGGCTTGGTAAATGTTACTATTGCAGGAAATTATAGAACCGGCACTCTTGCCGGGGATGCCTATAGAGCAACGATTTCCAACGTCTTTGCTACCGGAAGTATAACTGCTTCATATAATTATGTTGGCGGTCTGGTGGGATATCATGGCTCAGGAGTTATCAGCAATTCGTACGCTGATGTAACTTTGATAAATACTACCAGTTTCATTTCCGGCTATCTGGGTGTGGGTGGATTAATCGGAGTTGGGAATCACTCGATCATTCACAACTGTTATGCAACAGGAAGTGTCACGGCAGACCTGACCGGCATAGGAGGGCTTGTGGGTTATGGCAGCGATGTCACGATCAGCAATTCCTTTGCCGCCGCTGACGTAACCGGCAGAAACCAGGTCGGCGGGTTGCTTGGATATGCCTCCCCTGCAACAATCACCAATTCCTACGCCACCGGTTCAGTGACAGGATTTTCTTCCGTCGGCGGATTTACAGGCTATGCATCCAATGTGAATATTTCTAACTCTTTTTCAATTGGAGATGTTGCCGGCAATACCGCTGATGACAGCGTTGGACTGTTCAGCGGATACGAACTCAGTGTAGCCAGTGATCTGTACTATAGCTCCACTGCCAACATAATGAATCAGGGCGGAGGTCTCCAAGACCAAAGCCTCTTTGCAACAGCCGACACCGTACAAAATCTCCAGGATACAACAACGCCCCATGCCATATACAGCACCTGGGATTTTACAAATGTATGGCAGGAAAACCCAGGCGGTTTTCCAACGTTACGATAGGAAAAACAGAAAAATTTGAAAAGAAAACTACATGCCTGCTTCAAATGAATAAAATAACCTTGGGTTTTTAAATGAAAAAAACACTATTGACTGCGTTTTTGTTGGCAGGAGCTGCGCCTCTTCTTCACGCACAGGCACAGACGACATTTCTCCATGCACCCCATGATGCCGCCCACGGAATCGGCTGCGTTGACTGCCATGAGTTTACCTTGACGGATGTCGACTCCTGGGAAGCACCGCAGGACACCCTTGACGACACGGTCAAGAATTTTATCTGCCTGCGCTGCCATGGTCCGGCAGGCAGTGCGCCGGCAGTTGGCATGCACTCGGATTTGACTGTAAATGGCACGGAGACATGGTCCAATGAATGCACGGATTGTCATGCTCCGCATTTCCAGAGACAACTTGCCGGTGTCGCTGATATCAGCGAAGATTTCCTGCTCACGGACATGTATCTTGTCACCGGCACCATTAACTCAGTCACCACTGCCGGCGGGAATACCACAATTACCTATACCCTTGGCTATGCTGCAGCTGACTGGACGAACCCGGGCAGATGGTCGGCCAAAACAGCCCCTGACCGCGGACTTATTTTCGTGGCCGACGCCTTAAATCCCAAGGGAGTAACCTATGAAACCATTCTGGCCGATGCCTCATCAATTACCGTTGCCGGAATCGTTGCTTCAGACATGGTTGGTAAAACATTCGGTCTCTTCTACGGACAGTTCCTGAGAAAAGAGATAAAGACCCCATTCGGCAATCAGATTATTTCTTTTTTTAATCCCCACGGCGGTTTTGTGGATGACAGTGGCTCGATTACCCCGACCGGAGTCTGTCAGGTATGTCACTCAAATACCGGTTACTGGACCTACGACGGCAGCAACAACACCCATAACTCCCAGACCAACTGCCTTATCTGCCATGAGCATGAAGCAGGTTTTGCACCGGGTGCAGGCGGCGCCGGCGGCAAACATCCCGGCCACCTCCTTCTTGCAGGCGTTACCTGCGGCACCTGCCACGACACCAACAATTTTCCCTATTTTCATTCAGGCACGGATGCGAATGGCGACGGCATGTTTGACCTGGCGGAAACAAATGTCTGTGATGCCTGCCACCAGGATGCCATCGGTAATGCCCTTTCCGGGTATGCTGAAAACTGGCTCGACGATGGTTTTGAACTCGACTGCAGCAGCTGCCATGCCCTTTCGCCGTCAACAGGCAGCCATACCGTTCATCTCAGCCTCACAGAATGCGGCAGTTGCCATGACAGTGCCGTGCAGGGAACAACCGCCCCTGAACAGCATGTGGACACCAATATCGACGTTTACGATACTGTGCCCGCCGATCAGGGATACCCCGCAGATAAAGAAAAATTCACGCCACCTTCCACCTGCAACAATCTCTACTGTCACAGTTCGGCCCAGGGAAGTGTCAATCCGACCGATGCGCCGACCTATATGGAAACCCCGGTCTGGGGCACGCCATTTAGCAATACGGTTGCAACCTGCACTGGCTGCCATAATTCCGGTGGGCATCTGGGAGGTGCAGGCACCCCCATGGCAACCGGAAGCCACGCCAAGCATCTTAGCTATAAATTCGACCAGGACGCGAGCTGCCAGGTCTGTCACTTCGACTGGAACTACACAGGCTGCGTCAACTGTCATAACCGGCGCGTCAGCCATGTTGATGGAAATATCGATGTAACGTTCAGTGAGTCCTTTCCATTCGGCGTAACTGCAAGCAGCGGTAATTATTCCGGCGATCCCTCCCCACAGACGGATTACGGAGGTTGCGACAGTCTCTTCTGCCATAGCCAGGGAACCAGTGCCTCAGCACCCTACACACCCCCGAATGTCACAGATATTACCTGGGGCGGTGCTGCCATGCCGTCCGACTGCAGCGGCTGCCACGGCGGAGATCCCGCCTCGGCAGTGCCGATCAACACCGGTTCTCATAGCAGACATACAGCGGATTATGACTGCAGCGTCTGTCATGACAGAACGGTTTCCAACAGCCGCACCCTGAACCAGACCCCGTATTCCAGCTACACCTATGGCCAGCGCTACCATGTCGACGGCAAGATAACAGTGGCTTTCGAGTCCGCCGTTGCCACAAACGGTACCTACGCCGGCCAGTCAAGCCCCGTTATCTACCGCCAGGCGGGAAGCAGCTATGGAGCCTGCGGTAATATCTACTGTCACAGCAACGGTACTTCGGTGGCAACCGGAACTATCCCATCTTACACTTCTGCGGTGTGGGGAAGCGGCGGCCCCCTGGCCTGTGATTCCTGCCATGCCTATGGTCCCGATTATCCAAACGGTTCGCCCAAGGCCAACAGCCATCAGGTACACGGCAGCAACAATTGCCAGTACTGCCATGCCGCCACCACAGCAACCGGCAACAGCATTACCAGTCAGGCCAACCACGTCAACGGAGTCTATGATGTCGAAGCCGGAGGAGGCGTCAGTTTTACCTACTCGGGCGGCACCTGCTCCAATATTTCCTGTCACCAGGGAGGCCACGCCGACTGGGGCAGCACCACTCTTGCCATGGACTGCGACAGCTGTCACGGCTATCCGCCTGTGCCGGGCGATGGACTCAACGTCAACGACCAGTTTGACGGCGGCAAGGGAGCCCATATCACCGCTTCTTACGACCCGTCAAACGGTATTGAAGGTGGCCATATCATCGTCAGCAGCGATTTGAATCCCAGCGCGGATATCTATGGCTCCGACGCCACAGGGTATTTCGAGTGCTCCAAATGTCACTACGGCGGCGCCCACGCCAACGGCTCAGTTGAAGTCAATATCAGAACGTCTGCCTGGAGTAAGTCTGTCCCCTGGGGATCGGGTTCATATGACCGGACGGACGGCTTTAACCAGGAACCGACGCTCACTGCCTACCAGGGCGAGCCCGGCAACTCCGTAACACCGAAAACCTGCTCCAACATCAACTGTCATTTCGGCACAGAGACTCCCAGGTGGAGCTGCCCGGGAGGTGAATAATGAAAACAAAAGGTAAAAATATATTTCTGAATTTCCTGAGGTTTGCTCTGGCTTTCACTACAACGGCTCTCTTTTCTCTTTTACAGCCAGGGGCTGTCAGTGCCTATTTTGAGTATGGAACATACGACCACAGCAGCGGCAACCTGGATTATGTCAACAAAAGTTTCTATATGGAGATGACCGCTCCCTATAATGTCAAAATAACGTCCCTGCGGATTTACAACAATCAGATGAACAGCGGCGATGATTTCAGGTTTGCCATTTATGCCGGGGGAACTGAGGGAAACCCGGCAGGTTCCACCCTTATTTACGAATCGCCCGTCCTTTCCCACGCCGGAAACGGCATGGAGGAATTTCCCCTTGGCACCACCGTCTCCATTGACGAAAATACTCTTTTCGGAGTGGCCATAAAATGGGCAGGAAAATCGCTCAGACAGAATTTCACGAACAAATACACGGCACTGGGAGACTGCAGCGAGCATTACTATAACATCGATGACACTGCTTTCACTGCCTTTAACCCGACCATGGGGACCGCCCAGCCAATCCCCCTTGAAAACGGATTTTATGCATATACAAATTTTTCTCTTCTCCTCGCCACCTATCCGGTTATCGATTCCGTCACACCGGACACGAACCTTGACGACAACCAGACAGGGATTCATGTCTCGGGCACCGGCCTCAGATATCTCGACGGCGGCATCTGGCTGACGGAAAACAACGACTGGAACAATCCCGGCATTAAAGTGCTCCAGCATCTCGAACCCTTTCCCAATGACACGGATGTTTATTTCACCACTGTTTTTGAAAATCTTCAGGGTCCCACCGTTTATCTGTGGCTGGAAACTCTGGACAGCAACGATGCGGCCGAAGGCAGGCCTTCTGAGGTCAATGACGTGGGCTACCCGCTTGCCGTCAATGCCTTTGACACGACAGCACCTCTTTTTGTACCCGCCAGCCTCGAAGTGACACCGGACGACGGTGCCTTTACTGCGGGCACCTTCACCCTGTCCGCTGAATTTGACGATGCGGAAAGCAGGGTATACCGCTGTGAGTACAGCACCAACGGCGGCGGCTCCTGGCTGGAAGGTACGGTCAGCGGCACGGCTTCACCCTACACCTGCAGCGCGGAAATTTCCCTGTCAAATGGCTCAAGTGTCGACCTGACCTTCCGGGCCTCCTCCGGAGGGGGCATGGACCAGGCAACGGAATCGCTGCTACGTACAATTGATGCCGTTGGACCCGTTGAACAGGCATCTGCCACGACCCTTTCCACTGACGGCATCTGCACTATCAGCTGGACGCAGGCAGCAGATGCAGGCAGCGGCATGCACGGCACCGAACCCTATGAAATCCGTCAGCAGTCAAACGCCTCTAGTACGGGCTGCACAAACGGCACTCAGGTTTATCTCGGCACCGATACCAACTTTGACCATTTAGGGCTTATAAACGGTGATACGAAATATTACACGATCTGCTACAAGGACAGCTTCGGCCAACTGACGGAATCCGCCAATTTAGCCTGCGCCATGCCTGATGTCGTCATTGGAGACGGCACAAATCCTCCAGGCGGTTGGGTGCAGCAGGACAGCGAAGTCCTGGTCAGCACGTTTACCTTGGCAACCTATAACAACAATACCCCTGCCAATAATTACACGGATACGGTGACTGACATTGATATGATTTTCGAGCCCTGGTTTATGTTTTACGAACCGGGTGCCATTGAATTTGTTAAAATTTATGAAGACAATGGTTCAGTCAGTAATGCCCTTGATGACGGCGACACTCTTATCGCTTCTTCAAACACAAGGGAAGTGGTCTACACGGGGAGCGAATGGCATTTCACAGGTCTCTCCATTCCGGTCTCGCCCATAACCGTTTCCTATCTTATCGTTCTGGATATGAGGCCCACCGTCAGGGACGGTGATGAGTTCCGGATGAGGATCGTCAGAGCCCTTTCCCAGAAGACATCGTCTTTTGTCACCAGCCTCGATTCCTATGACGCCTTGCTCATATCCGACTCCACCGCGCCATCAAGCTGGGGGAATATCCTGCAGGGCGCCTCGGAATGGCAGAACTATGAGGTGCCTGTGAGCATTTACCCAAACGACTATACGGCAGATTATGCAGGTTCGGAGGTTGATCCGGCAACCGGAATTTTCGGATGCTTCGGCACAGGGTGCACGCCGGTGCTTCTCGGCAGCGACACTATGACAACATCCTGCGGTGCCGGAAACAGCTGCGTGTATGACGCCATAAGCTATTACTCCATCGACAGAGCCGGCAATATCGAAACGATCAAAACCCGAAGCGACGAACCGATTAAGATCGACAGGGTTCCGCCAATAACAGGAACATTGACCGCAACCGGTATGACAAATCCCATTCAGTTAACATGGCAGGGTTTTTCCGATATCGGCAGCGGCCTGACCCAGTATCAGACTTTTATTCTGCGCCGCAGTGACGGCCCGACGCCTCCAGCAGACTGCTCATCAGGGGCTCTGCGCTATATCGGTCAATCAACTGCAACTTCCTATGCCGACTCGGGAACCGATGGCCAGCAGTACTCCTACAGGCTTTGCGTCACTGACGGCGCCGGCAATACTTCCAGTGTGACGGCTACCGCCACCGCGGAAACTTGCATTACAGAGACCCAGTGCGGGAGCTGCCACACCCTTCCGGCAGGAGGGGCTCATATGTTTCATGGCATGCCCTGCACAGAATGCCATCAAACACAGCTTAATCCCGGCATAAACAATGATCCTTCCCACACGGACGGCATGATCAGGTTGAGACCTGAAATCACCACCTATTCAGGCGGAGACCAAATCCCCTATCCCGGCAATTCCGGCACTCCTTATACCTTTACCTGCGGAGGCTTTAACGGTCCCATCGGCGGAGCGCTCAACTCCCAGCCTCCCCAAATGCCTCCCCTGACCTTACCTTGTCACTGGGGCGCCACCTGGGGAGGACCGGCACCCATGGATAATCCAGACACCACCCCATACTGGGAATGCATCTGGGACGGATCAGGGACATGCAATGATGTCGGTGCCGGAGCGGACTACAATGACTGTAATTCCTGCCACGGCATTCCTGTCGGCTCTGGGATGACAGGGGGCAGTTATTTCGCCGGAGCCCATGAAATCCACATGAGCCGCGACTGTATTGCCTGCCACCAGGAAACAGGACCAGACCCCGGCCACTTGAACGGCATGGTCAACCTCACCCCCAATACCGCCTGGAACGGTCCCAACCCACAACCATGGCCGGGTGCCGGCCCTGCAACATGCGGAGGAAGCGGACAGTATATCGGCGATCCAACAGATGGAGGAATGGCATGCCACAACGGCACGCAAAATCCGATTCTGACCTCTGACTGGGAATGTGTATGGGATATCATGCCTTACTGCATTGATCCAACAATGCCCTAGGATGTGAGGGGTGAAGAGTGAGGCGTGAGGCGGGAAAGCAGGACTGAGGGCTGAGGTCTAAGCGGGGCGGGAGGTGTGAAGAGTGAGGGGGAAAAAGGGCTGAGCACTGAGGACTTAGATTCCGTCCTCCTGATTCTTAAAACAATAATCTATTGACATAAAAATTTTCCGGAACAATACCATAAATGGGGAGACCTATTCATTGACAGTATGCCATTTCGAAAAAACAACATTTCGAGAAAGATGAAAACCCCATGAATAATCAAGAAAAAGCAGGTTTCGCCTTCTTTGCTCTGACCGTGATTGCCACCTTGGTCTGGTTGTTTGTTTTTCCTGGTGATGTGGAAAAGGGCAAAACATCGGCCAGTCCGGATTCTGTTTCTCCTGGTTCGACTACTTCCCTTGCACAGCCACCTTCTGAAGGCGATGCGCCCCCTGCTTCCCGGCCCCCAAAAATAAATCCGCAAAAGAAAAGCCCTGTTGCTGGTAAAACAGCTGCGCAAAAAGAGAAAAAAAACAAGCTTGTATTAAAACCTGGAGCGCCGCCTTTGCCGGCAACTTTAAGAAAGAGCCTTCAGCCAATAACCCCAGTTAGTCAATCCCCTTCATCAACCGTTCAAAATTCAAAAATAAATACCCGAAAAGAAACCATCACGGCAAAAGGGGAACTGTCGGCATTACCCTATGATCAACTGCATGAAATCATCGCAGCAACGCTGAAAATCATAAATCCCGAAGAAAGAAAACAGCAACTGAGAGAACTCGGAAGCATGCTTGCCAAGGACGACACCTCTGTTTCCTTTGATATTCTTGAACAAATGGAAAATCAGGAAGACATGCAGACCTTTGTCAGTGCTTTTCTGCCAGCCCTTTATGCTGAGGTTCCCGGCGAGGCTCTCGATTGGGTCGGCCAGATAACTGATGAAAAACTCTCTCTCTTCTCTCACAATCTTATAGCCAGTCAGTGGGTGGAGCAGGATATTCAGGCTGCCTATGAATGGGCTCTGCAGCTTGAAGACAGTCATGCTCGACATGAAGTCCTGGAAGTAATCGGCAAAACACTGGCCAAGGAAGATCCGCAGTCCGCAATGGAGTGGGCTCTGCAGTTTGACGATGAAACCGTTCGCGCCAAACTCGTTGCCAACACCATCGCCACCTGGTCTGTGCAGGATATGATAGGGCTTGCCAACTGGACCATCCGCCTGCCTGAAACCGAAGAGAATAATGTCATTATTGCCAGGCAGTTTAATCTATGGACCCAGTTCTCGCCGGACAAGGCCAGTCAGTGGGCGGTAAAGATTGATGACCACGATTTAATGACAAAAGCAGTCACTACCGTTGCCCGCTTCTGGGCAAGAAGCAATTCCAAACAGGCTGCGGACTGGCTCCTGGCAACAAACCAGATTGACAGCGAAAAACAGATTGCCGCCTTGAGTTCCATTGTCACAGACTGGGCAAAACAAGATCCGACCGCAACCGGAAACTGGGTGGCAACTGTCACCGACCCGGAAGTAAAAAAAATACTTTCCCCAATAATTGATGGTCTCGCCAAAAGTCCAGAAACGCATCACCCGCCAATGTAACACCCGCATGTTACATGACTGTCAACAGCAGTTGAGTGGGTTTTCACCCTCAGGGGCATAATACGAACCCTTTAATAATTATCTCAGGATGATGTAACTGTAGCTCTCCATATCCCCACCGGTTTGGTCAAACGCCCCTCATAACAGGAGATATAACCCAATTTCCTGTTTTCTCCTGCCGACACGGGCTCACCACAAAGGATCAACATACTGATTTAACAGTAAATAAACGCCAACGCCCTCGCCCTGCAAAACTGGTTCAAAAATTGCATCATCTCCTTATTATCCTCAAAAAAACACTCACTTGAAAAACAAATGATCAACAACAAGGCCGCAGGCATCCTGGTATTTTTTCTTTGCATGACTCTCCTGCATCCCTGCGCCCAGAGCAAGAATGGAAAAATTACCGATTTGCAGCCTTTTGTTGATTCCGGGAAATTGCAGCCGGGTATCCTGACCCAACTAGAGGAAGCAGGAGAAATTGAGATTCTCCTCCATTTTGAAGAGAGCGATATAAGAAATTTTGCCAATAAAAGAATGAGAGATCAAAGCCTTAAATTCGAGGACAGAAAAATTCTGAACGAAAAAGCAAGGCGATATGCCGGCAGAAAGCATCTCGTTTTTTCAAAGCTTTCTGCCGCAGATTTTCAGATAAAAAACGACTATACCTTCCTGCCTGTTGTGCACATGGCGGTAACCAGCCAGATTCTCACCCAACTGCTGGCAATGGATGAAGTGTTTTTTGTCGGAGAAAACCGCGTCCTTTTCCCTCTCCTTGCTGACAGTCTCGACCTCATTGACGCTCCAGTGGTCCATGGAAACGGGCTGACGGGAACCGGTACGACCGTGGCTGTACTTGATACCGGTATAGATTATACCCATGCGGCCTTTGGGAGCTGCACCTCCCCCAACACTCCGGCATCCTGCCGGGTTGCCTATGCACAGGATGTTGCCCCTGAAGATTATAGCCTCGATTCTACCGGACATGGCACCAACGTATCCGGCATAGTGGCAGGAGTGGCTCCGGGCGCAAAAATCATCGGACTCGACGTTTTTGACGGAAATTCAGCCTGGTACAGCGACATAATAAGTGCCATAAACTGGGTACTTACCAACCGGGACCTCTATAATATTGTCGCGGTTAATATGAGCATCGGCGACGGCAATTCCTATTCTTCCCCCTGCCCCGCGGATGAGTTGGCAGGTTCCATAACAGCATTAAAAAAGGCCGGCATTACTACAGTGGTTTCTGCCGGCAATGAGGGAAACACAAGCGGGCTGAGCTCCCCGGCCTGTGCTCCTGACGCCCTTTCCGTGGGCGCTGTTTATGACGCAAATGTCGGCGGCATCACCTATTCCGGATGCTCGGACAGCTCCTCGGCCGCCGATAAAGTGACCTGCTTTTCCAACAGCGCAAGTTTTCTCAGTCTTCTTGCTCCTGGCTCCCTGATAACTGCAGCGGGGTCCACAAAGGCCGGAACATCGCAGGCAGCTCCCCATGCGGCTGGGGCTGTTGCTGTTCTCAAAGAGCTGGACAGTCTTTTCAGTGTTGATGATATTTTCAGTCAGTTAACAGGTACCGGCGTGCCTGTAACAGATCCCCGCAACAGTATCACCACTCCAAGGCTGGACCTCTATAGCGCGGTTACCGACCTGCAGCCTCCTTCATCAAATTTTACGGCCGCACCGTTAAGTGGCAATGCCCCTCTTATCGTCGATTTTACAGATAGCAGCGCCTGGTTCCCCAATAGCTGGCTATGGGATTTCGGGGACGGGCAAACAAGCAGCGTACAGAGTCCGGTGCATCTTTACGAACAACCGGGCATCTACAGCGTTTCACTGACAGCGGCCAACACCCTTGGTTCTGATTTTTTCAGCCAATCCTTTTACGTTGACGTTGCATCATGTCCCCTTCTGCCGGCCATGATCGATTCTTTCGATTTCAGCACCCTGCAAGCCGCCTATAACACGGCAATTGACGGCGACATCATTAAAAGCCATGCCGTCATCTTTTACGAAGACCTCCTCCTGGACCGCAATATCGAGGTCAGCCTGAGCGGAGGATTTAACTGTGAATATTCCAACAGCATACCGGCTACGAAAATTATCGGCTCCCTGACCATAAGTCAGGGGACGGTTTCTGTTGACAATCTGGTTATTCAATAGATGGAAGCGGACAACAAACTCCGTATCCCACGGAGGTGGGAAAAAACCATGACTTATCCGGACAGCATAGCAGCAAAATTTTCAGCAGCCGGTCACGGGCCGCTGCTGGCAGTCATTCCCGCCTGGAATGAAGAAGCAACCGTGGGAGAGGTAATCTCTCGTTTGCAGAAAACCGTTGGCTGCGATATTATTGTTGTTGACGATGCCAGCACGGACAGAACTGCGGAGATTGCCCGCAAAGCAGGTGCTTTGGTCCTGACTCTCGTTACCCGCCTGGGAGCCTGGGGCGCCATGCAGGCCGGATTAAGATACGGACTCAGGCACGGTTACCGCTGTGCCGTGACCCTTGATTCCGATGGCCAGCATCTTCCGGAAACCATACCTGAGATGCTTGACTCGGTCCTCAATAATCAGGCAGAGGCGGTTATTGGGGCCTGCCCGCAACGGGGCAGTACAGCCAGACATATTGCCTGGGCTTTTTTCCGGACAATAACAGGACTCCGTTATGAGGATCTTACTTCCGGACTGAGGATCTACGGTTACAGAGCAATGAAGCTTCTCGCTTCAAGGCAGGCAACCATTCTCGATTATCAGGATCTCGGTGTCCTCATGCTCCTCCGTAAAGCCAATATCAGAGTCACGGAAGTGCCGGTTATGATGAAACAGAGACAAACAGGCAAATCGCGAATTTTTAATTCCTGGTTCACCGTGTTCTTTTATATGTTGCACTCCTTTATTCTCTGCATAGCAAAGGCAGAGAAGCACGTGGAAATAATTCATGAATGATGCTGCATGCCAAAGTGTCCAGAAAACAAAAATTCTCCACATTGGTAAATTCTTTCCACCGGTTGCCGGAGGAATAGAATATTTTCTCGGCGATCTGCTGCCCGCCCTGCATAAAATTGACGTAAACGCCGCTACCCTGGTTCATGCCCATGCAGCGGACGAAACAGACGACCCGCAACAGCACCCGTGGGCGGTATGGAGGGCACCTTGCTACGGAAATCTCCTCTATACCCCCATCAGTCCTTCTTTTCCTGTTCGGCTTTCCAGGATTATCAGAGATTTCAAGCCGGACCTGCTCCATTTTCACGTGCCCAATGTCTCCGCTTTCTGGGCTCTGACCCTGCCGGCAGCCAAACGTATTCCCTGGGTCATACACTGGCATGCCGATGTGGTTGCCTCCCGCATTGATCGCAGAATGCAGTTGGCCTACCGGTTTTATCGCCCTTTTGAGCAGATGCTCCTTTCCAGGTCCAGCACAGTCATTGCCACCTCACCTCCCTATCTGCAAACAAGCAGCGCCCTCGAACCATGGCAGGATAAATCCCGGGTAATACCGTTGGGGCTCGATCCGGCACGTCTTGAGGATCCTGACGACAATCTTATTTCCTGGGCTGACAGGATGTGGGGTGATACAAAATTCAGGATACTGACGGTGGGCAGGCTCACTTATTATAAGGGCCATGAGGTGCTGATCAAGGCTATGCAGAAACTAGAAGACAGCAGACTGCTCATTATCGGCGAAGGTGAAAAACGGGCTGGCCTTGAGAAGCAAATTTCCTCACTCGGGCTGGCTGATTCTGTCTTGCTGCCCGGATCACAGCCTGAAAAAAAATTGAACGCACTTCTGGCAACCTGCGACTGTTTTTGCCTTCCGTCCGTTGAGCGCACGGAGGCATTCGGCCTTGTGCTGCTGGAAGCCATGCGTTTCGGCAAACCTCTTGTGGTCAGCGATATTCCCGGTTCCGGCACCGGTTGGGTGGTAAGACATGAAGAAAACGGTCTGCTCGTCCGACCCGGAGACACCGCAGATCTTGCCCTGGCATTGTCGGAAGTGAAGAATAACCCGGAAAAACGAAACCAGATGAGCCGGACAGGGCTTGAGCGTTTCAGGGAGAATTTTCATATTGACAGTGTTGCCGCCAGGGTAAAAGATGTATACTACTCTGTACTTTCCAAAGAAAATGGAATGAAATGATAGTTTTCAGCTTCAAGTTAATGCATCCGAATAATAACTGAGCTGAGCAGGTACCATTTTTAAATGTCGAATGTCGAACAGGGAATGATGAATGTCGAAGTCACATGAAGTATTTGACCTTGAGGACCGTCTTGTCGACTTTGCAGTACGCGTTATTCGAACAGCAGAGTCGTTGCCAAAAACAATAACCGGCAATCATATCTCCAAGCAACTCATTCGAAGCGGGACATCACCGGCACCAAACTATGGTGAAGCCCAAAGCGCTGAATCAAGAGCAGACTTTATCCATAAAATGCGATTAGCGCTGAAAGAATTAAGAGAAACCAGAATATGGCTCCTTATAATTGTAAAAGCCAATTTAATAAAACCGGCATCTAAGCTTGACGCGTTGCTGGATGAAAACAATCAATTGATATCAATTTTTGTGACAAGTGTCGGTACAGCCAAACAAAATAAAAACAAAACGTAACGGCTCACAGGGTACCGAACCTGCTGTGTTATCGGAAGAAAGGTGGATACAGGGTGAGTAGTTACAACAAAACTTCTTAATTCAACATTCCCTGTTCGACATTCGACATTCATTCAGTCTGCCTATGGCTAAAGCGCATTTTTTGAATGTTTTTTATTTGTTACTGAACACCTAAATTATTAAGCCGGAGGACATGTGATCTCTTATCAAATAACATCGGCACTCATAGCTGTTTTAATTGCCGTTAAAATCTTCTTTCTTGTTCGAAGAGATGCTCTCCACACCCGTTATGCCCTCTGGTGGTTTATTATTGCCATCCTGGTTCTGATTGCCGGGGTTTTCCCGAAACTCATTGACGTCATTGCCCACAAGCTCGGCGTCTCCTATCCTCCCATACTGGTCATTGTCTCTGGGATGGGACTGATCCTCATAAAAATGCTCAACATGGACATTGACCGTTCCAGGCAAGAGCAGAAATTACGCCGGCTTGTTCAGAAACTGGCCATTTTGGAAGAAGAAAAGTATAAAAAGGATGATACATGATCCCTCTCCTCCTGGAAAAAAAGTGGCTGCAGCTTCTGATACTGGCGGCAGCTGTGGCCGGCGTATACGGCCACACGCTGGATGTCCCTTTTTATTTCGATGATAAAACCTCTATCATCGACAATCCCGCCATCAAACACCTTGATGACCTGGCAAGTCTCTGGCAATACGCCAAACTGAGATTTATCAGCTATTACACCTTTGCCCTGAATTACAATTTCAACGGCCTTGAGGTTGCCGGTTATCACGTGGTTAATATTTTTATCCACTTTCTGGCCGGTTGTGCCGTATTTTTCCTTGTTCAGGGGTTGATGCGCTGCCCAAAGGGGACTCTTCCCGAAAAAACAGGCGATTGGCTTCCCATTCTGACAGCCCTTCTGTTTATCCTCCACCCCCTTCAAACCCAGGCAGTCACGTACATTGTCCAGCGCTCCGCTTCCCTGGCAGCCCTCTTTTATATCGGTTCCATGTGCTGCTACGTATGGGCCAGGATCAGTGACGAGAGTAAACAGCGGCTTCTTTTCGGGGCCATAGCAATCCTGCTGGCATGTCTTGCTCTTTTTACCAAGCAAAATACGGTTACCCTGCCCCTTGCCATTCTTCTTGTCGAGCTTGTTTTTTTTCAGTCAAACCCCAAAAAAACGGGAGTAGGCCTGCTCATGGGCGTTCTGCTTCTTGCTGCAGTGTATGGGCTTGCAGTCACGGTTTTCGATGTTTCCCCCTTATCCCTTGAAACTGCCGATTCCCTGACCAGGGAGACCGAGGCCCTGTCACGGCTTCAATATCTTGCCATTCAGAGCGGCATAGTCTGGACCTACATCCGTCTCTTTTTCTGGCCCACAGGGCTGCATCTGGACTATCACGTCACCTTTCCAGGCTCCATAACCGACCCTGTGGTTTTGGCCGCACTGGCCGGCCACCTGCTGGTTATAGGCCTTGGCTTTTTTGTCATCCGTCGACTGCCCTACGTCGGCTTCGGCATTCTCTTCTACTACCTGGCCCATCTTGTAGAATCAAGTATCATTCCCATACGGGACATTGCCTTTGAGCATCGAACCTATCTTCCCAACATGGGACTCTGCCTTGCCGTGGCCTGGCTGTTTATGCAGGCAATCAACCGAAAAAAGACTCCCGCCCTGCTGGCAACCGCGGCTGTCATTGTCATCTTAGCCGGCGCAACCTGGAGTAGAAACACTGTCTGGAAAGACCCTGCCGTGTTCTGGGCGGACTGTGTTCAAAAAGCGCCGGATAACCCCAGACCCTATCTTCACCTGGCCCAGACCCTTGAAGCCCGAGGCGAACTCAAGCAGGCCGCAAGCTATTACCAGCAAGCCCTGCAGTTGCGACCGGACTATTCAGAAGCCAGAAATTTCTTCGGGGTTTTCTGGGCGAAACAGGGTCAATTTGATCAGGCAATACTCCATTTAACAGAGGCTCTGCGTCTTTCCGGCAGGGACCCTTCACTCCATAATAATCTGGGCAGAGCCCTGATGGAGACAGGTCAACTCGAAAAGGCGGAATTCCATCTCAAAGAAGCCATTCGGCTGCGGCCGAAATACGCGCGGGGTCGCTTTACCCTTGGAATGCTCATGTTGCGCAAAAAAGACCTGAAAAGTGCAAAATCAAATTTCCTTGAAGTCCTGCGCCTGGACCCCTCTGCTTATTTTGCCCATAATTATGTTGCAGCTATTTCCCAGAGCCAGGGAAAGATTGGCGAGGCTGTCGAACATTACAGTGCCTCGCTGAAACTCAACCCAAACCAGCCCGGAGTAAAACAGAATCTGGAAAAGATGATGAAGTTGCAAAAAAATTAATCCTCCGAACACTTCCTGCCGATAAAACAAGAGTGAATACGTAGACTATTCCCAGGTCCCAACCTGATATTCCTGTCCTCATTTTTACCTGGTTATCCAGGGAATCAGGGATGGATTCCCCTTTTTACTGATGAATGGATTCAGTTAATCCACTTTCATGAAGGAGGAATTCCATGAAAATCTCTGATTCACTCGTTATGCTCCAGGCCAGGAGCAGTAAACAGACCACCAAAACTACCTGGCAAGCCGATACTGTTACAGGCACGCCAGTGGGCCGGTCTCGTCTTTTATCTTTTCAGGATTTCCTGACAGATAATCTCAACCCTTCCCCGGCTCCAGTTATTCCGGAGCTAGAGAGCGGGAGCGTCACAGGCAACGGGAGTACCGCCGCTACTTCTCAGCAGGAGCCTGCCTCTGTTCAAGAAGACGATCCCAGTATTCAGGCTGCCCGAGTTGAAGAGATTCTGAATCTAACTCGCAACAGTGTCCTGCTCCAGACCGGGACTCACCTCAATGGCCGGAACAATGCCCCGCTTTTTGGCATTGGCAGGAGGAGCTATCATACCTCGCTGTTTGATTATCATTTTTCTTCACTCCGGAGCAGAAGGGCTTTTACTGTTCGACAGAGCTGGCCCACCACCTTGCGCTCTCATTTCCAGGATACTCCTCAAGGTCGTTCCAACTCCATACAGGTCGGCGATCTCAACAATTTTTCAAACTGGAGTTCTAACTCAATAAACCGCTCAACTATACGCAGGGAGATCTGGCAGGAGACAAGGGAAGACCAGCAGATGCAATTCAGGGCCTTGGGGGCGGTTAAGACGGAGGATGGCCGCCGGATAACCTTTGACCTCGGTCAGAACTCCACCCAGTCAATCACTGAGCTAACCAGAAATTCATTTACTATTCGCCCTGTTCCCCTGCATGATCCTTTAATTCTTGACATAGATGGCCAGGGAATCGGATTTGAAGATCAGACCTTTGACTTTGACCTGGACGGGGATGGAACCCTTGAACAGCTGGCCTGCCTTGATGCAGGCTGCGGTTTCCTGGCCTATGACCAGAATCAGGACGGCTCGATAAACAACGGGCTGGAGCTGTTCGGCACCCAGACAGGGAATGGTTTTTTCGAACTGGCAGAATATGATTTGGACGGCAATTACTGGATCGATGAAAATGATGCTATTTTTAACGAACTGTCTATCTGGAGCATCGACGAGCAGGGAAATGAAGTAACGCAAAGCCTGTTGGATGCCGAGGTGGGTGCCATCTGTCTGGCCAAGGCTGATTCCCCTTTTGGCATTGTCAATGATTCCGGCGAACTCCAGGGCCAGATCAGCAGTTCAGGAATCTATCTCACCGAAGACGGAGAGGTGCAGGCTATCCATCAGGTTGACCTTGCCGATAAGGCAGAGGTTCAGGAGCAGGCAAACACGGACGAGCCGCAGGAGCCTGAGCAATCGGTTACAACCGTGGAGGCATAATCTGACTCATCAGAGACCAGTGAATTACTTGGGCTGCAGTTTTATTGCAGTCCAGGTAATTCTGCCTCGAAAAATCTAAATGCATCACAAGAAAAAACGACTTTATTCTCTTTCACAGTCATCCTGATGCGGATATTTGGATAAAATTAGAGATTTTCATCTTGCGAGGCGGCTCTTATGTCCTTCAGCCACTCACTTATCCCCTGTTCGAGAAGTTTGTGATACTCCCCTACCCCGCCAAGCCCTTTGCATCGAAAACAAAAATTTATTTCAAGAAACAGAGCAGCAGGATCTTGGTTTTTCGCATCAAAAAGAAAATCAAACCCAGCCAGATTGATTCCGGTCTTATGGCAGAAATCCCGCAGTGCGCACACGGCCTTTTCCTGCAGTTCAGGTGCTGATTGATGATCAGGAACCGCTCCTTTGGCAAGGTTTGTGTAAAAACCTCCATCCGCAACCTGGCGCCAGTACGAAATAAACCTGTCATGTATGACCACGACCCGCAGACTTCGTCCGCCTGTATCGATATATTCCTGGACGATAAAACCTTTGCCGCCACTTTTTTCCGACTCTCTTGCTTTTTCCAGGCAAAGGGCCAGGTCCTTTTCGGATTTTACTAAAAAAACATTCCTTCCCTCTCCTCCCCAGGAAAGCTTGAAAACAAAGGGAAAATCAAGGTGACAGGCATCAACTGAAAACTGGTTCACATCGGAAAATGAAACTGTTTGCGGATGGGGAACATCGATTTCCTGAAACAGCCTGTTCTGCCCTGTTTTGCCCTGATATTCAAAAAAAACATCATAATTAGGGAAAACATGGGAGCAATGAAGGCATGCGGCCCGATAAAGGCTCTCTTTGCAGGGCTGGGGCAGAATAACGGCATCAGAAGACTGCAGGGCAAGAATATCTTCAGACGAAGGCGTTATCCCGGAAAAAATCCGGTTCTGATCGGCCTCTATGCAGAGGTGATAGGAAAGAATATTCATATCGGCTTCCAGTTGACGGTTGCCAGCACACCGGTAACTTATAGTTGTTCCAAAAGGAAAAAGTAAATGATTACTGTTTAAAATTATA
>JAHLLM010000057.1 GCA_020444175.1 Desulfobulbaceae bacterium | reverse complement strand
CCCCCTCAACCGCCGCCGACAAGTATGTAACTTGTTGATATTGCGTTGGCGGATGATCAGCTTGAGAGCTTTTTGCGAGACCATCAATATTTGATTACCACTCATCTTCAGCCTTTTTATACGTCATTCCCGCTTTCACGGGAATGACTTTTGTGTAGACAGTATTTTTTGAATTATTAATGCATTACAGTACCTGCTGCAAGACTGGCTGAGTTTCAGTGGTAATCACAAATAAATAAGTTCAAGATAAACCATCAGGCAGATCCGGTTACCCGTATCGCCTCTTCATAGGTCGTGATGCCCTTCATCACCTTACTCCAGGCATCCTCTTTCAAGGTGGTCATGCCTTCCTGTATCGCCACTTTTCCGATTTCGCTGGAGTTTGCACCCTGGCTGACGAGCTTCTTGATGGGATCGGTTAAAGGAAAAATCTCAAAGATTCCGCAGCGCCCGATAAAGCCCGTTCCCCTGCATTTCCGGCAGCCTTTCCCCTTGCTCAGGGTCAACTCGGGCTGATCAGGAAGAGGGAAGCCAAACCCCTTCAGTTTTGCGGTTTGAATGGTAAAATTCTCCTGGCAATTTGGACAGATTGTCCGGACCAGACGCTGTGCCATGGCCCCGAGAAGGGTCGAACTGACCAGGAAAGGCTGCACACCAAGTTCGAGCAGACGGGTTATGGCTGAAACTGCATCATTGGTATGGAGAGTGGAAAAAACCAGATGACCTGTCAAGGCAGCCTGAATGGCATTGGTTGCGGTTTCAAGATCGCGTATCTCACCAATCATGATGATGTCAGGGTCCTGACGCAGAATATTTCGCAAAATGGTGCCGAATGTAACATCGATCTGAGGCTGGACGGCAATCTGGTTAAAATCCTCATGCACCATTTCCACCGGATCTTCCACAGTTACGATATTCACTTCCGGTGAGGCCAGATACTTCAAGGTGGAATAAAGAGTGGTTGATTTACCGCTTCCCGTTGGGCCGGTAACCAGCATGATTCCGTGCGGGGACTGCATGAATGAACGGTAGACAGACAGGTCCCGCTCCGAAAATCCGATATCCTCCACTGCCTGAAACATGATATCAGAGCTGAGAATACGCATGACAATCTTTTCCCCAAAGGCAACAGGAATCGTAGAAACACGAATTTCCGCCTCTCGTCCCTCACGGTCCACCTTGATACGCCCGTCCTGGGGCCGTCTTTTTTCGGCAATATCGAGGCGCGATAAAAATTTAATCCGCGACAACATTGCACCATGAACCACTTTGGGCAGGTCGTATATGGTATGGAGTACGCCGTCAATACGCAGCCTGACCTTGCTCATGTGGCGCTTCGGTTCAATATGAATATCACTGGCCCGCTCGTCAAAGGCGTAATTAAAGAGGTGATCAACCGCTGTTTTTATATTTTTGTCCGAGGAAGTAAGTTCCTTGCTCGAAGAAATCCTCACGTACTGCTCAAGATTGCCCAGATCAACGCCGGGACCGGCAAGATGATCTTCCGCAGCGGAAATAGATGACTGAAAGCCGAAAAACTCTCCCAGGATCTTTATGAGATCGGTTTTGGTGCTGAGATGAGCCCTGACCTTGATCTGATTTGCCTTGGCAATGTCTTCAAGCAACGTGCGGTTATCCGGCTCGTTTATAGCAACCTCAAGTACCCCGTTTTTAACGGCAAAGGGGAGCAGGAGGTGTTTCAAGGCAAAGGATTTTGGAATGGTTTTGGTGACAATATCCAGATCAAGCTCCAGGGGGTCGAGCTTTTTGAAGGGAAGGCCCAGATCGCTTGCCACCGCACGAACTATCTTTTCCTCTGTCAGAAATTCTTCCTGGCTGCCGGCAATAACCAGATTCAGGGAAACAATAATATCGACCAGATCAATGCTGCGCTCTTTTTCGCCGACTTCCCTTTTGCCCTGATCGCGGTATTGACGTCTGAGAAGTTGTTTCTGCTGTTCCTTCTGCAGCAGAATCACCTTCTGCTGTTCAGGCAGAATAAAGCGCTGACGAACAAGCAGATCCAGAAGGTATGTTTCGTTGTCAAGGTAATGCATTGTGGCAAGGTTTTAAGATTTGAGTTTTATGTGTTAAATGTTAAGATAATTGCCTGTTTGTACATATTGTTATTATTTCTACACAGAAATTGAAAAACTTAAAACCTAAATCTTGCCGGTGTGCTTGCTCAAGAAGGACATCCTGGCAATTTTATTTAGAAACAAGACCACATTAGAATAAATTAATGAAAACAGGCATAACGATAAGTGACATAGAAGATGGCCAGACAGTCAAAGGTGTCTTTCTTTTAAAAGAGATGACCCGGGCGGAAACCCGGGCAGGGAAACCCTATCTCACCCTCAAGATAATGGACAAGACTGGCGAACTCACCGGTCGTATATGGGATGAGGCCGATCGCTGGGAAAAGGAATGCACTCCCGGACAGGCTGTTTCAATACAGGCCCAGTCGCAAACCTACAAAGGCAACCTGCAGCTCATCATAACGGCGGTGGAGAAAATCCCGGAAGATGACGTTGACCTGACCATGTTTATTCCTTCAACCTCCTGCAATGTTGAGGAGATGGCGGAGGAACTCAAAAGTTTTGCCAAAAGCACTGAAAACCCATACATTAAGAAACTGCTGCTTAAGTTCATTAATGACACGGAATTTTTTGAAAAATTCAAAAAAGCTCCAGCCGCAAAATCCATGCATCATGCCTATCTTGGCGGCCTTCTGGAGCACACCTTGCGTGTATGCCGCCTGGCTGACAAGGTATCCTCCTTATATCCCTCTATTAATCGCTCCCTCCTCATGGCCGGAGCCCTGCTCCATGACATCGGCAAGGTGGAGGAACTGGCCGTTACATCAAGCCTTTTCGACTATTCGGATGAAGGAAGACTTATGGGGCACATGGTGCTTGGCGTGGAAATGGTTCAGGAGCGCATACGAAAAATCAAAGATTTTCCGGCAGAACTTGCGGTGCGCATAAAGCATCTTATTTTGAGCCATCATGGCCGCCATGAATTTGGGGCGCCAACCCTTCCCATGCTGCATGAGGCTTTTATTCTCAACTTTCTGGATGATCTTGACGCCAAGATAAATTATATGGAACGCCTCAGTGCCCAGGTACCGCCGGATGAATACAAATGGAGCGATTACCAGCGCAACATGGAACGCTTTCTCTTCCTTTCCGGCCACCCGCAACAACCCTGTGAGGATGAATCAGGGCAGCCCTTGAAGAAAAAAGAAAAGGCTGAACCAAAAATCAAACAGCCAACTCTTTTTTAAAACTGACAGCCATGCTTACCTCCATGCACTCCGTCATAGGGCAGGACAAGGCCAAGAACTTCCTGAAAACCTCCTTTTCCAGAGGCAAATCAAGCCATGCCTATCTTTTCAGAGGTCCGGCCGGAGTAGGGAAAAAAACATGTGCCAACGCCTTTACAGCCCTGATCAACTGCCTTTCTCCTGTTGACGGAGATGTATGCGGCCACTGCTCCTCATGCCTGAAGTACAATTCGGGTAACCATCCTGATTTCCTTGAAATAAAACCCCAAGGCACGGCAATAAAAATCGATCAGATCAGGGAATTGAAAAAAACTCTTACATATCCGCCCTTTGAGGCCAGATTCAGGGTTGTTCTCATGCAGGACATCCACATGACCATGCGAAGAAAAGAGGCAACCAACAGCCTGCTGAAAACCCTTGAAGAACCGCCGCCAAATACTCTTTTCATTCTCACCGGCGATGAGACGGGAGACATCCTGCCCACCATCCTGTCGCGCTGCCAGATCATTGCTTTTTACCCGCTGCCCTACGAACTGGTGACCCAGGCTCTTATGAATGAAGATATTGACGAAGCAACAGCCTCCACTTTAAGCGGCATTGCGGAAGGGAGTCTCGGAAGGGCAAGACTTCTCCACAAAGAAGGCCTGCTGCCCCTGCGTCAGGAGATTATTGAAAAGCTGATAGAGCTTCGTCCGGGGCAGCCGGAAAGCGTGGCAACGATTTTTGAACTTGCTGAAAAATCAGCAAATCTCAAAGAAAACCTTGAAGAACTTCTTGATCTTCTCACCATCTGGATCAGGGACCTCATGCTCGTTCACCACAACATGTCAGACAGAATAATAAGCCGGGACCTGCAGAGCTTTATCCCTGCAGCCAGCC
Organism: Desulfobulbaceae bacterium; assembly: GCA_020444175.1. Taxonomy (GTDB): domain Bacteria; phylum Desulfobacterota; class Desulfobulbia; order Desulfobulbales; family SURF-16; genus JAHLLM01. The sequence continues at coordinate 21,745 of JAHLLM010000057.1, read as the reverse complement.
GTAAGTGGGAAAAAGAAATACTGACGGAAAAACTCCAGCTTATTGACCAGGCCAGAAGGCAACTCCTGCGCAACTGCAACAGGACCCTTGTGAGCGAAGTGCTTTTCTTTGGTTTGCTTTGATGGTATATAGATAGCTTACCGTTCGCAGCGAAGATACTTTATACCTTCAGCCTATTCACCAGATACACTTATGCAAATTGATGAAAATACTCAGCCACAGGCTGAAAAATTACATAAAATACAATTCCGACCGGATGAGCAAATTTTTGCTGCCACCTCCCGCATCACCAATTTAACAAAGGATGAGGTGGTCATGATCCAGACTGATCACAATCTGGAACCAGCCCGCGTTGTTGGCACAAGCGCTCACCTTGACCCGGAAGAAGACTCCAAGATAAAAACATCTTTCATCTTGCAAAGAAGGGCGACACCCGACGAAATTGAAAAATTTGACCGTCTTGTGGAACGTGAGCAAGAGGCCTTTGACTTCTGCCAGGATAAAATCGACCATCACAAGCTCTCCATGAAACTTATCAAAGTGGAGCGTTTTTTTAACGGCAGTAAAATTATTTTCTACTTTACCGCTGAAAATCGTGTTGATTTTCGGCAGCTTGTCAAGGATCTTGTGCAGGAATTCCGTACCCGTGTTGAAATGCGCCAGATAGGGGTGAGACATGAAACAAAAATGATCGGTGGCCTGGGATGCTGCGGCCGGGAACTTTGCTGCTCTTCCTATATCAACGATTTTGCCCCGGTTTCCATCAAGATGGCCAAAGAACAGAACCTGCCCCTCAACCCTGTCAAGATATCAGGAATATGCAATCGCCTTCTCTGCTGTCTTACCTATGAATATCCTACCTATAAAGCCCTGAAGAAAGAACTGCCGAGGCCAGGTAAAAAACTCATCTATGAGGGGAAAAAATATAAAATTATCAAGCAGAACATTCTTGAAGGATCAATACTTGTTGTTGATCCAGAAACCTCTGACCCGCCGCGCCTTTTGAGCCGGAAAGAATGGCAAACTGCAGATTATAAGAGCACTGAAAAAGTGCAGAAATCGGGACGCTCACGAAAAAAAACACCACCCACGAAACCAGATAAAAAAGCTAAGACCAGCAAGAGCAGGAAAAAATGACATACATTACCACCCCAATATTTTACGTAAACGCCCAACCCCACCTGGGACACGCCTACTCAACAATTGTTGCCGACACCTATAGCCGCTATCGCAGGCTCTGCGGAGATGAAGTGCGCTTTCAGACCGGTACGGACGAACATGGCGATAAAATTGTCCAGGCAGCGGAGAAGACCGACGTTTCCCCCAAAGAGTATGTCGACCAGATAAGCAGGATGTTCCGCGAGGCATGGCCTCCTCTTTCCATAGAGCCGGATAATTTCATTCGCACAACAGATGCCGACCATATGAAAACAGTGCAGCAGATACTGCAGAAGGTCTACGACCAGGACGACATCTACTTCAGTGAATATTCCGGCCACTACTGCAAAGGCTGCGAGCGTTTTCTCACGGAAAAAGAGCTTGTTGACGGCAAATGCCCGGACCACCTTACAGCTCCGGAGGTTATCAGCGAGCAGAATTATTTTTTCCGCATGAGCAAATACCAGCAATGGCTGATCGATCATATCAAGGAAAATCCTGAGTTTATCACCCCGGAACGCTATCGCAATGAGGTTCTTTCCTTTTTAAAGGAGCCCCTTGAAGATCTCTGCATATCCCGCCCGACCAGCAGACTGACTTGGGGCATTCCGCTTCCCTTTGATGATCGTTTTGTCACCTATGTCTGGTTTGACGCCCTTATCAACTATCTCTCCGGTCTGGGTTATCCTGATGGAGAAAACTACTCCCGCTTCTGGAAAGACGCCGAACATATCATTGCCAAGGATATTTTAAAACCCCATGCCATTTACTGGCCAACCATGCTGCGTTCCATGGGGGTCGCTCCTTATAAAAAACTCCATGTCCACGGCTACTGGAACGTGGGGGAAACCAAAATGAGCAAAAGTCTGGGCAATGTTGTCCGCCCCACCGAAATGGTGGAGGAATACGGAGCGGACACGGTTCGCTATTTTCTTCTGCGCGACATGTCCTTTGGTCTTGACTCCGGTTTTTCATCCGAGTCCGTTGTCTCGCGACAGAATTCCGATCTTGCCAATGATCTGGGCAATCTGTTCAGCCGCTCGCTCACCATGGTTATGAAGTTTGCCAAAGGTAAGGTTCCAGGCGCGGCAGAACCGGAGCAGATTGACCAGGAGCTAAAAGGTGCGGTCATTGCCATGCTTGCCGAGTATCGCCAGGAAATGGATAATTTTTCCTTTAATAAAGCACTGTCGGCAATCTGGAAGGTTATCAGCCTGGCCAACAAATATATTGTCGAAAATGCCCCATGGGAACTGGCCAAGGACACAGAAAAAACAGATCGCCTGTCCACGGTTTTTTATTATCTCCTGGAAACACTGCGGCTTATTTCCCTTACTTTGCAGCCTGTTATACCGACAACTTCCGAAAAAATGCGGCTTGCTCTGGGAATTGACCAAAAACCGGATCTGACGGACCAGGCAACCTGGGGACTGCTTGAAAGCGGAACGGTCATTCATCCGCCCAAAGCACTCTTTCCCCGCATTGATAAGGGAAAAAAGAAAACAAAAGAGCAGCATCCCACGCAAAAGAAGAAAAAACAAAAAGAGGCTGAAGATGATAATCTTCTCTCCTTTGATGAGTTTAAAAAAGTCGATCTGCGGGTGGCTGAGATTGTTGCGGCTGAAAAAATTAAAAAATCGGACCGCCTTTTAAAACTCACAGTCAAAGCCCCGGAGGAAAGAACCATCGTTGCCGGTATTGCCGAATTTTACAGCCCGGAAGAGGCGGTGGGCAAGCAGGTCATCATTGCGGCCAACTTAAAACCGGCAAAACTGATGGGCGTCACCTCGCACGGTATGGTTTTAGCCGTTAAAGATAAGGGAAAACTTCACCTGTCTGCCGTCTCTGATGTCGTAACACCCGGCAGCAAAGTTTCTTAAGGCATTGCAATAACAGGAACTGGATATCGTTTTTTTAAGGTGCGGAAACTGAGCAAAAAAAGCAAAGCAGGTTGTGATGCCTTTTTTCACATGGTGGAAACAGAGGCAGGCAAGTATCCTGTGGAAATTTTTAAAATTGGTGAAAATGGCTCATCCCAGGGCTTCCTGGCCTTAAAGAGCACTGTATCGCCTCAAAGAAAAACAGAACTCCTGGATGCTGTTTGCCCTTCCCTGGCAACGGAAAAAAGGAATAAAAGCTCTTTTCCGTGTTTACAGGCATCATGCCCGGCCAGGGAAAGTCTGAAAAGGCAGCTCCGACTGGAACTTGACAGGGTCAAAAAAAGCAGGCTTCCCTGCTCACTTCTCCTTGTCAAAATTAAGGAAATAAAGAACAACGGGCAGTTGGAAGGCGCTCTGGCCATACTTGAAGAACAGGCACCGGGCAATGCCCATATTGCCCGGTACGGGGACTCAACTTTTTCCATTCTGCTTCCGGGGCTTACAATCAAAAAAAGCGTCCGCCAGGCAAAAACTTTCCAGAAAAAGCTGTCTCCTCTGCAGGTAACTGTCGGGATTACTGTCAGTCTGTTCAAAAATATCCCTGAACCGGAAGCTGTTATCAGCATGGCGGAAAATGAACTCAAAAAGGCACAGAAAGACAGCTCCGGAATTGCTCACAGCTTTCAGGAGTCGGAAGCCGATTCCTGTCAGGTAACGGCAGAGGAAAGATCGCAACTATTCAGTTTTTTAAGCGCCGGCAAAAGCGCAAGATAAGTGGAACATGAAGGAACAAAAAAATAAAGCACCGCATATTGTCAGTATCAGCAGTGGAAAAGGAGGGGTCGGCAAAACCTCTTTTACTGTAAACCTGGCCGCAGCACTTTCAAAAAAATCGAAAAAAGTTCTTCTTATTGACGGAGACCTGGGGCTGGCCAATGTGGATGTTGTTCTCGGCTTGAACGTCAAGCACTCCCTGCGCGAAATCGTTGAAGAGGACAGGGACCCCATGGAAACACTTGTGGAAATAATGCCCGGTTTTTTTGTCCTGCCAGCCAGCTCCGGCGTGCCGGAAATGGCCAATCTTTCCTATGAGGAACAGGCCTTTCTGACAAACAGCCTGGAACACATAACGGATAATTTCGATTATGTACTTGTGGATACGGCCGCCGGCATCGGTGACTCCGTACTCTGGTTCAATGAATGGTCTGACACAAATATTATTCTTCTCACACCTGACCCAACCTCCATGACCGATGCCTATGCCCTGATAAAAGTTTTGCATACACGGTATGAAAAAAATGAATTTTCCCTTATTATTAATCATGTCAAAAGTAAAAAAGAAGGGAATGAGGTTTTTGCCAACATGAGCGCGGTTCTGGAAAACTTTCTCGGCATCAAGCCAATCAACCGGGGAGCCATTCCCCGTGACAGTGCTGTTGCCCAGGCCGTGCGCAATCAAAAACCCTTTCTCATCGCCCAGCCAAAAGCCCGGGCCAGCCTGGCAGTTAACGAAATTTGCAACAAATTACTTTCGTAAGTGTCATTTCTGAAATAAGCCTGCAGTCCTGAGAGATATTCAAGCAAAAGGATAAAATATGTTTGTTGTCGGAAATTTTTTAAACGCCATTGCCAATTTAATTAATTTTGTGCTCGGCGCCTATATGTGGATTATAGTCGGTCGGGCCATCATATCATGGGTGAACCCGGATCCCTATAATCCTATCGTCCGCTTCCTGCATGATGTAACCGAACCTTTATTGTACAGGATCCGGCGTGTTATCCCTTTTTCAGCTGCTGGAGGAATTGATTTTTCTCCAATGATTCTCATACTGGCCATACTTTTTTTACAAAGCTTTCTTGTCCCCACCCTCCATGGAATTGCCCGCTCCTTTATGGGATAGCGGAGAACGGATACAAGGAAATATGGCATTTTTCCTCTTTCTGAATCACATTCAAGGAAGAGGGATAAACCGGAAAAAACCTCACGGTCTTATTTCAATTGAAGGAGAACCCCTATGTCACTGACAGCTGAAGATATTCAAACACAACAGTTCCACGTTCGTTTTCGTGGCTTTGATGTTGATGAAGTTGACGGTTTTCTGGAGAGAGTGGCAGAAAATTTTGCCCTTGTTAAGGACGAAGAAAAGCAACTCAAAGAAAAGGTTGAACAACTGGAATCGGAAATAAAAGAATTTCAAACCCAGGAAAAAACCTTTCAGCATGCAATTATTTCAGCCCAGAAAATCGCCGAGGAGATGCAGGAAAAAAGCAGGAAAGAGGCGGAAGAACGACTTGCTGCCGCAGAAGAGGAAATTCAACGCTTCAGAGAATCAACCGCGGCTGAAAAAGAACGCCTGGAAAACGAAATAGCCTTACTCGAAGAGAGCAAGGAAAAGGTAAAACTGGAACTGAAAACATACCTGCAGACCTATATTGACCGGCTCGATCAGGACGCGCCTCTTGAAGTGACTCCGCCTGTTGTCCCGGAGACAGAAGAGGTTGAGGAAACTCTGGAAGAAACAGAAGAACCAGAGGAAACTCTCAAAGAAGAAGAGATCAGGACGCAAAACGACGTTGAAGATGATGATGATCTTGGTGACCTGTATGAAAAAATTGACCTGCCGGACGATATGAACCTGACCGCCGAGGAAGAGCAGGAAAAAGCAAAGGCAGAAGAGGAAATGGCCGAAGCTCTCCTGGAAAGCCAGGCTGCCTCTCCCAGTGAAGAGGGGGAGAATGAGGATTTGACAATTCCCGACCTGGAAGGGGATATGCTTTTCTCACTTGAAGATCCCCTTGATGCGGATGATCATGAGCTTGACGTGGCCATTGATCCGCTTGACGAAATGCCAGATAAGGATAAAAGGTAAGTACCATTCCGATCGCTGGCGGAAAGTTGCGATGAAAGATAAAAATGAATTTTCTTAGCCAGGAAAAAAACAATGCCGTCCGGTTGTCTCTTTATATACAACCAAAGGCATCACAAAACCGTTTTTGCGGCAGCCATGGTGATGATGAAATGAAACTTGCCATCACCGCGCCGCCTGTTGACGGCAAGGCAAACAAGGCGGTTGTTTCCTTTCTGGCCAAATTTTTCGGCGTTGCAAAATCATCCATCACCCTCAAAAGCGGTATGCAAAGCCGGCATAAGCGCTTTCTCCTGCAGGATGTGACCCTGGAACAAGCAAGCGAGAAGCTGAAAAGGTATGTCTAAAATAGAGACGTTCAGATAAAACAAATGACGACAAAAATCGGAATTCTCTCGGATACCCACCTCATCGGCTGCGATGATTATTTCCGGCAACTGGCTGATGCCTGTTTTTCAGACGTTTCCGTTATCCTGCATGCCGGCGACCTGACAGACATCAGCGTGCTCGATGCCTTTAAAGGTAAAGAGGTGCATGCCGTGCACGGCAATATGTGCCATGCTTCTTCCAGAAACAGACTTCCCTTTAAAAAAGTCTTAGAGATTGGCTCCTTTACCATCGGCCTTATCCACGGCATGGGGTATCGCCACAGTGTGGAAGATTACCTGATCAGGGAGTTTGATGATGCCATAGACTGCATCGTTTCCGGACATACCCATAGCGCCGGAACCGAGCTTCTTTACGATATTCTCTTTATCAATCCGGGCAGTTTCTTGGGCAGTGGCCGCTATGGAGCCCCCGGCACCTATGCTATTCTTGAAGTCGGGGAAAGGTTAGAGGCCCGTATACACGATGTCCCCAGATTGTGAATCCGTCTTTTCAGAGTACTCTTCCCATCTGTAAAACGTTCTTGCCAATAGCCACCCCGGACTGTTCCTGTATGAAGTCATGTCCGTCATCATGGAACGGCAGATAGAGCAGCGTGGCTGCAATGCCGGTAAAGCGAATGCGCGGCAGCAGCGGATAGACCTCTTTTTTGTTGAGAGAGGCAGTTGAGGCGAGGGTGACCTTAAGAGCCTGCCGCGCCTCGTTGCGGGGAAGATTTGCCGGGTACATCCTGGTCATGTGACGCCCGGGACCAAGCTGGAAAAGCTGCTGCGCCAAAGTCATTTTTCTGGCAGTTTGCAGAAAACGCTTCGGTCGAACCTTAAAGGCCGGAATAACAAAGGTCATCATCTCCTCAATTTTTTTTAGGCCACCCACCATTTCCCGGCTTGTCACCCTGATATAATCAGAACAAATATTGAAATTAAGCCCGGGCATCTGAGCAGAAATCTGCCAGAATGGAAGCCACGTTGCCGTATTATCCTGTGAGGTCCCCTGAAGCCAGGGGACCTTCACAAGGCCTCGGCTGGTTAACTCCCAGGCTGTATCACAATTCCTGCAGGGCATTACCAGACAATCCCCTTTGCCCTCAAGTTCCCAACCGCATTGGGGACAAAGAGCAGCAATAAAATCAGATTGCCATTTGGGCTGAAAAGGACTGCTTCGTTCAGCCAGCAGAGTATCCGGGAGAGCAGGGGATAAAGGGGTATTAGTTACCGCATCAATCAGGGTTCCGTCATTCTGCCAGACAGGAAGATAAATGAAGCTGAGACTCTCTCCTATGAAGGCGCGATGGATCATATCCGCTCCACTGGATGAATCCATGTCAGAGAGACGCGCTGCCCTTTTCAGGATACTCTGAACCTTTATCGTCAGGGGAAGAAAGCGGCCTGCAGTTTCGTCGGTTACCCTTTGCAGCTTCATTGCCTGGGGCCGCAAGCCAAGAGACGGAGGAAAATTGAGGTCTGTAAAGCCGAGCTGAGTGGTATCAACTACGCGCTGGCTGATTTCTTTGCTGTTTACCTGAAAAACAGCCCCCCTGAAGCGGATATAGGGCACAAAATAGAGATCTTCCGCCTCCCCATAGACGCTGCGCGCAACCGGAAGAGTGTAACGCGCCGCCCCTTGAGTGACAATATAATTGCTGACATTGCAGAAAGGACAGACAAGAAACCTGTCTGACTCCCCAAGACTGATCGATGCGCCGCACTGGGGGCACCCCTGCTCAACGGAAAAGTCCATATCATATCAGCCTGTTTCCGCATTGATTACAAAAGGTGGCATGGGGCATATTTTCTTTCCGGCATCCCGGGCAGATCACGGCTGTGGGCTTCTCGTCTGTCTGGTGGCCGCAACGGGAACAGAATCGGGCATTGGGAGGAAGATTTTTCCCGCAGTTGGAACATTGTGCCATGATAACCTGCTGGTGACCGCAGTAGGGGCAAAATCGTGCATCAGCGGCAATGCTGTTTCTGCAGTCGGGACAGACGACTGGCGGAGTTGACGAATTGTCTTCTCCCGATGACGAAGAAGCAGGTTGCTGTCCAAAACCTCCGAACATGGCGGGCATCATCATGCCCATGCCCATACCAAGGCCGGCGCCGGCTTCACCTCCGGATTCCGCCGCCTTCTCCATGGCCATGGCAGCCTTCATCTTGACGAATTTTTCCATATCCTGGATAACTGAAAGGCGGCTTCTGTCATCAATGGCAGCCTGCACCTCGGCAGGCGGGGTGATGGAGGTGATAAAAAGGGCATCAAGCTCCATCCCGAACCGGGAAAAATCCTGTTTCAGCCGCTCTTTCAATCCTCCCGCCAATTCATCAAAGCGGCCCGGCAGATTGAGCAGAGTATCAAGCTCTTCCCCCAGATAATCGTTAAAACGGGAAACAATGATCCGCTTTAAGTAATTTCCCACGTCCTCGGTGGTGAATTTCCCCATGGTGCCGGCCATGGTGTTAATAAAAAGAACAGGTTGAACTATACGGATATTAAAAACGCCATGAGCCCGCAGACGGATAAGACCAAGTTCCCTGTCTCTGAAGGCCACAGGATTTCTGGTTCCCCATTTGAGATTGGTGAAGACCTTGAGGTTGGCAAAACAAACCTCTGCCCGAAGCGGGCTTGTCATTCCCCAGGGAATCGAAAGAATTTTTGTGAGCAGCGGGATATTGGCGGTACTCAGCGTATGGCGGCCCGGACCAAATCCATCACAGGCCTTTCCCTTGTAAAAAAGAACCGCAGCCTGACTTTCCCGAACTATGAGCTGTGCACCGTATTTGATTTCGCCGGAACCATTTTCCGGTATACGGCAAAGCATCTGTTCGCCGCTTTCATCAAGCCATTCAATAACCTCAAGAAAAAAAACATTGTTTGTTCCCATTCGTCTCTCCCTTTTTGTTTACTTCTAAGATTACAACGGGAGGGCAAAACAAAACAAATTTTTTTCTTTCCCCTGGCCAGAGGCCGCTATCGGAGTGAAGTCTTCAGCAAAAAATTATTTGATTACCACTCATCTTCAGCCTTTTTATACGTCATTCCCGCGAAAGCGGGAATCTAGGCGGACTAGCCAGCTACTCTGGATTCCCGCTTTCACGGGAATGACTTTTGTGTAGACAGTATTTTTTGAATTATTAATGCATTACAGTACCTGCTGCAAGACTGGCTGAGTTTCAGTGGTAATCACAAAAAATTATAAAGCGGTCAATCCACCCGCGTCAGATTAATACCTTGCACAGGTGTCGGCTGCGGAGGAGCGGTTTTTTGGGAGACAGTCAAAAAAAGATTGCACACATCACCCTGTACCCCTATTTTGTAACAACATCCATGCAAGACAATTATAAACATGTTTCTTTTGCTGCAAAAAAATGCCACCCATGAAAAATATCTGGACCCCCTGGAGGATGGACTACATCCTTGGTAATGAAAAGCTGCAACAGGGGTGCATTTTTTGTTTCTCCAGGGAAAAAAGCTTTGATAAACAAGGTTTGATTCTCAGTCGGAGCGCCGACACCGTCATCCTGCTGAACCGTTTTCCCTATGCCAACGGCCATCTTCTCATCGCGCCCAATCGACATGCCGGGGAACTGGCAGATCTCACCGCCGCAGAGTCTGCCTCCCTCATGGAACAGGTCCGGCACAGTGTTGCCATTTTAAAAAAACACCTGCAGCCGGACGGCTTTAATATCGGGCTCAATATAGGGGCTGTGGCAGGAGCTGGACTTGCCGACCATCTTCATTTCCATATTGTTCCACGCTGGAATGACGACCACAATTTTATGACCGTGATTTCCGAAATACGCACCATTCCCCAGCACATTGACCAGACCTTTGATATGCTGCTGCCGGATTTTCAAGACCTGATTAAAACGATATGAGCACGAAACCGAAATTAACACCAATGCTCCGGCAGTATCTGGAGATTAAAGAGCAGTACAAAGATTCCATCCTTTTCTATCGTCTTGGGGATTTTTATGAGATGTTCTTTGATGACGCGGTAACCGCCTCCCGTGTGCTGGGCATCACACTCACCTCAAGAAGCGGTAAAGACGATAAAAACAAAGTTCCCCTGTGCGGTGTTCCCTACCATGCTGCGGCAAATTATCTTGCCAAGCTGGTGAACAACGGCTTTCGGGTGGCAATCTGCGAACAGGTTGAAGACCCGAAGGCCGCCAAGGGTGTTGTGAAAAGAGAGGTGGTTCGGGTCATCAGTCCCGGTGTGGTAACGGAAGAACAAATCCTTGATGAAAAGTCGAACCGTTATGTTGCTTCACTTTTTCAAAAAGAAAAATGGGGGGTGAGCTTTCTGGATCTTTCCACCGGTGAATTTCTGGTGGCAGAGCATGGTAACATGGAAGACCTGCTTGATGAACTGGCCAGAATGGCCCCGGCCGAGCTCCTCGTCGTTGACCAGGAAAATGAGTTCTTAAAACAAATAGAAGATCTGTTCCAGCCGGCATGCCTGACCCGCAGGCCTTCTTCGTTCTTTCATAAGGAGAGTGCCAGGGAAACACTTCTAGAGCATTTTCAGACCACAAACCTGGCTGGATTCGGCTGCGATCACCTGCAGGAAGGAATCTCTGCTGCCGGTGCCCTTCTTCACTATATTCTGGAGACCCAGAAAAGCGATCTTGACCATATCGAACGCCTTCTTGTCATTGAAAAAAAAGATGTCCTCCTTGTTGACGAATCATCCCGCCGCAACCTTGAACTCATCCAGACCATTGTCGGTTCTAAAAGGGAAGGATCACTGCTTGCCACCCTTGACCAGACCCGAACACCAATGGGAGCAAGGCTGCTGAAAAAAAATATGCTTTTTCCTCTGCAGAACGTGGAAGAGATAAATAAAAGACTCGATACCGTCGCCTTTCTTTATGGCGCAACTGTCACAGCTCCTTCTCTGACAGCTCCATTTGAAAAGAGCGAAAAACCGAGCGGCCAGGAGCTTCGCAGCAAACTGCGGGAAACACTGTCAGGTGTCTATGACCTGGAAAGACTCAACAGCCGGGTGGTGCTTGGCAGTGCCAACGGGCGCGACCTGACATCACTGAAACAGTCCCTGGCTCTGTTGCCCGAACTGCAAAGACTGACCTCTCTCTGCCAAGGCATCCTCTTAACAGAAAGCGATAAACTTGATACCCTTGAAGATATCCATGAGCTTCTTGAGAAAAGCATACGGGAAGATTCCCCGGTCACCTTGCGGGAAGGAAAACTGATTAAAAAGGGATTTCACCGGGAGCTTGACGAACTTGTTTCCATCATGACGGATGGTAAAAAACATATCCTGGCTCTGGAGGCAAAGGAAAGGGAAAGAACAGGCATTGCCAAACTTAAAATTGGTTTTAACCGTGTATTTGGCTACTTTATCGAGGTGAGCAAGGCCCAGGTGAGCAATGTGCCGGAGGATTTTATCCGCAAGCAGACCCTGGTGAATGCCGAGCGCTTTATCACTCCCGAGCTCAAGGAATTTGAACACAAGGTTCTCGGTGCTGAAGAAAAAAGGGTGGAGCTTGAGTATCAGCTTTTCTGCCAGATACGTTCCCACGTGGCCTCGGTGAGTTCACGTATCCTGAAAGCCGCTTCTTTTATTGCCCAGATAGATTTTTTTACGGGTCTTGCCGAAGTGGCCAGACGCAACCATTATATTCGTCCCGAAGTAAATAACGGCGAAGAAATTATTATCAAAGAGGGAAGGCATCCTGTTATCGAGCAGTCCCTGCCGGCCGGTCGTTTTGTGCCAAACGATGTTCATCTTGACCAGACTGCTCAGGAGGTGCTTATCGTAACAGGGCCGAACATGGCGGGCAAATCAACGGTGCTGCGCCAGACTGCCCTTATTGTTCTCATGGCCCAGATGGGCAGCTTTGTACCGGCTTCCAAGGCGGGTATCGGCGTGGTAGACCGCATCTTTACCAGGGTAGGGGCAATGGATGATTTAAGGCGCGGCCAGTCAACCTTTATGGTGGAAATGAATGAGACTGCCAATATATTGAACAACGCCACGCAAAAAAGTCTGGTGGTTCTTGATGAAATAGGGCGTGGAACAAGCACCTTCGACGGACTGTCAATTGCCTGGGCAGTGACTGAAGACCTGGTGAACAAAAACGGCAAAGGGGTAAAAACGATTTTTGCCACCCACTACCATGAACTGACAGAACTTTCCCTGACCCATAAACGAGTGAAAAATTATAACATTGCCGTCCGGGAATGGGATGATTCCATCATTTTTCTTCATAAGCTCCTGCCGGGTGGCACCAGTAAAAGTTACGGTATCCAGGTGGCTGCCCTTGCCGGAGTTCCCAAACAGGTTGTTGAAAGGGCGAAGGAGCTGTTATACAATATTGAAAAAGGTGAATTAAACAATCAGGGACAACCAATAATTGCACCTCAGAAAAAAGCCAAAGAAAAGCATCCTGGTCAACTCTCTTTGTTTGAACGCGACGAGGATCCCTTGCGTAAAAAAATTAAAAACATTGAACTTGACCGGCTCAGCCCTCTTGAAGCACTTACCTTGCTCTATGAACTAAAAAACGATGTCTAAATCTTTTTTCTTTTCACTTTTTTTTCTTTTCTTTTTCATTTTCCCCCTGCAGCAGGCCGGATGGGCAAAAAGCCCTTTACCGGATCTCACCCAGAAAAGGTTTATGCAGGCCACAGCTTTTTCAAACAACCTTTCCTTTAACCACGGCGAAAAAAACAGAAAAAGATGGCAGCAGTCCATAAAAACGTTCCAGAAAGTCTATCATCAGGATCCAGAACACAAATCTGCGCCTCTTTCTCTCTACAAATTAGGCGGCATTTATGGTGAAATGTTTAATCGTTTTCATGACACTCACTTTCTCAACGAATCAATCGGTTATTACGAAGACCTTTCCCTGCTCTTTCCCCGCCACAGGCTGGCTGATGATGCATTGCTGATTCTTGGCAAGCTTGCCCTTGAGAAAAAAAATGACCGTGCCAAAGCGGAAAAACTCTTTGCCCGTATCATTGCCGTCTATCCCCAGGGAGATATGGCAGGGCAGGCGGCTGATATGTTGCGGCGCACAAATGGAATTTCACATAATCCGGTAACACTTCCTGGAAAATCTGCGCCATCAAAAAAGCTGGAAAAAAAACAAATTCCCGGGCGCATGGCTCATCTGAGCGAACCCATCCGTTTCTGGTCAACAAAAAATTATACCAGGATTGTCATTGAAACCTCACTTGCCGTTCGATTCAAAGAGGCTTTTCTTCCTGCAAACGGAAACCTTCCCAAGCGTCTCTATGTGGATCTTTTTAATTGCCGAATTGCCCCTACCTTTCAGAATCTTATTCCCATCCAGGACGGCTTGTTAAAAAGGGTACGGGGAGCGCAATTTAACCGCGATACGGTGCGCGTTGTTCTTGATACCGAGTCTGTTGATGATCATAAAATTTTCACCCTGGAGGATCCTTTCAGGGTGGTGATCGACGTAACAGGGAACAAACCGAGAAAGCCGGAAAGGCTGCCGACCCTGGCCGAACAGTTCGGACTTGGGGTGCAAACCATTGTCATCGATCCCGGCCACGGCGGCAGGGACCCAGGAGCCTTGGGAATAAAAGGTCTACAGGAGAAAGACGTTGTTCTCAAGGTGGCAAAAAAAGTAGCCACAATCCTGGAAAAGGAAACAGCATACAATGTCATATTAACGAGAACAGATGATGTTTATCTTCGCCTTGAAGAAAGAACAGCCATAGCCAATACCAAAGAGGCTGATCTTTTTGTTTCAATTCACGCAAATTCAGCCCCGAATGCAAAGGCAAAGGGAGTAGAGACCTATTTCTTGAGTCTTGCCACCAGTCGTGAAGAAATGCGGGCTGCCGCTCGTGAAAACGCGGCCTCCCAAAGTCAACTCAGCGACCTGCAGACCATTTTAAAGGATCTGATGCAAAACAGTAAGATAGAGGAATCATCCAAACTCGCCGGCAGCATTCAGGGACAGCTTGTCAAAGGTTTATCCGCACATAATCTTGGCGTTAAAAAAGCTCCTTTTATCGTTCTCATAGGTGCACAAATGCCTGCTATTTTAACGGAAATTGCCTTTCTGAGTAATAAAGAGGAAGAGAGGCGGCTTCGTGATGAACGTTATCTGGACGCCATTTCCCGTAACATTGTCAGTGGTATTAAACATTATGTGTCAAGTCTCAATATGGGAATATAAATCCTCACTCTTCCCGGACTCCATCGGCAATCTCTTTCCCTGAAATAATACTTCGCACATCGTGGCCTCATAATAATTTTCACCTTTCTGCCCGCGCCAGGGTGAGCACATCAACCCTTTTCGCCCCTGACTTTACCAGAACCCTGGCGCATTCATTCACTGTTGTACCGGTGGTGAAAACATCATCAATCAAGATGATGTTTTTTCCCTTTATCTTTTCCGGATCTTTCACCCAAAAGGCGTTCTTTATGTTTTTACGTCGCGAAGAACCGTCCAGGCCTGTTTGAGGTATGGTTTTTCTTTTTCGAAAAAGCATTGTATTTTTTATTTTATCTTTTTCTTTCGGAAAAAAAGACAAAGCCAGAAGCGATGCCTGGTTAAATCCTCGCTTGCGCAAACGTTTTTCATGCAAAGGAACCGGAACTATAAAATCCGCATGCGCTATATCTTCAGGCATACCACTTAATTCTTTAAACGTTCGGAACGTTTTAAGAGCTTCTTTTTTTCCACCAAATTTAAATGATAAAATTGCCCGAGCTACAATTTCATTATAGATAACAAGAGACCTGGCCCTGGTGAAATACCACTTCTGTTGCAAACACTCTCCGCAAATATGACTTTTCCCAACTGAAAAAACAGACCCGCAGCAGTTACAGATCGGCTCCTCAATAAACTCTATTTTTTCAAAGCATTTGTGACAAAAAAGAACTCTGGAATAGGCAATTTCCTCATTACAGTTAAGACAACGACAAGGTAAACAGAGATCTGCCAGAGATCTTTTCAGATGTTTTCCTTTTTCTGCCAGATTTCTAAATATTGTTTTCATGCCAACAACATGCTAAAATTTTTAGTGCGTTACTCCTGCTGATTCCACTTGAGTGGGGTAGTCTTATTGAACCTTAAAAAACATGGTGGTGTCAAAGTATCATGCACATGAGAAAAAGAAGCACTCAAAAACATAAACTTATGCAACTTTAGACAATGATAATAACTTTTTTTTGAGAGACTCTCAAACTTTGTCGCAAACAGACATGGAGAATTATGAAGCCAGTAATATATGCACTTATTTCATTGGCAGTGGGTTTAGTCGCTTTAAAAAGATTTAAAAGCAGCAACTGCACACCCTGACTTCTCATATATGGGTCCATAGGTGTGGGTCTCCTTACTTTTATGCTGCTTAATAAATTTTTCTAACCTTTCGCACAGCACCCTATCCAGATTTTTTATTTTTTTATCAGGTATATCGTGCATGTGAGTTTCCTTTTTTATCTCTTCCCTACAACCTACAGAGCAAGCAAAACATGAAAGTAAATAACCAACATTACCGCACCATCTGGCCTGATCCTGACAATAAAAAAATTATTAAAATAATAGACCAGCGTTACCTTCCCCATCGCTTTATTATTGAAGATCTTTGCACTGTTGACGATTTTGCGGCATCAATAAAAGAGATGCATGTTCGTGGTGCCGGTTTAATAGGGGCGACAGCGGGTTTTGCCATGTACTGTGCCTGTCTCAATGCTCCGGAAAAAAATTTCACCGCATCAATTACCAATGATTCGCAAAAAATCATCCAAACCAGGCCCACCGCAAAAAATCTGACTTGGGCAGTGGACAGGCAGATTACGGTGATAAACAAATGCGCAACCAAAGAGGAGTGCATCGAAAAAACGTTTAAAGAGGCCTGCGACATAGCTGATGAAGATGCAGATTTCTGTAGAAGAATCGGGGAGCATGGCCTGCAGCTTATTAAGGAAATAAGTAAGAAAAAAAGCGGTGAGCCGGTAAACATCCTTACCCACTGCAACGCTGGATGGCTTGCTTTTGTTGATTATGGTTCTGCAACAGCGCCAATTTATGCTGCCCATAAAGCAGGCATAAAGGTTCACGTATGGGTTGATGAAACACGCCCCTGGCTGCAGGGAGCCCGTTTAACATGCTGGGAATTACAGGAAGAGAATGTACCCAATACCCTTATTGCTGATAATACAGGCGGCCATCTCATGCAACACGGCAAGGTTGATATGGTTATTGTCGGCACTGACCGCACAACCTTCACAGGAGACGTTGCCAACAAAATTGGCACCTATCTCAAGGCCCTTTCCGCAAAAGATAATAATATTCCCTTTTATGTTGCCCTTCCTTCTTCAACCTTTGATTGGCAGATAGAGGACGGTGTCAAACAGATTCCCATTGAAGAGCGTTCCGGCAATGAAGTCAATTACGTTACAGGACTTAACGATAAAAATGAACTGGAAACAGTGCTTGTTCCTTTAAAAGATACAAAATCAGCCAATTACAGTTTTGATGTGACACCTGCCCGTCTTATTACTTCTCTTATCACGGAAAGAGGCGTGGTTGCTGCCAAAAGAGAAGAAATTTTAAAGATGTATCCGGATAAAAAATCAGAATAGATTCTCAATAATCGTGTTATGAAACAGGGGTCTGAATTCTTTTATACGAGTATTATCCCGGGAAGGATGAACCCTGTTCGTCAGTAAAACCATGGTCAGTTCCTTTTCAGGATCAATCCAGAAGGAGGTTCCGGTAAAACCGAGATGTCCAACGCTTCTGCTGCTGATATGACTTCCCGCCGATGATCCTGTTTTTGAAGGTGTATCAAACCCAAGAGCCCAGCTGCTTTCCTTGACAATATCCTGTTTTTTAAAAAAATCCTTCAACAGAGCGGATGAAAAACAAGGGTGCTGCGCTCTTTCTTTCCACACATCCAGAAGAAAAGTACAGAGATCAAGAACACTTTCAATATCTCCAAAAAGACCTGCCTGCCCGGATACCCCCCCTACAGACCAGGTATTATCATCGTGAACTTCACCGCATAAAATTTTCTTTCTCCATGGACAATTTTCCGTGGCGGCAAATTTTGATTTCTTTTTGCCAAGGGGATTAAAAATAATTTTTTTATCGAGGTGCAACGGCCTCATAATTTCATTTTCAAAATAAATATCAAGGGGATATCCCGATTTTATCGCAACAATCTCTCCTAAAACAATAAAACCAATATCACTGTAAAAAGATTGACTGCCGCTTGGATAGGAGAGTTTTTCTTTTAAAATTTGATCAAGTATATTTTTTTTTCTAAGTCTTTCTTCAACATGAATAATATTTTTATAAAAAGGGATATAAGCAGCAAATCCTGAACAATGATTTAAAAGATGGCGCAGGGTGATTTTTTCTTTATCTGCACTTACATCTCTTTCCAAAAGGGAAGGGAGGGGTTCATTAATATTTATTTTTCCAACAGATATGAGAGAGAGAAGTGAAAGAGTTGTGGCAAAAGGTTTGGTAAGAGAGGCTAGGTCAAAGAGTACGTCTTTTTCCATTTTTTTTTTATGAGGAAAAAAAGAGGCACTGCCATAAGAAGATAAAAAAATTTCTTTTTTACCGTCTCTTGTTAAACATACACCGACTGCTGCTCCAGGAAAGACTCCTTTTGTGATGGCATTTTCAAAGAGAATTTCTAATTTTTTTGAAAAAGTTGGCGAGTATGTCATACCCTTTAATTTATAAAAACCTTTTTATATTCCTTCAAATTTTCAAGTGAAACACCGCTTCCCTGGGCAATGGCAAGAAGTGGGTCTTCCGTTACATGGCAGGCTATTTTTGTTTCTTTTTCAATGAGCTTATCAAGGCCGCGAAGCAAAGATCCTCCTCCGGCCATATATATACCTTCATCGTAAATATCTGTTACAAGCTCTGTTGGTGTTTTTTCAAGAGCCTTTCTCACCGCTTCAACAATAGCCTTGACCGGTTCACTCATTGCCTCTCTAATTTCCTCGGAAGTCAGGGTAATTTCCCGTGGATTACTTGTTACGGCATCTTTTCCTATGAGCGTGTAATCCGGCAAAAGAGGCAGATCATAAGCAGATCCGGCTTCAATTTTACATTTTTCCGCGCTGTTTTCTCCAATATGAATCTTATGTCTATGGAAAAGATGACGTATTATTGATTCATTAAGTTCATCACCAGCCACACGTATTGATTCATTATAGGCAACAGATGACATTGTAATAACGGCAACTTCGGTGGTGCCACCTCCGATGTCAATGATCATCCTGCCCCTGTTTGCACTTATATCAAGGCCTGCTCCAATAGCTGCTGCCATTGGTTCTTCTATAAGAAAAACCTTACCGCAGCCCACTTCTTCAGCAGCTTCAATAACTGCTTTTTTTTCAACCTGTGTAATACCTGTGGGTATGCAGATCACAACTTTTGGTTTAAAAAATCTTCCCATTTTTTGAATTTTCATAAAAAAATGACGTATCATTGCCTGGGTTATGACAAAATCAGCAATCACACCATCTTTTAAGGGGCGTTCCGCACTAATATGCTGCGGTGTCCTGCCAAGGTAATTTTTTGCCGCTTTACCTACCTCTAAAACTTCTTTGGAATAGGTATTATAGGCAACAACGGAAGGTTCATTCAAAACAATACCTTCACCCTTGACATAAATAAGAGTATTGGCCGTACCAAGGTCCATTGCCATATTTTTTGAAAATAAACAGGGAAATTTAAATAAACTCATTTTCTTCTCTTTTTTTTATTAAAAATTATTTTTTATTAAAATAATTTTTAATAAAAATATCACTCATTAGTTTTGCAGTATTTTTTTCTTTTAAATTCCATTTTTCATTATTTTTTTTAACTAAAATAATGACTCCTTTATTTCCATTTCCATGTATATAAAATCCTAAAAAATTAGAAATAAATTCATATTTTTCTTCTTTATTAACAAGAAAAGATTTTTTATTTTTTATAAAATTTTCTAAAAATAAATCTTTTTTATTTTTTATAATCCAAAATGCTAAACTTGAATTATCCATATATTCATAATTATATTTTAAATATATATCTTTTTTATCTACAGTAGATAATGAATTAATATTATTATTTTCTATTACAGATATAACTGTATTTAAATTTAAATATTTTTTTATAATAAACAAAAAATCTTTTATAAATTCTTCTTTGGTTTTTATATTTAAAATTAATTCATTAATAGTCAAAGATAATGACAGTAATTTATCTAAAATATTTTTTTCATTTATTTCGTTTTCAAGATCAATTATTGATAATAATATACTTGCCATATTTATAAGAATTTTTTCTTTTTCTTCCGTAAATATGTAGCTCTTTTTACTATCTACACAGATTACCCCTTTATTTTTAGGTAAAGGTATAGCCAAAAATGATTTAATATCCTCATCTCTTTTATAAAATTTGAGAGTTGTTGCATCTCTTTTATCAAAATAGCTTGCTAAAACAGGCTTTTGCTCACGAAACACCCAACCGACTATACCTTCTCCTTTTTTTATTTTACACCTCGTTTTTATATTTTTCCCAAGAGAATAAAAATTACTGAGGTACATTTCATTATCATTATCAGCCAAAAATAAACAGGTGGTATATGCCTCCATAATATTGCTGACAAGCTCTATAAACCTATTTATTCTGTTGCCTGCTTTCATAAATAAACACAATTAAAATTATGACATATAACCAATTAAAATAATTGTTTTTTTTTATTTAAAAACAAATAAAAAAAAAGCCTCTTTCCTTTACTATTATTATTGAATTTTTTTTGTTTTTAAACTATTATTTTCCAACGTATAATTTTGTATTTACGACGATTTTTGACAGTTTCTCAAAAAAATATTTTTTCTTCCCCTGAAACGCATTTAAGTTGTTGATATTGCGCTTATGGATGATCATTTTCTTTATTTTTTTGAGTCCATACCATTTTTCGTTTCATTTCATGGAATATAAAAAAACTGTTTATTTACCTTTGACAATTTGTTGAAAACTCTTTTTTTAGTTTTTATCTACTTTTTATAAAAAGGATATTTTTCATAAAAAAATAAATAATTTCATTATGTTATAATATTTACAAACATAATAACACTTTTAATAATAATAAATTTTTTTTTAATAAAGATTTATTTTTTATACTTCCTCGTTTGCAACTCTGTTCTCTTAATTAAAACCCAAAAAAGGATGTATCATGTCTCTTGTTATAAATATTGCCAGGGAAGATTTTTTATCCGCTCTTTCCTCCATGCAGAATATTACAGGTAAATCCGGCACCATTGCTATTTTGTCAAATGTTTTGCTTCGTACCCAGAATGATGCTCTTGAATTGACAGGAACAGACCTTGAGGTGGGCATACGACATATCATACCTGCAGAGATACTTTCCCAAGGTTCCATCACCCTGCCTGCTAAAAAACTTTTTGAAATAGTAAGAGAATCGAGTTCATCTCATATTCACTTACAGGAAAAAGAAAATAACTGGGTTCAGATTACCATTGATTCAAGTGATTATAATCTGGCTGGAGCAGCAAGTGATGAATTTCCTTCTTTCCCGGAATATAAAGAAGAATCGCTGATCAACGTTGATACAGAATTTATTAAGGATCTCATTGAAAAAACAATTTTTTCAGTGGCAGGTGACTCTGAGAGTAATTTTACCCTGACAGGTGTTTTGGTAGAAAAAGAGAAAAGTGAAGATAAAAATATTCTTCGATTTGTCTCTTCGGATGGTCATAGGCTTTCGCTTATGGAAAAACAGATTGAAGGAGACCTTTCAGTTTTTAAACTTGACAAAACCACACTTATTCCAAAGAAAGGGGTTCAGGAAATGAAGAAATTCTGTGAATCCCATGATGATATCCTTATTGGTTTTGAAGAAAAACAGGCTATTTTGAAAGGAGAAGAAGCACTTCTCATAATTCGGCTTATGAATGGTGATTTTCCTGATTTTAGAAATCTCTTACAGGTTATTAATAAAGAGAATTTTATCGAAATTGAAAGAACTCTTCTTCTTAATTCCATGCGGCGGATGAACCTTTTTACTGAAGATAGATTTAATGTTGTTCAATGTTTTCTTGAAAAGAATAAAATGACATTAAGCTCTCAAAGTATGGATCTGGGAAATGCCAAGGAGACTCATCCCATTGAGTATACGGGAGAAGATATGAAACTCGGTTTTAATGGGAAATATTTTGTTGAAACTCTGAATGTTATGACCTGTGACAATGTGAAACTTTTTATTTCCGGAAAAGACAGGCCTTGTTTGATTTATTCCGATAAAGAGCCGGAATTTATAAGCATTATAATGCCCATGGAAATTTAAATTTGGTGTAACTATTTAGCTGCACCTCATCTTTGAACGATCAGGCCTGCTCACATAGACGGGTTATAGCCTCGCAGGCCTGCTTGTCCAAATCTAAGGCACATCTGAATAGACTTCTGAGTTGTT
>JAHLLM010000056.1 GCA_020444175.1 Desulfobulbaceae bacterium | reverse complement strand
TGGCCTGCTCTTGCCAAGCCTTATCTGAATTTACAGAAATAATGGTACACTAACAGTCGTCTGCCGGGAGTCGGTTTTCTTGAGAACATCAGACGCCCTTGCTTCAGCGTCGACCCGTATGGCAGTGGGACTGATAACATCTTTTGCAGTAATAATTTTCACAGCTGCACTTCAACCGACATTATCATATCAATATCAAGATGGAGCACTTCTTCAGAGGACATTATAGATTTTACTTTATTTTTAATGATTAAAACCAGATTTTCCTCGGATATTTTCTTTAAAATTCCATTGCGCACAAGTATGCCCTCAACGGTATCATCCTCGATTTCAAGGCAGGTAAATGGCGCCACGTGCAAAAGGGATAAGGCTCTATTCATGGCAACACAGCCAATGGGTGCTTTGTTGCCGATTACCAGGGCATCAGTAACCGGAGGTATTAAAAACTCACTGATTCGCAGTTTAATACTGATAGTGGTTTCCTCATTTGCTTGATTT
The DNA here is from genome assembly GCA_020444175.1 of Desulfobulbaceae bacterium. GTDB lineage: Bacteria > Desulfobacterota > Desulfobulbia > Desulfobulbales > SURF-16 > JAHLLM01. The sequence goes on along the minus strand of JAHLLM010000056.1, from coordinate 25,573 downwards.
TTCATGCGACAATCTCCTTGAAACGCCTTTTATCCGGGTTACCTGTACTCTCTGGTATTTTCTACTACTAACAGGATGTTATCCTCTATTTATAGCAACCAACTTTCAACAGTGTCAAGCCACAAATAACTCATCACATGGTAAGGCAACTATTTTGATTCACCAACGGTTTTGCGACAAGGCATTTACGCCCAGGATGTAAATTTTTATTTTCAGAAGAGACCTTACGATCAGTATCGTTTTTAGACTTTGCACGGCTAAAGGGGCATAAATGCCGCTGGGCCTTTTTGTTTTTTTATAAAAGTCACTATTTATAAATAGTGACACAAAATCGGCTTGTTGGAAAAAGACAGCACCTCTTTTTTTTGGGTATGTGATTAGACTGAAATTCAACCAATTTTATCGATTCATTGTAACATGTTGGTTCATCAACACAAATTATGAGCATATGCATAATCTGTATATTTTAAAAGGGTAAAACCGTATAATTGACGATTTGGAACTTTTTTTGCATATGGTTCTGGATAGCGCTCATGACCGTTGAAGAATGACCCAGGTGTACAGGCAGGCCTGACCGCATCCCGATTTTATTCTTAGACGAGGAGCATCCACGATGATGCTAAACACTTCCCCCCAGGAGTTCCACATTGTTGAAAAATATTTTGAAAGACAGCGTTTTTTTGCGAAAAGCCTTTGACCTTTTGCCAAGCGGCGTCCTTGTTCTTGATGATCAGCGTAGAATATGCCAACTAAGCAATTTTATTGAAAAAACTTTCAATACAACCTCTGAAGACGTTGTAGGTAAAATCAGCGGGGATAGCTTGGTCTGTCTCGGTCGTTTCGGTGAAGACCCAAAAAACCAATGCGGTAAAGGAAATAATTGTCACCGATGTGTGATTCAAAAAGCTGGCACCGTGGCCCTGACTGACAATAAAAAATTTCGAGGCAAGGGGATTTTTAATTTTATGCTAAACGGCAGAGAATGTAAGATGTCAATTTCAGTCAATTCCATGCCGCTGTTACATAAAGGGCGAAGATATACCGTCATTTTTGTGGCAAATCACGACAAGGTAAGTGAAATCAATGCCGTTCGTGCTGCGGAAAAGGAATTTCAGAATAATCACATCATCGGAGAACATCCGCGTGTCAGGGAAGTAATCAGTCTCCTTGCCGAAACCGCCCACACGGATCTACCGGTTTTGCTGCTTGGAGAAAGCGGCACCGGCAAGGAGCTGGCAGCTCTTTCCATTCATCAGAACAGTCCAAGAAAAAATAAACCGTTTGTGCCGATAAACTGCAGTGCTCTTCCCCATGACTTGCTGGAAAGCGAATTGTTCGGTCATGTAAAGGGCGCCTTCACCGGGGCGATTAGCGACAAAAAGGGACGCTTTGAGATGGCCCAGGGCGGCACGGTCTTTCTCGATGAAATAGGAGATATTGAGCCTGCTGTTCAGGTGAAATTATTGCGTTTTCTGCAGGAAAAAACATTTGAAAAAATTGGTGAGACAAAAACAATCAAGGTCGATGTGCGAATAATCAGCGCCACAAATAAGCTCCTTGATGAAGAGGTGAAGGCTGGACGCTTCCGACTTGATTTATATTACAGGCTCTGTGTTGTGCCTGTTTCCATGCCGCCCCTCCGGGAAAAAATAGAAGATGTTGCCTTGCTTGCAAATCATTTTATCGCCAAATTTGATATCCATTCCGGCCGGGAAAAACGGTCGTTGTCGGAGGAGGCATTGCAGACCCTGCAGGCATACAGCTGGCCGGGCAACGTGCGGGAGCTTCAGAATGTCATTCAGTTTTCCTTAATGAAATGTCAAGGCTCCCAAATAGTATCTTCTGATTTTCCCGCCCACATAACTGAAAGATCAGGACCTGAATTGTTTCATACAAGGCAAAAAAAAAAGCCGGTCCGAACAAAGCTTGATTCCGGTCAGGTGCTGGAGGCACTGCGGAAAACAAAGGGCAATAAACTTGCGGCAGCCAGAGAGCTTGGTGTGTCAAGGGCAACCCTGTATCGTTTCATTCATAAAGATACATCTTCCCAGGTCTTATGGTTTCCTAAAAAGGTACCATCTCGGAACTGAAATATTTCTCCAGTTGGTGAAAATGAAACAAAATCATCCCCATTGATGTAATTATTCGACGAGATCTGATCATGAGCCTAAACTCAAGGCTGAAGATTAGTGATAATCACATTTTGGTATAATCTTTGAAAGTACCAGTTCAAAAAACACAAATCCGTGGCGGCAGCTTTATTCGAGGCAAAACGATTTTTCTCTGCAGCCAAACCATTTGACCCTTCCCGGAATACACCTCGCAGAATCTGCTCAGCCACAGACTCAAACCAAAGAGGCTTGTGCATGAGTAACTTTAAACGAAACCGCATTCTGTTTGCTGTATATTTTGTCTTTGTCGGAATTTTCATTGGCCTCTCCATCAGGTTCAATGCCAGGCAACTTGTACTTGCTGAAAAAAGCCCTGTTCCGACGGACGCCTGTCAGGAGTTGAACAAAATCAGCGATTCACTGGCCCAGGTGGCATCAGCGGTGCCTTCCGTGGACAATTTTTCGACCACAAGATTGATGCGGCCCCAAAGTACTCCTGCGAATGACCTTTTTAACAACCCATCCTTCCGAAAATTTTTCGGTGATCGGTTTTCACCCCGGCCTCCCAACAGACAGCTTCCAACTTCTTCCCTGGGTTCAGGAGTCATTGTTTCCGGCAACAGACATGTTCTCACAAGCAACCATATTATTGAAAATGCTGAAATAATAGTCATAACACTCCGGAATGTTATAGGCGGAATCAAGGCTGGATAAAGCATCTTGCGGCTCATCTTCAGAGACAAGAGCAGTATTTATCTGAGCTTTGAACCATGATAAAATTTTCGCTATTTTTGAAATGGTATATTCATCATGCCATGCAGCCGTGACCATCATGCATATTGCTAAATAATATATTGTACATTCCCTGGAAAACTAAAAAAAGGAGGGACAACAATGAAAAAAGGACAACACGGAAGAAACATTTTAATTTTCTGGATAGTGATGATCGGATTATATCTCGTTCCGTTTTCAGCTTTTGCCCAGTTAGCCGACCCAGTCATTACAAATGCGATCGAAAGTCAAATTCTCGTTGATCCCGGCGTCAGACTAAACGACGTTGAAGTGAAAACTACAAATGGCATCGTCACTTTATCCGGCACGGTCAACAATATCTTAGCCCGGGACCGTGCCGTCAAGGTGGCACAAACCGTTCGGGGCGTCCGTTCCGTGATAGATCAGATTGCAGTCAAGCCATCTTTACGGCTTGATAGTCAAATAATGAAGGATATTGAGGATGCTTTTATATATGATCCGCTGACTGAATCGTGGGAAATGTATGTAAAGGTAAACTCAGGCAAGGTGACGCTCAGCGGCACCGTGGATTCCTGGGCCGAAAGAGAACTTGCCGCTAAAATTGCCAAAGGTGTCAGGGGCGTTACGGCCCTGGAAAACAATATCAATGTAGACTACAAAACCATTCGTAATGATACTGAAATACGTCAGGAAATTGATCGGCGACTTTTATGGGATGCCCTGGTGGATCACCATCTCATTACCGTCAATGTAAACGACGGCAACGTTACTCTAAACGGCACGGTGGGCAGTGCGGCAGAACGATTACAGGCCCATGGAGATGCCTGGGTGGCCGGGGTGAAATCTGTGGAGGCCAGTGGCCTTGAAGTAAAATGGTGGGCACGGAACGACAAACTCCGCAAGAATAAATACGCACTACGGGACGACGCAAAAATCAAACAGGCCGTTAATGATGCATTTCTGTATGATCCAAGGGTTAGTATGTTTGATATCCTGGTTTATGTAGACAACGGCAGTGTTACCTTAAACGGCAAAGTGAACTCTCTCAGAACAAAACGAGCGGCTGCACGTGACGCCAGAAATACAGTTGGCGTCTGGCAGGTGAACAATTTTATAAAAGTTCGTCCAAACACTCCTACTGATAAAAAAATTGCCGCGAATATCCGCAATGCTTTTGTCAGGGACCCCTATGTGGAGCGTTTTGAAATCAATGTCAAGGTTATTGACGGAAATGCCTACCTGAACGGGACGGTCGATACTTATTTTGAAAAGGCCCAGGCCGATTACATTGCAGCCGGAATTTACGGCGTTAAGGAGGTCCATAACCGGGTCAAAGTCGAAAATACGAACGTACTTACCTATAACCCCTATATCGACAGCTGGTATACCTATGACTATGACTGGTATATCTATCCCAATTCTATCCCTGTCATGTCGGATTGGGAAATAAAGCGCCAGATAAACAACGAGATTTTCTGGAGCCCTTTTATCGACATTGAAGATGTTACGGTTACCGTAGATAATGGAATTGCCACCCTCACCGGTAAAGTTGATTCCTGGGTGGAATACAGTATTGCAGTTGAAAATGCACTGGAAGGCGGTGCCATTATGGTTGATAATGAACTTGAATTGAAAAACAGATCAAATAAATAGGTCAAGGTGTTTTGTCTGCAGGTCTATAGCGAGGTGCAGAAGATGCAAAGTCACAGAGCCTTTGCATCTTCTGTTATTTTGACAAGATCCGAACGGATATGCCGCTGCAAATGCCCTGGAGTTGAACACCATGTTTGAATAACATTTTTAGCTGCAGCGGTTTCCTGTAAAGCAGGATTTATCCCGCCCGGCAGGATTGTCTTTTTACATTCTGCAGTCTTTCTTCCTTCTGCTCATGTCCAACCAAGTGGCACAAAGCTTGCTTTTTAACAGAGTTAAGTACTCCCGGAACATATCAACAACGTATCCATTCGGCACAGAGGAAACAGAGGAGAACAGCGTATGCATGCAAAGCCTGAAACACTGGCCATGGTCCTTGCCGGTGGACGTGTTGACGAACTCAATGCCCTGACCTGTTTCCGCCCCAAATCAGCTCTGCCCTTCGGCGGGTTTGCCAGGATAATAGACTTTCCCTTAAGCAATCTCATGCACTCCGGCCTGGAACAGGTCGGCATTTTGAGCCAGTACCGCAGTTATTCTCTTATAAATCACATAGGTATAGGCGCACCCTGGGACATGATCGGCCGGTATCGACGCATCTCGATACTGCCACCCTTTCAGGGATCCACTGAATCCCGATGGTATCGAGGCACTGCTGATGCAATTTACCAGAACCTTGATTTCATACGTTTACATGACCCCCGGGATATTCTCATTCTGTCAGGCGACCATGTTTATAAAATGGATTACAGGGAGATCATAGATTATCACAGGGCTAAAAAAGCTGATGTAACCATGGCCTTTCTTGCAGTTTCTCCTGAGCAGTCCGCCCGTCGTTTCGGTGTAGCCGACATTGACACAGAAGACAATGATGTCGGCGGGAAAGTTGTACAGTATGAGGAAAAACCTGAAAAACCGAAAGGACAATGGGCTTCCCTGACTATATACTGCTTTAAACCGAAAATCCTCTATGATGCCTTATCCGCCAACGCAACCGAAGAAAACTCCCACGAATTCGGCAAAGATATTATTCCGCGACTGCTCAGCGACAACCGCAGAGTTTACGGCTATAAATTCAGAGGCTACTGGGGATATACCCGTACCATTGAAGAATTCTGGCAGACCAACATGGATCTTCTGGGTGACAGTCCGAAAATTCAATTGAATGAATGGGGGCTGCGAACCAATCTCGAACATCGTCGAATCCGTGATTGTTTTCCCGTAAAAACAGGTTCCGGTGCGGCCATTAAAAACAGTCTTGTATATAACGGCTGTACAGTGGAGGGAACGGTTGAAAACTCCATCCTTTTTCCACGTGTTCATGTGGGAAAAGGAACAACTGTGCGCAATTCGATCCTTTTTTTCAATAACAGGCTGGCTGATAACTGCCGCTTCAACAAAGTCATAAGCGATGTCAACAACATCTTCGGCCGCGGCTGCAGTGTCGGGGACCGGCGTTCGGCAAAAAACACGAAAATATCGGTCATCGGCTGGAATAACAACATACCGGCAAACACATCCATGGAACCGGGCTGTGTTCTGTATCCGGAAATACCTGCGGAAGATATTCCTGAACATGTCACAGCGGAGATGGTGCTTAGATGAGAAAAAGAAAAAAAGAACCTTTAGTGCTGATACTGGCCGGAGGCGTGGGCAGCCGTCTGAATATTCTTGTCAAACCGAGAGCCAAACCGGCTGTGCCGTTTGCCGGCGTCTACAGGATCATTGATTTTTCTCTCAGTAATGTCATGAACTCTGGACTGTACCGCGTCGGCGTTCTCACCCAGTACAAGCCCCGATCCCTTATGAATCACCTGGGAGCAGGTGAAGCCTGGGATATGGCAGGACGCAGACGTGGCGTAAAAATTCTCCCCCCGGCAACAGGTTTCAAGGACTCGGACTGGTACAGGGGAACTGCTGATGCATTGCGCCAGAATATCACCTTTATAAAGTCGCATCCTTCTGATGAGATTATTATTCTTTCAGGCGACCACGTCTATAAAATGGACCTTGTGCCCATGCTTGATTTTCATCGACACAGAAAGGCAGATGTTACCGTGGCAATGATGATCGTGCCGGAAAGTCAAATACACCAGTTCGGCACAGGCATAACCGATAGCGACGGACGCATAGTGGAATGGGAGGAAAAACCTCAAAAACCGCGGACAAACCTGGCTTCCATGGGAATATATGTTTTTAATACACAGTACCTGCTTGAACTTCTCATGGAAAAAAAGGATGAAATCGATTTCGGCATGCATATCATTCCAAGCGCCATAGCCAGAGACAACATATTCGCCTATCCCTTTGATTCATACTGGCGTGATGTGGGCACAATACAGTCTTACTGGGAAGCACATATGGATCTTATCGGCGACAATCCGAACATCCCGTCTCTTGAAAGCTGGGGAATACGTCCCAACATAGAAGCAGATGGCATGGATTCCGACTATACGGCGGCATACTGCAGCAGCTCTGCAACAGTGCGCCGCTCCCTTGTTTCATCAGGCTGCGTTATTGAAGGCACGGTGATAAACTCGGTGCTGTCACCCGGCGTGATTGTTAAACGGGGCGCTGTTGTACGTGATTCAATTCTTTTTCACGACTGCCTGATTAAAGAAAATGCGGTGGTGGATCTCGCCATTCTGGACAAAGAGGTCGTCGTCAACCGAAAAACAACAGTTGGCCATGGTGCCGGGAAAGATATTGTCAATCGCATCTACCCGACACACCTTACCAGCGGCATCACCCTGGTGGGGAAAGAAGTCATAGTGCCGGCAGGCATTGTGGTCGGTCGCAACTGCATCATCCGGCCCTGGACAGCATCAGGGTCTTTTCCGGCACAGCGGCTTGAAGACGGGGAAACCGTCTGATAATCACGGGGTTTACTTACATGACAACCTCGAGATTGTTTTCTATGGCAACAACTCCGTGGGTTCTTGATACATCATCGAGTATGGATTGACGGGCAACCCAGTTGGGGATCTGACCTGTAAGGGTAATGACACCGTCTTTGACTGCGACGGTTACATCTTCGGCATTGACGCGGATATCTTTATCAAGCTTTTGAACTATATTTTCGGCCACGACTTCATCTCTTATTTTTCTTGAAGGGATTATTGCAAGTTTGTTCTTGATGCCGAGAACACCTCGAATGCTCATGACTCTTTTTTCAATATACTCTTTCTTCCAGAAGGCATCAACGGTCCCTTCCAGAGTAATAATACCGATACCCACTTTTGCTCTGACATGGGCTTCATCTATAGCCTGATCCCAGACAATAATATTATTTGCCCTTTTCTCAATTTCAGCGTCATCTGGAATTAAAGACGGGGAAACATAGGATACCTCCATATTGTCAACCAGACTGACAACCCCGGGAATACGCCAGACAATTGAACGTACAGTCGCAAGGTCTGCATATGCGGGAACACTTCCGGCAAGCGAAACCATGCCTTCCTCAACAGTAATAGTGATTTTGGAGGCGTCAATGCGACTGTCGGCAAAAAAGGTATCAACGATATTTTTTTTGATTACCTCATCATTGTGTATCAAGTCTATTCTCCCTGTTATAATAAAATTCTCCGGCAAAGCAGATTGTGTTTGCCTTGCCGGCTTATCCGAAATACAACAGCAGCTGTTCCCATCTCGTTTTCGCAGGACTGAAACGAGCGCTCCTACAGCACTGCTTTATTCATTTTCTACTTCCTTTTTTGTCAACTTAATCAATCTATATGTTTATAAGCAATTCTCCGTTAAAAATTGCCCCTTTCCTGTCGCCAAGTTTCCAGTACTGGATTCCCGCCTTCGCGGGAATGACATAACCAAACCCGCCGTCACTCCCGCGGAGGCGGGAGTCTAGAGGTTGACTACTGAGAATTGTATAGAGGAAAATTAATCAATTCGACCTGCAACCTCTTTTACATCGAGATGATTACGCACTGACCGTGCTCCTCCTTCATAGGCATTTTCCGCAGCATCATTATACTCCTTCCAGGTGTCAACCATGCCGGTCAGCGTTACCACACCGTCTTCCACTGCAACATTTATGACTGTACTGTCGACAAAAGGGCTCCAGAACAGCTGGCTTTCCACATCACGCTTGATTTCCCAATCTGTTTTAATCGACCACTGTTCACGAGTCGTAATATTATTCTGCACATCAACAACTCCATTGACAGTCAAGGCGGCATCTTCGGCTTTTTCTTTTTCAAACAACGTGTCCGTTGTCCCATAGAGAAAAACCTTGCTATTGAAACTTTTTACCAATATGTCGTGATGCTTGACGTATGTGTTGCGCTTCAGTGCATTAATGACTCTTTCAACCAGTTCATCATCGCTTATCAAAGTGGCGGGCCGCACTTTGATTTCGTTGATTACCGACCAGACGCCGGTGGTATTGAGGGCATCCTCTTCAGCCGCTCTCCTGGCCTTGAGATTATCCACCGTTCCCCTGAGAGTCACGGATCCATATTTCGATGCAACATCAATATCAAAGGCATTAACACGTGGATCATATAAAAAAGCATCCTGTACCGATGCTTCTATTTCTTCAGAGGTCTGATACTTATAAAGACCGCGCTTGAGATTTTCTTCTGCATCCTTCCAGTTTACTGTCAAAACATTATTGACCCCTTCGACACCTGTAACCCAGGAAATTGTGCCGGCACGATTTTTCTCAATGGAACTTCCAACAGTTCCGGCAAGCGTTACCCTGTTCTCTTTCACCCCGACGTTGATATTTTCCGAGACAACACGGACATCCGACTGCAAAAGACGTTCAATTTCGGCCTTGATTTCATAATCAGGCCTTTCTTTTGTGACCGCCACTTCAATGTTGTTGGCAATCTCCTTTACCCCCCAAACACCTTTTACCACCTCAGCAGACAACTCTCTTTCAGCAAATGAATCGACGCGACCATTCAGTGTAACCTTTCCATTACTCACAGTTATTCCTATTTCAAACGAATCAGTAGCAGGATCGATAAGCAGTGCTGTTTCAATATCCTTACGAATATTTTTATCCGGCCGCAACGGGGGTTTAACTTCCAGCAAACTTACAACCGAGCGGACTCCCTTTATACTTTCCGCTATTTCTTCCGCCCTGTCACGGGCCAGAATGTTATAAACTGAACCGTCCAGGGTTACTATACCGTTTTCCACCTTCACATCGATAAGATGAGCAGGCACGGCATCATCTTGCAAAAGGTCGGCTATAATTGCTGAACTGATATCCGTGTCATCAAGGTTTTCAAGCGCTGTTGCAGGCAGAATGCCTGCTCCGCAAAACAGGATGAAAAAAAATACCATGAACCTAATTTTCATAATCTTCCGTTTTTTTTGCATTTTCTCACCTCCATGCCCGATATACTTTCCCACGCATACCTTTTTCGCCATTGGAAACCACGTCTACTCAGTCTCATCAAGCAACGATGACATCGTTGTAATTGTTTGACACCGTTAAATTGTTTCTGATGCCCAGGCAGTAAATGCATCCTATTTTATTTTCGATATAAAGTTATGTCATGAGTTATTCAGCCTTGCTGTACAGAGTACTGCAATACCGTTACAAACTTTTGCTTTCGACTGTGTAAATGGAAATGTTATTCCATCCAATTTTTAACTTTTTCAATTTCTTCTTTCGTCAGCACTTTTGTCAGGGGGCCTCTTTCGCCTTCCAGCAAGGCCATTGACCTGTCAAATGATGTCATTGTGCTTCCGAAGAGATTGCTGAAGTTTTTTACTTCAGCCTGGGCAAAAGCTACAGCACGCTTAAAATTTTCAACCGCATCCTGCTCGTTTCCGGACTCAGCCTGCGCAATTCCACGGGCTAGAAATGCTGTTGCCCGATCTTTATTTTTTTCAATTGAATTATTGAAATCAGCGACCGCACATGGAAAATCTTTTTTGTTCATATAGGCTATTCCCCTGTAATACAGAGCTCTGTCATTTTCCTTGTCGAGTTCTATTACTTTGCTGAATTCCCGCATTGCCTCATCAAATTTCCGGTCATGCAGATAAGCAGCTCCAATACTCAGGTGTGTGGTGACTGCATCATATCCCTCATCCAGCGCTTTTTTGAACGCTTCACTGCTGTCAGTATATTTTTTCTTCAAAAACAGATCCTGTCCCTTTTCAAATAATTCTTCGCCTGTCATTTCATTTTCCTCAGTTTTGAGATTCATCATGGATACAATTCGATTTTTTATTTGGTAAAAAAAGCAAATTGTATGCCAGTTTTTTGTCAGCCCGAGAGGCATATAAAGCTGTTCTTTATGACATTTTTTTATCATTGAGAATAGTGGTGGCAATCTTGCTAACTAAAAAAAATATAATTGAGCCATTAACCGGTGAAGCCACAGATGATAAAAAAAGCAGAATGCTTTCTATAACCCAGCATGACTTGACCGGAGCTTTAGTATGGCAGGAAGCACAACCACGTATGAGAATTTGATCCAAAGACTTTCAGAAGTCTATTCAGCTGCACCTCATCTTTGAACGATCAGGCCTGCTCGGAGTCTCCACTTCGTTGCGCTTACCTGTCCAAATCTAAGGCACATCTGAATAGTTACGGCCTGGAGTTGTGGCCCATTTCGAGCCCCGCTGAATAGATCAGTGAAAAGGCCTTGCTGGCGATTCACTATGGCATGACCTGCTTTCTGCAGTTTTATAAGAATACGGAAAAGGCACCTTCCCACATAAGAATGATTCTGCATTTTGAGGACGACTCTAATCTTGCCTATGACTGCAGCCGCAAACTGGGCCGGATAGGTATTGTGGAGTCTGTAGCCAATTCGTCAGCCGGAAAAAACTCGGCCCCGATGCCCTTGTGCTGACAGATGACAAGGACGCCTTTGTCAAAAGGCTGAGCAGGCATAGAGGAGCAGTCAAAGGCCCCCTCTTGAATTAGATTTATTGTCAGGCATCGACAATATCTATTCGGACGAAATCCTTTTTCTTATGGGACTGCCCCCCTGCACAAAGGTGAAAGACCTTGATGAAAACAAGCTGCATCAGCTTGCCGTCAAAACACGTCATATTCTTACAACTGCTGTTGACAGAAAAGCCGGAGAAAATGGCCGGCCGCAAAGATGGTTGCTGCCGCGCAGAAGAGAAAGGAAATCATGTCCCCGCTGTTTAGGTACAATCAGCAGAATAAGCGTATCCGGCAGAAGTGCGTATTATTGTCCCGATCATCAGCGGGTATGAATTATTTTACAAAAAAGACACAACAGTATTCCTGTAAAACTCCTGCAGTCTGACTGCACAGGATTTTGTCCAATTCTTCAGGAATCTGTCCTGTAATGTCTACACCTTGGAGCAGGGTCATATAAAAGCAGAAAACGGCGGGAAGGGATTGCCCCCTACCCGGTCAGAATGTTTTCGGTTGCCGGTTTACACTTCGAGGAAATTTTATTTATACAAATGTTATTTTCTTTAAACCGTAAACTTTACCACATACTCTTTCTGTTACAGCATGCAAAACATATATCCCTCTGGAAATCCATATATACGCCTCCTGGTATGTTTGTTGCTGACATTTATACGTAGCTGGCATTCACAGGCCAGGCCGTCCTGCAGGTCCATCGGATGGTCTGCTTCAGAACTTTTTATGTCTTTGTAAAAATTGACGGTCTCGCAAAAAACCACTCGACCGCCGCCGTAACGTGTGTAAGTTGTTGATATTCTGTGGGCGGATGGTCAGATTCAGTATTTTTTGCGACTTTGTAAAAATTCGTGATCATTAAATGAAAACAGGAAGGAGGTATGCCATGAACAGAGTAGCGATAAACGGACTGGGCAGAATAGGAAGGGCAACACTTAAACTGCTTCGACAGACTCCTGAGCTCCAGCTTGTTGCAGTAAATGACCTGACCCCTCCCGACAATCTTGCCTATCTGTTAAAATATGACAGCGTCTACGGACGATTTCCGGGTCAGATCGCATCCAGAGGCAACACACTGATAATCGATGACTTTGAATATCCGGTTTTCAGTGAAAAGGATCCGGAGCAGCTCCCCTGGGCTGATCTTGACATCGATATAGTATTTGAATGCACCGGTATTTTCAGAACCCGTGAAGGCTTGGAAAAGCATCTTCAGGCCGGAGCAAAGCGGGTTATTCTGTCTGCACCGGAAAAATCAGGTGATGTTCCAACAGTGGTGCATGGAGTTAATCGCCCTGAAACCACGGAACAGCTAATTTCCTGCGCAAGCTGCACGACCAACTGCATTACCCCGGTTGTGGAGATCATGGGGCGTCGTATCGGCATTCAAAAAGCCGCCATGACAACCGTTCATGCCTACACAACCACCCAGGGAATTGTAGACGGCCCCAAGAACAAATGGCGTCGTGGACGGGCGGCTGCCGTTAATTTTGTCCCCACTTCTACAGGCGCTGCAAAAGCAACCGGCAAAGCTCTCCCCCAATATGCTGATATATTTGACGGCATTGCCATACGTGGACCGGTTCCTGCCGGTTCCGTAGTGGATCTTGTCTTTGTGACTGAACGACAAACCACTGTTACGGAAGTGAATAATTTTTTCCGTGAAGAAGCGGCCGGGCCGCAATATCTGGATATACTCGGCGTCAGTGAAGATCCCATTGTTTCTTCTGATATTATTCAGGATCCCCGCGCATCGGTTGTTGACCTGACCATGACACAGGTTATTGCCGGCGATCTTGTCAAAATCCTGAGCTGGTATGACAACGAATGGGGATATACGGCCCAGATGGTTCGGGAAGCAATACGACTGAGCAGGTAATCATCAGATAGAAGCTATTACCCGTAAAATCAAATTGTAAAAAAATAAAAATGCAAACAGATGAACAGCATAATACACTGAAAAAAATAGAAAAACTTATTCGCTATTATATTATTACCGCAACGTCAGAAGCAGGTTCCGGCCATCCGACTTCATCTCTTTCTGCGGTGGAGTTGATGACTGCTCTGCTTTTTGGCGGTATTTTCCGTTACGACACCGACCATCCTGAGCATCCCAATAACGACCGGCTCATCTTTTCAAAAGGACATGCCTCTCCACTGTTTTATGCACTCTGGCTGCTGGCGGACACAATTAATGAACATGAGATGATGTCATATCGGCAGTTCGGCAGCAGTCTTGAAGGGCATCCCACTGCTTTTTTTCCGTATAACGAGGCCGCTACAGGTTCACTGGGTCAGGGACTGGGTATTGGTGTGGGCATGGCTTTAAATGCAAAGCTCGACAAACTGCCTTATCGCACGTTTGTCCTTCTTGGCGACAGTGAAATGATGGAAGGATCACAGTGGGAATCAATGCAGCTTGCTGCCCACTACAGGCTCAACAATCTCACAGGAATCCTTGATGTGAACCGTCTCGGCCAATGCGGTCAGACCATGTACGGTCATGATATTGACGCCTATGTAAAGAGGATCTCCGCCTTTGGCTGGAAAACAGTTGCCATCAACGGCCATAATTTGAACGAGGTGCTTGATGCCTATGAAACAGCACTGCAGAGCGAAAACAGACCGGTGATGATACTTGCCGAAACCGTGAAGGGAAAAGGTTTTTCAGAGATAGAAAACCGTAATGGCTGGCATGGCAAGACTCTTGATGACAAATATCTCAAAAAGGCCCTGGACGAAATAGGCACCGTGGACAAAACAATGCGCGGAAAAATTACCAGGCCGGCCGACCTGCATCCATCACTGCTTGCTGTTTCTGAAATCGAGCCACCCGTTTATAAGAAAGGCGAAATGGAGGCGACCCGGGACGCATACGGCAAGGCGCTTACCCGTATTTATCCGGCCTATCCGCACATTGTCTGTCTCTATGCGGAGGTAAGCAACTCGACCAGGGCTGAATACTTCAAAAACAAATATCCTGAACGTTTTTTTGAGATGTATGTGGCTGAACAAAATATGGCGGAAACAGCTCTGGGATTTGCCTGCCGCGGTAAAATTCCTTTTGTTTCAACTTTCGCGGCCTTCATGAGCCGGGCTTACGATCAGATCAGAATGAGTCAGTATTCCGATGCCGACATTAAATATGCGGGCTCTCACGCCGGTGTTTCCATCGGAGCTGACGGCCCCAGTCAGATGGGACTGGAAGATATTGCTTTTTTCAGAACAATCCGCAACGGAGTGGTCTTCTATCCCTGCGATGCCGTAAGCACCCATCACCTTGTTGAGCAGGCAGCATACAGACACGGCATATTTTATATCAGAACCAGCCGCGGCAAGACACCGGTTATTTATGATGCTGCGGAAACCTTTCCCATTGGAGGATGCAAGGTATTGCAACGCAGCGACCATGACAGGATCACGGTTATTGGTGCGGGCATTACCGTCCACGAAAGCCTTGCCGCCTGTGATGATCTCAAAAAGGATAATATTTTCATACGTGTTGTTGACCTGTATTGCATCAAGCCGATTGATGCAGAAAAACTGCTTGCGGCAGTCAATGGCACTGACGCGATACTTACTGTTGAGGATCATTACCCGGAAGGAGGCATTGGTGAAGCGGTGCGGTCCGCTTTATGGAAACATGCCATACCTGTTGCGAGTCTTGCTGTTAGAAAAAAACCACGCAGCGGCAGTCCCGCCGAGCTTCTTGATTTTGAAGAGATTTCCAGCAGTGCAATCACAAATAAAATCAAAACAATGGTCAGCGCCTGCTGAAATACGACAAAGTCGCGAAAAGCTTTGCATGAAAGTCTCCTAACAGAGCCTACTTCCTGCCGTGTTAAAGTCTCTTCCCCAATATTTTTGTCCCCTCAAAAGAACATAAAAACCACACAAAGGGACATGAAAAAGATCCAATTTCCAGCCAGGCCAAGTCCTTACAAATACCAAGCAATACGTTATGAACCGAAATTAAAAGATCCCGGATATTGATCCTGAAAAAATCCATAACAGAAAATCAGCAGCTGAAGTGGTTTAAAAACTGCGCCGGGCTTTACGCTATCATGATTATCCTTACTCTGTCAGGAATGAACCGGTTATTGCTGATTCAGAATATGATTGGCTTTTTGAATCTCTGCAGAAAGTTGAAGAAAAATACAATCTCAACTTTCCGAGTTGACATAACTCGTTGTTATTACATTGTAGGTTGGGTTAAATTCGTTTCATGCTACCAGAATTGTTGGGTTTTCGGTAGCAAGCAATAAGTAAAAAAGTTGAAAGACCTATAACCCAACAAGAACAGAGGTTATTGGAAATTAACCCAACCTACAAATAACACCATAAATTAAGGCAATACATGAAGTCGGAAAGTTGAGATACAATGACTTTATCAATTGCAGCGTCTGCAGATCAATATTAAAACTGCGGTAAAATCTCTCTTGTATCAGTGCAGCAGAATTTTAAGAGATCAGATGTGGCACAGCGTTTTGAAAATCTGGCACAAACTGCCCTTGACCAGGGGCTTTCAGATACTTTCCGTATTCTCGGTCGGCAGGACGATCTGATTCATGCCCACATCCGCAAAGTCAATGCCCGGACAGATTTCCATAAGGGATTGTCGCAACTTTTGGTCCGCGATTTGACATGATCGGCCGGCATGGCTGGATCCGAAACGCCTGACAGAGTAAATAAAAAAAAACGGTCAAACCTTCATATCTTTCTCCCTGGGCCTGGATGGTTCCCTTTTCACCAAGCTGTTCAGCATGTTCTATCAGCTCATCCCATGTAGAAGGCGGTTCGGACATCCGATCTGTGCGATACCAGAGAAGCTGCGTATTGGCAGTGAAAGGTACGGCCTGCAGTCTGTCGGCATAGGTGGCGCTTGCAACAGCTGATTGAAGTCTGCCGCGGCGTACTGCTTCCGCTCTTTTCTGCGGCCAGGTCAGTATCCAGTTCGTGCACAATTTCCTGAGCTGATTTTCCCTGTTTTGCCAGTTCCCATAACCTCTTCATATTTATTTCCATCTGTCATTACATAGTGAATCCTTTGTTTTAAGTATTTAAATTTTTTTTTACTCAACGCTTTAGTGCTCATCACTACAGTGATTCTACAATATAGGTACCGCCAGTCTTCATAACATACCCTGCCCCGAATATTAGCACTGTAAAAAGAGGTGGTATAAACTTTGCAAAATCTAGAAAACCAGATTGAATCCCAAGCCCTGACGTTTTCTGCAACATGATAACAATTAGGATATATGA
Source organism: Desulfobulbaceae bacterium (assembly GCA_020444175.1). Lineage (GTDB taxonomy): Bacteria > Desulfobacterota > Desulfobulbia > Desulfobulbales > SURF-16 > JAHLLM01. The sequence goes on along the minus strand of JAHLLM010000056.1, from coordinate 8,908 downwards.
ACGTAGACGATTGCCGGTCAATCCTGAAAAACAAGACAAGGTTCTGCGTTGCAGGACAAATTGATAATAAAAAAAAGGAGGACTCAAATGAAAAAACGTCGAATGTTCTTAAAAGCGACCATACTTTCGACGACCTTGCTGCTGTCAGTCGCCCCGTCAAAAGCTGGATACGAAAGCAATCAAAAGATGGGCATTCCCAGAAACGTGGATGCAATTCATACCACCTATCTTCCTGTGATGGTTGATACTGAATTTGATACCATGAAAAAGATAGACATGCAGATGAAAAACAAGATCATGGAGCGTCAGCAGGTTCTGCTTGAACGTCGTTATGATCTGCGCAACCGTCCTTCCGATATCATGATGTCGGCGGGCAGAAAACCTGTTCAGGAAGGAGTCCGGGTGAAACTGCCGCAGAATATGACATGGGACAGACTTAACAGCATGACGCCTGAGGAAATACGTGATAAGGGAGTTTTTCCGGAAGGTTTTATTTCACTGCCCCATGTTAAGCATGAAACCGGCGGCCAGGTGATTCCGGAAAACCATGTCAAGGAAATTGACAAACTTGAGAAACGCGATCTCGGTCGATTTGACGTTGATTTTGATCTGCCGGATCATTTCCTTCCTGAGTTTCCACCGCCTATATTTTTGACAACACGCCCGGATCTGGGCGACGTTTCCCAAGGCAAACTGCTGTCAACCAAAAATTACTACGACATTATGCACGGCATTCTCACTCCGGTGCAGATGGAGGGTCTGCGCCTTCTGCTTACCCCTTTTCCTCAGCAGCAGTTCAACCAGACCGAGGACAGAAAAGTTGAAGAGCCGACGCTTGGTATTTCCTGTCTTGACTGTCATGCCAACGGCCATACCAATGCAGCTTTTCATCTGAACCCGGATACACGCCCCCATGTTGCTCGCCTCCGGCTCGACACCGTCAGTCTCAGAGGCGTGTTCAATCAGCAGATACACGGATCAAAACGCTCCCTCCGCTCAATTGAAGACTTCACTGAATTTGAACAGCGAACTGCTTATTTCGACGGCGATCATGTCACGGCAGCCAAAAAAGGCGTCAACCTTCCAGATCGTTCAAGCCAGGTTGCTTTGATGGCGCAGATGCAGAACATTTTCGATTTCCCGCCGGCTCCGAAGCTTGATATATTTGGACGACTCATTCCTGAAAAAGCAACAGAAATGGAGCTTAAAGGTGAAGAAATCTTTTTCGGCAAGGCACGCTGTGCTGAATGCCATCCAGCTCCATTCTATCTTGACGATAAAATGCATGATCTCAAGGTTGAACGCTTTTACAAGCCTCACATGAGCAACATGAAATGGATTTCCGGAGCTGGCCCTATCAAAACCTTCACCCTTCGCGGCATCAAAGATTCACCGCCTTATATGCATGACGGTCGGCTGCTCACCCTTGAGGACACAGTCGAATTTTTTAATCTGGTAACCGGTGTTGATCTGGATGAAGAGGAAAAACAGGCCTTGACGGCTTTCATGCGTTGTCTGTAACCATGCTCTGCGGCAAAAGGAGATGTAAAATGTACATGATGCGCTGCATAGCAGAGTAAAACAGCAACGGGTCGGAAACATTTTTTCCGTCCCGTTGCAAATACCATCATAGAACTCAGAGACATGACAATGGAAAAAAAGGAAGCGTATCAGAAAAAAATGGAGGCCCAGCTTCATGAATGGCAGGCAAAAATTGATGTGCTTAAAGCAAAAGCTGCCCAAGCTCAGGCTGACAGGCAGATTCAATATCATGAAGAAATTGAATCACTGCAGCAGAAACAGAAGCATGTCCGGGAAAAACTGAATGAACTCAAATCCGCAGGCACAGAAGTGTGGGAAGACATCAGAGACGCTCTAGAAACAGCCTGGATTGATTTAAAAGCCTCTTTTGACCGGGCTCTTGTACGATTCAGATAATATTTTCTTGCATGCCTATAAAAGGAGAGTTCAGATGAAAAAGAACATCGGCAATACGGAAAAGGTAATCAGGATAACAGCCGGTATCATCCTGATCGGAATCAGCATATTTATTCCTTTCACTTCAACATGGTTCCGGCTAGTGACGGCCGCGATCGGGGGCATATTCTTCGGCACAGGACTGTTCAGCTACTGTCCTCTGTGGAAAGCACTGGGACTGAATACCAGCAGAGAGCAGCAGACATAGTTGCATTCCTGTCTCAAAGGACGGGACTGCTGTTGCTGTCAGCGACAGAGTGTAGTGTAGTATAGACATAAGCGTTTTTTATCTCCAGACGCCTGCTTTGGCAGCAGAACATTGCCGGCACACTCCTTATATCTGTAGGTCGGCCATGGGCATCCCTCCTCTGCGGGTTATGACCGTTTCCCCGCACATGTGGCAGACAGTGCTGTTTGCCACATGTACATTGCCAAAATAAATAAAGTGCAGTCCTGCTTTCCGACGGATCTACATGACTTGCAATGGAAACACCATAGGCCTGTATATATAATATACCGCTGTCATTCTGTCTTACTCCGCAAAAGCCGAAATCATTGTCGGCTATTCTGCAATAATGTGAACAGAGACTGCAACGAACATCTTTGCAGTCAGAAAATTTCTTCTAAAACTTCGCTTCTTTTTTCATTATTTTTATCTCATGTGAACTTATACCTTTCTCAGCAGTCTCAAAAAAAACCGGATAAGCGGCCTGTCAAGATATTCTTTCAGCGGTTGCGCTGCTGTTTTTTTAACAATCTCGGAAAGAGTAGGATAAATAAACATTGGTTTTGCCAGCCTGGAAAACTTGATGCGCAAGGCCTGTGCTATTACAAGGGGGTGAATAATTTCGGACGCCTGGCTTCCCGCAGCATGGGCGCCCAGAATATATCCCTTTTTATCTGTTATAACCTTCAGCATGCCATCGCCTGCCACATCAGTGCATGCCCTGTCGAGATCGGAATAGTCTGTCCTGTAGACATGGACGTCATCATAGTCCTGTCTTGCCTGATGTTCAGTGAGGCCGAGATGACCGATTTCAGGTTCAATAAAATTGGCCCAGGCGATATTGCGATAATCAACTTTACTGTGAGCAATTTTTCGATACAGAGCGTTTCGCACGCAGATATAAGCCTGATAAGCGGCTACATGGGTAAACATGTAGGGACCGGCAACATCACCGCAGGCAAAAACACGCGAATTTGTGGTCTGAAGATAGTCGTTGGTCGTGATTCCTTTTTTGCTAAAATCAATTCCCGCCTCTTCAAGAGAGAGTCCGTCAATGTTGGGAGCCCGGCCGATGGCAACAAGTAGTTTTGCCGCAGAAGTCCGTCCGGTATGTCCATTTTTATCTTCCAGGGTTGCTGTAACACTGCTATTGTCAGAGTCAAAGGCAACTGCCTTGCGGCCCGTTAGAACATGAATGCCTTCCTTTTTGAGCTGGGAGGTAACAAAATCGGATATTTCCTTATCTTCAACAGATAAAATGCGATCAGACATTTCCACGACCGTCACCTCGACACCTAGTCTGTTGAAGGCCTGGGAAAGTTCTATGCCGATCGGACCTCCTCCAAGGACAAGGAGAGACTGGGGCAGACTGTCGATTTCAAAGAGATTTTCGTTTGTATAGTAATCGATGGCATCCAGGCCTTCAATGGGAGGAACGACCGGGTGCGTTCCCGTACAGATAATAAACCTTTTTGACGTCAGGGATCTGCCGTTTACCGCAACGCTGCCGGGACCGGTAAAAACCGGAGCCCCGTGTATAACCTCAACACCCTTTTGCTTGTAAATTTCAGAAGTTTCTTTTTTTCCAATTTCTTCACGTATTGCGCGAACATGTTTCATGACCCCGGAATAATCCAGATGGAACTCTCCATCAACATGCAGACCATAGGCTTCATGATGTTTCAATTCTTCAGCATTTTTAGAAGATTTGAGCAGAGCTTTGGAAGGGATGCAGCCTTTCCAGGTGCAATCGCCTCCCAGTTTTTTCTTTTCAACGAGACAGGTGGAAGCTCTCTGGTTTATGGCTGCATCTGCAGCAAAAAGTCCGGCAGCTCCGCCTCCTATTATGATCACATCATAATCGTTTTTCATTGATGAATCTCCTCAACACTGCGGAAAAGGCCCGCAGATTATGTAAAGATCTGCCGGTTACCATTAAGTTTGAAGATTACCGCAATCTTAATGGCAGATTTGACCGTATCTTTTCCATCGGCATATTTGAACATGTAGGTGTAAAGAATTACAGAACCTTCATGCGTATTGTCCACGGTCTCCTGGTGGATGACGGCCTGTTCCTGCTCCATACAATAGGAAATGACCGCAGTTCCAGCCGCACCGACCCCTGGATTGAACGATATATTTTTCCCGGCTCCATGCTCCCTTCGGCATCGCAGCTCGTAAACTCCTTTGAAGATACGTTCCTGCTGGAAGACTGGCATAATTTTGGAATCGATTATGACAAAACACTGATGCAGTGGTACAGAAAATTTGAAATCGCCTGGCCGTGCCTCTCGGACAGGTACAATGAAAAATTCCACCGCATGTGGAGTTATTATCTCCTTGCCTGCGCAGGTTCCTTCCGGGCCCGAAAAAACCAACTCTGGCAGCTTGTCTTGTCTCCCTCGGGAGTAGCAAACGGCTATAAAAGCATACGCTGACAGCCGGACGCGACATCCACTTAACGGTTTTTCACGAGGATTTTCAACTCTTATTGAAGGAACACGTATTGAGCCCATTCTCTGGTTAACCCCAGACTCTCCAGGCTCATCAAATGCTGAAACGCATATATCTGAGGCCATCAACACTGTGAGTATCTATTGCAATGGCCACTTTGGGAACCAAGCAATTTGGCAAGTTTAAAATAGGTGTCATTTGCAATAAAACCGATCAGGATTTCCATTGAGTTCCCCATGCAACTCTACTCTAAAATGGGATCCTCTGTTAATTCGACCGGTAGAATTTTTTCAGTTTAAACCCCAGAAAGATTAGCAGTATCCCGAAAAACAGGGCATAGATTCCTATAAGCCAGACCAGGGCTACGGCGCCGAGATCCGGCCTTCCCAGCAGGATGCTTCCGAAAACAAGCGACAAAAATCCGCTTAAAGCAAGGAACCATTCATTGGAAATAACTTTACGCAGACGGATTGCCGCAACTATTTCAATAACACCGGTGATAAAAGCCCAGACAGCCAACAGAATGATGATGAGAGCAAGAGTGACATCAGGCCGGATAAAGGTGAACAGACCGATAAACAGCCCCGTCAGCCCTTCCAGAAGAAGCACCCACCATTGACTTTCAACAGCTCTGTTCCCAGCTGACGATATAATGGAGAAGACTCCGTCGGCAACAATAAAGGCACCGACCAGCAGCATCAATACGTCTATGGTTATTCCGGGAAGCAGCAGTGCTGCAAGCCCGAAAACCACAGCAATGACTCCACGAATAAAAAATGACCACCAGAATTTTCCATAGTTTCCGTACATCCTGTTTCACCTTTCTTTCGAGTAAAATATGCTCCTTACAGGCCCCTTATCTGCTGTTTTGAAGTAAATATGCAAATAGCAGGCCGAACCCAGTCAGGAGGAAAAGCATATGGCACACAATTAGACATTTATGCCTTTACTCGCATGCCGCTCATGACAGAAAGTGAATCGTCTCAATACTGTGTTTTTCACCTTTGAACCGGACTCATAAAATAGACTCGTGGCGTTTTCAATCAAGCGCTCTGAACCTGATAATGAGCAGCGGCAGGAGAGTCAGATCGGCCATCAGGGCGACCGTCATGGAAAAACCGGTCAACAGGCCGAAGTAAATGGTGGGAACGAAATTTGAGAGAGCAAGAATCGAAAAGCCCAGAGCGATGCAGACAGTCGTATAATAAAGAGCATGCCCGATGCTTCCGTGACACCGTCGGACAGCAGCCCGGTAATCATTATCTTTGCGGTATTCTATCCTGATCCTGAACACATAATGAATGGTATCATCCACGGCAATTCCGATACAAATAGCGGCAATGGAGACGGTCATCATATCCAGGGGAATATTCAGCCAACCCATGATACCGAGGACAACCGCAGCGGCAACCAGATTTGGCAATATCGCCACAGCCGCCAGTTTAAGGTTCCGAAAGAGTATGGCAAACATGAGCAAAATAGCGACAAAGACAAAACCGATGGTCAGTATCTGTGAACGGAAAAGACTCTGGAGCATATTGTTATAAAGCACAACCATACCGGTGAAATGAACCTGTTCATCGGCTAGACCCAATTCGTCCGTCAAATGACTGCGGATTGTATCAAGCATCGCCTGTCTTCGTAACGAATAATCAGACTCATACACCCGCACATTGAAACGGAGTTGATTGCCGTCCCGAGACATATAGGGATAAATAAGTTTTTCTTTTATCTTTTCCGGGAGTTTTTTATAGAGGATGGCCAGGAAAAAAGTATCTAAAGAACTTTGTTCATCTATTTTACGCACCACCTGCATAAAAGTCGATATGGACAGAACCTTGCCCGACTCCGGCAACCCATCGAGAAAACTATGGATGGTTTCAGCCTTCTCGAGCATATAGCTGTTAAACCAGTAACTGGTAGTGGTAATTCCAGGTTCATGCATGCCTAATTCATCGGCAAAAGGATCCTCCTCCTTTTCTTCAGCTGCGGAGGACTGGAAAAAATTCTCCGGGGCGTCGACAATAACGTCCAGAGGTGTCGTCCCTCCCAGTTTCCGATCAATCAGCTCCATGCCCTGGTATATCTCCGTTGATTTTTTGTAGTAATCAATAAAACGATTTTCCACGGTGAGACGCATCATTCCCACCGCACTTAAGATGACCAGGATTGCAAAAAAAACCAGAATTAAACCAGGGTATTTTTCAATACAGTCGGCGATATACGAGGTTACGGCAGCTGTAATATTTCGGCTTTCAGAGGGCCGACCCGACCTGAACATCATGAGAGCGGCCGGAAAAAGGGTAAATGCCATTATAAAGGCAACAGTTATGCCGATTGACATCATCCAGCCGAAATCGATCAATGGCCGGATGCCACTGATGAGCAGAGAGCTGAAGGCGATTACGGTAGTCAGTGCGGTATAGAAACATGGCAAAAATTTGTGCTGCATCGTTGCCTTTACCAAAGATACCTGTTCCCCGTCAGGATGTAAGGCCTGCTGCTCCCTGTAAGAAACAATGAGATGAACGGAGAGGGAAAGACTGATGATGAGCAGCAGCGAAAGAAAATTAGCCGAAACCACCGTCACCGGCCAGTCGACAAGACCGAGAAAACCGATCATGATCAACCCGGTGGCAAAACAGGTCAACATCGGAAGCAGCACCCAGCGCAGCCGACCAAAGGCAACCATCAATATGAGCACCAGAAAAAAGAGGACGCCCGTTCCGAATGTGAACAGATCATGTCTGATAAAGCCTATTGAATCGGCAACAATCATGGGTACGCCGCCAAGATGAAGCCTGGCCCGGTTCTGATATTTGGCCATCCGTCCACGTATTTCGGCGATGCTTTTCAGGAGCGTATCCTTTCCGGCAGCCTTATGTTCTTGAAAACGCACAATAACCTTTTTCAATTCAGCAGATTCTTCAGGCGTCAGTTTGCCGTGCAGCCGTTTTTCACGGAGACGGTCCCTTTTTTTCAACAGGCTGTAATACGTTTTATCGTGCCGGAGTTTTATCTGGAGAGCTGTTGTAGAACCGTCCGGACTGACTAGCCGATTGCGGTAGAGAGGGCTGCTTATGAGTTCCTGTCGGGCCTGTTCCGTTTGAGTTGATGGGTCCGCAAGAGTGCGGATTCCATCCTGCAGCTCCTCAAGAGACACCGGAGGACTTTCAAGCAGAGGAACATCAAGAATTGAAACAACAGAAACAACTGCCGGCAGCGACAGGATATCGTCCCTGAGATTTTGAAGATCACCAAGAGTAGAGTTGTTGAACAAGTCACCGTTTGGTGTGTAGGTGAGGATGAGAAAATCATCCGTCCCATAGCGAGCCCGAATGGAACGGTAATATTTCAGAGCCTCGTCCCCCTCCAATACCAGTGAGTCAGCTGAAGCATCGAGTTTGAAATTTTCGGCATGGTAAGCGAAAAAGGAGCAGACCAGAACAAGAAAAAATAATACGGACAGCGGTCTGCCGAGCACCAGCTTAAAATAGTTGCCGGGAAGATAAAATTTCATATTGAAATTAAAAGGGGTTTCTTGATTTTGTAAAGCCTTAGGTCTTTGTGTCTTAGTGTTTTCCGTTTTTGCCGCAGGAAGCGCAGACAGGTTGTATCGGGTTGTCTTTCATCCTGTGACTGTCTTCAATCTGAATTTTTGCATGATCGATACCAAACTTCTCTTGGAGACTTTGTATAATTTCCTCCAAAAGTTCTCTTTGATACTCAACCCATCAGCAACAACCACATGCACTGAGACAGCATCAAGGCCGCTTGCAATCGTCCAGATATGCAGGTCGTGTACACAGCAGACGCCTTTGTGATCAATAATCACACCCTCAACTTCCTGACAATCAATACACCGTGGTACACCAAGCAGCAGCATATGTACCGCATCTCGTACGATTCCCCAGGAACTCCAGAAAATAAGACAACATCCGCTTCCCGACAGCGGTAGCGGCATGGGTCCGCGGCGTATTTACTGGTCACCACTCCGTCCATATCCAGAATACAGGCTGATCTGATTACATCAGGATTGATCCTGCAGGAGGCGGATACGGATTGTCCGATTCTACAAGATTCAGTCCTGTTTACCGGGACAAACTATCATGAACTCCTAATAGGCCGATCTATTTCGTTGCCTGTGTTTGACATGTCTTTCGAATGGAAACATGCAAGTAACTATTCAGCTGCACTTCATCTTTGAACGATCAGGCCTGCTCACATAGACGGGCTATCGGAGTCTCGCAA
>JAHLLM010000004.1 GCA_020444175.1 Desulfobulbaceae bacterium | reverse complement strand
ACTCCAGGCCATTCAATTCCGGATTGCAGTTGGAAATGGAAAGGCCTGTGGAGGCATGGGAGAAGTGCAAATTGGAGAGGCTGGAGAGGTTGCCCAATGCACCCTGGATAGAGAGGGTCCCCCAGCCTCCGCTGTCGTTTGCGCGGGTAAGGGTAATGGGATAGGATTCCGTACCCTCGGCAATAACAATGCCGTTTCCGGTGATCGTTGCCCCTGAGGCAATGAGCAGCTCCGTGCCTGGTTCGATGAACAGCATATGGGCGGAGGGCACGGTAACCGAGGTGGTGATAGTCACGGTACCGCTCCACCGTTCGTTACCGGGCAGGGTTCCCTCGGAGGTCATCTCGGTCCGCCAGGCCGTGTTGACTCCCTCTGGATTTCCGTTGTTGCCGTAAGCGCCGATCTCACCGCTGTCCGGCCCGGCCGTGCGGCAGGGGGATTCTGGTTTCAGACGAAAGTCATAGGCGGTTTCATAATCAAAAAGTGGGTGACTGCTGAAATCCGTGGCATAAGCCTGGAAATTTTCATAGAAGGTATTGTTGCCATAGATATTGTTATAACCTCCGGAGAGGGTCAGGTTGTTGTCGGATATAATGCCTCGTTCGTTAGCCACGACAATATTTGCCGTGATTTCAGTGGGGCTGAGGTACTCGGTCCAGGGGCTGGTGAGGGAAATGGCATAGCCGCTGTTACCCATGAAGGTGTTATAGGCCACTGTCCGTTTCAGTGTGTCCGAAGAGAAGGAGATAGTGATGCCGTTCTGTCCGGCGGTAAAAACGTTGTTTCTGATGCTGATTTCTCCCACGCTCGAGGGCATGCCGCCATTATAGTAAAGGGCGTGGGAGGTCGAGCCGGAAAACCAGTTGTTGTCGATTTCGGAAAGACAGATTCCGTCTGCCCAGATTCCATTGGCATTGTCAAGGAAACGGCAGTTGTGGATGTGGGGAGAACTGTTGGACATATAGATGGCGTTGCTGTTGTCCTGGAAGAGAAAATCGTCAATTTCCGGAGAGCTGTTGTTGAGATAGAGACCGTTGGAGCTGTTAAAGAACTCCAGGTTGCCCAGTTCCGGATTACAGTTGGAAATGGAAAGACCTGTGGAGGCGTGGGAGATTGCGACATGATCCAGACGGGAGAGCTCGCTGGCATTTAAAGTGATCCCGGTCCATGAATTAGGGCCTGATCGGGTGTAGACGATGGGGTTTTCTTCGCTGCCTTGGGAAAGAAGAACGCCGTTGATCACCAGACCGGTGCCGGAGTCAAAGAGCACGCTGACTCCGGCTTCCACCGTGAGGGTGGCTCCTTCAGCAACGGTTATGGTAGAGGTGATAAGGTAGGGACTATTGGCAAGGTTGAAAACGGTATCTGTTTCTATCAGTCCGAAAACAGGAGTGTCCGCCTCGGCAGATCGGACCAGACAGAAGAAAAAAATGAGGATGACAAAAATGAAACGCAGACCAGGCCAATTCTTTAGCCGCATATTGCTCTCCCGGACAAAGGAACACAGACCCTCCTTTTTTCAAGGATCAAAAAGGAAGTGCTCATTTCCACGGGCCGGAGCCACGTGACACCAGAAGTGATCCTGGAAGACTAAATGTTCCCGCCAAAAAGAGCCGAAAACGTCAGAAAAAATGAGCTCAAGATATCCTGGAATCCTTTTACAGGGGTATCACAATTCAAGGAGGAGGTTTTGACCTTATGTGTATCATGCAAAAAAAAAGCCAAAAACCATTTCTACCTTTTTCTTTAATTTCAGCACGTTGCTCAGATAATGGGAAATTACAAATTCCCAATTCCCGGAATCCGGTCCTATAAAGCGGAAAAAAGAGTAAGGTGATTCCTGATTTTGTGAGTGATTTTTTTTCACATTTTTTTTGATTTTATCAGTGGACAGCATTATGTTAATGTGACCAAGGTCACATTAACACAGGTCACTCTCATGCGTATTACCCAGGAAGCAAAAAAGGAAAACAGAAAAAAAATCCTGCGCGTTGCAGAAAAGCTTTTTACACGAAAAGGCTACGAGCAGACAACAACCAGGGATATATCCGAGTCCTGTGGCATGGCCAAGGGGACTTTGTTTAATTACTTTAAAAGCAAAGAAACCCTGGCCATGACGCTGGTGGCCCAGGCCATGGACAAAGGCCGGAAAAACTATCTGCGCCGCAAATCGGGCCGGGAAAGTCTTGTTGAAGAGCTTTTTCTGCTCGTGGCATCGGAACTTCGTGCCCTGCGTCCTTATCGGGATTATATCGGTCCGGTTCTTGAGAGCGGCATGTCCGTCTTTTCAAAAAAATCCATCTGTCCTGCCGGCGAAGAGGTCCGCCTGGCCCACATGGAAACTGTTGCGTCTATCCTGGACGCACATGGTTTTGAGATGGTGCCCAACTCAATTCCGGTTACCCTTTACTGGTCGCTTTACCTCGGTATTCTGGCCTTCTGGTCCAACGATACCTCCGAAAATCAGGTGGAGACCCTGGCCATGATCGACTATTCCATGCAGACCTTTGTCAATACGATATCAGCCAATTTGCAATTGCGGGAAGCCGCCGGCAATGAATGAAAATACCCAGTTCATACTGACCACGGAACAGACCAAAAAGATACCGGTAAGCTCCTTTATGCGCATGTGGTCTCTGGGCAGCAGCCAGGCCAGAATCGCTGCCCGCTATTTTGCCTATGCTGCTCAAAAACAGTTTGTTTCAAAAGACCGAAAAAAAGAGCTGCAAAACCATTTTCATTTAAAATCAGCCCTGCAGCTTCTGGGTACCATGGGATATCTGCGCGGCGCCATTATGAAAATGGGACAACTGCTGGCCAACATGCCGCAGCTTCTGCCCCATGAACTTGTCGAGGTTTTCGAGTCTCTGCAATTCGAAGCGCCTCCCATGCATTATTCACTCATTCGGGAGGTGTTTCTTGACGAACTTGGCAAGGAGCCTGAAGAAATATTTAGCCGGTTTGACAAAAGAGCTTTTGCGGCGGCCTCCCTGGGCCAGGTTCACCGGGCAAGATTGCGCAACGGCAAAGAGGTGGCGGTCAAGATCCAATATCCCAGTATTGCCGAAACCATAAATGCTGACATGAAAGCATTAAGTCTTTTATTACAATCCATGCGCTTCAAAAAGGATTTTCAATATCTGCACGCACATGTTCAGGATGCAAGAAATGTTTTTCTCAAAGAAGTTGATTATCGATCAGAAGCTTCTTTCATGGAAAAAAATAGAAAATTGTTTATTGGAACCCAGATAGTGGTCCCTGTCCATTATCCTGAACTTTGCACCAGGCGAATACTGACCATGGAATACCTGCCGGGAAAACACGTGCACAATTTTCTTGCCCAAAAGCCGGGAATTGCTAAGCGTAATCACTTTGGTGAACTGATTTCATATTCGCTTGTTCATTCCTGGTTTAGCTTGCGAACTGTCTATGCAGATCTCCACCCCGGCAATTATGTCCTCATGGATGACGGCCGCTTAGGGTTTATAGATTTTGGCTGTTACAGGCAATTTGATGAAGAACGCTGGAAGCTGCAAATTGATGGTGAAACCGCCATGTTTCAAGATGACCAGGAAAAACTGATGCATTTTCTGACAAAATTAGCCATGCATAGCCATCCTGAAGCTCTCGACCCCGAGTGGGTTGACCTGTTTTTGCGTCAGATGAAATGGATTATCGCCCCGATAACGGCAAGAGGCCCCTTTGATTTTGCCGGCAAAGAATATGTTGAGCATGGGGCTAAGCTCCTCAGAGAATCTTTCAGGAAAGGCTACACCAGACTGGATCCTTTTTATAACTGGAGCAACAGAACCCTGCTTGGCCACCGTGCATTGATGTACCGTTTAAAATGCAGTTTTGATTATTCCTCCCTCTATCTTGGCGAGATGCAAAAATACTCATGACATGAGTGAAAAAAAACACAGGAGCCAACTATGAACTGCCGTAAATGCGGGGATCACGTAGCGGAAGGATCGACATATGAATTCAAGGGAATGATGCTTTGCGATGACTGCTATATAGATTTAATGCTCGGCACCCCGGATATCACACTGTCCAAATTGCCCCAGGAGATCCAATGCCAGTTCCAGCATGTTTTAAAGGGATGGCACCGCCATCGTCCTAATCGGCATCATTATCTTCATTTTCCAGAGCCGAAGAAGTAACTCCACCCCGGATCATGCGCTCCATTTCTGCCAGCCTGTCTCTTATTTTTACCCCAGTTACCTGTCTGATTTCAGAATTCCCCAGCCTGCTTCTGTCGCCTCAGTTGCTGCCAGGATTGCTTTTCCTGGGCACCGCTTTAAATGACCGCGCCCACTTAAAGCTTGACTTTCCCCCTCAGCCTATTAATATGGGCACGGTCACTTAAAACACAAAAGGGAGATATCATGAATACCTTGAAAAAAGGATGTGAGATTGCTTTTGGGGGAATAGCCGACTGGTCGTTCCGCCATCGCTGGTGGGCAATAGCCCTTGTAATGACAATTTTCCTGCCGCTTGTTGCCCAGATTCCGAAATTGACAATGGACACAAGCAATGAATCTTTTTTCCGACCCGACGACAAAGTCCTCATCGACTACAATGAATTTCGAAACCAGTTCGGCAAGGACGAATTCATCGTTATCGCCATAAGCGGCCCGGAGATATTTAACCTCGATTTTTTAGAAAGGCTCCGCGACCTGCATCAGGATCTTGAACAAAATGTCCCTTATCTCGATGAAATCAAAAGCCTTGTAAACATCAGAAATACAAGGGGAGAGGGAGACGAACTGATTGTCGAGGATTTTTTGACGAAATGGCCGGAAAACCAGGCCGATCTTGACACATTAAAGAAACGGGCCGATGCAAACAGTCTGTATCGGAATTATATATTGAATGAAGATGACACCATGACTGCCATTGTCATCAAACCCCTGGCATGCAACCCCGACCTGGAGGAGATGCTCCTTGACGAAGGAACCTGCCAGCCCATGACAAACAAGCAGAACCGGGAAATGGTTGCCGCCATTGACCAGCTCGTAGCTCGGTACAACACGGAAAATTTCACCATACTGATGTCCGGCATGCCGGTGGTCATTGAATATCTCAACCTCACCATTGAAAAGGACCTGGCCATCATCATCCCCATGATTTTTCTGATGGTCATCATCTTTCTGGGGCTGCTGTTTCGAAGAATAACCGGCGTGGTTTATCCTGTGCTGATTTTTACTCTCGCCCTTTTATCGTCCCTCGGAGTCATGGCCGTATTAGGTATTCCCATGACGAACATCACGACCATTCTTCCCTCCTTCATGCTGGTGGTCAGCATAAGCGATGCAGTCCACATCCTGGCACTGTTTTATCCCTCTTTTCAGAATTGCGGCGATCGTAAAAAGGCAATTACCGCAGCCATGCAGCACTCCGGCCTGGCAATACTGATGACATCGATCACCACGGCAGGCGGACTGATCTCTTTTACAGCCGCAGAGATCGCACCGATTGCCGATTTGGGCATAGTCACTCCTGTGGGAGTCCTTCTCGCCCTCTTTTACACGATTTTCCTGCTGCCTGCCCTGCTTGCTGTTTTCCCGGTTAAAAAGAAAATTAACCATAAGAAGAGAGAGCAGTTTGCTGATAAAATCTTTGATGCAATTGCCGAGTTTACCTGTAAAAAACAGGTTCTGGTAATAGGAGTTTTTTTACTTTTGCTCATCGTTGCCATAAGCGGTGCAGCCAAATTGCGTTTTGAACACAACGCCTTAAAATGGTTTCCCAGTGACTCACACATTCGACTTGCCACCGAAAAGATTGACCGGGAAATGCGGGGAACCGTTTCTTTTGATGTGGTCATTGACACCGGCAAAGTAGACGGTTTGTATGACCCGGATTTTATCAACGCCCTTGAAGCGTCGATCGTAAAATTCGGCAATTACGATACAGAAGATTTATTCGTCGGCAAGGTGCTGGGACTGACAACAGTGCTCAAGGAGACAAATCGCGCCCTGCATGGTAATGATCAGAATTTTTACGTCCTTCCGGACAACCGGGAGCTCATTGCCCAGGAGCTTTTTCTTTTTCAGTTAAGCGGTTCCGATGATCTGGAAAAACTGGTGGACCAGCAGTTCAGCAAGACTCGCTTTACCATGCATGTCCCCTATCGAGACACCTCGCGTTATAAAAAAATGGTTGCATATGTCCAGAAAGACCTGGCTGCCCACTTCCCTCATTGCCGGATTAAAACCACCGGCGTCAACGCACTCTTTGTCGAAATTCTCAATAATGTCATGACTACCATGTCACGCAGTTACACCATCGCCCTCCTGCTCATCTCCGTACTCATGGTCATTATGCTTGGCAAATTGCGCATGGGACTTCTCAGCATGATTCCCAATCTCTTTCCCATTTTTATGACCATGGGCCTCATGGGCTGGTGCGGCATTCCGCTGGACTTTGGGACCATACTCGTCGGCAGCATTACCATAGGCCTCGTGGTCGATGACACCATCCATTTCCTGCATAATTTCGGCAGATATTACGATGAATCCGGCGATCCGCTCCAGGCGACGAAGACAACTTTGCATACCGTGGGACGGGCAATGCTGGTGACTTCGTTTGTTCTGGCCGGTGGATTTCTTTGCGATCTGCTTGCCGAGTTGACAATAAATAAAAATTCAGGCTTTCTTATTGCATCAACAATTCTGGTAGCACTTATTGCTGATTTTTTTCTGGCGCCGGCAATTTTGTCTCTTGTTTATAAGAAAAAACAGACATCAACATGATGGAAATTCTGTTCATAGATTTTTTCGGAGGTCACACATGAAAATCTTTCTGCTCATCATTGTAAACATAGTGCTTTCATGCATCAGTTGCTTTGCGGACAACGCTGCGGACAGAGGCTTGGAAATTGCTGTTGAAGCAGACAGACGCGCCTCAGGCTATGGTGATTTCACAGCACAGATGCAGATGATACTGCGCAACAGAAAGGGCCGGGAGAGCCATCGACAGATAGAGGTCAGTGGTATGGAAACCGCTGATGACGGAGATCTGAGCCTCACCCTTTTTAATACTCCCAGGGACATCAAGGGCACGGCACTGCTGACCCATGCCCATAAGACAGAAGATGATGACCAATGGTTGTACTTGCCGGCATTAAAAAGAGTCAAACGCATCAGTTCTCGAAACAAATCAGGAGCATTCATGGGAAGTGAATTTTCCTATGAGGATCTCGGCAGCCGGGAGATCGAGAAATACACCTACAAATATATGGGTGAAGAAAATCTCAATAATATGCAATGCTTTGTGATTGAACTCTCCCCGAATGACAAAAAAAATTCAGGCTACAGCCGTATTATCTCATGGTTGGACAGAAAAGAATACAGGACATGGAAGGAAGAGTATTATGACAAGAAAAACAGACTGCTCAAAACACTGACCCTGACTGACTATAAACTCTACATTCAAACAATCTGGCGAGCACACACCATGAAGATGGCTAATCACCAGAATGGCAAAGAGACCGACCTGATATGGTCGAATTTTACCTTCCGTACTGGTTTGTCGGAAAATGACTTTAACAAAAACAGCTTAAAACGAGCTAAATGACCCTTACGTCAAAGTACCTTTTCGCATTTTTTGTATTCGCCTTGTCAGCTCAGAGTGCAGCCGCATCTGAACTGACAGGTTCAGTCAGCCTGGAAGGCAGCCTTTTTTTTCACGGAGCCCAATATGCCGGCCAGAATGACCATGACGCATCCATTGCCCTGAACTGCGAGTATTATCAAGAATTCGCCACAGGATCGAGTTTCACGGCCGCCCCCTTTATCAGACTTGACCGATACGACTCCCAGAGAACGCACGCTGATCTCAGGGAGCTCAATTACCTCCATCTTGCCGATGACTGGGAAATGAAAATTGGCATCTCAAAGGTATTCTGGGGAGCAACGGAGTTTGTGCACCTTATCGACATTATCAATCAAACTGATCTTGTTGAGGACATCAACGGAGAGGAAAAACTGGGCCAGCCCATGCTCCATCTTTCCCTGAGCCGTGTTTGGGGAGTTTTGGATGGATTTATCCTTCCCTTTTTCCGTGAACGCACCTTTCCCGGCCGTAAGGGGCGGCTGCGCTTTCCCCTTATCGTTGATACCGACAAGGCTGTTTATGAGAGCGGAGCCGCGGAGTACCATACGGATTTTGCCCTGCGCTACAGTCAGACAATTGGAGATCTTGATTTTGGTCTTTCCCAGTTTATCGGCACAACGCGGGAACCAACACTCTTGAAGAAAACCAATTCATCCGGGGATGATGTACTCTCTCCCTTTTATCCCCAGATAAAGCAGACAGGGCTTGATCTGCAACTTGTGGCCGGAAACTGGCTCTGGAAAGGAGAAGCCCTCTATCGGCACGGCCAGGGACATGATTTTTCAGCTGCAACATTCGGCTTTGAATATACTTTCTACAATATTTTTGGTTCTTCGACGGATCTTGGACTTCTTGGGGAATACATATCTGATGGCCGCGATGGAGAACTGCAGACACCCTATGACAATGACATGATGTCAGGTCTCAGGTGGACGCTGAATGATGTTGACGGTTCTGAGCTGCTCGCTGGACTTGCCCGAGATATCAACTCCTCCTCAATGCTGTTTTCCCTGGAAGGAAGTCGGCGTTTCGGTGAAAGGATAAAGCTTAAGATAAACGCCGTATTCTTCCAGAAAATGCCAGAAAAAGACCCGTTTTTTGCCCTTCAAAATGACGATTTCATCAAGATTGAAGCGATTTTCTATTTCTAAAAACGTCGGGATAACAGCAGGAAAATAAAGTTGGGGAAGGCCCCTCGCCGGTTAAGATTGGCAAATCGAAGTCCTTAAATCAGAGGCAGACGACCGGAGTAAATCACCTGCCATCTTCAAGCCAGAGATTATCGCAGAACAGATCAACATTCGATAGGTTGTCACCAGTAATATCATTGCAATGCCAAGATTAAGGGACCGCCACAAAATCACCGTAAAAATACAGCTTATTTAATTGCCAAAATTTCCTGCAATGTTCTCGATATCTGATTCTTTAGACTTTGAATTTGAATAATCATCAAAGGGGTATCAACTTAGCGCAAGTTCTTTACTTTGCGTCAGGCCCGGCACCTTTAATATTTCGATAAATGCTTACCTCGGTTTCAACCGCTTGCTCCATTAGCCGGTAGAAAAGTAATCCACGCGATCTTGAGGTCCTACGGTTAAACCTAAAAGTGTATTCATCAAGGTAGTAATCAAGATGCTTACCTCGGACTTGCACCTTGATGTGTGCTTAATAAAACTCTCTTCAGCAGTGCTGCAATTCTATGAACTCCGGGCATTGCAATATGTGCTGGATCTCCGCTATCAGACCCTATGTGTCAGAATAGTTTTCGCCTCAAAAAAAATGGTAAATTCAATTTTCTTACGGAGTTTATAGGTTCATTACAGTTCCTGTGCCGGAGGTGGAGAACGGCGTTCCTTCGCCATCGGCATCTTCAGGCCAAGCATGGATAAAATCGAAGCATTGCGACAAGATGATTATCTGGCAATCCAATTATTTTATGCGTAAAGAATTAAAACCAAAATCACTTAAGGTGATGAAATTTTGTGGCGCGGAAAAAGTCTATGAGATTCAAACACCGTCAGGATAGATATTCTGTCAGGGTGTACCTGATACACGATCCGATAATTCCTCTCGACAACTTCTCTTATATCATCACGTGATAATTCAGGTACTTTTCTACCAGACAAAGGCTGGTGGACAATATTTCTGGCTTTTTCCCTAAGATGGTCAATCCATTTTCTTGCGGCCGTCGGATTATCTTCGGCAATGAAATTTCGGATTGCTATCAAATCATTTTTGGAAGTTTCAGTCCATTGCAGTTTCATCCAGAGCCCTGTCCAATTCTTCATCAGTTAATATACGACCAAGCTCGATATCATCCAAGCCGCTTTTCACGGCATTGATAAAGCGATTTTGTTCGGAAAGGTGATCAAACTCAGCCGGAGAAATGAGTACCCCTGCTGGTTTACCATTTTGGGTTATTATAATTGGCCTGCGTGAAATTTGGGTCTGGCGTAACATTTTCGATGCATGATTTTTAAAATCAGACAACGAAACTATATCTTCTGATACTTGAATAGATTTCATGTTTGCCCCTCATTAGGTGTGAATTTTATATTAAATATAGGCCTGAATTTGATATTCTTCAAGGGGATTTCTTTGAGAATCTGAAGAGAAGAGCACAAAGAGGATACAATGTATTGATTTTCTGGGGATTAACCCTCAGTATTTAAGATGACGAAGCTTTTCGGTGGCGGTAGGACAGAATCAAAAAAACTATTAAGACTGGGAAAGGCGCAAATTGTTAAAATTGACAGATTAAACAAAATAAGAGATGCAGGCAATTCTCAATAATTTACCTGCATCATTAAGATGCATAGTTCGCAGAGAAGGTTAAGCTTGTGCCGGTTGACAGAGATTAAATCTTGCCTCTGGCAATAAAATTACCTGAACTATGTTTATGCTCAGGGACCGTTTTTTCAGATCCAACTCCTTTGCCATTTTTTTAATTCTTTGGGGCTCAGGTTGTAGCGTGCAATATTGCCCTCATGTAGAGCCCCAAGCTCAGTTTCAATTATTTCGATAAAGCGAGCACGATTATCAACTGGAATTTCTTCCACTGATTTTCTTGCAATCCAGCCCACTGCCGCACGCTTATCGAAACATTTCTGCACTACCTTGGCTACAAAATTTCTTATCTGTATCCGGTATTTCAACCTGAAAGGATCGGGCTCACCAAGGGATTGGCGAACAGCGGAATAGCGAGCGCAGGAACGTTGGTAGGCCCAGACAAAGACATCACGCAGTAATTCGATACGATTGAGTTCGTAAACAGCCAGGGTCGCGTCAATATATGCTCGGTCGGGTACGTCCACGAATGAGAGAGGCGAGAGGTTACTTCGAATCAGCGGAATGTTAGCTGTAAGACGAGAAACACGCTTGTTTACATCCTCGAATGGCTGAAGATAAGGTAAGTGAACCATAACAAAGAATGACTGCTCAAATGGATCTTCAATCTCGGACACAATAGCGAGAATCTGCCGAAAATATTCGTCGATCAACTGCGGTACTTCCAGTGGGAAATAAACCGTCCCGGCTATTCCAACGGGAATAGCTCTCAAACGTCCACACGCTTGTGAGTCTGCAAGAAGATTATCAGCTAGTAAGGCATGCAGGTTGAGGATGGTAAATTTATTTAATCCAACCTCACCAGCCTGCTCCACCAAAAGTTTTATAGCAGCCTTATGGTTGAGGATCATCTGTGCTTCCAGCGCATTTTTTCCTTCAGCAGCCTCCCCAAACTCCAACAATAGCTCAGTTTCGAGCAGTGAATACGTATTGCCTTCCAGGCGACTGGAATTCCAGGAGAGATCAATCAGCAGTCGATTAAAAATATGTCGTGCATAAGTTCCAGCTGGATTCTGGTATTCTGGAGCCCCCGCCATTTCATATAAACGTTGTCGGAGTTCTGGCAAGAGATAGAAGGTTTCGTTCGGTCGGTATGAGTCAAGAAAAGACCTATTGTATCCTACCGGATGGCGGGCCTGAATCGGTTTGCGAATGGCCTCTCTGATTGCCATCCCCTCATTTGAAAGTGGCACATAGACTTCGTCAACACCTGTTGCCTTCTGGTAATTTTGCTCAGCATGTCCATATTCTGCGAGAACAGGCAACCGATAGCGGCTTGCCCGAGCACGGCCCTGGACTATTATCTTTTTCTGTTCGACAAGCAGTGCCAACCGGCGTTGCAAAGTGCGACGAGAGATCCTGATTGTTAAGGCTTGGCTAATTTCTTCAACACCTGCACCCTCAGGAAAACCAGCAACTACATTTTGTATTTTATCAAGTTCATCTTGGGGAATATGTTTTGGCATAATAAAATTATTATGACGCAATTTCAAAAATTGCGCCATAATAATTTCTTTTGTGCCACTTTAATTGAAGGATACAATGCCAGTGGAAGTTTGCAAACTTTGAGTAGGTTTTACTAACTGTTGCGTTGTGTAAATCGCAGAACATATACAAGTTTAAGAAAAATCTTTAACTTTGATGTTTCCATTGACAGCTACTATATCTGTTATAAGGGACTTGGAAAATACTAAATTACCGTTTATAATGTTTTCATACAGCCAAAAAGGAGGGGCTGCGTATGAAGACATCGACTTTGGTTAGGAATGGAGTTTCAGCAGAACTGGTGGGCTTGATTGCGCGTTTAGTTGATTTGATTTCCTGGCCGGCAAGACGGCGTGCCATGGGTGATGTGACATTGTCATTGCTGGACGGCAAACATCGTGTTGCCGAGGATGTATTTGGCTGGGGTCGTTCTGCGGTGGAGGTTGGAATCAAAGAAATTCAAACCGGCATTTCGTGTGTTAACGACATATCCTCAAGGCGCAAGTTGAAAACGGAAGAGAAGAATCCCGAACTCCTTGCTGAGATACGAGCGATCATGGAACCCCATACTGAAACTGAATCTCACCTGCGTACAACCTTGCTGTACACAAACATGACTGCCCAAGCTGTATACGATGCACTTATAGAGAAAGGGTGGACGGCGGAATCATTGCCAAGCGTGCGCACGATTTCCAACATCTTGATGCGTCAGGACTACCGATTACGCACCGTGGCCAAAACAAAGGTTCAAAAAAAACGGCGGAAACTGACGAAATCTTTGAAAACGTCTGGGAAATGAACGCTCAGGCGGATGCAGATCCTGAAACCATGAGAATCAGCATAGACACAAAGGCAACCGTCAATGTTGGTGAATACTCCAGGGGTGGACGGTCGCGTGGTCTTGAGGCGGTTAAAGCGTTGGATCATGATATGTGTCCCAAGGAAAAATTGGTACCTGGTGGTATCCTGGAGGCGGTTACCGGGAAGGCTTTTTTGTTTTTCGGGACCAGTTATAAAACCAGTGACTTCATTGTTGACGGTCTTCTACTTTGGTGGGAGGCCAGAAAACAGGAACTTTGCGGTCTGAAACAGCTTGTCATTAATGCAGATAACGGACCAGAATGCAGCGGACGCCGCACTCAATTTTTATTGCGCTTGACAGAATTCGCGGACATGACCGGTCTTTATGTCCGAATCATTTACTACCCGCCCTATCACAGCAAATACAATGCAATTGAGCGCTATTGGGCTGGGTTGGAGAAGTCATGGAACGGATATTTGCTGGATACCGTCGAGACCGTTTTAAAACGAGCCGGCAATTTTTTCTGGAAGGGGATGCAGGCAGTGACGAAGTTGTTGGATGTGCCATACAAGAAAGGTGTTAAGGTTTGCGGCAATGAAAAAAATCAGCCCTTGAGCAACGACTGCAGCGGTCGCCAGTTCTGCGCTGGTGGGATATAAACATCGCCCCTAAAACGGTAGATTCGTAAATTCTATATCCCTTATAGGCCAAATAAAATTCCCGGGACTTTCTCAAATTGGCTGCAGGAACACCTTTGGTTCCTGCTGAAGAGAGAGTTGAGGCAAGCCTTTCAATTAATTTTTTCCCGTATAACTCGGCTCTCTCTGCGCCACTGCTTTCATATTCTACGATATACCAGCCCAAAAGCCAGTTGCGCACCACCAATGAAATGTCCACAGAACGAGCTGCCTGTCTCTGGAGCTCGGTGTGGGTCTGCTCGAATAAGGCGACCAGCCTGTTAAATTCGATTTTTTCAACATCATTTGTCAATGTGTCACCACTGGTATTTTAAAAATAAGTTGATTTTCTCTTTAAAGAAAATAATCCAGCAAGTCCGCCTCCAAGCAGCCAGAAAGCTCCCGGCAACGGCACCGCTGCAACATCAGCAATTAATACATCGTCACCCCAGAAAACCGGGTGCTGATTGCCGACGCCGGCCAGGGTATAATCAGAAGCAAACTCAAACCACTCACTGGCCATAAGCAGGCCGTCGCCGTCAAAGTCAGCCGAAAAACCAGTCAAACCGTCAATCAAACCCTGGGTAAAGATGCTGTATGGCTGATCATCATAGCTGTATGAATCTTCCAGCTCACCGCTTGACCCGAGAAAAGTCAAGCCAGGCACCATGTTCAGGTCATTAGCTCCACCAATGAAGCCACCGGCATAACAGGCGTCAAATATAGTAACGATGCGGCTGCCTGTCGATGATAAAGAGAGAAAAGCCTGGCCCAATTCATCGTCAGAGATTGGGTCACTGCCGTAAAGCAGCCCTATTGTTTCATCATAATTATCCTCAGCAAATGAGCCTGTTGCTGTTTCGTCATGATCGCTGCCGTCATATTCCCAGCCGCCATGCCCTGAATAATACCATATCAAGGTATCATTGGGCTGAAGAACAGACTGTAAAGAGGAAATTGAAGAAGCAATACTGGAACCTGATAAATCCTCATGCAGATATTGGTCAGATATTTTTTTCAGTGACGGACTTGTCTGCATCGTGGAAAAAATCCCAATAACGTCGCTGAAAAACCCGTCATTGCCGATGCCTGTAAAGATCGTGGCGGCATGACCTGCAAAAGGTTTGCTCAACAACAGCAACAAAGCTAATAGTTGTATCCTTATCACCATGCCCCACCAAACTCTACAGCAAAACGTTCTATATCAATGCCACCTGTTGCAACAGCAGCGGCAAGATCAGCTCCATCCACATCCAGGTCCATATCTGTATCATATTCGAGTTGAACTGGTCGCGGCCCGACAGCAATACCTTCATTTCCTGCTGCATCAAAGCCTGTAACCGCAAAAAATGATCTATTGAAGCTGTCAGCAAGTTGCGTCCAGCCGGAAAGACCAATTTCCTCATAAAAAAACATATTATCAGGATTATCCCCAAGATAAAAACGATACCCCATTGTGTCTATATCAGGAGAAGCATCCCATTCAAACTCAAAAAAGCCAGTCAGAGGAAAAACCTTTACCCCTCCAGGAATATCCGGTCCGGTTGTATCATCAATTGCTATATCAAAAAGCTCCGTTTCAGTTACATTCCCTGAAGTATCGATTGCGCTCAGGAAGTAGCGTACGCCGAAAGAAGTAAGATAACTCGTTGGAATCTCAGCCTCAAACTGACCGGAAATATCATTATAGATCATCTCAACAACCAGGAAATCCATGTTGTCTTTTAATGCCCTGAAATACAGAAAGACGGCCGGTTGTCCTTCATCATCACTTGCCTCTGCCGTAACCTGTAACGGCTCAAAGGAGACGCTTTCACTGATCTGCTCATGAATCACCAACGGAGGAGAGTCATTCACCGCAAACATCCAGCTGAAAGTATCACAATTAGCCAGATTGTCACAGACAGTCAATTCCGCCAGATGATCACCTCCGGCGAGAGCTGAAAACGGCTGAAAGTATAGTTCTCCTGAAATTGCATTGAAATAATCCGCCTGATTTTCTGCATTAACCATTTCAATGTCGTCAATGGAAAAAATGATCGACTCAGGATCAAGGCCGCTGAATGCGTCACTGACACGGATTGTAAATGATGCCGTCGGCGTCCCGTCCGACACGTAAAAATCCTGGACCATCGGCGCTTGGCCGTCAATCGCGAGCAAGTACTGACCGGGTTGACTTATAGCGGCAGTCACGGTCTTTGCAATTTCATCAACTGTACCTCCCACGAAGATGTAATAACCGGAAACCCCGTCCCATCTGTAAATTCGTAAGGCTGAAGCATCTGCCAGTATATAGCCGGCAGCAATCAACATCTCTTCAGTGTAACCAATAGTCAGCTCAAGAGGTGTAGCAAAGGTTTCCAGTGCCACACCCGCCTCATCAAGAACATTGACAATATAGACATCGCCAATTGTAGAGGCTGTTCCCTCAATACCTTTGGAGGTCAATGATTTAACGGTGTAAGATTCCTGAAGTGGCTCCAGTTTTGAAATGACAATCCTGCTGCCGGCGACAAATGTATCTGCTACACTTTTTACTCCGGCAGTCACATTAACGCCAATTTCAACAACAAGTTCAGTACCTTCTACGACCCAACCTTCAATTGTCTCAATCACTTGAGAAGCTATCTCTCGCACAGCATCCCGGGCTGCATTCATGAAAGGTTGATATTGTTTGATATTATTAAATATATAGCTGTCTTTTTCATAGAATTCCGTGGCAAACTGGGCCCCATCATCAATCATACCCCTGCTGCCCACAAAGTTAACCTCCTTCAAGGCCGTTGCTGACAGGTCAAGACCAAGTGACACGCCAAGGCTGACTTCAAAATCCAGAGGAATGGAAATCATATCCCTCTCAGTTATTACTTCCTCCCAATTGACGCTGCCGGCACTTACATCAAGAAAAC
The DNA here is from genome assembly GCA_020444175.1 of Desulfobulbaceae bacterium. Lineage (GTDB taxonomy): Bacteria > Desulfobacterota > Desulfobulbia > Desulfobulbales > SURF-16 > JAHLLM01. The sequence continues at coordinate 170,247 of JAHLLM010000004.1, read as the reverse complement.
CATCCCGCAGATCATTGTAATGAGTGGGTGAAAAGTAGAAATCAAAATTTTCTTCCGGGTCAAGAAAACACATCTGGCCCGCCATTTCAGATACTCCAGCAATTTCACTAATGACCGCTTCTTTATCGGTGCGTAAATACATATTCTTTTCAACTACCGTGCTGCCGACAATGAAAAATCCTGAATCATCGCGATCAAGCAGATGGCGATATTCAAGCTCTGTACTACCGTCAGATCTATGGGTTGCGGTCACACCCTGCTCCCCTTCAATGCTTACCAGTGAATTGGTAAACCAGGGAATTTCAAATTTAGGGGTGTTGTTTCGCCTTTTATCTCCCGCAAATTTCTGTCCATAGATGAGGCTGAACTTACCGAAATCCATGCCGGCAACAACACTCTGGGTAACGGACATGGCGGAGCTGTCTTCCTGCTGAAGAATTCCCAGGGAATATGCATAGGAGCCTTCAAAAGCCTCCCCCGACACGCCCCACTCACTTCCGGCAGAAGCGCCGATGGGATTTTTTAAGGTGAGTGAAGCGCCGATGGAAGCTTCTCCAGACAAAGTGACGGTATTTCCGGTAACATCAGCAGTGATTCCGGTATATTGTTCAACATATTTATCAATCAGGCCAAGAAGGAGTCGATCCATCCCCACAGCAACCTGTTTGCCGGAATTTATGCCACTCTCCAAAAGTGCAATACCGGCCCTCAAAGCCTGGGAATTATCATTTATCTCGTTATTGATGACAAGGGAGGGAAAGTCATACTCAGTCATGATTTCATTGGCCACCTGAGCCTCGACTTCAATTCCAGCCTCAACTTTTGGCAAGGTTTTTGTCTTGAAAACCCGGCCATATAATCCAGCTGCCAGTTCCGTCTCCAACGATTCACCCAATGTGGACTGGATGAAAAAGTCTGCATCCTCTTCCCTGTTTTCATAGACAAATCTTGAGGCAACACTATTACTTGCGCCCACAGTTGCTTTGAGAGCTTTCAATTCAAGAGGGCCGAGCTTCACCCCCAGCCCCTTGCCGATACTGCCTCCGACACTGAGCAGCAGCTCATATTCTTCACTGAATGTCCTCTCGCCGACATCAACAGAAAAGTGAGGAGGATCAGTCACGCTCATTGAGGACGCATTTCCAGTCGAATCTGTTACATTGAGATAAAATGTCTGGCCGGATGCACTCAAAGCAGGAGTGACTATTTTCACAAAGCCCATATCATCTGACAGGGCTTCATTAATTTGAGAATACCCACTGAAACGATAAAATAATTTTTTGTAAAGAATCGGCTGGCCGCTGCCATCGACAAGACGGTAATGACGAATTGCCCTGCCGCCTCGCATTACTTCCGAAGCAATGTTGTCAGTTTTCGGATACCATGGCACAAATGAAAAATCTTCAGAAAGTTCCCCCACACCTTCAACCTCAATGAGCCCCCAAGCTACAATGCGGCTACCGTCAAGGGCAACAGCCACAGCCCTGACCATATAGGTGCCGGGCTCATTATACCAGAACGAAATAAAGTTATCCCGGCTTGTAACATCTGTAACACCGTCGTTGTTCAGATCCCATTCATAATGGTCCATTCTTGCCATACTATTGAATGTGATTGAAAATTGCTGACCGGTTTGCAAAGTTGCCGCACCTTCAGGCAAAGAAAAACTGATAGTGCCGACCATATCGTCATTCTGTTGGCCACGTACAGGCCGTACATAATAATTATCGGTCTTCGTGTCATAGGTGACATTGCCGTACTGAAAATTGACCAGCCAGGCCGCAGCCGGATTGGCCGTATTGGTTGTGGAGGTCCAGTACCCTGCGGACTGGGTAATCGGAAAACCTACCGGATCAATCGCCGGAGTATGTCTGGCATAAAAAACCAGCGATTGCAGTTCGTTTCGATCCGGTAGGCGCCAGTCGTTATGGCCTGCATAGTAAAGGTTTTCGCATGTAGCCAGTGCTTCTTCCCAGGTGCGCGCGGAAAAACCATCCTGATGCCACATCAAGCCGGTTGCAGTATCAGTCACCGTGCCATTGCCGTTATCCGCCAGGCTGGAGTTACATTGGCCGGAAGGTGTTACATCGCCTCCATGCACCGGACGGATATAAAAACCTTTGGTTTTGGTGTCATAGGTGACATTGCCGTACTGAAAATTGACCAGCCAGGCCGCAGCCGGATTGGCCCGGTTGGTGGTGGAGGTCCAGTAGCCACTTGATTGAGTATTGTCAAAAACCGTGTTATCAATGGCAGGGGTATGTCGAGAATAAAATACAATGGACTGCAGCTCATTACGGTTTGGCAGACGCCAGTCGGTTTTTTCTCCCTGCACTAAACGTTCAGCCTCGGCCAGAGCCTGCTGCCAGGTGAACGGCCCAAGGCTCGATTGCAGCCAGGTAAGACCGGTATTTATATCGGTAACAGTGCCGTCACCATTATCAACAAAGTCAGTTGGGCAATCAAATTTACTGTTTGGCACGGCCTCGCCTCCCCGCACCGGACGAATATAGAAACCTTTGGTTTTGGTGTCATAGGTGACGTTGCCGTACTGAAAACTGACCAGCCAGGCCACAGCCGGATTGGCCCGGTTGGTGGTGGAAGTCCAGTAATAATTTGAGTAGGTAGCCGAAGACAGATAAGAGTCAATAGAGGGGGTGTGGGTGGAATAATCTACCAGGGATTGCAGTTCATTGCGGTTCGGCAGACGCCAATCAGCAAACCCTTCCCAGTTTTCGGTTTCACATGCCTCCAGAGCCTGCTGCCATGTGTACGGCCCAAATGATTCAGTATGCCAGATCAAGCCGGTTTCCGTATCTGTGACCGTGTTATTGCCGTTATAGATGATTTCCGCCTGCGCTGTCGACACAGCAGCCAGCAAACAAAAAATCAATGCTGCTAAAATTCTGCGACTATCCTTTTTCATCATTTCTCCACTTCTTCTGTTTAACAGCAAACTCTGTATATAGTGTTTACATATCTGTCACGCAGGAAACGGCCCTGCTGTTCTTTTTCCTCAACTACGACAATCACTTTAAACGATGTCAAAGCCTTTTCAATGTAATGACGTAATCGCCGGTATGGAAATCCTGCCGCAAGTCCCATCCCACGCCTGTTTATTTTACTTGTCCGCAGGTTGAGCCGTTCTGCAGCCCGTAAAGCATCCCCATCGTACATCTCATAAAATTCACCAATCCTGAAGAGAAGCAGGGCGTCAGCAGCAATTTTTTTGAAAAAATGATACTGGCAGGCAAGTTTTCTAAAAGTCCTGGGGGGCGTATATTTTTCTCTCAATCTGCCGTCTTTCATCTCAAAGAATTCCTCCAGCCACTTAAATTTCAAAAAAATACTTTTGATAAGCCGGTGACTGTCAGCGTGTTTAAAATGGCCAAGATAGGAGGCGAGAACCTGCCTCAATTTGTCAAGAATATCCGGACAGAAATTAAAGAACACACGTTTTTGCTTTCCGGCAAAGCTGAAAGAGACAAGCTTGTTTTCAAATTCCCGGAGCCTTGCTTTCAGGTTTCCCACCACCCTGTTGCGCACAAGGACATAGTCAGGACGTACAATGTAGCCGAGAAAGTCCGCCCCATCAGAGACCCTGCGCAACCTGCCTTTGTCTTTAAGCTGGAGCTTGAGGCGCGATTCAAGAAAATTGCATATTCTTTGCTGCCATGTTGCAAGTTGCTCTTTATCTTCATTAAGCAGCACAAAATCATCAACATAGCGGAGATAATAGCGGCAATTGAGGACATGTTTGACAAACTGATCCAATGAGTTGAGGTAGACATTGGCAAAAAACTGTGAAGTCAGATTGCCAATCGGCAGACCGACATTGTCCGGCAACGCAAAAAGTGACTTGTGGGCCGGAACAGTGCCAAGCAACGCCCGGTTTCCCTTAAAATAATAATCTTGGGTGCAGTCGTGAAATATTATCCGTTCAAGCAGATAAAGCAGGGTGTTTGCCGTTTTGTCGTCAGATTTCACCATCCCTTTTCCCAGAAGGTTGAAGAGTATATTTTTATCGATACTCATAAAGAAAGAACGGATATCAAGCTGCATATACCAGGCAGTCTTCCTGCGATTTCCGGTTACCTTGACCATAAATTTTCTCAGGCGCTGCGTTGCGGCATGAATTCCTTTTCCAGGTCTGGAGGCGTACGAGTCATGAATAAATCTCGGTTCCCAGATTTTTTCCAGGGGACGCACGACCAGGTGGTGGACAATACGGTCACGAAAATCGGCCGCAAAAATTTCCCTGTTTTTCGGCCGGGTGGTGACAAAGCAGACAGAGCGGGATGGCCGGTACGTACCGTTTTGAAGCTCAAGCGCCAGATCAAAGAGATTCTCCAAGAGATTCGCCTCGAATTTAAGCGCATTTATCGTACTTCGCTTCCTGCGGCGGCAGTCAAGATAGGCCTGATAGACCGACGCCCAGGAAAGCAGCTCACACTTTCCGCCGCGCACGGCGCGAACGTAAAAACTATTGTTCTTATTGTTGTTGTTCACGTTACCGTTGTTGAAATTGACGTTCCATGCGTTGCTTGTATTATCGGCATTGGTGGAGGACGACCAGTAGTAATACGCCTGGCCCCACCTCACCTTCCCTCTTAAAGGCCTTAGCGGCCCACCGGCAGCCGATAACTCGGCAGCCTGTATGATTATGCCATAAATTATGGCGGGGAAGGCGCACAGTGTGTATGGGCTCGCTCCTGAACCGGCTGTGGGGCAACCGACTCAGAATTCCGGCCATTTTTACTGCTTTTCAGCCATCCCTCGCTCTGTTTGCTCACCACAACCGCAAGACTTGCGGCATGCTGAAAACTCTTGAAATTTGCAAAGGCCTTGACCTCCTTGGCAAAAAACAACATTGTTTTCAACATTTCACAACACTCTACAAGCTCCCTGAGCACATCCGTCTTGTTCACCGCATTATTGGCCCTGATTATCAGCATTAAAGACCGACGGGAAAGGTCGCGGAGATCAGCCCCTATGGAATACTTGTCATAGCGGGAAAAATTTCTGACCACATTCTGCAGATAAACCGCAAGTTCCATGGCCTTTTTATAAATGGGTAAATGCTCGTAGCGTGCCATTATCTTTAATTATCAAATGTCCAAATAACCAAATTATCAATCACTGTCCGCCGCGCACGGCGCGAACGTAAAAACTATTGAGCTTACTGTAGTAGTTCACGTAACCGTAGCCGAAATAGACGTTCCATGCGTTGCCGGTACTAGCGGCATAGGTGGAGGACGACCAGTAGTAATACGCCTGATTGTCAGGGAATTTGTCAAGATCAATGGTGTTGCCGACCATATCTGCGTCTACAAGGGTGGAAAGCTCCTTGATGGTTGGCAGCCTCCAATCATTGTAACCGCCGAATTGAGCGTCGTTCAAGGCCTGAATAAAATCTTCCGTATCCGTGCCGTTGCCGCAGGTCCCTGCATACCCGCCATTGGTTTCAGGATTGGTGTCACACCAGGTGTATTTGTTATCCCGGTCATGGATGGTGCCGTCATTGGTTTTCATCTCCCACATGAGCCCGGTGCCACTATGCAGGAGAATGGCCCACTCTGCAGCATCCCAGAGCAGCTCGTTGCCATCCGCGTCAAATTTCTGCCCTCCCGGATCAGGCCCGGCATAATCAGCGTCCTGCCCATAGAAGGGCTCTCCCGGCTCCGGGCAACCAATCTCCTGAGAATTATCATACCGTTTCGTCTGTCCTGTATCAGGCCACTGAAAAGCCGATGCATCGGCAGCCAAGCCCAAGATCAGGACAAAGCCCATAAAACTTAAAACTCTTTTCTTCATGTTATCCTCCTTACAACTGCTTAATATAGCGTTGTTAATATCATAAAATTTGGCGTCAGAACAAAATCAAGTGTGACTATCACATGAACCTTATATTGCCAACCTCAACAATTTAAGCACTCCTGCGACGTAACACATATCGTAACGCTGCGAATATACAGAAAAATAAATTTCACCCCAAACGTGCGTAAAGGGCTGCTTTCCATTACCGGTGGTCAGGTTGATAGTGTGGCAACCAATTGTAACGCCGATATTTACTTTTGCCGCAGCAGACAAACTTGTGTTTTGAGATGCAAAAAATATACCGGAAAGCTCCTAAAGCAAGATAGGTGTAAAATGAGCGGATATACAGTAGTTTAGGGTAAATTGCCCGTTTTGTCTTATATGTGAACCAAATCAAAATTCCGGAAAAATGAACCAGATTACCGGAATTTTGACTTTTTCTGAAAGGACTTCACTGCCGCCAAATGTCTTGATGGCAAGAAATCATCCCAGCCAATAGCTTCAAGGAAAAATGTGATAATCCTGATATGATCAGGCTCAATGGTATAGATAATGGCGTATGGGAATTTAGAAATTAAACATCCGCGAAAAGGAGCAGACAGAATACGGTACCTGAAAGGAGTTTCAACGATACTTTTTGACGCAGACTCTACATCATCACGAAAACGTTTTCCAAGGCCGACGCTACATTTTTCATAATAAGAAACAGCTTCCAGAAATTCATGCCGTGCACCGGGGTCAAAAATCAGACTTGTCATTTCAGCCTTTGGTCGGCTTCTGCAAAAACTTCTTGAGCTTCTATGCCTGGGCGCTTCCCAGCTTTATACTCCTGGTAACGCTGTTCGGCCTCTGCAATCCAAGCCGAATCGATATCACTTAAGGAATTATGATGGTCTCGCCAAAAGCTCTCAAGCTGACCATCCGCCAACGCAATATCAACAAGTTACATACTTGTCGGCGGCGGTTGAGGGGGTTTTTACGAAACCGTCAATTATCGTCAAGAGAACTCAATAACCGATCTGCCAAAAAAGCTCTCTCCTGTCAGGAAAGAGAAAGAGCATCTTGTTCAATTTTTTCTAATAAAGCCATAAGGTTACCCTCTTCATGTTTGCGAAGTAGACTGTTGCGTTTCCAGAAATTATAATATAACGCAAAACTTGGTATGGGCAAACACATTGCTGAAAAAATCTGTATGATAAACCGGTCTCAGGAGTCGCGGAGAAGGTTAAGTTCCAGCAGTTTGTCAACGCCAGAACCTTCGTAATACCCAGATTAAGCCTTCAATCTATATCAAGCGAATGCGCCACTTGTCAGGATTTTGAGATGTGTGGAAAATACTGTATATATACACGACCCCACTTGTATATTCATAAAAAACGGCAAATGGAAATCTTCGAACCAAAGCCCGACGGTATTCTTCGTAAATTTGAGGATAAGAGAGTGGGAGTCGACAAATTGTTTGGATGCCGGCATCCACGCAACTGAGAAAATCTTCTCCTAAACCAGGTCTGCGTTGTTCATACCAGCCATATGCTTCTTCAATATCTTGCTGTGCTTCGGGAGCAACAATCAATTCAACGGCCATAATGACTTCGTACCCTGAGTTTAACCTCATCCCAGGAAAGTCCTGAAGCCGGAGCGTTCATCAAGTTGGTTTTACGACGTGACAATTCTTTTTTTTGCCACTCATGTATAGGTATCTCGGACGGCGAGGCAGCCAAATCATCCCATAAATCTTCCACCAATTGCAGCTTTTCCGGAGGACTAAGGTTGAATATAGAAATTGTTTTAGAACTCATCGTAACTCCTTATGGAAAATTATAATTTGCGAAAGACCAGCTGAGAATCTCCCTTTCCAAAAGCAAAATTTATTTTTTCAATCCTTCTGATCTCAAATTATTCCATAATATAATCATTTTTTCGAGATGACTCCAAGTGATTCTTTTTTAGCTGTATGCCTAAAACTCGCAGAGAATGTCACCAGCGGGCAGTTTGCCAACGCTAAGAACTTCGCATTGGCAAGGTTAAATAACAATAAAGCGATCTTGTACCTCCTCATCTTGGCTTCAGGGATTATTGTCCCACACGCAAAATGCCCTCAATAATCATCTCATTTTATCGTTTGCGAATACCAGAATGAAGCAAAAATTCCATAGATGAAATTAAGTCCCACAACGACTACAGGCATGAGGTTGCCAAATCCAAGGCCAAACATGCCTTTTCCCATGGAAGGAAGCACCATGAAAAGCATCATGGCAGAAGGAGCAAGGCTAAGAAGCATTCCTCGCAATACGACCCGATTTTTCATGATCGGCAGGAGAAGAAGAAGCATCCATATTCCTCCCCATATCATTCTTTTGTATGCCCATGGCGCTGTGAATTCCGGTTTCATGGCGATACCAATGAAATCTGACATGCCGATCTTGCCCATGCCCCAGATGTTAAAACTGTCGAGAAGAGCACCTAAAGCTCCACCCGTAAAGGCTCCGCTTATCTTACGCATTAATTGCATCTAGAATACCTTAATTGACTCATGCTGAAATGATTGGTGAGAAATTTTTCATTCATTAGATTACCACCTATCTATAATAATCATTTAAAGAGGTTGGCAACAAACAAAAAAATTCAGCACTTCTCAGGAAGCTTTAGAACAGTGTGTTGTGAAGTGCTGAATTTCATGGCTTTATACTCCTTCACCGCCTCTCTGGCCAGTGCTGATACGCACCACCTCTTTCACATCGGAAATAAATATCTTGCCGTCTCCTGACTTTCCGGTACGGGCACTTTCTTCAATTGTACTGATAATTTCTTCAGTTTGATCGTCAAGGCAGACAATTTCAATGCGTATCTGCTCAGGATAGCCGAAAGGAGAGTAATGAAGTTTTTCACTAACGCGTTTTCTAAAGCCGCGGCCCATACCCCGTACTTCACTCATGGTCGCACCTGGGAAATTTTCGATTTTATGCAGAGCAAAAATCACATCATCAAGCATATTGGGTTTGATTACAGCAACGATTCTTTTCATGAGATTTCCCTCCACTTTTCACTGCTGCCTTCTATCCAGCTATATACAGCAGGTATGACAAAAAGAGTCAGTACGGTTGATGTGATCAAGCCAAAAATGACTACCGAGGCAAGTGGACGCTGCACTTCTGCCCCAATTCCTCTGGCAACAAGGAGTGGTAAGAGGCCAAGAACAGTCGTCGCCGCGGTCATCAGAACAGGCCTCAAACGGAGTAGTGCCCCATTCACAACAGCCTCACGCACTTCATTTCCTCTGTCTCGTAAATCATTAAAGTAACTCACCAGCACCATACCGTTCTGCACGGCAATACCAAAAAGAGCGATGAATCCAACTGAGGCGGGGACAGAAAGATATTCATTCATGACAAAAAGGCCAATCACGCCTCCCACAAGTGAAAGTGGAACATTAAGGATAATGATAAAAGCGTGTCGGAATGTGCCGAACGCCATCCAGAGCATGAGAAAGACACTGCCTATGACAATAGGCACTATCAGAGTCAGCCGGGCCATAGCACGCTGCTGATTCTCAAACTGTCCGCCATATTCGATGGAGTATCCCGGTGGCAGTGTAATGTTTTGATCAATTCTCTCTTGAATATCGGCTACAACACTTCCTAAATCACGACCGCGAATATTACCCTGAATGATCCAGCGGCGCTGATTTTTTTCCCTGTTTATCTGGATAGGGCCGATAACCTGCTTGACATCGGCAACCTGACCCAGAGGAATCAGGTTGTTTTCTGCTGTTGCGAGCAGAATATTGCGTATTTCCTGGGGATCATTGCGGAACTTTTCCTGGTAGCGCAAATGGATACCAAAACGACGAGTGTTCAGGTAGATGTTGTCGATAACCTCGCCACCGACTGCCATTTCAACCATTTCCAGGATCTGGCTGACGCTGACTCCGTATCTGGCACAGGCTGCACGATCTGCGACAACCTGAACCTGGGGCTGGCCGAAACTCTGCTCAACAGAAAGATCAACAAGTCCGGGGATATTGTCTATTGTGTTTTTGATTTCACCCGCTTTTTCACGCAGGATATTTAAATCTTCGCCATAAAGTTTAACCGCAAGTTGAGCCTTGATACCGGAAAGCAGCTCGTCAAAAGCATTCTGGATAGGCTGGGTAAAATTCAGCTGAATGCCGGGAATTTTTGCAAGTTTCCTGTTGAGGGCTCCGATCAATTCTTCCTTGGAGGTAAAATCCTGCCACTGGCTGTATGGCTTCAAAGATATATGCACTTCTGCGTAATTTACCGGGTGCGGATGACTACCGGCTTCGGGGCGTCCCACCCGTGAAACGGTTTCAGATACTTCTTTAAATTTCAGAATAGTGCGCTCAATCTCCATGACTGTTTCAGTGCCTTTTTCCAGAGAGATTGAAGGAGCCATGGCAACGCCTATCATTATAGATCCCTCTTCAAGGGTAGGGATAAACTCTGTCCCCAGATATTGGAGAGAAAAAAGGCTTACTAAAAAGCAGCTGACGGAAAGGGCAACCACTGTCTTTTTGAATCGCAGTGCTGTTTCGAGAAGAGGGCGGTAAATCTTTTTCATCCAGGTGACAAGTTGGAACTCTTTTTTCTCACTGTGGCGAATAAGAAAAAGAGACAGAACCGGAGCCACAAGAAGGGCGACAAATATCGATCCAAGCAAGGCAAAAGAAATCGTAAAAGCAAGAGGAGAAAACATCTTGCCTTCCACACCTTCCAGGGTGAAAATCGGCAAAAAAACCACGATAATAATTGCTATGGAAAAGACTATCGGCCTGCTGACTTCTCGGGCCGCTCTCAGAATAACTCGTGATTTTGGTTGATCCAGTTCCTTGCTCTCGCCCATATGGCGGTATATGTTTTCCACCATAACAATGGCACCGTCTCCAAGCATACCGATTGCTATGGCAATACCGCCAAGAGACATGAGATTGGCTGATATATCCTTTAAGTCCATGCAGATGACGGCAACAAGTGCGCAGACAGGAAGAGCAAAGGCAACGATAAAAGCCGTCCGCCAGTTACCGAGAAAAAAAAGCAGAACCAGTAAAACCAGAGTGCCTCCCTGGAGTAAGGCCATCTTGACTGTGCCGGTTGCCTTATCAACCAACTCTGACTGTTCATAGTAAGGCACCAACTCAACCCCTTCCGGCAGCGTCTTCTGCACTTCAGCAACTTTTGCATAGAGTCTTTCGATGACATCGGAGGTGTTCTCACCATAAAGCTTCATCACTATGCCGGAAACAACTTCCTTTTCACCGTTAAAGGTGACAACGCCTCGTCGGATTTCATTGCCGTAATCAATGTCAGCTATATCCTTCAGGTATACAGGTGTTCCACCGCTTACCTTGACAGGAATATTTTGAATTTCCTCAAGTTGTTCAATGAGCCCCACACCACGCACCAGGTGTTCTTCGGAACCAAGCACCAGAAATTGTCCACCAACATTCCTGTTATTCTCCCTGATGGCGTTGACCAGCTCCTCAAGGGCCAACCCATACTGACGTAATAAATTAGGATTGACTTTAACCTGATACTGCAGAACATGTCCGCCCATGGACAGCACATCCGTCACACCCGGAACTGTCTGCAACTGGAATTTTACCACCCAGTCGTTCAACTCTCGCAGCCAGGTGTTAATCTGCTTACCCCCAGTGTTTATTTTTTCAGGATCAGCAGTAAGGTAATAAATAAAAATTTGACCAAGGCCCGTGGAAATTGGTCCGAGTGTTGGCGGCTCATCCATTTCCGGTAATTCAGCCATAGCGCCGGCAAGACGTTCTGAAACAAGCCGGCGGGCAAAATAGATATCAACATCATCCTCGAAATAGACATACACGACCGCCATGCCAAAGGCTGATGTTGACTTGATCTGTTTGACCTTGGGCAGACCGTTCATGGCCGACTCTATCGGGTAGGTAATCAGTCGTTCAATTTCCTCCGGCGCCATGCCGTGACCTTCCGCAAAAACCGGAACCATGACAGGCGAGATATCCGGGAAGGCATCAACCGGCATATGCTGGTACTTATATGTGCCAAAGGCAATTACGGCAACAAGGGTAACGATGACCAGCCCGGGAAATTTCAGGGCAGACTCCACAAGTTTATTAATCATGTCGCCCCCCTCTTAATGTCCGTGGCCGGCATGGGAATCCATACCGCTGGTTAAAAGGATTGCCTTCAGTTCAAACGCTCCCTGGGTGACAATATGCTGTCCGGAATTGAGCCCTGAAAGGATTTCAACGTTCTCGCGGTCATGACGGCCAGTGACCACCGGAACTTGTCGGTAGCCATGATCATCAGCCAGGAAGACAATGTCACGGCCTTCAAAATTCTGGACAGCGCTTCGCGGTATGACGAGGGGCATATTTTTATCGGAAATACGAATCGCCCCTGTTACAAAGGCACCAGGCATCCACTCCCCATTGGTGTTATCAATGATAACCCTGACTGTGGCAGCACGTGTTTCAATATCCACAATGGGGCTGACCATGCTGACTTTTCCTTCAACTTTAATACTGTCGTGTGACTCGACAACAACACCCATGCCGGGATGAATAAGGCCTATGTCACGGGCAGGCACCTTCAGATTGACCCAGACAGTACCAAGATCGGCAATGGTATAGACATTCGTATCGTCGCCGATTTTTTCTCCACGGGTTATATGTTTTTCGATGACCGTTCCACTTATGGGTGCTGTAATTTCATATCGTGTCGTGTTTTCCACATAAGCAAGGCTGTCCGCCAGCGGAAGGGCTTCTGTCTGTTTTTTTGTTTTGGGAGCGTAACGTGCCTCATACATTTTTGCTGCCGCAAAATATTTTTCTTTACCGAGCTTTATATAAAGATCGGCTGTCACCTGCTCAAAACGGTTGAGAGCTTCAAGGTAATCATTCTGACTGGCTATTTTTTCTTCATAGAGTTGCCGTTTACGCTCATAGGTTTTGCGGCTCACCATATATTCGGCAAACGATTCGCCAAGTTCCGCACTTTCAAGTACTGCCAGAACATCGCTTTTTTTAACTCTGTCGCCAACTGTGTAGTTAACTGCCACGGCAACGCCATTTACCCTGGGAATGATATGGGCGACGGCATCCTCGTTCAGCATGAGCACTCCGGTCAAGGTGAGTTCGGTATGAAGCTTTCCCGAGGAGACTGGCTTTAATTCAATACCTATAGATTTTTTTTGTTCATCTGTAAGTTCAAGCTCTCCTTCTTCATGGTCATCACCCTCTTCAGCTTCGTCTTCATGATCTGCTTCATGATTGTCATGCTCATCATGTTTTTCATGCATATCTCGATCATCATGAATCTCTTCATCGTGCTCATCGTGGTCTCCATGTTCCTCATGGTCAAGGTGCTCACTCAACTCTCTGGGAATCCGGGAAATTTCATCATGGTCTGCTCTGTGTTCACCCTTTTCATTCCCTGAAACAAGAGGGAACGATATGAATATTCCAACCAGAAATGCGACACATAAAAAAACAATACCTTTATTTTTCATTGTGTACTCCTTGTTCACCTAACCCGGAATAATTCTGGGAAAATGATTTGAAATGAATGCCTGCAATTTTTTCGAGGTCTGTTATGGTTTCATGGTACTCCATTTCCAAAAGCAGGTTTCCTCTCCGCACCTCAAGAAGAGTTCGCTGGGAGTCAAGGAGTTCAAGATACTCCTTTTCTCCTGCTTGATAGGCTCTCTTCAGAGCTTCGTAGGCATCAAAGGCTGCGGGAATAAGAGTTGTTTCTGTTGTGGCCCTTTCAGCCTCAAGGATTTGCAGACGACCAAGGAGCATCGAGAGTTCAGTCCGGATGCTGAGAGTATTGCTGTCAAGCTCTTTCTCTCCAACTTTTATATTCGCTGAGGCTTCACGAATGCCACCTCTGTTTTGATCAAAAACCGGTATAGGTATACTGATCCCTACAAAAAAGGCATGATCATCGGACTCATTAAAATATTGAACCCCTCCCTCTATCTCCAGGTCGGGAACGGCTTCAGCCTTAGCTAAAGCATATGACGCTTTCAAACGCTCAACCTGAGTACGCCTTATTTGTATTTCCGGATGATTCAGGGCTGTCTGCCAAAGGTCGTTGATGGAAGGAAGGGGCTGTACTTTTTGGTCAACAAATTCAACCTGATCAAAAGAAACCTCCGTGCTGCCCCAACTCGATGCCAGCTCAACACGGGCCATGTCCAGTTCTCTTTGGGATCTGGCCAATGACGCTTTCGCAAGGGCGAGTTCTACAATTGCCTTTCTTTCGTCAAGCGGAGAGATATCTCCCAGGGATATTTGTCTGGAAACGACATTCAAAGCATCCTGGAGAAGAGCGATGTTTTCTTTTTCAAGGAGCAAGCCCTGTTCGAGAAAATGAACGCGTAGAAATTTTTTCTTCACATCGCTGGTCAAGCTCAAGATTTTTGCCTGCAGCTCTAATCTGGCGATACGTGTTTCATGCTCGGCAACATGACGTCGTTTCGTCCTTTTACCGGCAAGTTGTATTTCCTGGCTGATTCCAACAGTCGTGCCAAGAACATCATCACCGGAAAAATCTCCCGTACCTCCGAACTCCTCGAATTCACTAAAAAATGTAGGGTTGCGGAGAAGTCCCTCCTGGGACGCGGCACTTTCACGCGCATTAATTTCATGGAGTGCTGCTGAAACATCATGGTTATTAGCGAGCGCAGCCTGGATGGCATCCTGTAGAGTAAGCTTCGCAGCTGGCTCGATAAACACTTTGGACGTTGCTCTTGATGCGCCTTCCTCTGCTGACGCAGAACTCATTGAAAGAGAAAATAAGAGCAACAAGAGTACTAAATAAAAACCGGCCAATTTCATAATGACCCCCTCCTGTTTTATGCTGAAAATTATTCAGTATGAATAGGCTGTGGATATTGGACGCATCAAGAATGACTTCCTTTATGTGCGGCCACCAAAACCACTGACCCTGGAGGCGGGGTCATATCCAGAAATGCTGAAAATCGAGAAATCCTCGCATTTGGTTGAGAATTTCCTGGGTAGGGCAAGACAGTTTTTTCTGCAATAATTTTACCGTCAGGATCTATGACGTTAATGTCAACATGGCCCCTGATCCTTCCACTGCTGGGAGATGTTTTTTTTATAAATCCGGATATGACAACTTTATTGTTCTTCTCATGAACATTGGCAGAACTGACGTAAATACTGTTACTTACATCTAAGATTTTTATTTTTACACCCTTTTCTTGAGTTAAATTATGGTCAATTGTGCTGCACCCGCTTGCAAACATTGTCATAACAGCAACTATAAGTAAGGTGGGAAGAGTATATATATTTCGATTTGACATGATAATCCTCGTTTTTATTCTTTATCTTTTTTGTGAACTCAAAAAAATCTTATTATTTCAAGCAGTTGCTATTAGAAACAATTCGGACTGGTTCATCAGTTAAGCTTGCATATTGACCATGCAAAAATGCCAAAGGCCAATACCGGCAATTTCGTTTCCTTCACCTCAACTCACTGTTGAAGCGTCTACAAGTTTAAAAGATTGAGAGATTGTTTAGAAAAAACAGGTATCAAATAAGAAGGATAATCGTACGAAGTGACGTGATAGTGTTGTCGGCAGAGACATTTATCACTGAGGGAGGTCGGTTGCCAATGGGTGTGGCAAGATGTAGAAACTCTGCTCCAGATTGGTGCAGTGTATTTTTCAGAAGTTTAAATGCATACTTGTATTGTAAAATGTTTTGATGTGTCGTGGTGTATGACAGCGGATAATCGACGCAGGATCTGCACTCATCTTCACAATGGCTTTCTTTCTCTATTTCAAAACTGTGATCTGTTGATGTAGCGTGCTGAACCCGCAAATTGGTAGCTATTGACTTGATTGAAACGTGTCCGTCGTCTCCAAAGCAAACAACAGCAGCATTTCCCAACCCAGGAAAACTGCAGAGGTATGCTATTAGCAATATAATCAGCGTCAGTGTTTTATATTTACGATGATTTGATTTCATCTTCATTTTAAAAGTATAAAAATGTGACGGTTTCGTAAAAACCCTCTCAACCGCCGCCGGAACGTGTGTAACTTGTTGATATTGCGCCGGCGGATGGTCAGCTACAGGACTTTTTGCGAGATTGTCAAAATGTCGTTCAATAAAAATTAATACTACCTGCTTTTAAATGACTCCCCATGGTTAATTAAGTTCAAAAAAAATTGTGATTACCACTGAAACTCAGCCAGTCTTGCAGCAGGTAGTGTAATGCATTAATAATTCAAAAAAATACTGTCTACACAAAAGTCATTCCCGCGAAAGCGGGAATCCAGAGTAGTTGGCTAGTCCGCCTAGATTCCCGCCTTCGCGGGAATGACGTATAAAAAGGCTGAGAATGAGTGGTAATCATAAAAAAATTGAGAATATTTAATGCCAAGCCAGCAATGTCCGGTTAGAATTTTGCAGCAGTATCTCGGGAGTTTAAACTTCTGGTTCCCATGGTCTCCGTGGGAACCTATACATAAATCTCCAGGGGTAAATTGATATGCATTCCCACGGTGGACCGTGGGAACGAGGGACAATATACCACAGGAAGGTCACATTTCTTACTGCAATTTCTTCACCGGACACGAGTGATGCCAAGCAATAAAATATGTTTTTATTGCTTATTTTTAAGCGGCTTGGGTGATGGTGAAGAAAGCGGAAAATCTGGTGGGAATTAATCTCAGCATGAAGAATCCATTCCAAAGAGGATGGATTCTTCATGCTTAACATTAACAACTTTATTCATTTTAACGGTTTCGTCTTTAAACTGCACGCGCAGGGAAGTGGACCATTCCCGTCGCACTCTACATATATTCATCGGCCCCCATATCATATCCTGAGCCCTGGGGCCGACTGTTCCCTTCAATATCATCGGTTGGCGGATCAGGCTCAATATCATCCACACCGCCGCCTACATCGATGACGTTCGATCCGGCTTGCAGCAGGAAGTTGCCATCTATTGTCGGAATGCCGTTCGCAGCCGCAGCCGGAGTGACAAAGTTCGGGTCAAGGTTAATATTGCCTGTTCCGGAATAGCCACCCTCAATATCGCTATAGGTAGCGGTTATCGTGCCGTAAATTTCCGGATCCCTGTCATCCGTGGTATTGTCCCAGAATATGCTGTTTGTGGCTGTCGTGATACCGCCATTATGATAGAGGCCGCCTCCGGCATAGTAGGCGTAGTTGCCGGCAATGGTGCTGCTGTAGATATCCACCGTGGCTGTACCGGTTGTGTAGATGCCGCCGCCCCGTCCGTATGTCTGCCCGTCGGCGGTGTTGCCGGTGACGTTGCAGTTGGTCATGGTGAGTCCGCCGCCGTTATTGTAAACGGCGCCGCCATACTGGTCCGCATCATTGCCCTTGAGGAATGCCTTGGAACAGGTGAGGGTGGAACCGGTGCCGTTAATATAAACACCACCACCCGTACCGGTGCCGCTGCCGTTGGAAGCGGTGTTGCCGCTGATGACCGCGCCGCCGTCAATGGTCAAATCAGCACCACCGGAAATATAGACACCGCCACCGTTTTGGGCGGTCAGACCGCTCAACGAACCGCCGGTATACGTTGTTACCTTATCCGTGCCGGTCAGATACATTCCGCCTCCGTAGCCGTAGGAAGCAACGACATTGGCTGAAATATCCGTATTGATCAGAGTCAGACCGACATCCGCGTAAATACCGCCACCATACTGTTTGGCATTATTTGAGGAAACGGTGCTGTTTTGGATGATGGTGCCGTCCGTTGTGCCGGCACAATAAATACCGGCCCCGTTTCTGTTTTCACTGGTATTGCCGCTGATGGCACAGTTATCGATTGTCGGTGCGCCGTTTTTGACGAAAATACCGCCGCCGCCGACATTAACGCCGTCCACACTGGAATTGTTGGCTGCATTATTCTGGATGGTGCAGTTTTTCACAGTGGGTGAGGCGCCATAAATATAGACACCGCGGGTGGATGAACTTGCCGTCTGATTATCAATGGTAAAACCGTCCAAAACGGCGTCTGTCGTTTCGCTGGTGCCGAAACTGACAACCGGTGCATTGGAGCCGTCGCCCTGGATTGTCGTACTTGCCGCGCCGCCAGCTGATCTGATGGTAATATCCTTACCGTCAAAGTTGATGTTTTCACTGTAGGTATCGGCGGATACAAGCAGGGTGTCGCCGTCAATAACACCTGCGTCGTCGATACCGGCGTTTATGGTTTCATAATCGCACGGAGCATCCGCATGTCCGGCCGGGCAGACGGTATATGTACTGCCACTGGCGCTGTCATCGTCTGTGATGGTCAGCGTATGGGTCGTTGTCGCCCCCTGAGTTGCGTTGGTAGGACTGCCCATATCAACGATAACCGTCTCATCACCTTCATCATCGCTGTCCGTTGTCACCGTTACAGTGATGTCAACCGATGTGTTGCCGGCTGTTATAGTAGCCGGGCTTGCGGTAATGGAGTAATCCGTACCGCCTCCTGTGGCAGTACTTGCTCCGTTGACGGTAAAAGGCACCGTCACATCCGAGCCGCTTACTGCAGAGAGTTCTACGGTGATCGTGGCCACGCCGCTTTCGTCCACTGTTGACTGGGACGCGCTGCTAAAGGTCACTGTGGGCAATGCTGCATCATCATCCGTGATGGTCACCGTATGGGTTGTTGTTACACCCTGAGTTGCATTGGAAGGCGTGCCCATATTGACGATGACCGTCTCATCCCCTTCAATATCGCTGTCAGTGGCAATGGTAACCGTAATATCGGCTGAAGTATTACCCGCTGTAATGGTCAGCGGACTTGATGAGATAGAGTAATCCGTACCGCCGCCGTCGGCCGTGCTTGTGCCGTTAACGATAAAGGGCATCGTCACATCCCTGCCGCTTACCGCGGAAAGCTCTGCAGTAATAGTGGCTATACCGCTTTCATCGGCAGTAGCCTGGGAAGCGCTGGTAAAGGTGACACTCGGTGCGGCATCGTCATCGGTGATTGTCACCGTATGGATCGTTGTTGCACCCTGACTAGCATTAGTCGGTATTCCCATGTCGACAATAACGGTCTCATTATCCTCATCAAAATCGTCTGAGGCAATGGTTACCGTAATCTCCGCCGTGGTATTGCCGGCGCTCATTGTCAGCGGACTTGCAGTGATGGAATAATCCGTATCACCGCCGGTGGCAGTGCTTGAACCGTTTACGGTAAAGGGCACCGTCACATCCCTGCCGCTGGCCGCAGAAAGCTCTGCCGTGATCGTTGCCGTGCCGCTTTCATTTGCGGTTGCCTGGGAGGCACTGGTAAAGGTAACGGTCGGGGTTGCGTCATCATCGGTAATGGTCACGGTATGGGTGGTCGGCCCCCCCTGACTTGCGTTGGTGGGTGTGCCCATGTCAACGATAACGGTTTCATTATCCTCATCAAGCCCGTCTGTGGCGATGGTTACCGTTATATCCGCGGTGGTATTGCCGGCGGTGATGGTTACCGGGCTTACCGTGATGCTGTAGTCAGTGCCGCTGCTGGAGGCAGTGCTGGCACCGTTTACGGTAAACGGTATCGTCACGTCACTGCCGCTCACCGCAGAAAGCTCGGCCGTAATGGTTACCGCACCGCTCTCGTCAGCCGTTGCCTGGGAAGCACTTGTGAAAGACACGGTGATCTCTGCCGACTCATACTCGTCCGCACCCATGTCATAACCACTCACCTGCGGTCTGGAATCGCCGTCAAAATCATCCGCCGGGGCATCGGTCGAGGTACCGACATCGATGACACCCGAGGTGCCGGTGCAACCGGCAACCGGATCATCGACATCATTGCAGATATGAAAGTTGCCTGCCGTGGTCGGATTGCCTGCGGAAGCGATCTGCAGGTCAACGAAACACGGATCACTGTCGATATTGCCGGTACCCGTGAAACCACCGGCAACATCTGAATAGGTGACCGTGGGCGACCCGTTGATCTGTTGGCCCGTGCCGCCTGCGGAGTTACCCCAGACAATACTGTTCGTGATGGTACCGCCGCCGCTCCAGCCGCCGCCGTTGCGGCCTGTCCGGTTCCCAACGATGCTGGAGCTGTAGACATACATGGTACCGGCGTTGTTTATACCACCGCCGTCATTATAGGAGACTCCCTCGGCCAGGTTGCCGGTTACCATACAGTTGGTCAGAGTCGTTGTTGCCGTACTGTTATAGATACCGCCACCATAGGTCATGGCGGTATTTCCCCTGATCCAGGTCTTAAAGATATCGACCACTGTTGCCGCATCAGCGATATTCAAGCCACCGCCCGTGCCGCCGCGGGCAGTGTTTTCTTCGATAATGGTCCCGCTGATTGTCAGCTGAGCACCACCGCTTGCCTGAATTCCGCCGCCGACCTTCGCATCGTTATTGCTGATCGTCGTGCCGCTGGTAGTCGACAGTATCGCCGAGGCGCCGCTGACATAAATTCCGCCTCCCACACCGTAGCTTGCGATTCCCGTGTTACTATCAATGGTGCTGTTGTTGAGCACCAAAGCTGAATTGACGCAACGAATCGCCCCGCCGTGCTGTCCGGCAGAGTTGCCAGACACCGTGGTATCAGTCAAGGTCGTTGTTGAGGTCCTGCCGCTCAAATAGATCGCCCCGCCTTCATTGGCTGCGACATTAGAAAGCAGAGTTGAACCGGTGACCGTAAGATCATCGCCGCCGTTTATGGCATAGATCGCCGATCCGTAGCGGCATTGATTTTGATCTGTCGCATCGCCGATGGTACAGTCCTCAATGGTGGCAGCGCCGCCGTCGATATAGATACCCGCTCCGTTGACATAGCTGGCAGGCACGTTCCCCTTGATCACCGAATTCTTGATAGTCGGGGCCGAGCTGCTGGTTATTTTGATTCCATAGGCACCGGCACCCCCGGAATTCTGGTTGTCGATGGTAAAGCCATCAAGCACGGCACTTGCAGTTTCACCGTTTGAGAAGGTAAGCACCGGACTGTTTGCGCCGGATCCTTGAATGGTCGTTGCTGCTGCGCCGTTCATGGAATAAACAATGACATTCTTGCCGTTGAAATTGATGTTCTCGCTGTAGGTACCGTTGCAAACCCGGATGTAATCGCCGCTGGAGGTGCCGCCATCGTCAATGGCTGTCTGTATACTGGTGAAATCCGCGCCGCTTGCGCATACGGTAATCGGGTTGATAATGGTCAGGGTGGCGCTGGTGGTGGTCACCGGGTCGTTGGCAGTAGCATCCGCCTCACCGTCATTGGCATGGAAGCGGTAGTGCAGAACACCATCACCGGCATAGCCCACGGCGCGATCCACGGTATACAGCTTGCCGTCCGTATAGAGGATGTCGCCTGCATCGACTTCGGTCATGTCGTATTTTTCATCCTCCTCATAGGAGCTGTTGTCGTCTTCATCGATCCAGACCTGGATGGAGGTTGGTGAATCGTTGTTCGAGTCTGTATATTTCACCCGGAAGGTGAAGGTGCTGTCGGCCAGATCGCTTTCCGGATCAACGCCGTCTGTGGTGTAGTTGCTCTCGCCTGTCCAGTCAAGGGTCGGCGCCTCATTCGGCACAAAAGTAACGGTCACCGTGCTGTCCGCCGTCGGGTCGCCCGTGGCTGCAATTGCGCCGTCAGTGGCGTAGAAACGATACGGATAGGCACCGTCACTGGTGTAGGCAAGGGCCATGTCTTTGGTATAGCGTTTGCCGTCCGTATAGTCGGAATCACCACCATCGACTACGGTCATGTCGTATTTCTCATCCGCTTCGTAATCGCCGCTGTCGTCCTCATCCACCCAGACCTGGATGGTCGCAGGTGCGGTATTGTCCGCATCGGTGTAATCAATCCGGAAGGTAAAGGTGCTGCCGTCACCGTCGCTGTCGGGATCGACACCGTCGGTGGTGTAGTCGGCTTCACCTGTCCAGGCCAGAGTCGGCACGCTGTTGGCCACGGATACCGCGGCGTCCGAGGTCGGGTTGCCGGTGGCGGAATCCGAGCCGTCAGTGGCATAGAAGCGATAATTCAGAACGCCGTCACCACTGGAAAGAAGCATCAGATCCGTGCTGTAGCGCTTGCCGTCGGTGTAGTCGGAATCACCGCCGTCGACTGCGGTCAGGTCGTGTTTTTCATTCGCCTCATACGTTTCGCTGTCGTCTTCGTCCACCCAGACCTGAATGGATGAAGGTGCACTATTATCCGCATCCGTGTAGTCGACCCGGAAGGTAAAGGTATCGCCGCCCGTGCCGCTGTTCGGGTTGACGCCGTCGGCCGTGTAATTCGTTTCACCGGTCCAGGCCAGGGTCGGCACGTTGTTGGTTACGGTCAACACGCTGTTTGCCGTGGGATCGCCTGTTGCCCCGAAAATTCCGTCAGAGGCGTAAAACAGATACGTAAGGCCCCCGTCTCCCGCATACGTCAAGACAACGGCTTTTGCATAACGTTTCCCGTCGGTATAGTCCGTGTCGCCGCCGTCGGTGCCGGTCATGTCATATTTCTCATTGCTGCCGTACGCACCGTCGTCATCTTCATCAATCCAGACCTGAATAATAGTCGGACTGTTATTGTCGGCATCGGTATAATCAACCTCAAAGGTGAATGTGCTGCCGCTGGTGCCGCTGTTTGGATCGACGCCGTCGGCCGTGTAGCCTGTCTCACCCGTCCAGGAGAGCTCCGGAGCGTTAATGGTTGCGAGATATTCGTCGGCACCAATATCGTCCGCTGCAGACTGGGGCCTCGTGTCTCCGTCAATATCATCATCAGGCGCATAGGTTGCATTGGCGTTATCAATGGCATCCGATGTCGATTTGATGTGGTAGTTATTATTTGCGCTATCGACAAACAGAGGATCGTTTTCCGATACGTAACCGCTCACCGTCGGCGTGACAGTGCCTGCAATATAGGGAGCATTGGAGGGCACTCCGTCGCTGCCGCTGGCAATAACCGTATCAGTGATGGTCATGGATCCGGTGTTATAGGCAATGTGTCCGGAGCCGGATGCACTGTTGCCCCACAGGATTGAGTTGCGGATCGTTGTGGTTCCGGTATTCGTTTTAATTGCGCCCCCATCGCCGGCTGTCGCCTGGTTATCGGCCAGGGTTGAATTAACGATGGAGAGCGTTCCCTGGTTTACATTGACGGCACCGGCATTGGCTGCGCTGTTGCCGGCGATGATACAGTTTTCAAAGACCGCATCGCAACCGCTGTTGGAGTTGTACAAAGCCCCGCCTAAGCTGCTGGTTGCGGTATTACCGGTGATGGTGCAGCGGCTGAATGTGGTGTCGGAACTGTTGGCATACACCCCGCCGCCCACGGTGGCAGAGGTGTTGTCCTTAATGGTAACGTCGGTGAAAGTGGTGCTGCCGTTCTGGGTGAATACCGCACCGCCACCGCCGGCCGTGGATTCGTTGTCGCGGATAATCGTGTTGACAAACGAATGGCCGGCAACGCTAGGTAAGCTAACGCCGCCGCCGTTTCCGGAGCTGGTGTTGGAATAGATTTCCGAATTGGTAACGGTCTGGGCAGCATTGATTGAATACAGGCCGGCGCCGCCTTCTTCGGTATTGTTGTTGTCATGGATCTTACAGTTGTTAATGGTAGCGGGGGCACCGTTGGAGTAGACACCCCTGGTGCCGCCGGTGATTTCAAAACCGTCGATGTGCACGCCGCTGACGTTCTGGAGGAAGACAATATCGCCGGTGCTGCTGATTGTGGTTTCATCCGGACCGCAGACTGCATGAAATTTTGAATTGTTCCAGGAAGAAGACGTCAGACTGAGGTTCTCATTATAGGTACCCGCGGAAACCAGGGTAATTCTATCACCACTCAGTGCGGCATCGATGCCAGCCTGGATGGTTGTCTCATCACATCCGGAAGCACAGACGGTGACAGGTGTCACACCTGAATCAATAACCGTTACCGACTGTACGCCTGCCGGATTCCCAACCGCAGCATAGGTGCCGTCGGAGGCGACAAAACGGTAATTGAGCATGCCGTCTCCGGCATAACTGAGCGTAACCGTCTTGCTTAAGTTCTCACCATTCGTGTAGTCACCGTCGCCACCGTCAACGACCATATCCTGCTTTTCATCGGTATCGTCATAATCACCGTCATCATTCAGATCGACCCAGACCTGCAGCGAATCGAACTGGTCGTCTTGGTCAGTGTAGCTGACGTAGAACTCAAAATCCGTTCCGCTCACGGCAGTTACCGGACTAACCCCCTGGTACCGGCAGGTATCGCTTACCCATGCCAGCTCGGGCGCATGATTGACCTGGCCGGCCAAGGACACCGCACTCCAGCCTACCGGCCCGCCTGTGGCGGCATCCGTTCCATCAGATGCCTCAAACTTATAGCCTATAGTCGTTCCCGATGCATCGGTAAGGACAAGGGGTTTGGTGTATATGACACCGTTCATGTAATTGACGTCACCGATATCCGCTTCCGCCATAGGATAGGTATCGTCCACGTTGCCGTCATTGTCCGTATCGACCAATAAATTGATGGATGCAGGTGCATCGTTGTTGAAATCCGTGTATTTAACCCGGAAAATGAAGGTGCTGCCCGAGGGTGCGCTGTCAGGATCGGCACCGTCGGTCACGTAGCCTGTCTGCCCTGTCCAGTCAAGGGTCGGGACCTGACTGCTTTCCTGGAACGGCGCCCGGTCCTCGCCTTCCAGATTGCCGTTGCTATGGCAGCCGACACAGAGATTGTGCACCGTGTTATTAATCCAGGCGGTACCGTCACTGGCTGCCAGGGGCAGGTCTTCAGGAACCGGTGGATTGGGGGTACCGATGTTGGTGGTAATTGCGTCGTTCTTGTACCAGATTTTAAGTCCCGGTTGTCGGCCGGTGAGCGAACCGTCGCGAATCATCGCCAGCCATGTGGAACCGTGCACGTTATGGCAGACCACACAGGTCATCCGGCTTGTATTGCCGCCGCTCCAGTCCGCAGGATATTGATAGCTATTTATTATCAGATGATATTCATGACGGTTGACACCGACGGTCACCAGGTTGGTGTCCATATCGCTGGAGTTCAGGAAAGGTCCGGAGTCATGGCAATCAAAGCAAAGACGGGAGTTATTAAAGGCGTTAGCGGTATTGGTGGGCCACGGTACCAGCAACGGTTCACGACCGCTGACTCCGGTTCCCTGGCTCACAGGCACTAGATCGAGACGGTATGCCTGGCGATAGACGCTTGGATCGGTGCTGCTGCTGTCACCGTCGTCGTAGGTCCTGGCATTGCCGTCGATATGGGCAGTGGACAAATCATGACAGGAATCGCAGGTAACGGGTCTGGTGGCGTCATTGACCAATGAAGGTTCCATCAAGCCGCCTTTGTAGGGATAGGCCTCGCCGGACGCCAATCCGTGTCCGGTCTTGTAAAACCCCCATCCTGACCCGTAAGTATAGCTGCCGTCCTCGTCACCGATGACGTTAGGCGCAGTTATGCCACCGATCACTGATGCCTCCTCGTCATGACAGGTGGCGCACCATTTTTCCTTACCTGTCTGCAGGGTCTCGCTGTCAGCTTCATAAATAGAGTTGTCCCAGTTGTTTTTTGCCCCCAAAACGGAATCGCTTACACCGTCATAGGTACCACCCGGGCTGTGGCAGGTATTGCAGACATCTGTTTCGGAAAGGGAAATGAGTCCGTCGCTGTTGCTGTCGGTGCCGGATTTAAAATAGGGGAAATTGCCGGTGTCATGGCACTCATCACAGGAAACATTGGGGCCCTTTATGTCGTCACTGTCGTTTTCCGTGTGGGTGGAATGGGACTTGAAGCTGCCTTTGCCCCCTGTGACAACTCCGTAAGTTGCATCATCATAACCTTCGTCATGGCCATGACACTCCCAGCAGTCGCCGCTGCCTGTGCCGTTTCCGTGGGCAAAGCCTGAAGTATGGGGATGACAGGTGATACAGTTTGTGCCGGCTACAGCAGTATGGTCATAACCGCCGGCACCGGCATTGATTTCACCGGTGTTGCGGAAATGGTTAGCCTCGGTATGGCAGACCTCGCAGACGCCGTCTCGGGTTGAATCGCCGTCTGCAAAGGAGTTGGTGCCGTTGTTGTTAAAAAAGCGGACCTCTTTATAACCACTGTAAGGGGTCGGGATAGTAGAACGAATCAAATTACCGTAAATAATGGCAAAGGTGTCGCCCACCGATGTTTTGATTAAATCAATCGGTTCGGGATGGGAGCCGGAGATCTCCACCGTCAGAGTATCGCTGGTGGTGTCGGTAATCAGATAGTTATAGGAGGGCTGGTTTACGTTAGGAACAAGAATTTTGTTATTATACTGATCATCACTCCAGCCGGCGCCGACTTCAGTCAGGGTCGTTGCCGTGACATCCGTCGACACTCCGGAGTAGAGATAACTGTCTGAACCATAGGCCACGACCTGAAGCTGATGATGGGGCCAGTGACACTCACGGCACTCAATGGCCCAGCCGCCGTCTTCCTGATGGTAGCGATTGGACGTTGTCTGGCTTGAATGAGGATTAACATTGGGTGCGATAACGTCGTTATGGCAGCTTCTGCAGAGATTATTATATGGAGTGTCGTCAAGATCCTGAGGCTCGTGGGTCAGCCAGTCGGGCACATCCTCCGTAACCTCATAATGGCAGGAAAGACAACCGATATTATTCATCTCGTAATGGGGATAATGCAGGCCGGCGTCATCGGCAAAGACGACGGCATTGAAAAAGGAGAAGAACAAGAAAGTAAGAATCGATCTTATTAACATAATGAATGCCTCTTTTTAATAAGCAAAAAAAGGGTTGATTATTCTTCCCCTCCAAAAGAACGCCCACCCTAACAACAAATTGTAATTACTATATATTTATTTAACCTTGGAATTAAATATTAGGCCCTTTGTGAAGTTTTATCGCAAAAACTTCAGGTAAATTTACCTAACAATACCTAAAAGATACCTAAAGTATACTTAGGCAGATCTCATCCTTAGTATGAATAGCTCGTTTATCATCTCCTTAAGAAAAGAGCCTGTTAAAGTCATTGAAAGCCCAACAGGCCCTTTTTTCTGTTTACAAGCCTTTTTACGGCGCAGCATATTCAGCAGCACCCATATCATACCCTGACTCCTGTGGCCGACTGTTGCCTTCAATATCATCGGTCGGCGGATCAGGTTCAATATCATCCACACCGCCTCCCACATCTATAACCCCGGAACCAGCCTCAAGAGTGAATAAGCCTGACTGGGTCGGCGTTCCGGCACCGGCCTGAGCAGGAGTTGTAAAAAACGGATCATCGTTAACATTTCCTGTACCCGAATAAGAACCTTCCACATCAGAGTAAGTAACTGCCGGGGAACCGTAGATCTGATGGCTTGTTCCGTCCCCGGCTGTGTTATCCCAGATGATGCTGTTAGTAACGACAGCAGTTCCGGCAGCCATGTGAATACCGCCACCCTGACCGGCATAGTTGCCAGCTATGGTGCTTGAGTACACATTCAGTGTTCCGTTAGAACAAATACCGCCTCCGTCTTCCCAGGTACCTGAACCGGCCGCATTTCCGGTGATAATGCTGTTGGTAATAGTTGCGGTTGAATCAGCAGCCAGCTTGATGCCGCCACCATGCTGCACGCTTTTATTGCCCTGTATATACATCTTGGTGAGGATGAGTTCCGTACCGGCATGGCCATCATAAATACCGCCGCCAAGACTGGCCCCAACTCCAATATTGCCGCTGATGGAGCCGTTCGTATATGTTAAGTCGGAACCATTCAGAAGGTAGAAACCGGCGCCATGGGAGGCGCTGTTGCCATTCACCGATCCACCGGTAATGACTGCATCCGCTCCGTCACCATCGAGCCGTATGCCGCCACCTTCATTGCTTGCAATGTTGTTATTCACAGAGGTGTTGCTCATGGTGAAAGGTGATCCCGAACTGAGAATACCCGCACCTTTGCTGGCGGTATTGTCATCTATTGTACAACCGCTAATAGTGGTATTGGCTGTCGCCATGTTCATCATGTAGATACCACCACCGGCATCATTGCTTACGTCATTATTACTCAGAGAGGTATTGGTAATGCTGTTGGTACCAGTCATGTTCGACATATAGATACCACCACCGGCATTGACTCCTTGATTGTAGGTAATGGTACTGCCAGTGATTGTTACATCCAAGATTGAATTGATGGCATAGATGCCGGCTCCGTATCTGGCAATGTTGGGAGTTCCGGAAACGCCTATGGTACAGCTCTCGACAGTGACGCCGCCGCCGGATATATAGATACCGGCACCATCAGCTGACCATGCGCTCAGATCATTGCCCTTGAGAATGGAATTCTTGATGGTCGGTGTCGCGGAAGCGGTAATTTTAATGCCGCCGTTACCGTGGTTTGCACCGCTGTCATTCTGGTTATTGATGGTAAAACCGTCCAGCACGGCACTTGCGGTTTCCGCACTGCCAAAAGCAACAACCGGTGCATTGCTGCCGTCACCTTCGATGATCGTGCTTGCCGCGCCGCCGGCTGACTGAATGGTGATATCCTTGCCGTCAAAATTAATGTTTTCGCTATAGGTATCGGCGGAAACAAGCAGGGTGTCGCCGTCAACAACACCTGCGTCGTCGATGCCGGCATTTATTGTTTCATAATCGCACGGAGCATCCGCATGACCTGCAGGACAGACAGTATAGGTGGCGCCGCTTGCACTGTCATCATCAGTGATGGTGAGGGTATGGGTTGTTGTTGCACCCTGGCTGGCATTGGTCGGGCTGCCCATGTCAATGATGACCGTCTCATCACCCTCAACGTCGCTGTCAGTTGTCACCGTTACAGTGATGTCAACCGAAGTATTGCCGGCGGTTATGGTGACCGGACTCGCAGTAATGGAGTAATCCGTAGCACCGCCATCAGCAGTGCTTGAGCCGTTTATGGTAAAAGGTATCGTCACATCCGAGCCGCTGACTGCAGAGAGCTCGACGGTGATCGTGGCAGTACCGCTTTCATCCGCTGTTGATTGGGACGAAGCGGTAAAGCTGACCGTTGGCAGCGGGGCAGCGTCGTCATCAGTGATGGTCAGCATGTGGGTAGTCGTTGCTCCCTGGGTTGCGTTGGTCGGACTGCCCATATCGACAACAACCGTCTCGTCGCCTTCGACATCGCTGTCGGTTGCTATTGTGACGGTGATGTCAACCGACGTGTTACCGGCGGTGATGGTGACAGGACTGGCGGTAATGGAGTAATCCGTCCCGCCTCCTGTGGCAGTGCTTGCTCCGTTGACAGTAAAGGGAATTGTCACATCGGAGCCGCTTGAGGCTGACAGCTCTACGGTTATCGTGGCCGTGCCGCTTTCATCCGCTGTTGACTGGGAGGAGCTGGTGAAGGTAACTGTAGGAGATACATCTTCCCCAAAGCTTCCACCGATAGTGGAAGAGTCAATTATTGCAAAGCCGCCACTGTTTTCTATAGTGGTTCCATCCAGTGTAACGGTGTCTCCCTCAACGATTGTGGGCTCACTGGTTGTATCACTCAAGGTAATAGTCAGCGTATCATCGGTGTCTGTTGTTGAGCTCCAAACTGCATTGTCTATGGAACCGCTACCATCAAGCCAGGAATGGCCGTTATTGAGAGCTAATACCGTATCGATATTGTCGGCATCGATGGCCGGAGCATTGGTCGCAGTATTAAATTGAATAACTACCTGATCACCAGCCTGAATGCCGGTGCCGCCTGATGAGTTATCGTTGGCAGTCAGGCTGGTCAGGCCTCCGGTGCCGCCAGAATAACGGTCTTGAACCTCCGAGGATGTCAAAGTCCGATTGTAGATTACCACTTCATCTATAGTGCCGTTGAATTTAATAAAACGGTCTGAACCTCCGATTCCTATCTTTTGACTGCCGCCGGCCATGGCATCAAGACTGCTTGCCGACAAGGTCTCGGCAACTCCGTTTATGTAAAGTTCGCCACTGTAGGCGCCACCGACGTTCCTGTATGTCCCCACGACATGATACCCGGTCCCGGCATCCCAGCTTGACTGAGTAGACTGGATATTGCCACCGTATGAACCCAGATGAAGTTTTCCATCACCGTTAATTCCAAGAAAATATGAATCGGTGACGGCACTCCACTGTCTGTCAACAAGAACGACGTAATTCGCCAGCGTTGCATCATAGGTAACCGAAGGCTGAAACCAAAGCTCTATGGTTAGTTCTTCGGTTATGTCAAGGCTCTCGCTGTCCGGGACCTCCATATAATCATCCCCGTCAAAACTTAATGCATTGTCGAACATACCGGATGATGTCCAGGTGGCATTTATTACCGTGCCGTCATTGGAGCCGATGCTGTCAGCAGCAGTGGTGCCGCTTGTCTCGTCAAGACTCCAGTAGGCAACTCCGTCCAGGATAGTCACTGTATGCGTGGTCGTCGTCCCCTGGCTTGCATTTGTCGGCGTACCCATATCGACAATCACGTTTTCACTGGCTTCAAGAAGGCTGTCATCAATAATGGTTACCGTGATATCGGCTGTGGTATTCCCGGCCGTGATCGTTATCGGGCTTGAGGTAATGCTGTAGTCAATGCCGCCGCCTGTGGCTGTACTGGAAGCGTTCACGCTAAACGGCACCGTCACATCCTGGTCACTGATATGGTTGAGCGCCGCAGTAATTGTAATAGGGCCGTCTTCAGTCACTGAAGTATGCGATGAGGTGAATGATACCTCTGTCGGAAGTTCTACAGTGAAAAACTGCACAGGAGAACCATAGACACCGTCGGTATCGTTGTAGGTCAGGCGTACGTCCCAGGTCTCGCCATCGACAAGCCCGGTAATTGTTTCAACATACGGACTTGCTGTATGCCCCTTCGGGTTTGCTCCCCAATAAAGCCAGGTGGAGCTCGAACTCAGTTTGTATTCAATCGTGTAGGTGTTGTTGCTGTTGTCATCGCCCCTATAAGGCATACTCACTGCTATAGCCGTATTGCTGTAAGGCTCGGCATTTGCCTGATATGCATATGTAAAAAGAAGCCCTTCTTCCGGATCGACATACTCATCCGCTCCTATGTCATCACCAGCCCCGGCCGGTCTGGCATTGCCATCAAAATCATCGGTTGGGGCATAGGTGGCGTCTGCAGTGTCAACAGCCGGAGAGAAAGCCCCGATATGGTAGTTGCCGTCGCCCACGAACCACGGGTCGTCTTCCGAGGCAAAACCGCTGACAGTCGGAATCTCACTACCAATGAAATACGGCGCATTGACAAAGTCTCCATCGTCACCACTCTGGATAACGGAATCGGTGATGGTCACAGGACCGTTGCTGAAGCTCCCGATGTGGCCGTGGGTGATCGCCTGGTTGCCCCACAGGATGCTGTTATGGATATTTATTACGGAGGGGTCTGTATTTGGATTACTGTAAATTGCACCGCCGGTTACAAGGGTCGCCTGGTTGTTGGCGATTGTCGAATTGATGATGTCCAAATCGCCGCCGTTGAGGTAAGCCATACCCCCCTGCTTGGACTGGTTGTCAGCCACGATACAGTTTACAAAAGACGCATAGTTTACATAACTGGGCTGGGAATATGCTCCCCCGCCCACGTAGGGAAAGGGCCCGTCATCTTCGGCAGTATTGCCGGTGATAGTTGTGCGTACGAAATAGATTTTCGACAGGTCGCTGTAAACACCGCCGCCATTTTTATTCGTCGTGTTGTTGCGGATAATGCTGTCTTCTATGGTAAGCCCCTCGTCCAAGGAGTAGTCGTCCGGGACCTGGGAAACGTATAATCCGCCGCCGCTATAATTTATGCTCTCATTGTCACTGATAATCGAATTACTGATGGTGGCTTGGTTAACCTGGAATATATGCACTCCGCCACCGCCATCGGCCATGGAGTCTCCTGTGGTGGTATTGTTCCGGATGATCGTGTTGTCGATACTGTGCCCGGTTCCTCTCCAGATACGGACACCAGCCCCTCTGTCCGAGGTGTTATTGTAAATCTCTGAATTGGTCAGGGTCAGGGTCGGCAAAGTACCGTTCTGGCCGACATAGATGCCGGCGGCGATGCTACTGTCGATACGGCTGTTATCATGAACCTGACAGTTGTTAATGGTCGCTTCCGTACCCAATACGGAGATACCGGTTTCACCGCCTGTTACCTGGAAGCCGTCAAGCACGTTCCTGCGGCCATTGCGATTGAAGGTGACCGTTGTGCCGTCGCCGGTGCCGTTGATGACGGTCAAATCCGGACCACAAACCGAACGGATGGTGGTGTCACTGTTTGCACTGGAGTTAAGTTCTATAGTTTCATTGTAGGTTCCTTCGTAAACCAGGACGGTCTGTTCACCGTTTACTGCGTCAATGGCGTCCTGAATATTATTATACCAACGTGGTCCGGTGTCTCCGTATCCGACTCGGACGGCACGTGCATCTATAACCGCGACTTCACTGTTGCTGCTTGCTTCACCGAAGGCTGTTTCGGTGCCGTCAAAACCATAAAAGCGATAGTTAAAGGTTCCAACCGTGGAGAGCTGTCTTGTCAGCTTATACACCTTACCGTCAGTGCAGTCTGTGTCGCCTGCATCATCTTCAATCAGGTTATGTTTTTCATCTGATTCATAGCCGTCATTATCTTCGTCTATCCAGACCTGAATATTGCTGCTATCGCTGGCAGGACATCCGTCACCCGGGTCAACGTCGGTATAGGTGACCATGAATTCAAAGTCAGTATCTTTCGCACCGTAGGCCGGTTTCACACCCTCGGCTATGCAGGCGCCGCTCATCCACTCAAGGTTCGGCGGATTGTTGGCCTCGACCAGAACGGTTACCGTGCTGTCTGATGTGGAAGCGCCGACCGCATCGTCCGTGCCGTCGTTTGCCTGAAACTTGTAGTTATGAATTGTATCGCCGATTGACAAATCATGGTCAAGGGACAGTGTCGTGGTGTATATCTCGCCGTTTACATAGTCACTGGTGGAGCCCACCTTAGTCAGGGACTGTACTTCCCCGGAATCAAGATAATCCCCGTCATCATTGTGGTCTATCAGGACCCGGATTGAAACAGGAGCATCATTGTCGGCATCAATATAAAGGACCCGAAATTCAAAGTCATTATCATCGCCTCCGACATCGGGATTAACGCCGTCATCTACATAATTATCCTCACCTGTCCAGAGTAATGTCGGTGGGTTGTTAAGGACTGTCAGTGATTTTTCACCAGTAGGAGCGCCGGAAGCATCAAGAACTCCGTCATTTGCATAAAAACGGTAGTTAAGAACTCCGTCGCCGGCCTTGGCGATAGCGAGTTCTTTGGTAAATATCTTGCCGTCAATCAGGTTGGTGTCCATGAAGTCTGCTTCATTCATGGTAAGTTTTTCACCGGCGTCGTAGGTGCTATCGTCATCCAGGTCGACCCAGACCTCGATGGAGCTCGGGCTGTCATTGTTGATGTCACTGAATGCAACCCGGAAGGTAAAAATTGTGTTACTTGCACCACTGTCCGGTGCGACACCGTCGTCGGTCAGACCACTGGTGCCTGCCCACTCCAGAACCGGAGACTGGTTGACATCCTGAAAAGGATCGCGGTCATTCGAACCTGTAAAGCCATTGGTAGGATGACAGTGAGCGCAGAGGTTCCCTGAACTTGCCGAGATCCATGCCTTGCCGTCACTTGCAGAGAGCGGAAGATCTTCCGGTATAGGCGGATTTGAACTAATACTTTTTATGTAGGTGATGGCGTCGTTTTTGTACCAAATCTGCTGACCGGGCTCCTTGTCGATAAGCTTGCCGTCCCGCACCATAGCCAGTTGGGTCGAACCGTGCACGTTATGACAAGCGACACAGGTCATGCGGCTGTTCCTCGTGCCGGACCAATCACTGGCAAACATGCCATCGTTGTTGAAGTTCAAATGGTAGGCATGGCGGTTGATTTCTTCAGTCACCATATTGGTATCCATGTTGCCTGAATCGGTAAACGGGCCTGAATCAATGTGACAGCCAGCCTGGAAACAGAGTCGGTAATGATCAGCCGTGTTCCCAGAATTGGTTGTTTTGGGAATCATCAGCGGTTCCTCGCCGCCGACCATTTGCAAACGGTACCCCTGCCTGTAGAAGGAAGGATCAAGACCTTTTGCATCACCATCATCATAGGTGCGTGGTTCACCATCGATATGGGCCAGTGAGTAATCATGGCAGTCGCCGCATTTTTTGCCGGCACCTAAAACCAAATTGCCGCTGGATGGAAAATATTCTCCCGAATCCAGGCCATGTCCGGTTTTGTAAAATCCCCAGCCTGTCCCATAAGTATAGCTGCCATCCTCGTCGCCAATAATATTAGGGGCGGCAACTCCCTGAATAACGGATGGATTCTCATCGTGGCATGTGGCACACCACTTCTCCTTGCCGGCCTGCAGGGTAAGGCTGTCAGCCTCATAGACTGCGCTGTGCCAGTTGTTCTTTGCTCCCACTGTGGCGTCGTTTATACCGTCATAGGTGCCGTTCGGGCTGTGGCAGGTATTGCAGACATCGGTCTCATCCAGGGTAATACGTCCGTCTGCATTACTGTCGGTGCCTGATTTGAAGTAGGGGAAGTTGCTTGTGTCGTGGCATTCATCGCAGTTGATATTAGGGCCTTTGAGGTCGTCACTGTCACTTTCCGTATGGGTGGAATGGGCCTTAAAACTGCCCTTACCACCGGTAGCGCCGCCGTAACCTTCATCATGGCCATGACACTCCCAGCAGTCGCCGCTGCCTGTGCCGTTTCCGTGGGCAAAGCCTGAAGTATGGGGATGACAGGTGATACAGTTTGTGCCGGCTACAGCAGTATGGTCATAACCGCCGGCACCGGCATTGATTTCACCGGTGTTGCGGAAATGGTTAGCCTCGGTATGGCAGACCTCGCAGACGCCGTCTCGGGTTGAATCGCCGTCTGCAAAGGAGTTGGTGCCGTTGTTGTTAAAAAAGCGGACCTCTTTATAACCACTGTAAGGGGTCGGGATAGTAGAACGAATCAAATTACCGTAAATAATGGCAAAGGTGTCGCCCACCGATGTTTTGATTAAATCAATCGGTTCGGGATGGGAGCCGGAGATCTCCACCGTCAGAGTATCGCTGGTGGTGTCGGTAATCAGATAGTTATAGGAGGGCTGGTTTACGTTAGGAACAAGAATTTTGTTATTATACTGATCATCACTCCACCCGGCGCCGGTTTCGGTCAAGGTCGTAGTCGTGACATCCGTTGAGACGCCGGAATAGAGATAACTGTCTGAACCATAGGCCACTACCTGAAACTGATGGTGAGGCCAGTGACACTCCCGGCATTCAATGGCCCACCCTCCTTCATCCTGATGGTATTGACTGGATGTTGTCAGGCTTGAATGAGGATTAACATTGGGTGCGATAACATCGTTATGGCAGCTCCGGCACAGATTGTTGTAAGGAGTGTCATCAATATCCTGGGGCTCGTGAGTCAACCAGTCCGGCAGGGAATCCGTGACCTGATAATGACAGGAAAGACAACCGATATTATTAATTTCGTAGTGCGGATAATGCAGACCGGCATCGTCGGCAAAGGCAGTCGCATTAAGAAGAGACAGGGCCAATGTAATCAGGAAAGTTTTTTTCAGCATAGTTACGGAGCCCTTTATTTCAAAATGAGAATACAGTAAAGAAAATGATGATTGTTTTTTTCACACATGCCTCTTACCAATATCATTTCATGCCTTTACTGATCTGTACCAATTTTTCGGCTCCCAGTTGCGCGACATGGGTACCGGGAAAACGTTCCACCAATATCAAATACCCTTTTTTTGCTTCGTCTATTTCGTTCAAGTGAAAATTGGCCTCTGAATAGTAAAAAAGAGGCAAAGGCGATGTCATTTCGCCGGTTGCCAAAAATTCTGCAAACCCGTCTGCTTCCAGCTCAAGCAGATCGCTCCAAAGCTTATTCATGTAAAGCCCCCTCGCCATTGTATGCCTCACCACTTTCATTAGCGGCGAATCGGGGTACTTGCTTTGGAACTGCTTAAACAAAAGCAAAGCCTCCTCTGAACGCGGAGGCTGATAGTCGGTAAAGTAAGATTCTATGAGCCGCCAATGACTTTCCTGGGCCAGGGGAGCATCCGGGCAGGTGGTAATGATCTGCCAATAGAGTTCCGCAATCCTGTCGAGATTCGCCTGTTTATCATTTTCCAGGGTAATCTGGAAAACTTCATGAAACAGTTCGACTGATTTTTTCTGTTGAACGGAAAGAGATTGAGATGAATCCATTGCATCTGCGAATGCTCTCTTGTCTCCTTCTCCGGCTGTGATATAAACCAGAAAAATCAGAAACATTGCGCACACCAGGGACACATTTTTCAGTTGTAGAATATTCACCCCTAACCATTTGTTTTTATTAGTCATTTTTTTACTCTATTCCTTCCCGCAATCTCTCCACCCGAGAGAACTCCGGTCATTTCTCTTTCAAGTGAGTGTCATATCAAATAAGTCTTGTCAAATTGATGCCCATCATACTTCACTTTGACTACTTGTATGAGTTAACCTTGTCCAATTGTTCCTCATAGTCCTGAACAGTATCCTGATACTCTTTTTGAGTCCGTCGATACTGTCGACTGATCTTTCTGTACTTGTTCCCGTACCTTTTGATTCTCCACATGAATCGATGATTGGAATGGTATTCTTCAAGTTTTTCCAATTCTTTGGTTAATTTTTCTGTTTTCTGAATTAATTGTTCTGTCTTTATTCTTAATTTGGTTGTTTTTTCAATATGGACTTGTAATGCCTGTGGGGCCGGCATGACGATGACTGCACACGAATCTTTTGCCTCAAGTCCGTGGGCATCGCGTACAGTCAGTTCAAAATGCAGTATCTCATTTGTTTTCCCAACCAGAGGAGCAATGAACGTGGGACTCGCAGTCTGCACGCCGGAGAGTTCGACCACCGCCCCGGCTGTCTGTTTCCAGCTGTAAGAAACAATGTTGTTATTGGGATCCCATGAACCGAAGCCGTCAAGACTGACAGTACTTTCAGAGTAAACAGTCTGATCGATTCCGGCATTGGCGAAAGGAGCTCTGTTATCAAATTCACATGGATCGTTTTCACCGTCATCCACCATGCCATTGTGGTTTGCATCCTCACTGCCATCGGTTATGCCGTCACCGTCTGTATCAGCGTTATGGGCATCGGTGCAGGAGTCATCCTCCAGGCTGTCCGGCAATCCGTCATTGTCGCTGTCCGTATCATCCTCTCCTTTTAAAGTGACGGTACACGTCTCCGTTGCCTTACCGCCGTCAAAGTCGGTAACAGTCAGTTCAAAGCTTAAAATTGCATCTTCAAAACCAGCTTCAGGGGCTACAAAAGATGTATCCGCTGTTTTCGTGCTGGAAAAAACAACCGGCACAGTTCCGTCTGTTGTCGCCTGTCGCCATTGATACGATGCAATATCACCGTCCGCATCAGTAGACTCAGTGCCGCCCAGGGAAACAATATCTCCGGCTTTGACCGCTTCGGCAGGGCAATTCGCTTTTGCCACAGGCGGCTCATTGATAAATGAAACGTTTATAACACACTCATCTTCAGCCAGGGCTCCGTAATCATCGGTTACAGTCAATTTGAAAATGAGCTGCTCGGTTTCAGAGCCGGAATCAAGATCAGGAGCGACAAAATCCGGGTCAGCGACTGCATCACTGGACAGGCTGACGGTCTTCCCCTTGGTCTGCTGCCACAGGTAAGATACGATGACGCCATCACTATCCTCGGAGCCTGTCCCGTCCAGGATAACCAGGTCATTTTCTTCTACATTCTGATCAAAACCGGCATCTGCCTCCGGAGGAACATTCTGCCAACCTACATTGACAAGACATGCATCACTGGCAGCAGCCCCATAACTGTCGGTTACGGTCAATTGGAACCTGAGCGACTCTGTGTCGTCTCCAGGATTACAGCTTGGAGCGGTAAATGTCGGATTGGCAACTGTGGGATCCGAAAGCGTTACAGAGGTCCCTGAGGTCTGTTCCCAGAAGAATGTAAGCGTGTCGCCTTCATCATTATCATAGGAGTTTTCACCCACAACGGTAACCGCAGCCTGGCAGCCGCTATTCTGATCAGGCCCGGCCTCGGCCACGGGAACAGTGTTTGTAAAATCTGCGGAACAGCTCACTTCCAGGTTGTGATCCGCAATGATATAGTAAAAGGTATATGACTGATACGAACCGACAGACACGCCGTCAATGATGAGATCACCGACAATGTAACCTTCATCCACGGAAACAATGTAGGTTTGGTCCGCCCCTTCAGAAACTGTTGTCGTGCCGGCAGGCGTGATGGTGCACCCCTGGGAACCGGCAGAAACAGTTGCTGCGAGGGTATGAGTAATCGGACTGAATTCACAGCGGGCAGTATGGTCGGCTGTGACATTGACAAAGGTATAGCTGTTTTCTGTAACCAACGTTGTGTTATCGATGAGTATACCGTCAAGCTGGTAAACCCCGAACGGATAGCAGTAAACCGTATGATCCGTTCCCTGATCAGCGACTATGGTTCCGGAAGGATAGGACATACCGTGGGCAGTGTTGGAGGAGGAGACTTCGATCTGATAGGAGAGCGCTCCAAAAACTGCCTCCAGGGTATGATCATCGCTGACCGCTGAAAAGGTGTAACTGGCCGGGGTTCCAACGGAGACGCCGTCAATGAGCAGATCCGTATAGAGGCAATCATCAGCATTATAGGAAAGAACAAATTCCTGGTCGTTGCCGTGGGTTACCATCACCGGTCCGGCAGGAGTAATTTGACCGCAGTTTTCAGGTGATGAAGTTGCGGTTACTGCAACAGTATAGCTATTCAGGACAAAGAAAGCTTCAACGCTATGGGCAGCACTGACAGCGCTCAAGGTATACTGAGCTGTAACCGGATAGTCCTGGCTGTTGCTTTCGACAATTGTTGTGTCGGCCGCGGCTAATACATCCACACCGTCAACAAGCAGTTTATCAATATGATAGCCGTTTTCCTGGACCGCGGCTATGGAAAAAGTAATATTTTGCTGGTCTTCTACAGCAAAGACACGGCTCTCATCCGCTCCAACCGTGATGGAATCTACGGCAAGCGATCCTCCAGCGCCAACAACCGAGGTGCTTACATCAAATGTCACGCTTTCATGTATTGTGACAACAGGGCAGAAGATATCAACCCTGCTGCTGTTTAAAGCAGCAACATATAATCTTTCTGAGACAGGACCCATTGCCACGTCTACAGGGGTCCGCATGGGTTGTTCCAGATGAAAGGCTGTGGCCAGGAAGGTGCCGTCACTGTCAAAGGCCTGGACGACATTCTGGTACGAATCAGCTACATAGGCAATGTTATTCGAATCTACGGCAATTCCAAGCGGTTTTATCATTTTACCGCTGCCCTGTCCGTAGGAACCGTAACTGCTGACAAAGTCACCGTCCAGGGTAAAAACCTGTACCCTGGCCCCTTCGTGGGGCGGGCTGTCCGGCTCGATAATGACCTCCAGATCGGTTACAAAGACCCGGTTGTTTTGGATGGCGATTGAAGTCGGAGAATTAAACTGTCCCTGCTCACTGCCGGATTCACCGAAAGCAAAATCGTATGAGCCGTCCGGCAAGAAGACCTTGACGATATCTTCTTTGTGGTCGACAACATAAATTTTCCCCGACGAATCCGAAACGGCAATGGCGGTGGGCTGGGTAAATTCGCCGTCGCCTGTTCCAAGCTTGAACATGAAATCCAGATTCGTATCGTAGACCTCGACATTTCTCGCATCACCGTTGGCATTTCCAACAAAAATGGAACCGTCCAGGTCAACGGCAAGACTGACAGGCTTTGACAGACCACTCAGTGTATCCAGCAGAATCCCATCTGTATTGTAAACAAGAACCTTGTTTGCAGAGGTATTAACAACGTAGAGATTTTCCTCGTCATCAAAGGCAATGGCAGACGGGGAATCGATGCTGAAACTGGCGGGAGTTGCACAAAGATCAAAACTGAGGTTAATCTGGTCGGCAAACAGCAGATGCGGAGAAAAGCAGATAAAGAGGAAAACAAGAATCGGAGAGAGTGTAAAATGAGCTAATCTGTCTTTCATTAAATGACCTCTTAAGGTTTTTAAATCTACTTTCTCTTGTGCTGCTTTTTGTCTTCAGTGCTGCCTTCCAGACGGAAAGGAGCGGGTTGATACCTTTTTTGGGTCTGAACAGCTCGGCATCAACCTTGCTTTTTTTCCTTAAGCTCATTTGTCATTTACTCATTATTCGTCTTTTGTGGAGTGGCATGTAAAACAGCCACAACTTGCATCTTCATTGCCGGTTACACAGGTATCGTAATCCCACCTCAACATGTCCGGATACGGACTGCCGTGGGCTCGATGACAGGAAAGACAGATCACTTTATCTGTTCCCGGCCTGACCGAGGTAGGATCAACATCGGCAATATCTGTTTTTTCAGGTCTCCCGACCGGGACCATGGGATCATACTCCGTATAACTGGTATATTCATACTCATTGGGAATAACAAAATTAGCGGGATGGCGCAGCCAGGGGTCAACTCCGCCACCATTGTCCACCATATCAAAGGCAACGCCCGGGGAATGAAACTGATAATGACAACCGGCACAAAATCGGCCAATGGATTGCGGCTCTTCCTGCAGATTGGTGTTATCGCCGCCATAATACGTATTATGGGTGGAACTGGTTGGATTCTGCTCCCAGTCCGGATCTTCAATTCCGTGAACACCACCACCGAAACCCAGATGGCCGCTCGGGGCGCTTAAAAAACGGTACCAGCCTCCGTCAGAGGTGACCGGCTGCCCGGCTGTTTGGGATCCGTGGTGCCTGACGCTCTGATGACATCCCTGGCAACCGTTTTTACGGCCACCATCCATCAGGGCAACAGTATCGGCGTCGGTCAGAGTCAAGGAAGTATGGCAACTATTGGCACATCCGAGTTTCTGGCCCGGACCGTAAGCCAAGGTTGCGTCTGCATTGGAAATCCCCCGGACATTATGGCCGTAGGAATCACCATTGGTGACCACATAATAAAAATTACCGCCTGCCAGAGGATTGACCGGCGCATCCAGGTTATTGACAATAGGGATCCTGGAGGGGCCGAGGGTAACAATAGTCGCGCTGCCCGTGTTGGAGTGACAGCCGACACAATCGCTTATCAGCAATGTATTCCGGGGAGTGGTATCCGTGCCGCCGGTGAGACTCCCCCCGTCCCAGGATGCATGGCTGCCAGGTGTTTCTCCCGCATGGACAATGGCTTGGGCATCCTGACTGTTATGCATGGTGTGACAGTTGCTGCAGCTCCCTGTCACAGCAGCAGAGGCCTGCCCCACGTTAGCGAGAACGACAAGAAAGCCTATTGCAATAATTCTCTTCACTACAAGAACGAGCCTTGTATCTAAAAAGAAAAATACGTCTGTCATGAGCTTGTCCATAAAGGTTCCAATAAAAATGATGGTTAAAAATTGATCCAAGCAGCCCGTCTACCGTATTTTGAGGTTGGCGCGCTAACTCGCTTGCACTCATTTCGTGCAGCAGCTTGAATCCCCTGTTTCAGGTCGAACCATCTTTAGCACGGATTACTTGCTTGCTACATAATTATTGCAAGATGAAGGCCACAGAGTACCACATCAAGCATTTCTATGTAATATCATACAGATAAGCCAACGAAAATTAATTAAAGCCT
The DNA here is from genome assembly GCA_020444175.1 of Desulfobulbaceae bacterium. Classification (GTDB taxonomy): domain Bacteria; phylum Desulfobacterota; class Desulfobulbia; order Desulfobulbales; family SURF-16; genus JAHLLM01. The sequence continues at coordinate 128,785 of JAHLLM010000004.1, read as the reverse complement.
ACCCTGAAGGGGTATGGCATAAGTTATGGCATAGTCCATAAATATCACCGGCAAGCCTTTACTGGACAAGGAAAGAGATAGAAATAAACTTTGGCATGTAATAACAAAAGTTATAGAGGACAAATAGAAGTCAGGCAGAGATAACGATTTCGGGCCTTGTCATTTGTCAGAAACATATTTACGGCAGCTTGCCCTTTCCAGCAGAAATACCTTGAATAAACCAACGTTGGCAAAAGAGGAAAAGCAGCAGGACAGGCAGCACCATCATCACTCCGAAGGCCATGATGTCTCCCCAGAGCTTGACTTGATTCTCAAAAGCGGCCATGGCCACTGGCAAAGGACGATACCTCTCTCCGGTGGTAACCATGAGGGGCCATAAATAGGAACCCCATCGCATGAGAAAAGTCAATACCGCAACTGTGGCAAAGACGGGCCGTGCCATGGGTAGGACAATAAAGAAATAGATACGCCAGGGACCGGCTCCGTCAATGCGGGCAGCCTCCTCTATCTCCCGGGGCAATCCAATAAAAAAAGAATAAAACAGATAAATGGAAAAGGCATCGGCGATGAACGGCACGATCTGCACATGATAGCTTTCACGCCAGCCAAAGACACACATCTGATAAAAAAGCGGTACAGCGATGCTCTCAAAGGGCAGCACAAGCAGGGCAAGAACAAGAGTGAGCACAAGAGTCCTGCCGCGCCATTCCAGGCGTGCCAGCGCGTAACCGGCCAGGGAGTTGACCACAAGCCCAGAGCCGACAATCAGTCCGGTGATAAACACCGAATTAAACAGGGAACGCAAGAAATCAACCCTGGCCAGGACATCCCGGTAATTCTGCAAAGAACCTTCCACAGGCACAAATGCCAGGAGCGATCCGGTATCGCCCAGCACCCGCTCATCAGGCTTCAGACTGCCAATCACCATATAGAGAACCGGTGCAATATAAAGCAGGGCAAGAAAGGACAAGGCAAGATACCTCAAAACCCCGGCAGCATAGACCCTTTTGTCGCCAACCATCAGTCCATCTCCCTTTCCTGCCTGAGCAGGTAACGCTGCACCAGGGTGATTCCCAGGACGATACAAAAAAAGACCACGCTCATGGCCGCTCCCCTGGCCACGTCCTGCCGCCGGAAAACAGCACGTACCGCCTCAAAGATAACGGTCGTGGTTGCCTGTTTCGGCCCACCCTGGGTCAATATCCATATCTGATCAAAAAGCCGGAAGGCAAGAATTGTTGTTACCAGACCGACAAAAATCAAGGTGTTGCGCAACTGGGGCAAAGTGACATGAACAAAGCGCTGCCAGGGGCCGGCTCCGTCAAGAACTGCTGCCTCATAGAGGGTTGCCGGTATGGACTGCAAGCCGGCCAGCACAATGACCATCTGAAAACCGACGCCCTGCCAGAGGGAAAGAAGCATAATTGCCGGCAAGGCATAGGCCGGATGATGGAGAAAATCAACCGGTGCCCAGCCCCCTAAAGTCAAGTGTATGAGCAGGTTATTAAGAAGCCCGTTTGGACCGGGGGCATAAATGAGTTCCCACACCACTGAAACCAGGGCCATGGGAAAAACAACCGGCATAAAAAAAATGGTGCGGAAAAACGACATGCAGCGTAAAGGCCGATTCAGCAGCATGGCGAGGCTCAGGGCCGCCCCTGTCTGCAACGGCACGACAATCAGGGCAAAGAGAGTGTTATTAACCAGGGCCTGCCGGAATGCAGTGTCACTGAAAATACGGGAAAACTGCTCAAAGGCGACAAAACGAAGGGGAAGAGGTGAACCCAGTTTGTACTGACAAAAGGAGAGAAAAAGGGCAATCAAAAACGGGATGGCCAGGAAAAGAACAAGCCCCATCAGGGCCGGCGCGGTCATCAACCAGGCGATCCGTTCCGTTTTCCTTTTTTCCCGGCTAAGGCTCAAAATCCATACCCCTCATTATCTTGGATATCCTGATCAATCACCTCCACAGCGCGGTCAAGGCTTGTTTTCACATCCGCACCATTACGGATATCCTGAAAAGCCTGCTGAAATGCCGAGGTGATAACCGGGTAGCCCGGTGTTTGCGGCCTTGGGACAGCGTTTTGCTGCAATTGAAGGACAAAAAGATGCAAAGGCCCACCAGGACCATAAAGAGAGGATCGGGAAATGGCCTGCATGGTTGCAGGGACCGCCCCGTTCGCTTCGCTCATGGCCAACAGCTCTGCAGGGCGGAGCAGAAAGAGAAGAAACTGCATGGCCTCCCGGGGATGTTGAGTCTTACTTGTAACAGCCCAGCACCAGGAGCCCATGCCTGTCTTCGACCCTCTGCCGAAATCGGGCAGCGGCAAAACCAGCAACTTGTCGGACAGGGCCTTCCTGTAACGGTGGTATTCCCAGTGACCGCACCAGGAAAGAGCGACCTTTCCCCCGGTAAAACCGGCCGTGTCGATATTTGGATCAATATAGCCGTTTTTCAGCCACTTCGAGAGATGCTGCAGACCGGCAACGGACTCAGGGCCATTGAGAATGCCCGAGGAGGCGCCATAGGTGCGACGATCTATAAGATCACCGCCGGCGGACTGCAAAATGGGGGCAAAGGCGTATGTCTGCCATTCCCCCCGGTAATCGAGACGGATGTCAAGCACCTGCCCGTCATCATCCTGGCGGGACAGGTCAGCCAGTATCCTCTCAAATTCATCAATGGACCAGGCCTCTTCAGGCTTTTGCGGAATACGGGCTGCAACGGCTGCCAATTTCTCCCTATTGGCATAGAGTCCAAGGCCTGAGTCAAAGGTTCCCACTGCATAGAGACGTTCCTTATAGCTTCCCTGAGCAATGATGGACGGCAGCAGGTCCTGTTTCACCGGCTCCGGCAGCAGATCATCAATGGGCCTCAGGTGCCCGTTCCAGGCATAACCGGCCATATAGGGACCGTCAACATCAAGCAGGTCGGGAAGACTACCGCCTGCCGCAGCGGCCATGACCTGGGTATTGTAGTCGCCTTCTGGAATCAGGGTGAGCGCAACCCGCACCTTATTTTGGCTGCGGTTGAACCGGCTCACCTGGTCCTCAAAGACAGCTTTTTCTTCAGGTCGACCGGTATGATACCATACCTCAATGACGACCTTGTCACTTTCCTGTTGCTCTGAAGTACAGCTCAAAAAAAGGGTCAGACAAAAGAGCAGAAGGATTATTACTGGTATTTTTCGACTCAAAAGAATCTCTCCCCGTTTTGCGGATCAAATAATTTTGCCCTGGTCACATCAATGTTAAAACGAGCCGTACCGTCTGCCCTCACTTTGGTTTGCGCGGACAGACGGACAACACCCTCTGCAGAGCCAAAACGGCAGGTGGCCAGGACCTCATTGCCCATGGGTTCAAGAAAGTCAATGCGGGCAGCAACTGATTGTTTTGTGTCTGTTAATGCGCCAGGGGACACCTCAGATATATCCTCCGGCCTGACACCTAAGACAGTCCTGCTTCCCTGATGAGCATAGGGTGCCAGCACCTCTGCCATTTCTGCTGTTGCAACAAGACGAAACGATTCATTGCTGAGCAGCAAGTCGTTATTTTCATGGCTAATGGAACAGCTTATAAAATTCATGGGAGGATTGCCGAGAAACCCTGCAACAAACTGATTAAGCGGCTCATTGTAAACATCGAGAGGCCTGCCCTCCTGCTCGACCTTGCCATCCCTCATGACCAGCAGCCGGTCGGCCATGGTCATTGCCTCAAGCTGGTCATGGGTCACATAAATCATGGTAACGCCGAGACGCTTATGGAGCTTGATAATTTCAGAGCGCATGGAACCCCGTAACTTGGCATCAAGATTACTGAGCGGCTCATCAAAGAGAAACAATTTCGGCCGCCTGACGATTGCCCTGCCCAGGGCAACGCGCTGCATCTGACCTCCGGACAAGGCCTTGGGTCTGCGGTGCAGCAACTCTTCCAGACCAAGCATTGCCGCTGCTTCCCGGACCCGGGTGCGAATTACCTCTTTACAAAATTTACGCATCTTGAGCCCAAAGGCCATGTTGTCAAAAACAGTCATATGCGGATAAAGGGCATAATTTTGGAAAACCATGGCAATATCACGCTCCCGGGGCGACATATCATTTACCACGGTTCCATCTATGGATATTTCCCCGCGACTAACGGTTTCAAGTCCGGCAATCATACGCAGCAAGGTTGATTTGCCGCAACCTGAAGGTCCGACAAGCACGATAAATTCACCATGATCAATCCTGGCCTCGACGTTTGACACGGCGGCCTTATCCATCCCCTGGAACACTTTGAATATATTTTGCAAAAGAACATCGGCCATTCCACATCACCTGCAAAATTATGAAAAATTCATCGTCCGACGGCCTGAACATAAAATCTGTGATACGCCAGGAATGCGGCATAAAAGACCAGACCCGCAATGAACAGGATAGCTAATTCGTTCAAGCCGAGAGGCGTCACTTTAAAATAGCTGTCAAGAGGAGTATACATCAGGAGTGCCTGCAAACCGATGGAAAGGGCCACTGACAGCCAGACATAACCATTGGAGAAAAAAGGAACCTGATAACCATGGCGGATCACAAAAACCAGGATGACCTCATAGAGGACGACAAAATTAAAGACCATGGTGCGGGCTCGCATCAATTCCGAATCATCCGGGGAATTGCCGCCATAGAGAGAAAAAAGCAGAAGGGCAATGATCGTTCCGACAACTCCCAAAATGCCTATCAGGGCCAGTTTGGGCCGGGGCAGAATATCCTCATTTCCCGGCTTGGGACTGCGCTCCATAATATCCTTTCCATATTGATCTACACTGAAAGCCAGGGCCGGCGCACCGTCTGTCACCATATTGATCCAGAGGAGCATAATGGCGGTGAGCGGCAGGTTGAGACCCAGAATAACGGCAAGGAAAATGATCAATACCTCGCCGAGATTGCCAGACAACAGGAGCATGATGGATTTCTGAATATTATCATAAATCCCCCTTCCCTCCTCTATGGCGCTGACAATGTGGGCAAAGCTGTCATCAAGCAGGACAAAATCGCTGGCCTCCTTGGCTACCTCGGTGCCGCTGCCCACGGCAATACCGATATTTGCTTTTTTCAGGGCCGGAGCATCATTAACACCATCGCCTGTCATGGCCACCACATGACCTGATTCCTGCAGGGCCGTGACAATTCGCTGCTTATGCTCGGGCACCACACGGGCAAAAATATTTATTCCGCCGTCAAGGGCGCGGCGCAGGGCATCATCGTCCAGCTCACCCATATCCTGACCGGTCAGCACATCCGATTCAATGCCGATTTCGCGGCCTATGGCCCTTGCGGTCTCCGCATAATCTCCGGTAATCATAATGACCCTGATGCCCGCCCTGCCTGTAGTCTTTATGGCCTCCATGACCTCAAGCCGGGGAGGATCAATCATTGCCTGCAGGCCGATAAAGACAAGACCTTCTTCTGTAAACTCCTTTTTGCCGGCCACCGGCTTACAGGCAAAAGCCAGCACCCGCATGGCGCAGGAGGCATACTGATCGTTTCTGGCCATGATTTCAGTCCGGTCATTTTCGTCCAAGGGAATTTGCTTGCCTTTCTTGTACATATGGCTGCATTTTCCGAGAATTGCATCAGGAGCCCCCTTTGTGTACACCATGAGTTGCTCCCCGGTGCGGGCCAGAACACTCATGCATTTTCGGCAGGAATCAAAGGGGATCTCACCTTCACGCCTGTCATTGTCGCAGCACCCAGCCTTCCTGGCACTGACGAGCAGCGCTCCTTCTGTGGGGTTGCCGTTAATGCTCCATGCATCATTTTCACAATTCAGAGAGGAATTATTACAGATAATTCCGGCCTCAAAAAGCAATGGATCAACTTTACTGTCTAAAAGGGGTTCCGGCTTATAGCCGACTCCCTGAAAGGAAATCTCTCCATCAGCAGTCCAGGCATAACGCACGGTCATCTGGTTTTGAGTCAGAGTGCCGGTTTTATCCGTACAGATGACATCACAGCTTCCCAGTGTTTCAACCGAGGACAGTTTGCGCACCAGAGCCTTGCGCTTCAGTAATCGTTTTACACCGATACTGAGAGCAATGGTAACAACAGCCGGAAGAGCGGTTGGAACTGCTGCCACCGCAAGGCTGATGGCAACAAACGCCAAAGCGACCAGCATCTCCCGGCTCAGCTGCCCATGAACCAGCAGCTCTTTGGCACACGAAGCGATCAACACGAAGATACAAATAGTAATAATAGCCATGCCAAGTTTACGGCCGAACACATCAAGTTTATGCTGCAAAGGGGTCAGCTCCTCTTTGGCCTCCTTTATAAGTTTGGTTATGGTTCCGATTTCAGTAGTCATTCCGGTTCTGCAGACAACGGCAGTAGCATTGCCGCCAACCACCGAGGTTGCGGAAAAAAGCATATTTTTCTGCTCACCAATCTGGACCGTATGCTCGATGACATCGCTGTTTTTCTGAACCGGCAGACTTTCGCCGGTAAGTGAAGCTTCATCAACAGCCAGGTTGACCGAAGAAATGATCCTGGCGTCTGCCGGTACCTTATCGCCGGTACGAAGCAGAATAATATCGCCGGGCACCAGCTCCCCGGCCTCCACAGTGGAGCATTTTTTGTTTCTATGCACTATGGCCTTGACTGAAGTCAGTTTTTGTAAGGCGGCAAGGGATTTGGCTGCGGAAAGTTCCTGGAAAAACCCGATAAAGGCGTTGGCAAGAAGAATTGCCAGGATGATGACACAATCAACGTATTCACCGATTGCAACGGCAAAAACAACGGCAAACAGGAGAATATAAATAATAAAACTTTTAAACTGATCAAGAAAGATCAGAAACGCAGGACGCCTCTCTTCACTCTGAATTTCGTTCGGCCCGTAGCGTGTAAGACGCGCAGCAACCTCCCGGCTGCTTAACCCCTTCTGGTCGCAGCCCAATTCCTTGCAGGTTTCAGATGCGGAAAGCTTATAGAAGTCCATAGGTTATGGATTTGAGATACCAGCTTTTTTTGAAAAATTTCCCCTTTACCCAGGGAAGGCATGACAAGCAATTACAACTTACCCTCCTGACTTACTATAACATATTGGAATAAAGAGAAAATATTTTTCCCAAAGAACCCTCATTCTTATCTCCGACTCCGGCTGCTCCTCTCACACACAGCCGAACCACCCAAACACCTCAATAACTTTTATTATTGCATGACAAAACTTATTCTCCTCGCTTTCCTCTTTCTGCAAAGGCTTCCCGCCATTATCCACTTCCTGCCCCTATAACTTACCTCATACCCCTTCAAATTGGCTTTTTTGCAATAGAGCTAGCTCTATCTATCTGATAAAGCAGTGCTGTTTAACAAAATATCCCATTGGCCCCAATATTGCTTAATTATACCCAAAAAAAGTATGCGACAATTTGCCCCATTCCCCCAGGAACTCCCTTGTGTCATCATTGTCAATACGCTTATATCCACAGGAGGAAAAGATAATGGAGATGAATATTTTACTTTTTTGCGGCCTGACCATTTTGTGTGGGGGTGGACTTTTTTTCTTCAACTCACTCTACAGCAAGAGGCTCAACAAGCAAACATCACAACCAAACGCCTTAAAAGCTGAAGATATTTTACATGAAGAGCCACCAACGGCTTGCAATAGTCCTGAAGATAGCTGTGCCTGTGCACATGAAACAGCGGCCCCTGAATTTGAAAACAAGCCGCCCACCACTCTTCTTGCTCTCCAGGGAAATATCTCAACTCTTGATTCCACTTCCGGGGCAATGAGCACGGCTTCGGACGAATTGACGGAGGATGCCAAAAGCCTCTTCGAATTGACCAACGGGGTTGCGGGTGCTGCGGAAAAAATGAGCACCAACATGAATGCAATTGCCTCTGCCATGGAACAATCAAGCACCAACGTCACCACAGTTGCTGCGGCTGCAGAGCAAATGACCGTCACCATCAATGAAATTGCCGACAATACGGAGGAGGCCCGTTCCATCACCGATGATGCCGTTGCACAGGCCAGGCAAGCCTCAATAAGCGTCAGCAAATTGGGAGAAACCGCCCAGAAAATTACCATGGTCACAGACACAATTACCGAAATCTCCGACCAAACTAACCTTCTTGCCCTGAATGCAACAATAGAGGCAGCACGCGCCGGAGACGCAGGCAAAGGTTTTGCCGTCGTGGCCAACGAGGTAAAAGAGCTGGCAAAACAAACCAAAGAATCGACCAAGGATATCATGCAACAGATTGCTGATATGCAGCATTCAGCAATGCAAACGGTAGAGGTTATCAACAATATTACCTCCACCATAGACACCGTAAGCAAACTCGTTGCAACAATTGCCAGTGCCGTTGAGCAGCAGGCATTTGCCAGTGCTGATATTTCAACCAACATCTCCCAGGCTTCAACCGGCATGCGGGAAGTCAAAGAAAACATCACCCAGGCCTCTGAAGTTAATCTTCAAGTAGCCGGGGATATTGTCACGGTGCGTGACACATCGGACCAGATTACGAATCGATGCCTTGAGGTTCGGGAATTTGCCCATGAGTTGAAAAAACTTGCCCATTTCATGGATATGTCAATCAGTAATGAAAGCTCAGCAACACCTCTGTTTGATATTGGAGCAGTAAAAACAGCTCATCTGAACTGGAAAATCAATCTGGAAGCGGTCCTTGAAGGACGCAAAAAAATGGAGGCCGACAAGGTCGTGGACCACCACAACTGTGTTTTCGGTAAATGGTACGATAGTGCCCAGGGCGAATTCACCAACAGTCCGATCTTTAAAGCCATCGATGTTCACCACAAAGCTGTTCACGCAACGGCGCGGGAAATCATCAGCCTTTACAACCAGAATAAGCCCGAGGCAGCACAGGCCAGGATGACAAATTTCGAAAAAGCAAGAATGGAGTTGTTCCGTCTTCTGGATGAACTCTATGTTTCTTAATATTACACAAGATCTGCACGCGGCTATGGCGAGAGTACGAATGCAGCTCTCGCCTGGCTGCTGAACTTAAATCTTTCAATACCAGGCGGTTGGCATCAATAAACCGCAGTCAACACGCCACAAGGACGCAGGTCATACAGATCAATCCGCCTGTCAGCATTCACCCGCGGTTTGTTTTTTCATTACAGCATCAGCAATACGTTGTTTCCCCTCCCATCATCTTCAGCATGCAAGCCATCAGGAACTATCTCATATTGTTGTTTTTTTCTATGACAGAACCCGAAAACAGGGTAAGATAAAACACAAGAAAAAAAATTTGACGGTTTCGTATTTATGCCCTTTAGGGTGAAAAATCCACTCAACCGCTTCCGGCATGGAACTTGTTGATCTTACTGTTGGCGAATGGTCAGCTCCAGAGATTTTCACCCTGACAGGGTATAAATGCGACTCCTGCAAATTTCAGATGCCAGCCAAAAAGTAGGGGAAAATTATGATTCTTTTTTTCCGTATAGTGCTTGTTCTCCTCTTCATGTCCCAACTGCCTGCCGCTTCTATTTCTGCCTCAGCCCATGAAGATGAGCAGTCCCCCCTGAGCTACCAGGATTTTCTTTCAAAACTGCAAAACGATGAAGTGACCGAAATCACAGAAATCCACATGCAGGGCGGTACGATCTATCTCACAGATAAATTTGGCAAAAAATTCTCCACATTTTCATCGGACGTCCCTGAACTCTTACCCAAGTTGATCGACAAAGGAGTCGTTATTCAGGTCAGGCCTGAACAGATGTATTCCCCCCAGGAGATATTCTTCCAGTTGTTGCCCCTGGTACTTATATTCTTTGCCTGGTTCACTCTCCGAAACATCAAAAAATTCAGAAAAAAACCAGACAAATTTGCCGGCACCAAGGCCTTGAAGTTTGAAAAAGGGGGAAAGCAAGTCTCATTTAAGGATGTTGCAGGAATTCCTGAAGCAAAAGAGGAGTTGCAGGAAATTGTAGATTTTCTACAAAAACCAGATAAATTCAGCAGACTCGGGGCGGTTATTCCCAAAGGAATCCTGTTCCAGGGACCTCCGGGGACCGGAAAAACCCTTCTGGCCCGTGCAGTTGCCGGTGAAGCCGGAGTTCCATTCTACAGCATAAGCGGCTCTGATTTTGTAGAAACATTTGTTGGCGTCGGAGCCTCGCGGGTAAGGGATCTTTTCAATGATGCCAAAAAAAACGCCCCCTGCATCATCTTTATTGATGAAATAGATGCGGTCGGCGGACATCGGAGCGCAGGTGTTGCCAGCGGCGGCCAGGATGAACGCGGACAGACATTAAATGCCCTTCTGGTTGAAATGGACGGCTTCAGTTCGGAATCCACGGTTATCATACTCGCAGCCACGAACCGTCCGGATATTCTTGATCCCGCCCTGCTTCGATCAGGCCGTTTTGACAGACAGATAAATATCCTTCCGCCGGACGTTAAGGGACGCCTGAAGATACTGCGGGTCCATGTCCGAAAGATCAAACTGTCGGAAAATGTCGCCCTTGAAGACATAGCCCGCTCTACTCCGGGATTCACCGGTGCCGAACTGGCCGCACTGGTTAACGAAGCAGCCATTGTCGCCGTCCGAAGAGGCAAAAAGTCGGTTGAGGGCAACGATTTTGAGATTGCCAAAGACAGAATCCTGTTGGGAATTGAACGGAAAGGCATGATTATCAGCGACAAAGATCGCAAAACAATGGCATTTCATGAGGCTGGGCATGCCATCGTTGCCAGGTTTGTTCCTGAGACCGATCCTATTTTTAAAATTTCCATCATTCCCAGAGGGCGAGCCTTGGGTCACACCCTGCAACTCCCGCTAACAGACAGACATTCCTATTCAAAAGAGTTTCTGCGCAGCAAAATTACCATTTTCATGGGAGGACGTGCAGCTGAGGAAATCTGTTTTAACCAGCAGACAACAGGTGCGGAAGACGACCTCCACCAGGCAGAGAGCATAGCATTCAAAATGGTGTGCCGATGGGGGATGAATCCGGTTATTGGCGCGGTTTCCTATTCCAGCAACAAAGGACAATTTCTCGGGGACCAGGATTCCTCCAACCTATACAGTGAAGAGACTGCCAGAACCATTGACAGGGAAGTGAAAAAAATTATTGATGAGTGCTATGCCGAGGCGACAATGATTCTGCAAAGGGAAAAAGATTTTCTCACGCACCTGGCGGAGACGCTTCTCGTCAATGAGACACTGGACCATGAAGAGATGGAAATTGTTCATTTTTGCATCAAAAAGAGACGGCTGGAACAAAAAAAGGCATCTGAGGAGGCGGATCTTGAATCATGCGCCGTTGAAATAGACGCAATCAAGGATGAAGTTGTCAACCCGCCCGCGGCTTAACAGTACCAATTTCAGCCCATGCCTGCCATGGACGAACCTTTCTTGGTCAAATCCAGCAATGTCCGGTTTTTTCTGGTTCCCATGGTCTCCGTGGGAACCCATACATGAATCTCCAGGGGCAAATTGATATGCATTCCCACGGTGGACCGTGGGAACGAGGGACAATATTTCAAAATCATCAACTTCAATATTGATGGTCTCGCAAAAAGCTCTCAAACTGACCATCCGCCAACGCAATATCAACAAGTTACATACTTGTCGGCGGCGGTTGAGGGGGTTTTTACGAAACCGTCAATATTGCTGCCGGTCGTGTATTTCCTGTTCATTCCCATGAAATAAGGCCAGTTAAGCATATTGGTTATCGAACAAGGAGAGTTGCTCGGGGAAAACAACACGGCGATTCCAGCTAAAACAGGCGACATGCTCGTTTCCGACATAAGTGAACCCCATGGAGTCGGCGCAAAGACGGATATGCGGATTGTCGTGACCATTGCCCCACCGATTTAAGAAAGGCCACAAGGAGCAATTGATAAAAAAACAAAAAAATATTTTTTCCCAGGAACCTTTTTTCAAAAGCGCGGCTCTTATTTCTTAAAACAGCAAGAGATTACAAATTACGTCTTCTCATAGCTTTTTCTCCTTTTTCATTTTTTCTTCTTCATTTTCTCGACAAAAAGTCGGTGCCCCTCCCAGCACCGGCTTTTTTGTTTTGTGATTACCACTCATTTTCAGCCTTTTTATACGTCATTCCCGCGAAAGCGGGAATCTAGGCGGACTAGCCAGCTACTCTGGATTCCCGCTTTCGCGGGAATGACTTTTGTGTAGACAGTATTTTTTGAATTATTAATGCATTACAGTACCTGCTGCAAGACTGGCTGAGTTTCAGTGGTAATCACATTTTGTTTTCAAACTTATAAAAAATTGAGCCATATTTTTTTAAGAAAAATATCTCAAATAAATATTTTTTCAGGAACCTTTCTTTTCATAGTCTGGTCACATTCTATAAAGACGAAAAATCTACCAATTCATTTACCGATTCCCCTTTTCGCCTTTTTTTCATTTTTTTCTCCTCTTCATTTCCTCGGTTGGAAATGAGAAACCGGTGCTCCTCCCAGCACCGGTTTTTTTTTGGGCTCTCCAGATATGTTTCTAATGCCAAAAAAGATCATTTTGTGTATATTGGTTTGTTTTGCTAAACTCGCTAACACTACTTTATAAAAATCGATTCAATCAGGAGGAAACAATATGAAACTTATTCTTTTAGGCGCACCAGGCGCGGGAAAAGGCACTGTGGCCAAAATGCTGACCAAACTCGACGGCTCCGTACAGATCTCCACAGGAGACATCCTTCGCGGAGCTGTTCAGGCAGGCACTGACCTGGGCAAAGAGGCGGAAGGATACATGAACCGCGGCGATCTGGTTCCCGACTCTCTCATCATGGGCATCATGGAAGGACGCCTTCAGGAAGACGACTGCAAAAACGGCTTCCTCCTCGACGGTTTTCCCCGGACCATTCCCCAGGCAGAAGCGTTGACGGAGTTGTTGACCAAACTGGGTATCAGCCTGGATATGGTTGTTAACATTGATGTTCCCCGCGATGTTATATTTGATCGCCTCTGCACCCGTCGCACCTGCCAGAACCCCGAGTGTCAGGCCATCTATAATGTAAAATCAAATCCGACAAAAGTGGAAGGCATCTGCGACAAATGCGGCAGCCCGGCCATCCAGCGTGCTGACGAGACAGAAGAAGCCATTGCCCATCGTCTTGACACCTATAATGAAAAAACCGCCCCCCTGGCCGGTTTCTATGATGAAAAAGGATTACTGAAAACCATCACCGGCACCTCAAGTGATCTTGTTGTTGACGGCATAAAAAAAGAACTGGGAATGTAATCCCCCTGACGTTCCGAACCGAGGCCACGGAACCCGCGAACCTCACGGGAAAATAATCAAATTTCTCAGTGGATTTCGAGGGTTCTGCGGTTATCGAAAACTGCCTCACAGATCCCCGGATAATTCATGACAATCCAACCTGGCATCACAATCATCGGCGGAGGTCTGGCAGGTTGTGAAGCAGCCTGGCAGGCGGCTTCACGCGGGATTTCCGTTACACTTTTCGACATGAAGCCCCACAGCTTCAGTCCGGCCCACTCCACCCCCGACCTGGCGGAACTGGTTTGCAGCAACTCCTTCCGCTCTGACGATTGCTCCTCTGCTGTCGGACTGCTCAAAGAAGAAATGAGAACGCTGCACTCTCTCATTATGAGCGCAGCTGCGGAAACAAAAGTCCCGGCAGGCAAGGCACTTGCTGTTGACCGCCATCGCTTTGCCCGCTTTATCACCGAAAAAATGGAATCCCACCCGGCAATAACAGTCTCTCGCCGGGAAATCACCGAAATTCCCGCAGCATCAGTGGATCATCCGCTGACAATCCTTGCCACCGGGCCGCTCACCTCTGATCCCATGGCCAAATCCCTGCAGCATATTACAGGAGAACACCTGGCCTTTTACGATGCAATCGCCCCCATCGTCTCAGCCGACTCTCTGGACAGGGATATCATCTACCAGGCCTCCCGCTATGATGACGGCCCGGGAGATTATCTGAATTGCCCTTTGGGTGAAACAGAATACAAGAATTTTATCAAAGAACTTGCTGCCGCAGATAAAGTTCCTCTCAAATCCTTTGAAAAGCAAAAATACTTTGAAGGCTGCCTTCCCATTGAAGTTATGCTGGAGAGAGGTGAAGACACCTTGCGATTCGGTCCGATGAAACCAGTTGGCCTGCCGGATCCCCGCACCGGTCGTGACCCATACGCCGTCATTCAGCTCAGAAAAGAAAATATTGCTGCCAGCCATTACAACATGGTGGGGTTTCAGACCAAACTGACGTATTCTGAGCAAAAAAGAATCTTTCGCATGATCCCCGGCATGGAACAGGCTGAATTTGAGCGGCTCGGCAGCATCCACCGCAACACCTTTGTCTGCGGCCCGGAAGTACTGCTGGCCTCCCTGCAGCTCAAAAAAAGGCAGGACATCCTGCTGGCCGGCCAGATCACCGGGGTTGAAGGATATGTTGAGTCCACCGCCATGGGGCTTCTGGCAGGAATAAACGGCGCCCGCCTGCTGCAGGACAAAAAAATCATAATTCCACCTGAGATCACGGCATTCGGAGCTCTCGTCAGGCACCTTACCGAGACCGAGCCAAAACGTTTTCAGCCTTCAAATATCAACTTTGGCCTCTTTCCTCCCATCAAAACCAAAGAAGGAAAAAAAATTCCCAAAAGGATGCGGGGGACCATCAGGGCTGAAAGAGCGCTTGAAGCATTGCAGAGCTGGAAAAGGGATCTGGATGAAAAATAATTCCGATTCATTACGCGCCATCCTGGAGGAAACCAGAAAGCTCCTCGTTTTTCACAAGCAATGCGGGCTTGATTACCCTCTGACCGACAAACTTCAGGGCATATTCGAAACAAAACCCAGGCCGGCCAACCCGATTCTTCCTGGTCGACTTTCCCCTCCCCCTCGAACCACAGAAAAACAGAAAGCATCTCCTGCTCCCCCGAAACGACCCGATGTCACCCTTAAAGACCTGAAAAAGGAACTTGGAGAGTGCCGTCGCTGCGGGTTGGACCAAACGGACGGGCAGAAGATTTTAGGGGAGGGAAAAGAGATAACCGGCCTGCCTCTTTTTATTGTCTGCGATTTGCCCGAGGACAGTGAACTGAACTCACAACTGCCCATAGCAGGAGAGCCAAGGGAGCTGCTTATAAAAATGCTTGCTGCCATTAACCTCTCCCTGAACGACGTTTACCTGACCAATACCATCAAGTGTAAATGCTCCACAGGTGAGCCTGCAGCAGGTGCGGAAACTGCCACCTGCTTTTCGTACCTCCAGCGCCAGATAGAAATTCTGAAACCGAAAATTATCTGCACCATGGGGCCGAATGCCACCCAAACCCTGCTCAAGACAAAGAAAAATATTTTTTCAAAGAGAGGAAAATTCCATACCTTTCTTGACATTCCACTGATGCCCACCCTGCATCCAGCCTTTCTCCTCAAACACCCTGAAATGAAAAAAGGATCCTGGCATGATCTGCAGATGATACAGAAAAAACTTGCCGAAATGGCAGCCCACCAAACCTCATCTTAACCTTGACGTTTTCCTTCCCAGGCTTGACCTGACCGACTATACGCTACGCGTTGTCAACAAAAAACAAACTGACGCAGATGAATTTCTTCCAGACCGATGGAAGCCAGTGTGTGTGAGAAATTTTTTTACACCGCACGACTTTTCCATACAATATATATATGATATTGTAGAACAATATTACTTACTCATGAATTGACTTACTTCAATCTAAACGAAATGAGAGGTCCCATGATTCCAGTCAGCCTGCAGGAGCTCAAAGATCATCTGCATAAAACGTATCAGCTTTCACCGGAGCAGATTGATCGCATGGTTGCCAGTATCCAGAGAGCTTTAACCCTTGAGTTTGACAAGGCTTTCAATGCCATTAACCAGCAGGATATGACTTCCCTGTGGAAAGCGAGTCACAGCATCAAAGGCGCACTTATGAATGCAGGGGCTGCAGGCTGGGCCGAATTTGCCCAGAAAATAGAAAAAGACGCCAAGGCCGGAGTTGATGCCGACTACGCAGCACTGCTGAATGAGCTGCAAAACGGTATACGCGATATTTTTTGATTGCCGATGGTCCCTTCTCTCCATAGCCCTGGCCCCCAGACCATCCTGATCTTTGATGATGATTTTTCCAACCTAACCCTGCTCAGCATGATTCTTCAGGATGGAAGCTTCTCAGTTCTCGAAGCAGACCACTGGGAAAAAGCTCAAAATTTGCTGGAGCATAACAAGGTCGATCTCATTCTGCTGGATATCGTCCTTGCTGATCTTGACGGCTATCAAATCTGCAAAAAAATAAAAAATCACCAGAAGTTCCAAGACATTCCCGTTATTTTCATAACCTCATTGGATGAACCTTTTGATGAAGAAAAAGGTTTTATGGCAGGCGCGGTTGATTATCTGAGAAAGCCAATTCATCCGGACATCCTGAAGGCAAGGGTGATCACCCACTTGAACATCAAACAGCAGCGGGAACAACTTGAAGCTCAAAACCTTGAGTTGGCGGAAAAAACCTTGGCCTATAAGCAAGAAGCCCAAAGACGCAGGAATGCCGAGGAAGAACTGATGGTGGCCTACTCCAGCCTGGAGGATCGCGTAAAGGAACGAACAGCAGAACTTCGAGAAGTCAATCAGGAAATGGCAAATCAAATCAAACGACGCCGACGGTCAGAGCAGGCTCTGCTGAAAAGCAAAGAGGCCTTGACCAGACAAAATATCAGACTGGAAGAATTGAACGCCGCGTTAAAGGTTTTACTGGACAAGCGGGACAAAGACCAGAAAGAGTTTGAAGAACGCATTGTCACCCAAGTCAAACAACTTGTCGATCCATACATCAGAAAACTGCAGCAGACAAAACTTAACGAAAGCCAGAGCGTTCAACTGGATATTCTGTCAACAAATCTTGATGAAATCGTCTCGCCTTTTACCCGAAACATCTTTGCCCTTGAACTGCAATTGACCCCGGTTGAGATCCAGATCGCCAATCTGGTCAAGCAGGGAAAAAGCTCCAAAGAAATAGCCGAATTAGTCTGTATCACCCCTGGCACCGTTGATCTCCACAGGAAAAATATTCGCAAGAAATTCGGTATTTCCAACAAAAAAGTAAATCTGAGAACCTACCTCCTCTCCTTCCAAAACTGATATTTTTTATATCAGATCAGTATCTGTTTTTGTCCTATTGCTCTGCACCGTCTTTTTCCCATACAATTACAATTAAGTTCTCTTCAAAGGACAATTATTCCAGACCATTTATGGAAAGAATACCGACAGCTTCGCCGGGAATACAAAACAGGATGGCTATGACCACAGTTGACAGCAAAGTTGCAACCCAAGAGATCCTGGACAATATCAGGAGTCGAGACCTTATCAAGGCCAAAATTGTTCTGCGCTCTTTCGACCATCTCGACTTGCAGGCCAAGCGCAGGATTCTCTATGAACTCAGCAAATGTGAGGATGACCTGGCCATTTCGCTTCTGGTCTCTCTGGCGGTATCTCATCCCCACATAACTGAACTCTATTCGACTTTTGAAGAAACTATCCTGGCCAAGGCACTTAATAATCCGGATATCGTGATGCAATATATCAAACAGGAATCTGCTGAGCAGCTTTATTATATCCGGCTGGCGGGCAAAATGCGCATACAGGAGGCAGCACCGGTCTTGGTCAGCATCCTGAAAAATTCACAGGACCCGGATATTTTACTCTCCACCCTTGAGACCCTCGGAGCAATTGGCGCACAAGAGACGGTCGGTGTCATCGCGGATTTTTTGGAAACCTATAATCACCTGCTCCTGAATGCCGCCATCCAAGCCCTTGGTGAAATCGCTACTCCGACCGCAATGGCAAATCTGGACAGAGGTCTGGGAAAAGGCGAAGACACTGATCGGTATATACTGGATATTTTCGGGGCCGTACAGGATGAGGTCTCTTTTCATCAGTTGAACCGAATTCTGCTCAAAGGCAAAGCAGGTCTCAGGAACTACTGCAAAAGTATCCTGCTCAGCATCGGATCCAAGGCTGTGCCCTTTTTGACGGACAATTTTGGCATTAATGATGCTGATCTTCAGATTCATTCATTGAATCTGCTGCAGGAAATCGGCGATGATGCGGCATTGCAACCGATCAGAAACCTGATAAACAGTCACCCCAAAGATGCCAATGTTCGATTTGCCGCCTATGAAGCCCTGGCAAGCCTCTCTCGCCGAAAAGGGGATTATGTTCTTGCCGGCGGACTTATAGATCCGGTGGAGGATGTCAGACTGGCGGCCGCCCGCGCCATTGACCATAACCTGGATGAAATGCTGTTGCTCGGCATTCGAAACATGGTCAAACGCGGAGATGCAGAAGCAACACGCATCATCAAGACAGTGATTAATGCCGGAGCCCGGCAACTTTTTCTCGGCCTGGTCGCTGACCGTTTTTTTCAGGGAGTTGCTGTCGATTACCTGAGCAGGAAGGCGCATCCGGACATCAAGGATACTTTTGTTACTTTGCTGGCTGAAAATGGCATGGCCGACTTAGCCGACCAGGTTTCCATACGGGCTGCCGCCGTGCGCCGCAATACCACCCTCGGCAAGATATGCGCCATTGATGATTCTCAGATGACCCTCAACATCTATCGCTGCATTCTCAACGACCTCGGCTTTGAGCCGGTGCTCTTTCAATATCCTGCCCAGGCACTTGACTGGCTTCAGGAAGAAAAGCCCTTAGCAATCTGCACGGATTTGAATATGCCGCACATTACCGGCATAGAACTAACCAGACGGGCAAGGGAGAAATACAGCCAAGAGGAACTCCCCATCATCATGGTAACCACCCAGGGTGACAGTCACGATCACCAATGCGCCTATGATGCAGGTGCAAATGCAGTCATGGGCAAACCCTTTGACGTTGAACAGCTCGGTCAATTTCTCAAACGGGTCATTGGAGAGAAAAAAAATGGATGAAAGAGAAATGACCATCCTGGTCATCGATGACGAAGAGTCCAGCCGGGAACTCCTGCAAATGATCCTGGAGCATCAAGGCTACCTGGTTCTGACGGCAAAAAGCGGTGAACAAGGCAGAGAATTTGCCCTTCGTGAAGACCCGGATCTTATCCTGCTTGATATTGTTATGCCAGATGAAAACGGCTTTGAGACATGTAAACTGCTGCAACAACACCCTGCCAGCAGCGATATTCCTATTATTTTCATCTCAGGCATGAATGATGTGGAAAGCAAGGTTACCGGACTCACCATCGGCGGCTGGGACTATGTCACCAAACCCTTCCAGCGGGCGGAGGTCGAGGCCAGGGTAAAAAACTGCCTTAAATCCCGTTTCACCTATCAGCAGATCATCAAGGAACAGGCCATGCGGCTCCAGCAGGTCCATGAAGCACAGCAGGCCATTCTTCCTGTTCCGGAGGAAATTCCGGAAGCCGGCTTTGCGGTCCATTACCTGCCGGTGTTGGAGGCAGGTGGTGATTTCTATGACGTCTTTTCCATTGCAAAGGGCATACATGGCTATTTTGTGTCGGACATAAGCGGTCATGACCTGTCAGCCTCATTTGCCACCTCGGCCCTTAAGGCCCTTATCCGTCAAAACTCATCAATTCTTCATACTCCCGATGAAACCATACGGATCATCAATAAGGTGCTGAGAACAATTTTTAAGGAAGGTCACCACCTGACAGCAGTCTACGCCACCTTAAACAGGACGCACAATGTCCTGGCAGTGGTGAATGCCGGGCATTTACCCATGTTGTTTCTACCGGAGAAGGGTGAACCGTATTGGGTTGACCCAAATTGCGACATCCTGGGAGCCTTTGATGACGCCTTTTTTGAAAGCAGAATTATTTCAGTGAATCCTGGGGACAGATTTTATTTATTTTCAGACGGTTTGATCGAGTCATTTCAGGAACCGCTCCAAACACGTTCACAGGGCATGGATAAATTCATGCAAGCAGCCAAATCGTTCCAAAAACTGCCTGTTGCTGAAGCCTCCGAAAAAATTTTCCAGGTATTTTCACCCCATGGCCATAAATTTGAGGATGACGTCGTGCTCATGGGGGTGGACATCTAGATGACTTATTCCTATACAAAAAAAACACAGAGCACGGGGTTCACCATAGCACTATCAGCTGAATATGAAAATATTGCTGCGGTCTGTCAGGAGGTTGAAAAATGCCTCAATGATCATCAACTGCAGGACATCTTATTTTCTGTCATTCTTTGTGTCCGAGAAGCGCTTGTGAACGCCATTAAACATGGCTGCATGGCTGACTCAGCCAAACAGGTCATTTTCCATCTCAATCTGCAGGAAACCCAGTTGATCATCAAGGTAGGTGACGAAGGACCGGGATTCGACTGGTCCTGTCTGAAGAATAAAAAAGATCCAACAACATGTTGCGGCAGAGGCATACGCATCATGAAACAGTATTTTGATACGGTTATCTTTAATGAGCAGGGTAATGAAGTGGAGTTACGGAAAAAAATTCCAAACATAGCAGGTTATTGAAAAACGTAACGCGCGCAGCAGTTTTCCAACAGCCTGATAGAAAAATTTAACACAAATGGTAGCCCAAAAACATAATGTCAAGAGAGGACAAGTATGAGCGAAGTGAGCAGAGAAGGTGAAAAGGCAATTGTCAAGCCGGACCAGAACATTGTAGTTCCCCTGGCCAAAGACTTTAAAGGGGAGCTGAAAGAACTGCTCCATGATGGAATTACACATCTTATTATCAACATGGAAGATGTCAACATGATTGACTCTGAAGGCTTGTCAGTGCTTATTGCCGCCCAAAATTCTCTCCAGAAGCTGGGCACCAGCCTGGAACTGTTTAACGTATCGGAGAACATTCGCAAACTCCTGCAAAATATGCGGCTGGATAAACGCTTTATCATTCAAGATAGCTGATATCAAAGCATTTTTACGTGGCTTATAAAAAAGAATCTTTGACGGTTCGCACCTATCCCCGTTGCGGGGGAAAACTGCTCAACCATCACCGAGACCTATGTAACTAGCTTCAGGTACGCGGTTGAGCTATTTCATAACTTTTTTACGAATTCATCAATTTTTTTAGAAAAAAATGGAGACAAATTAATGTCTGGAGTAATTGAGGATGAAATCTTACAGATGTACATTCAGGAATCCAAGGAGCATCTGGAAGACATCGAGACCGACCTTCTTGAAATTGAACAGCAGGGAGAAAATGTTGATGAGGATTTGATCAACAAGGTCTTTCGGGCTGCCCATTCGATCAAAGGTGGTGCCGGTTTCCTGGACCTGACCAACATCAAGGAACTGGCCCATAAGATTGAAAATATCCTGGACCTGGTCCGCAACGGCCAGATGATTCCAAACCAGGATATTGTCAACACGGTTCTGGAGGCCTTTGACTATCTCGGAGAACTCCTGAACAACGCCGTGGACAGCAACGCCAAAGACATCTCCGAGCACATCGAGAAACTGACCGGTCTCACGGTCAGTTCCCTTCCAGAAGCTGAAAAAGAAAGTGTCAGCAATCTGGTTGACGTCAGCCACAAAAAGGTTCCGGTTTCCTTTTCTCTCACGGAGTTTGACCTTAAAAACGGTAGACAGGGCGGCAAGCTCATCTATATTTTTGAATTTGATTTGATCAAGGATATGGAGAGGCAGGGCAAAACCCCATTCGACCTCCTCAAACTGCTGGAAGATGGCGGCAATATCCTCGATCTCATTGTTTCAATGGAAGCAGTCGGCGATCTAGACGATGAGGAAATTTCACCTAGGCTTCCCATGTATGTTCTCTACAGCACCATCATTGAGCCGGACCTGGTGGGCAGTGTGTTCGGGCTTTCAGATACATGTATCTACCTCATTCCCGCTGACCATGAAAGCATGGAAAGCAGTGAAGATCATGCAGAAGAAGAAACCTCGGAAGTTATAGAAGAAGCGTCCCCATCGCTCCCTGCAAAAATGCCCCCTCCTCCGGAAAAAGCAGCGCCAAAACCCTCCCCCAGACCAGACAAAAAGAAGACCATTAAATCAGTGGTCAGTCAAACCGACACACTGCGCGTCAGCGTCGGCGTCCTGGATCAGCTCATGAACAGGGCAGGAGAACTGGTGCTGGCCCGCAACCAACTCATTCAGTCTATCAGTACCGGCGACAAACAGATTATTGCTGCGGCAGGCCAGCGTATTGACCTCGTCACCTCGGAGCTGCAGGAAACCATTATGCAGACCCGCATGCAGCCTGTGGGCAATATCTTTAACAAATTTCCACGCATTGTGCGGGATATGGCCAAAAATCTCGGCAAGGATATGGAGCTGGAACTGGAAGGCCAGGGTGTGGAACTTGATAAAACTATCATCGAGAGCCTTGGAGACCCCCTTACCCATCTGGTAAGAAATTCAGCTGACCACGGCATAGAAAGTCCTGCTGCACGAAAAGAGAAGGGGAAAAATCAAACGGGACGTATTCTGCTGCGGGCACTTCATGAATCAGGACAGGTGATCATTGAAATCCATGACGACGGTAAAGGGCTCGACCCGGAAAAAATTGCTGAAAAGGCCGTATCCAAGGGATTAATCAGTGAAGATGAAGTCAAGACCATGTCGGCCAAGGAAAAAGTCAACCTGATCATGCTGCCCGGCCTTTCCACTGCAGAACAGGTGACTGATGTCTCCGGACGCGGAGTCGGCATGGATGTGGTGAAGACCAATCTCGACAAGCTAGGCGGTCAGGTCGAGATCATATCCCAGCTCGACAAGGGAACAGTCATTCGCATCAAACTACCCCTGACCCTGGCCATTATTGCCTGTCTGCTGGTTTCCAGCGCCAACGAACGCTACGCCATCCCCCAGGTGAATGTGGGCGAACTCATCCAGGTGCCTGCAGCCGAAGTACGGGAAAAGATTGAAAAGGTCGGCGATGCCGAGGTGCTCATACTGCGTGGTGAACTCATTCCGCTCATGCAGCTCGGCAACGTCTTGCAGCTTCAAAATACATTCTATAACCCCCGCACCGGGACGTACGAGGTGGACAGACGCCATCAGCTCGTTGATGAACGCATTCTGACAGACACAGAAAAAACCTCTGATAAAAGGGAAAATACTGACGAGGAACTGACTACTGCCGAACGCCGGGAAAGTTATGCAAGCGATGTCAAGATCGTGGTGGTGCAGGCCGGTATACATAAATACGGACTGGTGGTGGATAAGCTCCATGACACCGTGGAGATCGTCGTCAAGCCACTTGGCCGCCATCTGAACAAATTTGAGATTTATGCCGGCGCCACCATCATGGGCGACGGCCATGTTGCCCTGATTCTGGATATATCAGGACTGGCCAGGGCTGCCAACCTGCGCACCATGGCGGAGACCGACCGCGCCAAACAGATTGCCGCAGCAGAGACCCAGGCCAAGGAAGGAACCAGCCGTCAGACCCTCCTGATGTTTCATAATGGCCCGGATGAGTATTGCGCCGTGCCACTGCATATGGTGCTGCGGGTCGAGCAGATCAAGAGCAGTGATATTGAATTTAAGGGCGGCAAAAAGGTCATCCAATACCGCGGCGGCTCTCTGCCGATATATGCCCTGGAAGAAGTGGCAAATGTGGAAGCACTTGAAGACAGGGAGGACCTGATTGTCATTGTCTTCATCGTCGCCGGCCATGAAGTAGGTCTTCTTGCCGTGCCGCCCCTTGATGTTGTGGAAGCGGACTTGAAAATTGACGAAGAAACCCTCAGACAGCCTGGCATCAGCGGTTCCACCATCATCCGTGATGAAACCACCCTGATGATCGATGTTTTCGATTTTATGAAGGAGCTCAACCCCCAGTGGTTTGAGTCCGGAACTGAAGAAAATGGGCTGAGCGCCGAGACAAGCAAAACAGCCGGAAACTGTTCCGATGTACTGCTTGTAGAGGATTCTCAATTTTTCAGAGATCAGGTCCGCAACTTCATTGAAACGGAAGGATATGCCGTTTTTGAGGCAGAGGACGGGATCGAGGCCCTGCAGGTTCTTGACGAGCATATTGCCAGGATTGGCTTGGTTGTCACTGACCTTGAGATGCCGAACATGGATGGCTTTGAACTGACGAGCCGTATCAGAAAAAATGAGCGTTTTACCCATCTTCCTGTCCTTGCCCTCACCTCCCTTGCCGGAGAAGAGGATGTAACCAGGGGCAGAGAGGCAGGTATTGATGACTACCAGATAAAACTCGACAAGGAAAATCTCATAAAAGGCATACACAAGATGCTTCACCAGGGATAAGAGCAGTTGAATTTTTTGCAAATACCGCTTCAACACAAAATAAAAAAATTCACTTAACAATAACAAGGAGATAAACATGAAAATGAAGCTTGGCGTAAAGATAGGACTGGGTTTTGGCAGCCTGATAGTCATTGCCTGTATCCTGGGCGGCATTGCCGTAACCCAGATGGGCGGGGTGTCAACTCTTTCCACGATGCTGGCCCACGAGTACGCGCCGGAGGTTGATATTGCCTATAACCTTGACCGCTATGCCCGCCGCACCATGTTGGCCATGCGCGGTTTTGCCTTGACCGAAGACCTGTCCTATCTCGCTACCGCCCGCAAGGACATGGAGGAAGTAAAAAAATCCCTTGGCGAGGCAGAAGAGCTTGCCGCGCAATCCGAGCATCTGGTCAAGTTGAAAAGCCAGGTGAAAGAGGCTGACAAGCTTGTTAGCAAATATGCAAAACTTGTGGATGACATGGAGGCCGCTGATACGGCCAGGGATGAAGTCCGGGAAAAACAATCAGAAGCCGCCAAAATATATATGGAAAACGTCTATGCCTATTTAAACGGCCAAAACGAGAAAATAAAAAGAGATGCCGATGCCGGAGCCTCCAGCGAAAAGATAAAGCGGCGGGTTTACAAGATTACCACGGCAAACGACATTATCGATCTGAACAACATTGTGCAGCTGGCCAACTGGAAGGCTCAAGCAGAGCGCGATGTCACCCAGCTTGAGGAGGGACTCAAATATTTTCCTCAGATCGAGTCAAAATTAAATGATCTTATCCCTATAACCTCGAAGGAGAGTGACAAAGAAAAGATTAAAGAGATCAGGGAAGCGGCAGGCAATTATAAATCCCATCTGCAGGCTCTGATCAAAAACTGGAAGATGTTTGACGGCTTGAAAAAAGAGCAGGATGAGACCGGGGCAGCGGTTACAGCAGCCACCCGCATTACCATTCGAGCCGGTCTTGACAACACTGACAGAATAGCAAAAGAGGCAGTTTCAAGTCTGGGCAGTGCCTCAAAAATAATGATCTGGGGCCTTGCCCTTGCCCTTGCCCTCGGCGTTGTTATTGCCTTTTTTATTACCCGCTCCATCACCATTCCCATTGGCAAGACGGTTGCCATGCTCAAAAAAATGAGCGCCGGCAATATCAGCAACCGCCTGAAAATGGCAAATAACGATGAAATCGGCGAGATGGCGGCGGCCATGGATGCCATGGCCGACAATCTGACCTCCATGATCCGCGATATCGACGGAGGGGTGGGTACCCTCAGCTCCTCGTCCACCGAAATGGCTTCAATTGCCGACCAGATGGCCGCGGGCTCGGAAACCACGGTTATAAAATCCAATACCGTGGCCTCGGCGGCCGAGGAAATGAATTCAAACATGACCTCCGTAGCCGCCTCCATGGAAGAGGCCGCCACCAATGTCAGCACCGTGGCTTCCGGCGCAGAGCAAATGAGTTCCAGTATTGCCGAGATCGCGGAAAACGCCTCAAAGGCCAAGGAAAGCGCCAACAATGCGGTAAAACGCACAGGACAGGCCTCAACCCAGGTCAACGAGCTTGGCGAGGCGGCTGAGGAAATAGGCGTTGTTTCGGAAACCATTAAGGCAATCTCCGATAAGACCAACCTGCTGGCCTTGAATGCCACCATTGAGGCGGCCCGGGCCGGTGAGGCAGGTAAAGGATTTGCCGTTGTGGCCAATGAAATCAAGGAACTTGCCCAGCAGACCGCCGACGCCACCGGTGATATTGCAAAAAAACTGCAGGGCATCCAGAAGTCAACCGGCTCAACAGTGAGCGAAATTGAAGAGGTGGGCAAGGCCATCAACCTGGTGGATGAAGTTGTTTCCGCCATTGCCGCCGCCGTGGAACAGCAAAATGCCGCCACCAAGGAGATCTCTGAAAATGTCGGCCAGGCTTCTCTGGGACTGCAAGAGATCAATGAAAACGTCAACCAGAGTTCCGAGGCTGCAGGCCAGGTTGCCAAGGAAATCACCGAGGTCAATGAGGCTGCCAACGAAATGAGCAACTCCAGCGCCCAGGTTCAGCAAAGCGCGGCTGATTTGAGCAAGCTCTCCGAGCAGTTGAAAGGCCTGGTGGGCCAGTTCAGTCTTTAATGCAAAGAAAAGCGTGAAAGGTGAGGTGTAAGGCGTGAGACCAGTGGAGCGGTTACCCCTTCCCAACGGCTTCCCCCCTTGCGCCTTACACCTCACCCCAAACGTTACGATACGATTATTATTCAAAAAGGAAAATCATCGTGGAAACCGACAAGCAGCACCCCGACAGGGGTAGTGATTTCATCCAGCTTTCCTGCTTTTATCTTCAGGACACCTTCTGCGGTCTTGATATCAATATAGTTCAGGAAATCAACGAAGACCTGCAGATAACCAAGGTACCGCTGTCCCAGGACTATGTTATCGGCATTATGAATCTACGGGGACAGATCGTCACAGTCGTTGACCAGAGCAGGAAGATTGGTTTTGAGCCGTCTGTTATCAGCGAAGACAGCCGGGTTATAATTGTTAACTCGCAGAATGAACATATCGGCCTGCTGGTTGACAGGGTCACGGAAGTGCTGACCATTTCGACAAAGGATATTGCCGATGCTCCGTCCAATATCGAAGGAGCCCAAGGCAAGTTCTTCAAGGGAGTGGTGCATACCGCGAAAAATGAAATCCTGGCCCTCCTTGATGTTGAGGCGGTTCTGACCGAAGACCATGGTAACGACAAGTAATATATGAAAATAAAAGTCCTGGTCGTTGATGACACAATATTCTACCGGAAGATCATCAGCGATATTCTTGAGACCTTTGCGGATGTTGAGGTTATCGGCACGGCCAACAACGGCAAGATTGCCCTGTCACGGATCAAACATTTAAAACCGGACCTTTTGACCCTGGACATTGAAATGCCCGAGATGAGCGGTCTGCAGGTACTTGAGGCAATCCAGCGACAGGATCTTGCCACGGACTGCCTGATCTTAAGTTCAAAAACCAGGCATGACAGTGTGATTACCCTGCAGGCCCTTGAGCTGGGGGCCTTTGACTTCATAGCCAAGCCGGATGAAAAATCTCCGGAGGAAAACAGGAAGAACCTTGCCAGACAGCTGCGTCTTGCCTTTAAGGCCTATGGCCGCAGCCTGGAATTAAGAAAAAGATATGCAAAACCCGGTGCTGCAAAGAAGGGAGCACCTCTCAGTCAGAAAATAAAAAAGGTGGCTGCGGCTGTCAAAACTGCCGGCAGAACCAGACAACGCACTGAAAAATCAAAGGCCATCGCCATCGGCATCTCTACTGGTGGCCCCAAGGCCCTGGCTGCAATGGTCCCCCAGTTAAAAGGAGATATCGGGGTACCTATCTTTGTGGCACAACATATGCCGGAAATGTTTACGGCATCGCTGGCCGGCAACCTGGACAGCAAAAGCGCCCTGACTGTTAAAGAGGCTGAAAACGGCGAACAGGTCAGAAGCAATACTGTCTATATTGCTCCGGGCGGCAAACAGATGAAAGTTGCCTCCGGGGCCGGACTTGCCAAAATAATTCGCATCACCAATGATCCGCCGGAAAATAACTGTCGCCCTTCTGTTGATTATCTTTTTCGCTCCATTGCCCGGGAATATGGAGCGGAATCGACCTGTGTGGTCATGACCGGCATGGGAGTTGACGGCAAGTTAGGTCTGACGGTGGCCAAGGCAAGCGGCACTTTCGCCATTGCCCAGCACGAAGAGAGCTGCGTGGTTTACGGCATGCCCAAGGCAGTGGTTGACGCCAACTTGGCCGATGTGATTGCTCCCTTGGACAGAATTGCCCATGAAATAATGAAAACTCTTTGATCCATAAGCCTCGTTTGAAAACAGGAAATGACATGCAAAAAATAACAGTCGAGGAAATCAAGGTTCTTGGAGAATATATTCATGGGATATCCGGAATCGTGCTTGACCATAGCAAGGGCTACCTTATTGAAAGCAGATTACGCCCTTTGCTGAGTGAGACCGGATGCAAAACCTTCAGTGACTTGTTTTACAAGACCAGGTCCGATTCATCCGGCAGGCTGAAATATAAAATTATTGATGCCATTTCCACCAATGAAACATTCTTTTTCCGTGACAGCACTCCATTTGAGCTCTTGCGCAATAAAATTCTGCCGGAGCTGATTGATCGACGCAGGCAGCAATACAAGCCTTCTCCCCTCCCTCTGCGAATATGGAGCGCCGCCTGCTCTTCCGGACAGGAAGTGTACAGTATTGCCATGACCCTGAAGGAGATGCTCCCGGACCTGAGATCCTATAACATTACCATTCTCGGTTCAGATATTTCGGACACAGTCATAGCCCAGGCTAGTTATGGCAAGTACAGTAAATTTGAAGTAAATCGCGGCCTGTCCAAACATTATCTGCATAAATATTTCAATCAGGTGGGCAGCGAGTGGCGTATTAAGGATGAAATTCGCGCCATGACACAGTTTGACAAAATCAACCTGCTGAAACCCTTTCCGGAAGTTGGCAAATTTGACATTATTTTCTGCAGGAATGTGGCCATCTATTTTTCGCCCTCAGATCGCAGCAAACTGTTTCAAAAATTCGCCCATGTCCTGGAGGATGACGGTGCTCTGCTGCTGGGTGGCTCCGAAAGCCTGAGCGGCATGAATCTGCCCTTTGAGAGCAACAACTATCTGAGGGGCATTTATTATCAAAAAAAAGGCTGGAACGCGGATACGCACAACACTCCCAGTTCGGCAGAACAAAAAACTCTCCCACGTCCGGCATCACCGATTGTACACAAAGTGACCCCAGGCACGAAACCGGTCATCGTGCGGAACCAACCCGTTCAGATCAAAGAGGCAATACCGAAATCGAAACCAGCCTCCACCCCATCGCA
Source organism: Desulfobulbaceae bacterium (assembly GCA_020444175.1). GTDB lineage: Bacteria > Desulfobacterota > Desulfobulbia > Desulfobulbales > SURF-16 > JAHLLM01. The sequence goes on along the minus strand of JAHLLM010000004.1, from coordinate 99,729 downwards.
GTCATCGTCAAAAGCTTCGACTTTCCCCTCTGCGCCCACAACTCCTCAAGTTGAACGTGAGACTCAGGCCGGCAAGACACTGACAGCAAAACAGGAAAAACCTCCCAAAAAATCTTTGCTCAGCGCCTTGCAGGAAACAAAAAGAACGGAAAAAAATAGACTCATTGATAAACAGACTACTGACGGGACATCTACCGGCAAAAAATCCAGGGGATCATTACTGGCTACTCTTGCCGCAAGAAAGAAGAAAAAAGAAAAAGATACGTGAAAAGCATGATGAAAAAGAAACCTCACAAGATACTGATTGTTGAAGACGAACAGCACATTCTGGATTTGATCTCGGAAATCATTACCGAACTCGGACAGGCCCCCCTTATGGCTCGGGATGGAATTGAGGCACTTGAGATACTTGCCAACGACAACATTGCCATAGTTCTCACCGACATCAAGATGCCGCGCATGGGCGGCATGCAGCTCTTTGAGCATATCCGCCGGGACTTCCCGGATACCAATGTTATTGTCATGACCGGTTACAGCGATGAATTCCATTTTACGGATGCCATTGATCTCGGTGCCATTGATTACCTGCCCAAACCGTTTAAAAGAAATGAACTGCTGGCTAAACTGAAACGATGTCTCCGTGAACGCGATCTTGTCAAAAGACTTACATCCGAGGTTGAAAAAAGAAAGGCGATTGAACGGGACATTACCCGGCAGAAAGAGTTTATCACCAGTGCCATCAATGCTCTCACCCACCCCTTTTACGTCATAGATGTCAATGATTTCACAATCAAGGTAGCCAATACGGCCAGTGGTTATGCTACAGACGACGCCCTAGGTCAGACCTGTCATTCACTGACCCATAAAAGCGACATCCCCTGCAACGACAAAGAGCATCCGTGTCCTGTTGTGGAGATTCTTAAAACCAAAAAACCATTTTCAGTTGAACATATTCACTTCGATGAAGAGGGAAACGAACGCTTCATCGAAGTGCATGGCTACCCCCTTTTCGACCAGGATGGCAATGTTGCCCAGATTATTGAATACTCCCTGGACATCACCGCGAGAAAAAATATCGAGGACAAACTCCGCCAGTCGGAAGAAAAGTACAGGCTCCTTGTAGAAGGAACCAGTGATCTCATTACCCAGACCGATGCAGAGGGACGCTTTATCTTTGTCAACCACGTTGCAAAAGATGTTTTCGGCTATAGCCCGAAACAGTGTATCGGCATATCATTTTTGGATTTTGTTCACCCCGATGACAGGCAAGCCACCGAGGTGTGGTTCCGGGAGACAGTTGATAAAAAAATCAAACATGCCTCATTTGAAAACCGACTGGTAAATCAGATCAACGACAAGGTTATTCACATACGGTGCAGCCGTACATTTCATTATGACCAGGACGGCAAGCTTCTGCTCGTTAACAGCATTGCCAGGGATATCTCAAGCAGGGTCAAACTTCAATCGGAGTTAACAAGAGCCAAGGAAACTGCTGAAAAAACCGTTCGTCTGAAAAGCGAATTTCTGGCAAATATGAGCCATGAAATCCGCACACCCATTAATGTAATCATGGGCATGAACCGCCTGGCACTCAGCACGGAGCTTACCTCTGATCAGCGCCATTACTTAACGGCAGTGGAAAAGAACTCCGATTTGCTGCTGCACCTGATTAATGACATCCTGGATTTTTCCAAGATCGAGGCTGGGCAACTCGACCTGGAAGAGCATGACTTCAACCTGCCGGATCTGATGGAATCAATCATCCTGCCGTTAAGGGTCATTGCCTCAGACAAGGGACTTGACCTGAATTATAACCTACCTGACAACCTGTCAACGTGGCTGATTGGTGATCAATACCGATTGCGCCAGATACTGACGAACTTAATCACCAATGCCGTCAAATTTACCGATTCCGGCCATATTCATGTCAACATCGAGAAACTGTCCCAGAAAAAAGGGCAGCTCTTTCTGCAATTCAGTGTTGCAGACACCGGACAGGGCATACCTGAAACTGTGCAGGAGATCATTTTTGAAAGTTTCAGGCAGGCGGACAGCAGCGTAACGAGGCTGCTGGGCGGGACTGGCCTTGGCCTGGCAATCTGCAAGAAACTGACGCTCCTAATGGGAGGTGATATATGGCTGGTAAGCAAGCCGGGCAAAGGCAGCATTTTTTATTTCACCCTTAGTCTACGTCAAACGGACCACCTTACCATGGACAGGTTGAAGGCAACAGTACCTTCAGCCACTATGGCACAGGAAAGCACTTTTCTACACATCCTGCTGGTGGAAGATAATTTATTTAATCAAGACCTGGCCAAAATCGTTCTGGAAAATCAGGGCCATAGCGTAAAGCTTGCCTCATCCGGCCTTGAAGCCCTCAGAAGGCTTGCGGATGATAGTTTTGATGTTATTCTCATGGACGTGCAGATGCCGGAACTAGATGGAATTTCGGCAACCAGGATTATTCGCCGCTGCGAGCAGGAAAAAAAAGTCAGCGCCCGTGAGCACAAGGAGGTTGTTCAAAAACTCAATGGAAAATATTACGGCATGAGAATCCCCATCCTGGCCATGACCGCCCATGCCATGTCCGGAGACAGAGAAAGATGCCTGGAAGCCGGCATGGATGATTACATCACCAAGCCCTTCCAGCCGGATGAGGTGCATACAGCGTTACTGCGGATTGTTCGAAATGAAACTACAGATAAAGCCCAGCCCTATGAACAGGACAACCTGGATAACTTTTCCTGGGATCGCAACGTTGAAAATGGCGACTCATAGGAAATGAACATATTGTAAAAAAATGACACAGAGAAAAAAAATAAAGGACACGGTCGAGCATACCAATGCCCTGCCTGGCTGTCTTGCTGACTCTCTTCCTGATCTCATTTTCTATAAGGACAGTGACGGTGTTTATCTCGGCTGCAATAGAGCCTTTGCCCGATTTATTGAACGGGACATGGATAATATCGCCGGTTTCACGGATTATGATTTTTTCGACCATGAACTGGCAGATTCTTTCAGGCAACACGACAAGAGAGTGTTGGACACAGGCAAGCAGCATCACAATGAAGAGTGGGTGACACATCCGGACAGAGGTAAAATATTACTGGACACCGTGAGAACACTACACTTCGGCCCGGACGCGCAACTCCTCGGCGTCATCGGTGTGAGTCGGGACATCACAAGGCATTTTCAATCCAGAGATGCATTACAGAAAAACCATGATATGTTGAATCGAGCTCAGCATATTGGGCGTGTGGGCAGCTGGTCCTGGGAGCTCAAAACCAATCATCTTTTCTGGACCGACGAAATCTACCGGATATTCGGGCTCAGTCCGCAACAGTTTGCAGCATCCTATGAGGCCTTCCTGGAAAGAGTCCATCCTGAAGATAGGGAACAGGTGCAAAAGGAAGTCCAAAAGGCCCTGAACGGCAGTGCACCGTACCACACCGAACACCGCATCGTGCTTCCTGACGGCAGCCAACGCATCGTAAGCGAGCGAGGAGAGGTCGAGCATGATGAAACAGGGCAGCCTATCCGGATGACCGGCACGGTCCATGACATTACCGCCTTCAAAAAGATTGAAACCGAACTCAAAAATCACCAGGAACAACTAGAGGATCTTGTCAAGGAGAGAACGAGGAAACTGCAGGATGAGATTGATGAGCGCAACCGCACCGAAGAGAAACTCAAAATCCTCTCCAAGGCAGTGGAATACAGTCCGGCTTCAGTGGTTATTACCGACCTTCAGGGTACTATCGAATACGTTAATCCGAAATTTACGGAACTGACTCAATATACCTTAGACGAGGCCATTGGCCGGAATCCACGCGTATTAAAATCAGGAGTACATTCCCCCAAATATTACCTGGAAATGTGGGAAACAATTTTGAGCGGCAGGCAATGGTGTGGAGAATTCTGCAATAAGAAAAAGGATGGTGAAATTTTCTGGGAGAAAGCAGCCATCGCTCCCATCAAAAATGATCAGGGAGAAATTACCCATTTTGTGGGGGTCAAAGAGGACATCACGGCCCAGAGGGAGATGATCAGTGAACTGCGCAAAGCAAAGGAGGCGGCAGACCAGGCCAATGAGGCAAAATCGCTCTTCCTGTCCAGCATGAGCCATGAGCTGCGCACTCCCTTAAATACCATACTCGGCTTTGCCCAGCTCCTGGAAAGCGATGACCGAAACCCGCTGCTTCCCATGCAGCAGCATAGCATAAACCTCATACTGTCCGCCGGCAAGCACCTGCTGCAGCTCATCAGTGAAATCTTTGATCTTGCCAAAATAGAAGCAGGAGTTCTGGAAATGTCAATGGAGGATGTCAATCTCCAGACATTATTAGAGGATGTTATTACCTATGTGACGCCCATGGCCCAAAAACAGGAGGTTGAAATAATCCTGCAGAACCCGGACAAAGAGTACTTTGTCAAGGCAGACGTCACCCGTCTTAAGCAGGTGATGATCAACCTGTTGACCAATGCCGTTAAATATAACAAGCCAGGCGGCACAGTAACTCTTGACAGCAGCCAGGCAGATGACTCCTCGATACTTGTGAATGTCACTGATGACGGGCCGGGAATCCCGCAGAATAAGATAGCAAAAGTCTTTACCCCCTTTGACCGGCTTGGCGCCGAAACCTCATCCATTCAGGGAACAGGCATTGGTCTGACCATCACCAAACGCCTGGTGGAATTGATGAACGGCAGGATTGAGGTGACCAGTGAATGGAAAAAAGGAAGTTGTTTTTCCGTACATCTCCCCCTGACCAAGTCATGTCAGGAGATTATTGCCGGCGCATCAACAGGAGATGGCGGACAGGAAACTCCAGTCCCCAAGGGAGAGTTTACTATCCTCTATATTGAAGACAACCCGGCAAACCGACAGCTGGTGCTGTTTATTCTGGCGCGACGACCGAATTTCAAACTGGTGATGGCGGAAAACGGCGAAGAGGGTATTGACATGGCCTGCCGAATACAACCTGACATTATTTTAATGGACATCAGCCTTCCGGATATGAGTGGCTATGATGCCCTGGCGCATCTGCACACCCTTCCGGAAACACACCATATCCCCGTTGTGGCCTTGAGCGCCAATGCCCTTCCCTTTGATATTAAAAAGGGCATGAAAGCCGGTTTTACCAACTATCTCACCAAGCCGGTGAATGTCAATGAACTTTTTCAAACCCTGGACAAAATCTTAACTTCCACTGAAAATAAGAAGCATGAAAAGTCAAGCAAGGTGAAGCGATGATTTCCGAAAACGACCTCTTCAACTCCCGTATTTTGATTGTTGACGACAATGCGACCAGTGTGGAGCTGTTGGAAAAAACCATCTCTTCAGCCGGCTATACATCTATTCTGTCCATTACAGACCCGCGTCATGCTAAAGAAATTTATCAGGCCTACGGGCCGCATCTGGTGCTGCTGGACATCAATATGCCTTATCTTAACGGATTTGAGGTGATGGAGCAATTCAAGCATATTGAACAGGATTCTTACATCCCTGTACTGGTGTTAACCGCCCAGCACGATGAAGCAACACGCCTGCGGGCTCTGGCTGCAGGTGCCCAGGATTTTCTCACCAAGCCGTTCAACAAGACTGAAACCCTGACCAGGATCAGAAACATGCTGCGTATCCGGCGTCTCCACAACAGGGTCAGATTTTACAATCAAATCCTGGAAAAGAAGGTGCAGGAGCGCACCATTGAACTGCACAACACCCGTCTGGAGATTATCCGCAGGCTCGGTCAGGCAGCGGAATACCGGGACAATGAAACAGGGGATCATATTATCAGGATGAGCCGGATGTGTGCACTCCTCGGAGAACTTTCCGGCATGACAGAGGAGAGGACTGAGCTTCTTTTAAACACCAGCCCCATGCATGACATCGGTAAAATAGGCATTCCCGACAAAATCCTGCTCAAACCAGGCAAACTTGACAAGGCGGAGTTTGAATTCATAAAAAAACATACACTTATCGGCGCCAAACTCCTGGAAGGCTCTGACACCGAACTGATGATTTCAGCCAGGGACATTGCCCTGACCCACCATGAAAAGTGGGATGGCACAGGCTATCCCAAAGGCCTTAAGGGAGAGGATATCCCCCTGGAAGGAAGAATTGCCGGTTTGACGGATGTCTTTGACGCCTTGACCTCCAAGAGACCATACAAGGACCCATATCCCATTGACAAGGCCTGTGAGATTATCCAAGAAGGAAGGGAAAAGCATTTTGACCCCCAACTGGTGGACCTTTTTCTTCACAATCTGGAAAAGTTTGAGAAAATCAAGGATGAGATGTCGGGTGAGGAGGACATTCCTCCCGCAGATTACCAGTTGAGCGAAAGAGACAGGCAATGAACTGTTTCAAGTCTGATGCGTGCAGTAAAAGATTTTAAAATAATGGGCGACTCCTTATGGAAAACTCTGCTAAACTTATCGGCAAGGTACTGGTCGACAAATTCCAGCTTACCAGCATACAGGAATCTCCCCCAGGCTGACGTTTATCCTTACCAACACGATACGAATGCAGGACTCTAGAAAATGCCTACTGATACCTCCTTAAGCGCAGAAGAACTGCGGGAAAAGCTTCGCAAAGCAGAAGCACGCATAGCTGAGCTTGAGATAAAACAGCAGCAGCAGGAAATGTACACCGCCATCATCGAGCAATGCCAGGAGGGCATTGCCGCAGCGGATCTGGAGGGCAACCTGCTTTTCTGCAATCAGGCCTTTGCCAGGATGCATGGATTTGAAACCGATGAGGTTATCGGCAGGCACCTTTCCATCTTCCACACTGAGGACCAATTGCCCAATGTGGAAGAAAACCTGCAAGTCATTCAACGTAACGGTACAATTTCCGGCGAGATATGGCATGCCCGCCGTGACGGCACTCCCTTCCCTGGCTACATGAACAACTCGATACTCCAGGATGGTGCCGGCAGAACAATCGGGATGATCGGCACCCTTACCGATCTTACGGCAATAAAGTTCCTGGAGGAAAAGCTCAGACAAAGCGAAAAGCAGCTGGAAACTATCCTGGACAGTCTTCCGGCCCTGGTCTTTTTCAAGGACAGCAAAAACCACTATCTGTTTGTCAACGATGCTCTTTGCAAAGCCGTAAACAGAAGCAAGGAGGAGCTTCTCACTCGCTCAGCCTTTGATTTTGCCGAAGAAAAAGCCATTGCCCAGGCCTATTGGCAGGATGACCTTGAGGTCATCAGAACAGGCAAGGCCAAACGCAATATTGTTGAACCTCTCCTGACCAACAGGAAACGATGGTTCCGCACCGACAAAATGCCCTATCAACTTCAAAATGGCGAGATAGAAGGAGTGATAGGCTTTGCGGTTGAAATTACCGACCTCATCAATACCCGGAAATCCCTGCAGGAAAGTGAAGAGCTACTGCGGACCATATATAATGCAGCGGACAACGTTGCTTTTATCACCACCGATCTCAAAAGAAAGGATACCATCATCACCAGTTTCAGCCCCGGAGCTGAAAAAATATTCGGTTTTTCCGCTCAGGAGGCCATCGGTAAGCCGGTCGCCATGCTTCACAAGCCGGAGGAGGTTGAAAAATTCCCTGAAATACAGCAGCGTCTCGCCCAAGGGGAAAAGGGCTTTTCCGGAGAAACAATTCTCTACAGAAAATCAGGCAAACAATTTCCAGCTTTTTTAACCATTCATCCCCTCTACGGATTAAACGGCAGCACAATAACGGGCACGCTCGGTGTTACCATCGACATCTCCAGTTCCAAGGAGGCGGAGTTACTCCTCCGTGCTTCAGAAGACAATTACCGTACCGTCTTCAACACGGCAAACGATGCCATGTTTCTCCATGAAATGGGCACCGGCAGGATACTTGACGCCAACGACAAAGCCAGCAGGATGTATGGCATCGCTCATGATGATTTTGAGAACCTGACAGTCGAAGATCTAAGTGAAGGGAAGCCGCCTTACAGCATGCATGAGGCCATTCATTTTATCCATATGACGAAAGACCTAGGTCCCCAGCTCTTTGAATGGCATGCAAAATGCGCCAATGGCAACCTCTTCTGGGTGGAGGTCAACCTGAAACTCGTAATAATCAGCGGCATGGAATATATTCTGGCAATAGTGCGGGACATATCAGACCGTAAAGATGATGCCATTCGCCTGGCCCAAGCCAAGGAGGAGGCCGAGAGGGCCAGTCGGGCCAAGAGTGAATTTCTAGCCAATATGAGTCATGAGATACGAACTCCAATCAATGTCATCATGGGCATGAACAGGCTTGCCCTTGATACGCAACTGTCTCCTGAACAACGCAAGTATCTCATGGCAGTCCAGCAATCGTCCAAGTCACTGCTGACAATTATTGACGATATTCTCGATTTTTCAAAAATAGAGGCAGGACAGCTTACCCTGGAAAAGAGACCCTTTGATCTCAGAAATATGTGTGATGACATCCTGAAGGTCTTCAGTGCAGAGATAGAGGAAAAGGGGCTCAAGCTGTCTGTGGCAATTTCACCTCAGATACCGATTAACCTGCTCGGTGATGATCTGCGCTTAAATCAAATCCTGATGAATCTTGTCGGCAATGCCGTCAAATTTACCGAGGCCGGCACAGTTACTCTCTCTGTTGAATTGGTGTCTCAGCACGACGCTGAACTGAAACTGCAATTTTCCGTGAGAGATTCAGGGATAGGAATTTCTTTAGAGTCGCAAAAGTCAATTTTCGACAATTTCACCCAGGCAGACACCTCAATCACCAGACGTTTTGGCGGCACCGGTCTTGGGCTTGCGATCAGCAAGAGACTTGTGAAAATGCTTGGAGGGGAAATCCAAGTTGACAGCGAACCTGGACAAGGATCTCATTTTTATTTTATTGCTTTTTTTGAAACAAATCCTGTTTTGACGATCGAGAAAAATAAGAAGCAGGATTGTTATGAAAACCACTTTATACTGCCTCAATTGTTAAAAATACTCCTGGTGGAGGATAACACGTTTAGCCTGGATCTGGCCCAGGTTATTCTTGAAAAAGCAGGATACCAGACCACCACGGCCTTAAACGGTATGCAGGCCCTTGAACAGCTTGCCACAGATAACTTTGATGTCATTTTAATGGACGTGCAGATGCCGAAACTGGACGGTATTGCAGCAACACGATATATCCGCCAGTGTGAACAACGTAATATCCCAGCAAACACAGAGTACCGAGGACTTCTTATGCAGGTGGCCAAACAGCAGCAAGGGCGCCAGACACCCATCATTGCCATGACCGCCCATGCCATGGCCGGTGACCGTGAGAAATGCCTGGCTGCCGGTATGGATGCATATGTCACCAAGCCCTTTCAACCGCATGAAATCTTTTCCGTCTTACAACGGGTTCTGGTAAGGACGAGTGAAGCTTGAGACTGACTCCAGACAATGGTTGAATAAATGACTCAGGAATTCAAAAAGATAATGCCTCGACAAAATAAACAGAAGTCCCGATATGTTGCGGAACTCAAAAATACCCGTGACTCATTAAATAAAAGCAAGAAGCTACTGCTGGCCATCAACAGGGCACAGTCCGAATTCATTGCTGATGTGAGCACACGCACATTATTCGACAACCTTTTAAATGATCTTCTTTTGATAACAGCCAGTGAATATGGTTTTATCGGGGAGGTGTTATACACCGACAAAGGCAACCCGTACCTAAAAACCCATGCCATAACAAATATTGCCTGGAATCGTGAAACTCGGGAATTCTATGAACAGAATGCTCCGCACGGCATGGAGTTTTCCAATCTGAAAACACTTTTTGGCAGGGTTTTGACGACCGGCAAGCCTGTCATTGCCAATTCTCCAGCTTCAGACCCTCGCGCCGGAGGAATTCCAGATGGGCATCCGCCGCTCAAAGCATTTCTCGGTATCCCTTTTTCTATTGGCGATACTCTTATCGGCCTGGTTGGTATTGCCAACTGTCCAAATGGTTATGATGAAGAAATTTTAGAATTTCTTTCTCCACTCCTTGTTACATGTGCACGAATTTTTGACAGTTATCGGCAGGAACAAAAACGCCTTAAGACAGAAGAGGACTTAAGAAAAAAAGAAGATCTTCACCGCGAAGCCCAGAGTATTGCCCATATAGGCCATTGGGAATTGAATCTCCATACCAATGAATTAGTGTGGTCTGATGAGCAATACAACATATTCGGTATTGATAGAGAAAAATGTAAAGTATCATCGTATGAGACCTTTCTCGACATCGTGCATCCGGATGACAGGGCACTTGTTGACGGGACATATCGCGACTCAGTAAAAAATAAAAAGAAATATGATATTATTCATCGCATCGGAACCAGGGAAAGCGGGGTGAAATACCTCCATGAACGGTGGAGAACGGAATATGATGAGACAGGTGCTCCGATTCGGTCGATCGGCACAACCCAGGACATCACGCCCTTAAAGGAAACTGAAATTGAAAAGGGAAAAATCGAGCAGCAACTGCGCCAAACGCAGAAAATGGAGGCCATCGGCACCCTGGCAAGCGGCATTGCCCACGATTTTAATAATCTCTTGAATGCAATTGTCGGCTTTGCCGACCTGTTGCTCATGGATCTGCAAGAGGGAAGCCGGCAACATAAAGATGCTCAGCAGATAAAAAATGCCGGGAAACGAGCCACTGAGCTTGTGCAACAGATTCTTACCTTCAGCAGGAGGTCTGAGCAGAAATGGCAGCCATTAAAACTGCAGCAGGTCATCAAAGAGGCATTGAAACTCCTGAGAAGTTCATTACCGACCACAGTGGAAATTCGACAAGATATTCATCCTGATTGCAGTTCGGTGATCGCCGATTTTACCCAAATTCATCAGGTGATAATGAATCTCTGCACAAATGCATTCCATGCCATAGGGCAGAAGAAAGGCATCCTAGAGGTCAGGCTTGATGAAATCAGCGTTGACCCAAAGTTGGCCGGTCAAATCCAGGATCTGTCAGCAGGGAAATATATCCGACTGATAGTCAAAGACTCAGGACAAGGTATGGACCAAGTGACGCGGGAGAGGATTTTTGACCCCTATTTCACCACCAAAAAGAAGGGCTCAGGAACCGGGCTGGGACTTGCAACCGTTCTCGGTATTGTCAAGAGCCATAAAGGGGCCATTACCGTGCATAGCAAAAAGGGTCAGGGCTCGACATTTACCCTCTATTTTCCCGTTGCTACAGACGACAATACCCCTGTTCAAAAAAGTGAAGTGCAAACCGAGTTACCATGGTTAGGTGCCCGTGTTCTGTTTGTTGATGATATTGAATTTAACGTACTATTGGGTAAAAATGTCCTGGAGCGCCTTGGTTGCAATACATTGGGGGTCACCAGCAGTATTGAAGCCTTGGCATTATTTCGGAAAGATCCTGATAAATTTGATATTATCATTACTGACCAGACAATGCCGGCTCTGACCGGTTATGAACTGGCCCAAAAAATACTTAAAATCCGTCCGAAAATGCCGATAATTATCCTTACAGGACACAGCGACAGCTTGGATAATCAAAAAGCCAAAAAGATCGGCATTTATAATCTTCTCATGAAACCTCTAGACATGAATAAACTAGTGGAGTCAATGTGCAAACTGTTGATGTAAAATGTCTCATCAAATTGAACCTTTAAAGGTCTAGCCATGGAAATCCTTCTCCTCGACGATTCTCCGGTCATCAGCACACTCCTTCAGGCGCAACTCAAAAAAATGGGCCACAGGGTTGATGCTGTGGAAAATGGACAGCAGGGATTCCACAAAGCGACTTCCCGGCATTACGACCTGGTACTTACCGACATTGTCATGCCCCAATGGGACGGCTTTAAATTCATTGAGGCCATGAAAGTCGTCTGCCCCCAGTGCCCAATCATTGTCATGTCAGGAAGTCTCGAGGAAACAGATATAAGTTCACGTCTATCCATGTTCAGCAATGTCATTGGTTTTCTTCCAAAACCAATTCATCCCTCCAGGCTCAAGGAACTCATCGAACGAGTGAAAAGATCAGTCAACATTAACCTCAAAAAGATGGCAAGAATCATCTGCACTGTTGGACCGGCCTCAGAGTCTCCGGAAATTTTAGGTCAGATGATACTTGCCGGCATGGACATCGCACGTCTGAACTTTTCCCACGGAACATACGAAGAGCACGAAAAAAGGCTCAATGCCGTCCGGCAGGCTGAGGAAAAATGGTCCAGACCCATTGCCATTCTCATGGATCTCTGCGGCCCTAAAATCAGAACAGGACCGATGAGCAACGGTGCCGTCAGCCTTGTTGCCGGCAGAAAAATCATTATCCAGGCCGAACCAATAGAGGGTACAGACGAACGATTTTCAACGATCACTCCAGACATTCTGCCCGATTTACGGGCCGGAGACCCTCTTCTTCTTGATGACGGACTCCTAGAACTCATTGTCGAAAAAGAGGGCCAGAGCGAAGTGCTCTGCAAGGTTGTTGTCGGAGGAACTCTGAAGTCCAGTAAAGGTATAAATCTTCCTGCGACTCCTCTTTCCCTGCCCAGCATTACGGCAAAAGACAAACAGGACCTTGCCTGGGGACAGGAACGTTCCATCGACTTTGTTGCATTGTCATTTGTCCGATCAGCCGACGACATACTGCAGATCAAAGAACTTATAAATCAGGGGAAACGCAACCTGAAGGTTGTCGCTAAAATAGAAAAGCCTGAAGCAGTTGAAAACATAGACAAAATCATTGAAGTAACAGATGCTGTCATGATAGCTCGAGGAGATATGGGGGTGGAACTTCCTGCCTCAACAGTCCCGCGCGTCCAACGAGAAATCATAAGACGCTGCTGGCAGGCAAATACTCCTGTAATAACCGCCACCCAGATGCTGGACAGCATGACTTTCAACTATCGGCCGACACGGGCGGAAGTCACTGACGTCAGTGTCGCCATAAGAGAAGGAACAGATGCGGTCATGCTTTCAGGCGAAAGCGCCGTGGGTGTAGACCCGGTCAACGTTGTTCGCACCATGTCTTCAATCATCAGCGAAGAAGAAGAACACGCCGATCCGCCCAAAAATCACTGTGAGCACCTGAGCAGTCATCAAGGATTTAATCCGGCCCTGCTTGCTGCAGCAAGCCAGGAAGGAGCTGCAGCACTCATGGTCATCGACCTCAAAGGGCTCATCTATACCCATCTGTCAAAATGGAACCGCTCGGTTCCCACCCTCCTTGTCACCAACTCACTGCATGTTGCCCGCCATTCGTCCATCTACAAGAATATTTCTCCAATTATCATCAGAGACAACCTGACCCGGGATCAAATTGTCCTGAGAGCCAGGGAAGAGGCAAAAAAACTGGGCTACCTGATTCCCGGAGACGTGCTTGCTGTTCTTGAGGGGGAAAGAAATACCCAGGGAGGAATACCTCAGCTGGGCGCCTTCCAGTTGATGAGGGTTGACTGAAAAAAGAGGGGTTCCCCCTCTTTTTTCAGCTGTCCATTGTGACGAGTGCCTGTCCGGAAACAGGGCCTTTTGCGGACGGACACCAACTAATGAATAAGTCCCAGGTTTCTTCGCAGCTGGGCAATCTGCAATCCGAGGGAAACGCACTGTTTTCCCGCCATACATTCATCTGCTTCCGGAATTTCGAGAAACGTTGTCAGGTGATGGTTATCTTTAATCAGATCAACAATCCAGGCTTCATTATCTGCATCAAACCCCACATTGACATCAATTCCACAGGCCCCGATATCCGGAAAAACCTCTGTAATTTTTTTGCATAATTCTTCTTTATTCATCATAGTAGCACCTCACTTAAACTAACAAAAAAATAATAATTTCAAAAAATTACCACTCAACTTAACTATAGGAACCATTCACTGTTTAGTCAATTTCACTGCGCAAATAGCAGTATCACATAGCAGGCTGTTGAAAAGTGGAGCGAGCAAAACGGAGCCAAAGACTTATGGCTTTTAGCCCCTGAAATTTTGATGGTCTCGCAAAAAGCTCTCAAGCTGACCATCCGCCAACGCAATATCAACAAGTTACATACTTGTCGGCGGCGGTTGAGGGGGTTTTTACGAAACCGTCAAATTTTGATATTTTATTTCACTGTAGTGGATGAGGATAAAACGAGGCGACTCAAAGCATAGCTAAAAAAACAACTGGCACGCCGGGCCGAAAGGGCGAACATGACCGCGCTTCAAAAGACCGGGATAAAAAAATCAGCCTTTTGAAGCGCGCTGACATTGTGCCTGGCAAAGAGAAGCGAGGCACAAAAAATGAATTTTGATGAAGTCGCAAAAAGTCCTGAGGCTGACCATCCGCCAACGAAATATCAACAAGTTACACACGTTCCGGCGGCGGTCGAGAGGGTTTTTACGAGACCGTCAATTTTAATTAATGACCGCCCGCCATGGCATTCATTGCGCGGGCAGGATTTTTCTCAACCTTGTCAAGAATCTCTGTGACCTTGTCTTCGGGAAGCCATTTAACATGTCCGTTGCTGACGTCATAAATCGCGCCAACAACCTTGGCTTTTCCAGCTTTTACAATGTCCCTTGTCGAGGCACTGCTCATGAAAAGGTCCTCAATACCCTGCCAGACGTTCTCTTCAATACCAAAAGGTATAACGTCAGCCCCATGCGCTTTCGGATGGGCTGCAATAGCACGTTTGACTGCAGGTTCGATATTGTCAACCAGAGGTGGAATATTGCGCTCCAGTGCATGACCGTGCCCCTGAACAGCATTTGTTACTGCCGTAACCGCTCCACACTGGGTATGTCCGAGAACGACCAGGACGGGCGTGTTAACATGTGCCAAGCCGTATTCTATGGAACCAGCCTCGTCAACATCAACAACATTTCCAGCCACTCTGATGACAAAGATATCCATAACACCGGCATCAAAAAGAATTTCAACGGGCACGCGGGAATCAGAACAGGTAATAACTGTAGCATAAGCATGGTCACCCTGGTCTTCTTTTCCAGCCAGAGCCAGACGAGCGGCATTTGTGTGCGGCTGGGTTGACTTTCCTGAAACAAAACGCTGATTGCCTTCCTGCAGCATTTGGATGGCAGCATCGGGACTTGGTTTGTGAGCCTTGGAACCGCTTGCCAGCACGGGTGTTGCAGTTAGAGCAAGTAAACTTATTGCAGTTGCCAAGAGTTTCAATCTTTTCTTCATCTCTTCATCTCCTTAACTGAACATCTATTCATAGAATTCCCCTTTGCCTTCCATAAGAAAGATAATTACCCTCAACACATCCGTCTCCAAACAGAGACAACATGGCGAGATAATTAAACTAAAAAAGGAACGCTCCGGGACAAAAGAAAACTGAGTGGTTATTCATCAATTCTATTTCTGTTGCCATAACGTTTATTTTTTGTCAAGAACAAACAACTGGCAATTGGTGTATGATTATGTCACACTTTGTATAGTAAATTTCACAAATATAACAAAAAAGAAGTATATGAACAGACAGTTAAGGCAACCTCCAAGAATCATGAATCTCCTCTTTTCTCCAAAAATATCTTTTCCCCGCTATCCCTGGCAGACAAAAAAATCTCTTTTTTTCTGCCTTATTATCACTGTTGCTTTTCTTTCTCTCGCCCGGACAAATATTTTTGCCGCTGACGCAGATTCACTTATCAGGCAGGTGGAAGACAACCTGACCGGGAAAACCGCTTTTCAAAAAATCGCCCTGAAGATGAAAACGCCGCGCACCGAGCGCACCATGGCAATGGAGTCATACTCAATTGGCAAAAAAAAGAGTTTTATCAGGATAACCTATCCCCAGAAAGACAAAGGAATTACTTTTCTTAAAATTGACAGCGCCATGTGGCAGTATGTGCCCCGCATCGAAAAAACCTTGAAAATACCGGCCTCCATGATGCTGCAGAGCTGGATGGGAACAGATTTCACCAATGACGACCTGGTGCGGGAAAGTTCGATCAGTGAAGACTATAAGGCAACACTGCTCTCTGAAAACGACACTGACTATGAAATAGAGCTTTTACCCCTTGAAGATGCCCCCGTGGTATGGGGAAAAATCATCATGACCGTTTCGAAAACCTACCTGCTTCCCCTTTCCGTGAAATACTATGATGAAGAAGGAGAACTCGTACGAATTCTCTCTTATCAGGATATAAAAAAATTCGGCAAACGATATTTTCCAGCCCTTTGGGTCATGGAGCCGCAGGATAAAGAAAAAGCCGGCCATCAGACTATTATCACTATTCTTGAATCTGAGTTTGATGAAAAAATTGATAATGCCTATTTTACCAAAAGGGCCTTGAAGAGATTTTCACGATAGCACCGTTTTTCACTTCTTTTGTTATTTTGTGGATTCCAAGGCTTATAAAATCATGTTTCTTAAAATCGCCGTAAAAAATATCCTGGCATACAAAA
Source organism: Desulfobulbaceae bacterium (assembly GCA_020444175.1). GTDB lineage: Bacteria > Desulfobacterota > Desulfobulbia > Desulfobulbales > SURF-16 > JAHLLM01. Next base: position 83,358 of record JAHLLM010000004.1, on the reverse strand, counting down.
AACGAAGCATTGTCACCTTTCTGCTCACATGCTTCTCCACGGGACTTCTGGTCTTTTCCACCGCACTCTCCGACGGCTCCCACAACAAAATGATCCAAAATGCCGTGGAAATTTATCACGGCTATCTGCAGATTACCCAGAAGGATTTCCGCAAAACACCAAGCTACGACAACCTCATATTTGATGCCCGGGAAATAAAAAAGAAGCTGGCATCAATTGACAACATTGCTGTTTTTGGTGAACGTTTTGAATCTTTTGTCCTTTTTTCCTCCCGGGAAAAGACGGTTGGAGCCATGTTTTGCGGCATTGAACCGGATAAAGAGAAAAAGCTCTCCCGGCTGGAAAAATCTCTCCTGAAAGGGCAGTATTTGGCTGCGGATGACATTGCCCAGGTATACATGGGCAATGAGCTTGCCAAGAGGCTCAAGGTCGAGGTGGGCGACAGACTGGCCTTTGTCGGAACCGGCGCTGATTATTCTTTTGCTGCTGACAATTTGACGGTTAAAGGGATTTTCAAGACCGGTCTCTATGATTTTGATGCTGGATCAGCCTTTGTCGGCAAAGGCTACTTTGACAAGATAATGGCGAGTGAAAATTACGCCACCCACTTTATCGTTCTCCCGACTTCTCCAGGAGATGCAAAAGAAATCGCCGCAGTTATAGGTAAAGAAATCGGGAGCAACTATGAGTCCTTAAGCTGGAACGACACCATGGCAAGCCTTGTGCAGGCAATGGAGGTGGATTCCATTTTCGGCTATATTACCCTTGGAATTATTTTTATCGTTATTTTCTTTGTTATCATGATCTATACCTGGCTCACTGTTTTTTCACGAATCCGCGAGATCGGCGTCTTGCGGGCAGTGGGCACCACTCCTTCCCAGATTTTTTATCTCCTCATTCTGGAAAGTTTTCTTATCGGCCTGATCAGCGTCGTCTCAGGCGGATTGATTGGAGGAGCACTCTCCTATTACTTCCATCTGCACCCCATTGTCTATTCCGGATATGAAGAACAGTTCAGGCAATACGGACTTGCTGCATCGGAAATGCCTACAATTTTTTCCCCCCTCATCATTGCCAGGGATATGACAATCATGTTTCTGCTGGCCGTGCTCTCCACCCTTTATCCCATTCTCAAGGTCAACAGATTCAAACCGGTTGAGGCAATCCATCATGTATAAGCTGTCAACGAGAATAGCCTGGGCCTCGCTCAAACGTCGCAAAGGCAGGTCTATTCTCGTTGTTCTGATGATAACAGTCAGCCTGTGGGGACTGCTTTTCATGGAAGGCATCTATGACGGCATGACCGAACAGATGATTGGCAACGCGATCCGCAGCAGCAGCGGGCATATCAGCCTGTTTACCAAGGGATACAGACAGGATCCGGATATAAAAAAAATGATAGGCACCCCCGAGGCAATCAACGGATTCCTGCAGGAAAGCAGACTGGTAAAAACAACCGTTCAGCGCATTCTCCAGGACGGCCTTATTGCCACTGCACATTATTCCAGAGGCGCAACAATCTTTGGCATTGACCTTGATCAGGAAAACAAACACGGAAATATTGGCGACTACCTGCAGGAGGGCGCTTTTTCCTTTGGCCCCAAAAAAAAGGGGGTCATCCTGGGAGCAAAACTAGCAGAAAAACTAAAGGTAAAAATCGGCAAGAAGGTCATCCTTTCAGCGCAGAACACAGAAAACGAAGTGGCCTCGATTGCCCTTAAGGTAAGCGGCATTATCAAAACAAACAATATGGGCCTTGATGAGACAGCTGTCTTCATTGACAGAAAAAAAGCTGATGACATGCTTTTAATGCATGGCGGAACAACTCAAATCTCCATAATGCTCCATACGGAAAAAAGCATTAACCAAATGCAGACAGAACTGGCGCAGCGCTTTCCCGACCTGGAGGTTTTCCGTTGGGATCAGATGTATCCGGCACTCATGCAGAGCAGGGTGATGATGAAGGGATTCAACCTTGTAACAAGCTTTCTTGTCTTTTGCGTGGCAGGCCTGGGAATTTTCGGTGTCATACTGGTCAGTGTCCTTGAACGTCTGCGGGAATTTGGTATCATGCTTGCCATTGGCACCAAGTTCAAACAGATCAGCCAGATTGTCATGATTGAGTCATTTTTTCTTGGATTTATCGGTTTTTTGGGCGGTTCTGCCCTGGGAGGAACGACACTCTATTATTATTACCGGCATGGTCTTGACCTGACCATATTCAGTCAGGGCCTGGATGCCTTTGGCATTGATTCAATAATTTATGCCATAATACGGCCCGGTTATTTTTTGACCGCCCTGATTTCTGTGACGCTGGCAACATTACTAAGCGTCCTGATTCCTTTACGGATTCTCAAAAAATCAAACCCGATTGAGACCATACACAAGATATAGTTTCAGCCGTTAAGCCCTTAAGGACACATCATGTCAGAATCCTTTCTAAAAATCGACCACATAAGTAAGATTTTCCACCCGGGAAAAGATGTGGAAGTTACAGGTTTGCACGACATCAACCTCACCTTTGCCCGAGGTGAATTTGTCGTTGTTTCAGGCCCTTCCGGCAGCGGCAAAACCACTTTGCTTAATATCATCGGCGGCCTTGATGAAGCCAGTGACGGAGAAGTCAGACTTGAAGGACAAAGACTGACAGGACTCCCGGAAAAAGAACTCTCCCTGGTGAGGCGTGACCACATAGGCTTTATTTTCCAGTCCTACAACCTTCTGCCGGTTCTGACTGCCAGGGAAAACATTGAATACATCATGAATCTCAGGGGCTGGAGGCAAAAAGAACGCCGGCTCCGCACTGATGAAATAGCAGGAAAACTTGAGATCAAAACCCTGCTTGACAAACTGCCGAACCAGATGAGCGGCGGTCAGCAGCAACGCGTTGCAGTGGCACGGGCCGTGGCCACAAAGCCAAAACTTATCCTGGCCGATGAACCAACCGCCAACCTGGACAGCAAAAGTGCTGAGAAACTCATGGACATGATGCAACGACTCAATGAAGAAGAAAAAATCACAATCATCTTTTCATCCCACGACCCACTGGTTATTAATAAGGCAAAACATTCCATAAAACTCCGAGACGGGAAAGTTGTCAGCAATGAGTATTCTGGCTAGTTTTCTTTTAAGCGCCGCACTTCTTGCTCCTCGATTTGACCATGGCATTGAGAACACAAACATTATCAGCTTTGATCGTGAAAATCACATAATTGATTTCAACCGACTGCGTGCCGACATCGATCTTGAGATGCCGCAGAATAAGGATTTTACGGCAAAAATCATTCTTGACAATAATTCCCTTTATAATGAAGGGCGGAAAAGCCTGCAAAACAAAGGTGATATCTATCGCGCTTACTGCGAATACCGCGGCGCAAAACATTTTTTTGTTTTTGGCCGCCAACGCGTCCCCTTTGGAGTGGGAAGAATATGGAACCCCATTGATGTTTTTAATCCCATAAATTCCCAGGCCATAGAAACAGAGGAGAGAAAGGGAACAGAGGCCTTGCGCTATGAATATCTGATAAGCGACCTGGCAAATTTTGATGCCACACTTTCAGGCAATATAAATGCGGCACGGGCCAAAGGTTACCTGGAGTTTGCCGACCTTGCACTGGTGACCGTTGTTGATAATGACAATGACCTTGACATAATCGGCTGGGAAGTGGAGGGAGAACTGTTTGAGACCGGCATTGATCTGCGCAGTGAAGGGGGCAGCTTCCATGACCGGAAAACAGGTGAGCGCCACACACGGTTAATCGCAGGTATTGAGTACGGTTTTGCAAATTCCCTGGTTCTGCTGGGCGAATACTTGTTTGACGATGCAAGCGGGGCGGATCAACTGGGCTGCATCATCAGTTACCAGCCGGCTCTTCTCTGGTCTCTTCAACTCCTCTCCATTGTCAACCTGGACGATTCGTCTACCTTCTTGGCACCCTCCCTGGAATACAGCCTCAGCGACGAAATGACCTTGGGGAGCGGCATTTTCTTCTTTCATGGCAACGAAAGCGATGAATTCGGCCGGCAGCCAGACCAATTTTATCTGCGCTGGTTTGTTCATTTTTAACGGCGATCAAATCCGGGTACGATAAATTGCAAATCACTTCTTGTGCAACAACGTGACTTAATTTGCGAATTTTTCGCCTGAACAACGTTGAACTCGCCCAAGTCATCTTCCGCCGTAATCATGCCCCCATTTATATCTGCTCAAGCTTTGCCCATCAATTTCTATCAGCACATTTTCCCATTGCATGTTAGCTGGAAAAATTGCATCATGTACAAGGAAAGCGACAATGTGATACATTCTAAGGAGTGGGATCACCACTACGAAGAAGTAATTTAAACTCGACCTTTGAGATTGTAATCTGCACCCACCGACACTCAAAATAGGTACATTTGCCTATTCTGAGTGTCGGGAGTATAATAAAAAATTTACCGAAGGCACACAGTAAAAGTTGTTTGTATGCTGTCCTTCTATTTTCACAGTCCGCAGGATAAACGATGAATAATGTTACAGTTAAGCAGATGCAGCCGCTCATCAATATTTCGATGCTGGTTGCTGTTTTAATCGGAATTTATTTTACGACCTGGGTGAACTACCTTTTTTTTCATGTTCTCGCTGAAGGGTTCAGCATTATTGTCGCTTTTTCCCTGTTCATGATTGCCTGGAATTCCAAAAAATATATCAGTAATCCTTATCTTTTGTTTATAGGCGTCTCCTACCTTTTCATTGCCTTTATAGATCTGCTGCACACCTTGTCATATAAGGGGATGCCAATATTCACGGATTACGATTACTACGCCAACCAACTGTGGGTAGGTGCCCGTTATCTGGAAAGCATGACCCTCCTTCTGGCCTTCATATTCCTGAGAAGAGGGACGGCTCCCAAATCAAACATAGTATTTGCGGTCTATGCAGTGGTCACAGCTCTGTTCATTGCAAGCGTTTTTTATTGGAAAGTCTTTCCCGTATGCTTTGTCGATGGCCAAGGACTGACACCTTTTAAAAAGGTGAGCGAGTATATTATCTGTGCCATACTGATGGCCGCGATCTTTCTTTTACGCCAAAACAGGGGAAAGTTTGAAAGCAAGGTGTACCAGCTCCTCCTCTGGTCAATAATCTGTACAATCATTTCCGAGCTTGCTTTCACCTTTTACATCAGCAATTACGGATTCTCCAACCTGTTAGGGCACTATTTCAAAATCCTTTCTTTTTTACTCATCTATGAAGCCATAATTAAAACAGGAATAGAAAAACCATTCGAGTTGATATTTCTTGATCTGGACAGGACCAACAAGAAACTCAACTATGAAATAGAAATCCGAAAAAAAATACAAATCGAGAAGGAGGAGTTGATAAAAAAATTAAAACATGCCTTGGACGAGATCAAAACCCTGCAGGGCATCCTCCCCATCTGCTCGCATTGCAAAATGATACGCGATGATCAGGGATACTGGAAGCAGATAGAGCAGTACATCCATGAACATTCGGATGCCAAGTTCAGCCATGGAATCTGTCCTGATTGTCTGGAAGAGCATTATCCGGAAGTGTCGGCCCGGATGAAAAAAAATGGCTAACTACGGCCTGGAGTTGAGGCCCATTTCGAGCCCTCGCTGAATAAATACAAAAATTGCAACTGACTTATTTGAAAATAATTCCCCCGGAGAGGTTTACAAATTTTCCGGTGTGAATGCTACAACATCATCAATACATTCCGCCCCGCAGAGCAGCATAACAAGGCGGTCAACACCAAGGGCAATACCTGCTGCGGTTTCGATTCGCTCAAGGTCGTCAAGAAACTTCTCCGGCATGGCTCCAAAACTGTGTCCCATGCCAGCTGCAATCTCTCTTTCCCTGACAAACCGTGAATGCTGCTCTTCGGCATCGGTAAGTTCGGAAAAGCCGTTGGCAAGCTCTACTCCATTGACATAGAGTTCGAAACGTTCAACCAGATTCTTGTCTGCACTTTTAAGACGGGCAAGGGAGCCAAGCTGGGCGGGATAGTCATAGAGAAATGTCGGTCTGACAAATCCCAAACGCGGCTCCACATCTCTGACCAGAACCTCATCAAACATTCCTTGGGTTAATGCCTCTCCTAACGAGATCCGGCCATAGAGGTCAAAGGCCTTGGTTACGGAAAGATATTCCCAGCTTGCATCCGCCAGTATGGTAAGGGAAGCCGGGCTTTGCGAGGCAACCCGCTCGGCAACAAAACGCAGTAAACTCTCGCACTCCTCCATGAGATCCATGTAGTCAATATCGGTTCGATACCACTCAAGCATGGTAAACTCGGGAAGATGGAGGGTGCCCCGTTCATCCTTTCTGAAACATTTGCATATCTGAAAAATTTTGTCATGGCCACGGGCAAGAAGCCGTTTCATGCATAACTCGGGCGAAGTCTGCAAATACCACCCAGACGATTCAAGCGGAGCGATGTTTGCTTCGGGGAGAAGAGCGGGGAGGCGGAGGGGAGTATCCACTTCAAGATACTCCCGCTCCAGGAAAAACAGCCGGACAGCCTGAAAAATTTCGGCCCGCCTGGAAAGAAAGGAAAATGCCAAAAAAGCTTACTCCTTTGCCCTGGTTATATATTGTCCTGTACGGGTATCAATCTGGATTTTATCACCCTCTTCCACAAAAGGCGGAACCTGGAGGGTGTACCCGGTTTCCACGGTTACGGGTTTTGTGTCCGTGCCGCTGGTATCTCCTTTGGCCCAGGGATCAGCCCGCGTTACCTCAAGGACAACTGAATTAGGCAGAGTGACACCAATTGGACGCTCCTTGAAAACCAGAACGGCGACATCCATATTATCAACCATGAAGTTGATATTGTCGCCAAGCTGTTCTGCAGTGATGGCTATCTGTTCATAGGATTTAGTATCCATGAAATGATATTCATCGCCCTGGGAATAGAGATATTGCATGGTACGCTCTTCAAGCGGTGCCTTGCGAAATTTATCGTTGGAACGATAGGTTTTCTCGAAGGCATTGCCGGTAACCATATTTTTCAGCCTGGTACGGTAAAGAGACTGTCCTTTCCCCGGCTTGGAGAATTCAAAGTCGGTAACAATGAATGGTTCTCCATCAATTTCAACCTTCAAACCTTTTCGTAAATCAGATGCAGTGTACATAAAATAACTCCATGTCGAGTAAAACGGAAATGAGGAACAAAAATAAAAAAAATTTCTACCACGAAGAGCACGAAGTACACAAAGGGGGACAGCATGTTTTTCCTTTGTTAGAATCTTTTCTTCGTGTTCTCTGTGTTGTTCGTGGTGTATTAATCAGCGTTATTTTTAACTGGTGTCTGTCCAGATATCTGTCAAAAGGGCCATTTATGGACAGGCACTAACTAACGTGAAGTCAGAGTATCTCGCTCAAAAATGGCAAAAAACAATTATTTACTCCAACATGCCTCGTTTTTCAAGATGCGACAATCTCTTTTTTACTGACGGCCTCCGCCTTGACCCGATCAAGAAGGGCCGCAAGAACCGGTTTGACGTGCTCCCGCAAGGCCCCGGCTACAACAATGAAAAGCAGGTCGTCTCCTGGCTGGAAGCGACCTGATTTTGCCTCAATAATAATATCAAAAATGCCTTCCTCAACAAGGAACTCCTGGCGTATTTTCTCAATTTTTTCAAAATCAGGCGTTACTTCAAGGGCGGAGACATTCTTGCCGTCCTTTCTCGACCAGGCTCTGACCACACCATTATGGACAAGGACCATTCCCACGTTTTTCTTAAATTCAGGATTTTCCTTCATCCTGGCAATTGTTTTTGAAATATCCATCTGTTATCCTCATTCACTCATTTTTTTTCTTAAAGCAACTCCGCGCACTCCCGCTCCATCCTAATAAAAAAACATCATTTCAAACTTTTAGATGCCACCTCATAGACATCTTTAGAGAGTTTCTCATCCCTAAGAATCCGCTCCAGCTCCCGGCGCATCATATCCTGCCGCGCCGAATCAAATCTCCGCCACCTGGTAAGTGGAGACAAAAGCCGGGAAGCAATCTGCGGATTGAACGCATTAATAGCAAGAACCTGATCTGCCAGGAAACGGTAGCCTTCTCCGTCTTCAGCGTGAAAACAAAGCTGATTGGCTCCGCAGAAAGCACCGATCAATGCCCGCACCTTATTTGGATTTTTCAACGAAAAGGCCGGATGATGCATTAACGCCTTGACCTCTGCCAGCGTTTCAGGAAGTGGTGCCGTGGCCTGCAGGGAAAACCACTTATCAAGAACCAGGCTGTCTTTCTGCCATTCACTTAAAAAAGAGACAAGAACGCTTTTACGCTCAGGACAATCAGGATTATGAACCAGAGCCTGAAAAGCGGCAAGCACATCGGTCATATTGTCAGCCTGTTCAAATTGGCGCAGACACAGATCCATCACAGGCTCATCGTCAAGGAGCATCAGATAGGACAGACTGACGTTTTTCAGACTTCTTCCGCCCGCGCTTTGCGGAGTATAACGGTAGGGAAGCGAACTGCTGTTTTCATGATACACTTCCAGAAAGGAGTCCCGTAATTCTGTAGCAAGGGTATGCCGGACAAACTGTCTGGCCTGATGAATGGCCGTCACGTCAATGACATCAAGGAGCTCGCCCAGATATTTTTCCGATGGTAATATTAAAAGCTGGGCAAGAAAGGCAGCATCTTCTTTTGAGGGATGGAGAAGGCCGGCAAATACGGAGATAAAATCCGCATCCAGGGATATCTCCTTTTGCAGCTGTATGTCCCAAATCAATTCAAGCAATACCCGGCAGGCAAGTCGCTGCCCAGCTTCCCATCGGTTAAACGGGTCTGTATCATGGGCGAGAAGCAGACAAAGCTCCTCGTCAGTATAGTCATAGTGAAGTTTAACCGGGGCACTGAATCCCCTCAGCAGGGAAGGCACGGGTTTCTCCATTATATTTTCAATAACATATTCCTGTTCAAAGTCCTTCACATCAAGGATAAGGGTAGATTTTTCCTCCTTGCCGCTCTGGTCGAGAAAACCGACTGCCAGCGGGATATGGAAGGGCTTTTTATTGCTTTGCCCCGGAGTATCCGGGCAACTCTGGGTTACGCGCAATGTGCAGGAAGCAGTATGGGCATCATGCAGGCACTCTACCTTCAGCTCCGGGGTGCCCGACTGGCTGTACCAGTTTCGGAACCGGCCGAGATCAATACCGCTGCCGTCTTCCATTGCCCGCACAAATTCATCGCATGTCACCGCTTGCCCGTCATAGCGCTCGAAATAGAGATCCATACCCTGGCGGAATCTCTCCTGGCCCAGTAGCGTATGGATCATGCGAATCACCTCTGCCCCTTTTTCATACACCGTTACAGTGTAAAAATTGTTGATTTCCATATAGGAATCAGGGCGGACAGGGTGTGCCATGGGGCCACCATCTTCAGGGAACTGAAAATTCCGCAACATGGTCACATCATGCAGCCTTTTCACGGCTGCCGAGGTCATATCCGCGGAAAACTGCTGATCCCGAAAAACAGTGAGCCCCTCTTTGAGGCTCAACTGAAACCAGTCCCGGCATGTAACGCGATTGCCGGTCCAGTTATGAAAATATTCATGGGCAATGACTCCCTCTATACCTTCGTAATCACTGTCTGTAGCGGTTGCAGGTTTTGCCAGAACATATTTGGAATTAAAGACATTCAGCCCCTTGTTTTCCATGGCCCCCATGTTGAAATCATCCACTGCCACTATCATATACAGATCCAGGTCATACTCCAGCCCAAAAACATCCTCGTCCCATTTCATCGCTTTTTTCAACGACGACATGGCATGTTCACAGCGATCAGCGTTATGTTCCTGCACATAGATATGGAGATCAATGACACGCCCGGAGGCAGTGGTATGGGTGTCGGCAATCCGCACCAGATTCCCGGCCACAAGCGCAAAAAGATAACAGGGCTTGGGAAAAGGATCCTGCCAGATGGCGAAATGGCGGCCATGACCGGAGTTGCCTTTTTTTACAAGATTGCCATTAGAAAGCAGGACCGGGATAGAGTGCGGGGCATCGATAATGGTGGTAAAACGACTCATTACATCAGGCCGGTCAAGAAAGTAGGTAATCCTCCTGAACCCCTCTGCCTCGCACTGGGTACAGAAGTTACCGCTTGACTGGTACAGACCGTCCAGGGAGGTATTGTCCCTTGGGTTTATTCTGGTAATTATCTCAAGGTAAAAGTCGTCAGGGACCTGGGGAATGGTGAGAGAATTCGCGTCAACAACATACTCTTCCGGTGACAACTTTTGCGCATCAAGCTTCACGGACAGAAGCTCGATATCCTCACCGTCCAAGACAAGTGGGAGATGAGAACCTTCTCCTGCCTTCCCATTGCGTCGGCAGGCCAGACGAGAGGTAACAATGGTTTCGGTTTCATGCAGAGCAAAACGAAGATTAATTCTATCAATAAAGTAATCAGGCTTACGGTAATCTTTCAAAAAGACTGTTGTTGGCGTATCAGTTCTCATTTACTCTTCCCACCACCACAGGAACGATAAGCAGTTCATCAAGCTTTAGGTTATTAAAATCATGAGCCGAGTTGAATTTCCGGATCAGCCAGAATGGCAAATCAAACTCCTCATGGCAAAGGCTCCAGATGTTATCACCAGGCTGTATCCGATAGAGACGCGCACCTTCAATTTTATATGCGGCAAAAAAATCCTCTTCAATCTCTTTGTGATACTCGTATCGTTTTTCTTCAAAATCTTCTTTTTTGACTTTGCCAAACTTAATTTTCAAACGCTGACCAAGTTTGATTGCCCTGCCGAAACGCAAGCCGTTCAGCCGTCGAATGGAGCGAGTGGGTACCTGGAGCCAGTCAGCAAAATGCCCCAGCGTTTCTCCGACTTCGACTCGGATGGTTCCGGTTGTATGCCCATTCTTTGTCACAATATTGTCCACCAGAAGATCACCAACCACCACTGAAGGGTCAACCTCTGTTCCGGCAAGGGAGGCCAGGGAAAGTTCTTCAAGCACTTCCTGTTCAGCTTGCTTTTCCGGCTCAGTCGATTCAATTTCAGCTTTCGCCAAAACCGCCTCAACAGGAACAGCTGCTTCCTCGGTTGTCTCCGTTTCCTCGCTGCTGAGTTTTTCCGTCACACGGGCAACCCGCTCTTCCCAACTGGAGGACACAACTCTCTCCTCTTCAAGTTCTCCAATTGTTTTTTCCACTGGTTCTTCTTTTTGCGCCGGTTCGGCAACTTCGGCAACTTCGGCGACTTCAACCACTTTTTCCGGCTTTTCTTCTTTCTCTTTTTCAACGCGAACAGGGGCAGCTACGGGTTTCTCTTTAATTATTTGCGGTTTTTCCATGGCTGCAGGAGCCGTCACATCAGAACGAGTTGTCTTGGCTTTTGCCAGGAGCACAACTTTTTCCTCAACAGAGGGAATGCGCAAATTCTGCCCGGCATAAATGGTCGCCCGCCGGTCCAGACCATTGGCGAGAAGAAGATCCTGCAGTTTTACCCTCTGCTGCCTGGCAATGGCCCCGGCAGTATCGCCTTTCTGGACTCGGTAAAATCGGCTGCGTTTCTGTTGCGCAGCAAAAATTTCCCCCGGCATGGCGGCTGCAAGTTTTGTCATATGACCGTTATTGGCCGGCAGACGCAATTTGTAGTCCTTTGGTACATATTTTCGCCCCTCAAAAACAGGAGAACGTAAACCTGGATTGAGGTCAGCCAATGTTGCAAGGTCGACCTGAAAGTGACGAGACAAATCCTTTACTGGAGCAAATCCCGGCATGGCAACCTCGTAAACGGCCACAGGCTTGTCCAGCTTGACATCTCCAAAATATTTTTTGTGATTTTTTGCCACGTTGCGGGCTGCGATAAACTCGGAATAAAAATTGCGGGAGGCAAAACCAAAACTTCTTCCATCATATTCTTTGAGAATTTTCTCGTAGCCCCCTATTTTCTTTTTTGCCCTCATCATGCCATTGGCCCCATGATTATAGGCCGTTATGGCCAATGGCCAGCTGCCGAGTTTGCTGTAATTCTCTTTCAGGTAACGGGCGGCTGCATGGGTGGCCCGAATCGGATCCCGCCGTTCATCAAGCACATAATCAATGGTCATGAAACGTTTTCCCGTGGAGCGGGTAAACTGCCATATCCCGGCAGCGCCAAACTTTGAGTACGCCTTGTAATTAAAAGAAGACTCGACATGGGGCAGGTAAGAAAGGTCTTCCGGCAGGCCGTTACGTTTAAATATCTTTTTGATTTCTTCAAGATATGCCCCAGACCGAACAACTCCCCGGAAAAAACGATCTTTCTGACAGAGCTGAAAGCGGATCGAATCTGCAGCCTTTCTGAATTGGGAAGCAGACGGGTTTGCACCAAAGAGAGCCATGGTCTTTTTTTCTTCTTTTGTCTTAGCCTGCCCGCCTGCGGCAAAGGAAAGGAGTATTTTCTTGTACTTTGCCTTCACCTTTTTAACGCGTTTTTTATTTATTCTACGGGATCCAGCCCTGTCCTGCGGGACAAGGTCAATGACCTCATATATGATGCCCAAATTCCGATTATCATGGATAATCCCCTTTGTTGTCGGATACTTGGCATAGACCTTTTCCCAGAAAACGACATTTGCCTTGATGGAATCAAATACGGGAAAAAGCTCTCCTGATTGAGATGCAAAGAGGTTAAAAGGGGAAAGACAAAATAGAAGAAGGACGAGAGACCGCAGAAAAGACCTGTGATTTTGCATAATCTACCATTATTCTGGATAAAAAAGACAGAGAGTCGGATTTTTGCATCCTGAAAACCCGCGCGCTCTGAGGCTCAGACAATTATCTTCGCGCAATTTCGATTTAAGGCACACTCAACTCTTTTCGACAAAATAAACACGTTGCCGTAATCCCCTTCCCGAGGGAGCACCTTAGCCGCAGACATATCTGGTCTGTCGGTGATTGAGGATCTTTTGAGGCTGCCGACTTTTTCATGTTATTACTCTTCAATGAGTAAACAACGACTGCTTTCAGAATGCAACCTCCTCTTTTGAAAAAAAGAGCAATTGGTTTCCGCGGTTGGTTCCCCAGAATGTTTCTCAAGTTATCTTTTTTTCAAATTTCCTCATCTTCCAGGGTAGCCGTTTTCCGGTCCGCCATGGGAAATGCAGACATATCCGTTTTAAAATTTTCTCTGCCAACTTTTTCAATCTCCACTCCAGCCTCCCGGAGCAGGGCAATCGCGGTTCCTTCCTGCTTCTCACCATCTGCCACGGCAAGCTGATCCGGCTTAAAGGTAAGAAGCCAGCGTCCCACCAAAAATCCTTTTTTGCGCTCTTCCTGCCAGAATGGGTTTTCCACGTATTCCCGGACAACCTTCATTGCTTTCTTGTCAATGGTTTCCAGAAGAAACCAAGGTGCTGCGCCAACATGCCCGGCAAGTTTTCCGCCCGGTCCTGTTAAAGGAACGAGCCTCTTCAGTTGGTTTCCTCTACCGAAATGAGGCCGGATTCGGGCCATGACAACCCGTGGAAACTCCTTTGGAATATCTACTTCAAGTTTGTCTGCAACCTGGTCTGCAACCTGATGAGAAGGAGTGTGCATGACAACGTCCATATCAACAATAAAACGTCCTCCTGCTGTTCTGCTCAAACATTTTTTTACCCTGGTTACCCTGGGGCAGGCCTCAACCATCTGGATAATTTCCCGTTCCGTCTCGCGATCAATTGCGCCATCCATGAGATCCTTGATAGCAGAAAGCAGGAGTCCGCCTCCAGCCCGAAAAACAAAAAGGGAAACTGCGGCGGCGGCCCAACGGTCTATCGGCCACCCCAAACCTGTTGCCACAAGCCCAACAAGAACTACCCCTGTGGAAAGGCTGTCTGCCATATAATCACGGGCATCCGCTTTGAGTGCGGGGGAATTAAGGCGCACCCCTTCCCGGTGCTGGAAGAGACCGAATAAAAGAGCCACCACAAGGCAAAACAGGGTAACCGGAAGGGCGAGTTGCACATCCGGCATTTTTTCCGGACCAAGCAGTGCCTGTCTGCCGATTTCGTACCCTGCAATAATGACAACAATGGAAGTGATAAGTGTTCCTATAGTCTCGGCCTTGTAGAGACCATAGGGAAAGGAAGGATGCTTGCGTCCTGCAACCCACAACCCGACAAAGACTGCTGCAGAAGCAAACACGTCCGTTCCGGAATGGATAGCATCGCCGAGGAGAGCAGAACTGTTTGCTTTTATCGCCGCAGTTGCTTTAATCACGGCCAGGGAAATATTTAAACAAATTGACACAGCGGCCCGGGCTCGGGCGGTTTTCAGTTCTGAGAAGGTCTTTGCTGACGACATGAGTGAATATACACACCGAAAAAAAGAGAGAAATTGATAAACTCGTGTTTATACCCTTAGGGGCTGAAAAAATTCTGTTTCATGCGAAAAATTCGTAATCAGTATTTATAAAGATTTTGTATCTCTGTGTCTCTGTGGTTTCTGTTGCAATGTCGACTTATCAGGCAGTTACAATTAACGTTGACATGGTCGTGAAGACTTGCGACAGGTACGGTTAGGACATGAGATAATAACCGATTGTTTTTTCGTAGACATTATCTTTATTATCGTTGAATTCTCCTCCTATATAATTGTTATCACCTACATGCCGGACAATAATTTTCCTCTTCAGCTCAGACTGCTGCTTATCATCTAAGGCAAAGCTGACAAGCAAGATATCTCCGAGTTGAACTTGCAGATCGCCGTGAAGCCGAAGCCCCACCCCACCAAAGGAAATATTAACGACCCTGCAGTTCTCGTCCTCCAGCCCGGAAAGCTTTACGGGCTGACCCGCTGGCATTCTACAGCAAACCCCACTCAAATCCGTGGGTTTGCGGTCTTTTTTCCGAAAATTAAGATTGACTGAAAAAGTTTTTGCGCAGGAACACTTAATCTGGAGAGAATGCTTTTTCCCCTTAAACTTAGCCACTGACACCTGGGTCATCTTATCACAATGAGGACAGCAGAAAAGCGCCATATTTTCCTGATTTACAAAAACCTCAGCCGCACTCATCTCTTCAATTTCCTTCCATTCCCATATTGGGTCATACTTTTTTCAGGTGGATGTCTGTATAGTGTAGAATTTTTAAGGGAAAATATAAAAGTAAAAGTCAAAGACTAAAAATAGTGATTTTTACCTTATCATTTTTATTTTTCCACAGTATTGTCCAGACACGAATCTGTAAACTTTTTTATTACGATATCCTGACAAAAAACACAACTACTACCATGTCTCCATATTCACCAATTGTTGCAACACTTGGCTTTATTCTTTCACCTGACCGCACCCACACCCTGCTCGTCCACCGCAACGCCAGAGAGGAAGACCTGCATCTTGGTAAATTTAACGGTCTTGGCGGCAAAATGCGATCCAATGAAAGCATTGTGGATTGTATGCGCCGTGAAATCAGAGAAGAAGCGGGGATTGAATGTCTGGAAATACGCTTGCGCGGCACAGTGAATTGGACTGAGTTTGGTAAAAACGGGGAGGATTGGCTGGGCTTTATCTTCCGAATCGACAGGTTCAGCGGCACTCCCTTTTCTGAAAACCCTGAAGGCCCCTTGGACTGGCACCCCATCGACAGTCTGGGAAATCTGCCGATGTGGCCGGGGGACCGCTATTTTCTCCCCCTTGTCTTTGATGACAATCCAGCCCAGTTTCATGGCTGGATGCCTTATAAAGATGGACAGCCGCAGTCATGGCATTTTGAGAGGTTTTAACAGAAAGGGGCGGAATAAGGAATAAACCCCATCTGCCCCTCAACGATATCATAGTTAGTGTCTTTATAACTTTGAACCTTTAACTCTGAACTCTTTCCCCAACCTGGGGAAGCGAAGCTTTATCAGCCGCAGTCGTCGGCATCGTTCGGATCGTAGGTGTCGTTGGCGTTACGGTAGAGATAGTCATTCAGCACCAGTTGGTCTTCCAGGGTCAAATTGCCCCAGGAACCGTCCTGGGCGCATTCAGGATATTTCTTAAAAAACACCCTGTTCCAGGCGCGGGAACTCTTTGATTCAGAATACAGAAAAGGCGCGCCCTTATCATTGCCCCTGAAGTGACAGGATTTACAGTTATTCCTGAAAATTTCCGCTCCATTTCCCCACCAGGTACTGTCCTTGTCAAAAATCCGACAGGTTTGCGTACCGGGATCAAACCTCTTTTTAGGACTTGCCTGGGCCAGAGAGACCCCTAAAAACACGAATAGAACCATTACAACTACCACCAGAGCTGAACGCTTCATACTTTTCTCCCAGAAAAATCATTGACTTCAATTTTATTCATTACAGGACGTATTACTTTACCATATCACAATGTGTTAGACATGTCCTCCCTGCTTTTGGTTCATATTTTTTTACATTCAGTACGTACAGCCGAAAGCATTTGACAGCCCAGCCAACGGTAAATGTTGAAAAAAATGCGAAATTCTGTTTTTTTGGACCAAATCGATATTTTTTCTCACTTTTCCACCTCTACCCGGAAATGACCTGCACATGACCACAAGCCATAATTATACAGGAAAAACCCTGAATGATCTTGTTGAAAGCAGCTGCCATGAATATGCCACCCGCCCCTCTTTGAGTCTGGCTTTTAAAGAACCCCTCAGCTACAGCGAACTTTTCGAAAAAATCCTGGCCCTTGCCGCCCAGTTAAAAGAAACGGGAGTCAGAAAAAAAGATAAAATCGCCATACTTGCCGAGAACTCTCCAAACTGGGCCATGTCCTACATGGCCGCCATTCGTATTGGGGCCATAGTTGTGCCGATTCTTCCTGATTTTCCGGAATCCGATGTCCGTCATATTCTTAACGAGGCAAAGGCAAAAGTTCTTTTCACAACCCAGCGCCAGATTGAAAAAATCTATGAGTTGGAGAAACATACAATCAACAGAATCATCACCCTTGATGACAGTCACGGGGACAAGGAATTAGCGGCTAACATTGAGACATTTTCCTCATTTTTAGCAAAAGCGGCGCAACTTCCCGAAAAAAAACGGCAGAAACTAAGGGAGCCTGCCAATGTTAACCCGGAAGACCTGGCGTCAATAATTTACACATCAGGGACATCAGGACACTCAAAGGCAGTCATGCTCAGCCACCGCAACCTCTACAGCAATGTCTGTTCCGCCAATCAACTTGTGAAAATTACATCCCACTGGACATTTCTTTCCATTCTGCCCATGTCACATACCTATGAATTTACAGTTGGCTTCCTTCTCCCCTTTTTAAACGGAGCTCGCATTGTTTATGCGGGGAAATCCCCCACCCCTTCGATTCTCGAAAGGATATGTAAAAAGGAACACCCAACAGCCATCTGCGTTGTTCCCATGATCATGGAAAAAATTTATAAAAAACGAGTTCTGTCGGCCATTGACAAAAATACCCTGCTCAAACTCGCCACCAAAATTCCCGCTCTGCGCAGGAAACTTTTCAAGAAAATCGGCCAGAAACTGCTGGCCTTTTTTGGAGGACAGCTGCAACTGGTGGCCATTGGCGGGGCTGCCATCAACATCGAAGCAGAACAGTTCCTCAAAGACGCGGGTTTTCCCTATATCATCGGCTACGGCCTCACCGAGACATCTCCCGTCCTGGCCGGCGGCCCGCTCCATGATCCGACTATTGAGGTAGGCTCGACCGGTAAACCGGTTCCAGGAGTCGAAATCAAAATCAGCAGACCGGATCCTGCCACGGGCATCGGTGAGATTATGGCCAGAGGCCCCAATGTCATGAAAGGCTATTACAACCACCCGAATTTAACGGCAGAAGCCATTGACCAGGATGGCTGGCTGGCAACAGGGGACTTGGGGAGTTTTGACCAAAAAGGCAACCTGCACATAAAAGGGCGTTCCAAAAGCGTCATTGTTTTGGCCAGCGGAGAAAATATTTATCCTGAAGCCATTGAAGAAAAAATCAACTCCTGCATACATATTGCCGAATCCCTTGTGGTGGAAAACAATAACAGGCTGGAAGCGCGGGTTTACCTGGACTATGACCTTGTTGACCTTGAAACCAGAAAGAAAACAGCGCAACAGAAAAAAGAGCATATCAAACATCTACTGAAAAACATTCAGCAAACGGTAAACGGCCAGCTGCCGCCCTATTCAAAAATCAGTAAAATTATTGAACGTCAGGAGCCTTTTATTAAGACAGCCACTCATAAAATCAAGCGTTACCTCTATGCAAATTAAAAGCTGAGTAAGGAGAAAAAGGATGAAAAAGAAAATCGCCATTCTGGCTGCTCTTGGAGTTATGACCGCAGGATCGGCTTATGGCTCGGGATACCGCGTCCCAGAGCAATCCATTAATGCCGTAGCCCTGTCCAACGCCTATATTGCCAATACTGAGGGTCCGGACACAGCCTATTACAATCCCGCCAACATGGCATGGCAGGAAAACAGATGGCAGGTTGAGGCCAGTATCAATTACATCAATCTGACCGCCATTGATTACACGGCAGAAAACTCCAGCAACGTGGATACCAGCAAGACAGAAGATATTTTCTTCCCCATGTTTCATGCTGTTTCCCCGGATTTTAACAACTTTCGTTTTGGTTTTTCCATCACTGTGCCCTACGGTCTTTCAAAACGCTGGAATGATCCGGTTCCCCGCCTGTCCGCCGAAGAGTTCACCCTGCATGTTTTTGAGGCAAATCCGACTGTTGCCTATAAATTCAACGACCGCTTTTCTGTTGCAGCAGGACCAAGGGTCCTTTACACCAGGGGGAAAGTTTTAAGCGACGGCATTTTCAACGGCATCTCACTTAGCCGAAGCATGGAGGGAAACACCATTGAATACGGTTACAACCTGGCCATGACGGTCAAACCCACTAAAGAGTGGACCCTTGCCGCAACCTATCGTTCCAAGGTGGACCTTGACGTGGAAGGACATGCCAAAATGGCCGCCTCAATATCGGGGGGCTTGGTTGCCGACAGGTATGATGATGACGTTTCCGTAACCATTCCAGCACCTGCCGTCTCCACTCTCGCCACATCCTATACTTTTGACAAAACAACGGTGGAACTGACCTGGGACAGGACATACTGGTCAAAATATGAAGAACTCGATTTTGACTATGGCAGCTCTTTGACCAACAATGTCGGAGCGACCTTGATTGCCATGGGCCTGGCTCCGGCAGGGACGAATCCACTTTCTTCCGCTTTTGACGCTCCAAAAGACAAGGACTGGCACGATTCAAATGCCTACCGAATCGGAATCACCCATAAATGCACGGAAAAGCTGACCGCCATGCTTGGATTTGCCTATGATGAAACGCCGATCCCGGACGACACCCTGGGCTTTGAACTTCCAGGCTCCGATGGCATCATTTACTCCATTGGCTGCCGTTACAAAGTAAACAACAATCTTGAAGTGGGCGGCGCCTATCTCTACGACTACAAAAAAAGTCGTGAAATTACCACGTCGGACAGTAATATTAACGGCATTGACGGCACATTCGAAGATGCCGGAGCCCACGTGGTTAACCTGGGTTTGATCTATAAGTTTTAGCAGGCTGTTGAAAAACTACTGCGCTTGCTGATACTGCGTCAAAATTCGGCTCAAAATGCTCATTTACTCCATGTAAACTGTGCTTTTTCGCCTCATTTTTACCCTAAAGGGCATAAATCCTTGTCTCCGCTACGCTCGCTACATTTTCAATAGCCTGCTAGGTATGAAGAGAAAGAAGATATCAGCAAGTATCATGGTCGCTGACATTCCTCTGCAGCGAAGAATCTAACTATTGACGGAACAGACAACATTGGCTATTTTGATCTGTTGCTGTTTTCTCTAAATTAAAGCAGGAGCGGCATTGACCCGTTCCTGCTTTTTCATTTTTTCAACAAAGAAAAATTTTATGACCGAGAGTACAACCCATTTAGAGGCCGGAGACGTCCATGTTGTTGAACTGGACGGCCGGCAATTTATCCTTGTGGGCACGGCCCATGTCTCCCGTGAGTCCGTTAACCTTGTTCACGAGGTTATTGACAAGGAAAACCCGGACTGTGTCTGTGTGGAGCTTGATGCCAAACGATACGAATCCCTGTCCAGTAAAAAACGCTGGAAATCCCTTGATATCAAACACCTCATACGCACAAAGCAGCTCAGCACCCTGATGATGAATCTGGTGCTTGCCTCCTACCAGAAAAAACTTGGCGACAAGCTGGGCGTGATGCCGGGATCGGAACTGCTGGAGGCGACTGTAACCGCTGACAGCAAAAACATTCCCATTGAACTGTGCGACCGGGATGTCCGCGTAACCATGCGACGGGCCTGGAAATCCACTTCCTTTTTCAAGAAGGGCTACCTTGTGGCCAGCCTCGTTGCCTCCCTGTTTGAAGAAACGGAAATCACCGAGGAAAAATTAAACGAGCTGAAAGAAACCGATGTTCTTTCGGAATTAATGGCAGAGCTTGGCCAGTCCCTTCCTGAACTGAAAACCGTACTCATTGATGAACGCGATACATTTCTGGCGGAAAAAATAAAGCACGCTCCAGGCCAGAAAATTGTCGCCGTGGTCGGCGCCGGACACATTGAGGGAGTGAAAAAAGCCCTGCACGAAGATCGAAGTGACAGAATGGAAGAGATTAATACCATCCCTCCGATTTCCAAGGCATGGAAAGCTGCGGGATGGCTTATCCCCCTTGTCATAATCGGCTCCATTCTTTTCATCGGCTTTACAAAAGGTGTGGATGTTGCGGGAGACAATCTCATCTATTGGATTCTTGCCAACGGCATTCCCTCTTCACTGGGGGCTCTCATCGGACTGGCTCACCCTGCAACCATTATCTCTGCCTTTATAGCAGCGCCGATCACCAGTCTTACTCCGGTTATCGGGGCCGGATATGTCTGCGCCTTTATTCAGGCCATGATGCAGCCACCGGTTGTCCATGAGTTTGAGACCGTGCTGGAAGATATGTCGAAACTCCGCTGCTGGTGGAGCAACAAACTCCTCAAGGTCTTTCTTGCCTTCATGTTGCCGGGATTCGGCAGCATGATCGGAACCTGGGTCGGAGGACTTGAAATTTTATCGAACCTGACAGGTCCCTGATCGGACCACAACCTATCAGGCTGTTGCAAAACAAAGAGAACGCGGCAGTTTTCAACAGGCTGTTATAACTAACAGGAGGCAAAGAGTGCCTCCAATTCTGCGCTTTTGCGAAATAATATCATATGAAACAGAAAAAACTTTCCAGCAAACACATCCGTTACCTGCGCGGTCTCGGTCATCACCTGTCCCCCCTGGCCATGATCGGTCAGCATGGCCTTACCAAGCAGGTGCTGGCAGCAGTTGACGAAGTTTTACAGACCCATGAGCTGGTAAAAATTAAAATCCAATACGACTCCCCAAGTGATCGCCAAAATATTGCTGAAAAGGTAGCGGCCCAGACCGGAGCCGCCCTGGTTCAGACCCTGGGCAAAACAGCGCTTCTCTATCGCGCCAATAAGGATAAAAAGGCTGATAAGCGCATTGTCCTTCCTTAAGACAAAGTCAGTGCTCCCATGACAACGCCGAGGCAAAAACTCGAAAAACTGCTTGCTGAACCAGGTCTGCTTCTTATGCCATGCTGCTTTGATGCCCTGTCAGCGGCACTTGTCGAACAGGCAGGTTTCAGGCTCACCTTCATGAGCGGCTTTGCCGTCAGCGCGGCTCACTTGGGGTTGCCCGACACCGGACTTATTTCCTATGGTGAAATGGTTGACCAGGGTCGCGCCATTTGCAGCAGGGTTGCCATTCCGGTTATTGGCGACGCGGATACCGGCTATGGCAACGCTCTCAACGTAAAACGAACCATTTCCGGCTATGCGGCTGCCGGTTTTTCCTGCGCCATGGTGGAGGACCAGGTAATGCCGAAAAGATGCGGCCACACCAAGGGCAAGCAGGTTGTGGACCGCAACGAGGCATTTCAGCGTATCAGAGCGGCGGTTGACGCCAGGGATGAAGGAGCGGATATTCTCATCATGGCGCGCACCGATGCCAGGCAGACCGATAGTTTTGAGGAAGCACTCTACCGCTGCCGGACTTTTGCGGATCTTGGAGCAGATATCATTTTCCTTGAGGCCCCCCGGTCTCGGGACGAAATGGTGCGATTCTGCCGGGAAGTGCCAGGCCATACCATGGCCAATATGATTCAAAACGGCAAAACCCCGCTGCTTTGCCCGGAGGAACTTGAAGAAATCGGTTTTAAAATTGCCGCCTACCCTCTGATGCTCCTCAGCTCTGCCGTTACCTCCATGCAGCAGGCTCTGCTCAGCCTGAAACAAGGCAGGTATCCGGAACATATTGATTTTTCAGGACTGAAAGACGTGGTTGGCTTTAACAGATATTACCAGGAAGAAGAAAGGTACAGGAGTGACGAATGAGCACCGAAGAGAAACAGCTCCAGCAGCAAGAAGAGCCATTAATCCTGGTCACCAATGACGACGGCGTCCATGCTCCGGGACTGAGAATGCTTTTTGAGGCAATGAAATCGGCAGGCAATCCTGTCATTGTTGCCCCTGACCGGGACAACAGCGCCGTGAGCCATTCCCTTACCCTGAACAGACCCCTCAGGGTAATCGAAATTGAACCAAACATCTTCGCCATTAACGGAACCCCAGCCGACTGCGTGACCATTGGCGTGGAAAAAGTTTTAGGCAGAAGGCCGGACCTTGTTGTTTCCGGCATCAATGCCGGAGCGAACCTTGGGCACGATATCAGCTACTCGGGAACCGTTTCCGCAGCCAAGGAAGGAACGATTCGCGGCGTGCCGTCCATGGCCCTTTCCATGTCCGGAGAGCCTCCCTATCTTTACGAAACAGCAGTTAACTGCGCTCTGGGAATTGTGGATATTCTGCTGGAATCAGCATTTCCCAAGGACTGTTATCTGAATATTAATGTTCCGAATCTTGCCCAAAAAGACATTTCCGGAATAAAAATCACCAAACAGGGCCGCAGAATTTACGAAAATGCCCTGCAGGAGCTCCCCGACCCATGGGGACGTCCCTGTTTCTGGATAGGAGGCGGAAGTCCTTCAAAAGACAGGGTGCCGGGAACGGATTCGTTTGAAATTAAAAAAAATGCAATCTCCATCACCCCCATCCATCTGGATCTCACTCATTATGAGGCGCTGTCCTTTTTGCAAGACGCCTTGAAATGAACTCTCCACGGCTTCGACCTGACTTTTTTGCCATGAATCCAGGCGTATAAATTAAAACGGCATCATTTTTCCGGAATGGTTGCCATGGCCGGTTCCTCTTCAGGGGGCTGCTTGCCCTGGTCCGGAAGAACAGCGGGTTGCTCAGCAGGCGGAATGGCTGCCATGGCCGGGTCATCTTCCATTACTGCACCGTTATCATGTCCCACGGGGGCTGCACTTTCGGAATTACTCTGATCGTGTCCTGCAGCAGCAGAAGAAACCCCAAATACCCCCAGAAAGAACATCACCAGTATGCTGCTCACAATTGTTTTTCCCATTTTTCCCTCTTTTCCGATAAAACCTGTATGCCTTAAAATGCTGTCTGCCCACACGTCGTTGCCTCGTTCGGGGCAATGACGCACAAAAAAACTGAAGATGAGTGGTAATCATCTTTAATAAAGCCATGGTCATGCCACGCTTTTTACGATTCAAGCATAACAAAATAACTGCCCTGCATGGTAGAAATTTTTTTTGCGTGAATTCATGAAAAATTGTGGCATAGTTACTCCCTTCGTACTACTCATGCCGTAACTTAACATCCTGAACCAGAATCAAAAAAACTCAGCAGCCTATTAGCAATGACAAAAGACAAGCTTTACCAGAACCCGGAAGCCCCGGCTGAATTCATTTTCAACTCCCAGGTTGCAGAAGTCTTCGATGACATGCTGCAACGATCCGTGCCCTGTTACGACCAGGTCATTGACATGATGGCCATCCAGCTCAACAGATTCTGTCGAAACGGCGACCTGGTTTACGATCTGGGTTGTTCTACCGGCACCACCCTGCTGGAACTCTCCAGGCGCTTAGAGGATAAAAAAATCAATTTCATTGGCATCGACAATTCAGAGGCCATGATAAAGAAAGCTTCCCTTAAAGCGGAAATGTTTTCCCAAAAGGAGAAAGTTTCGTTTTTAAAAGCCGATATTGACGAAACCGACATTTCGCCCTGCAAGGCTTTTATTTTGAACTATACCCTGCAGTTTTTTCGCCCCATTGTCCGCAAAGACTTCCTGCGCCGTCTGCATAACGTCCTGCAACCAGGAGGCATCCTGCTCATCAGTGAGAAAATTATTTCCCATGATCCCCTGCTCAACCGGGCTTATATCGACTTTTACCATGACTTCAAACGCAGCCAGGGCTACTCGGAAACCGAAATCGCCAGAAAAAGGGAATCCCTTGAAAATATCCTCATCCCCTTCTCCATTCTGGAAAACACGGAGCTGTTGCAAAAAGCAGGTTTTTCCCATGTAGAGCCGTTTTTCCAGTGGTTTAATTTTGCCTCTTTTATTGCGGTAAAGGAGGAGAAATAATGACGGACAACGACTATCTGGATCTGATGCCCGGCGCTGACCGTGAAAAGATCAAATCACTGCGCAGGCAGAATGACAAAAAATTAAACAGCAATAAAAAAGGATTCCTCTCCTACCGAATGCCCTTTGAATCGGTCAGCCATCTGCGGGCAAGCTCACTTGATCTGGCAGGTGATGTTGTGCGCATAGGAGACAGGGACGATATCAGCCCGGAAGACAGACAGCATGTGCACTCGGTTTTACGCGGCTTTATGCCGTGGCGGAAGGGTCCCTTTCAGGTCTTTGGCATTGACATTGATGCAGAATGGCGTAGCTACCGCAAATGGGACCGGATTTTACCGGTGCTGCCCGATCTTAAGGGTAAAGTTATTGCCGACGTGGGCTGCAACAACGGCTACTACATGTTCCGCATGGCCCATCACGAGCCTCTTGCCGTTATTGGTTTTGAGCCCTATCACCACCACTACTTTACCTTTAAAACCTTAAACAGCTTTGCCGGGCTTGCCAATCTCCACCTGGAGCTTCTCGGCGTGGAACATCTTTTTCTCTATGAAAAATGTTTTGATGTCATCTTTCTCATGGGCATCATTTATCATCGTATTTCACCGGTGGAAATGCTCAAGGATCTCAAAAAAAGCATGAAAGCGGGCAGCACGCTTATCGTCGAATCCCAGGCCATCCCCGGCAATGATCCGGTGGCCCTGTTTCCCGAAGAACGCTATGCGAAAGTTCCAGGCACCTACTTTGTGCCAACTGCAGCGTGTCTGAAAAACTGGCTGACAAGAGCGGGTTTTATTGATGTGGAAATTTTCTGCAGCCATGCCATGAGCAGCGATGAACAAAGGAAGACGGACTGGATGGTTTTTGAGTCTTTTGATGATTTTATCGATCCGAACAACCCAGATCTGACGGTGGAAGGCTACCCGGCACCTTTGCGGGTTTTTCTGAAAGCAAGGGCTTGAAATGTAATGATTTTATGCGGACAGAATCCTTTTCACCATGCCCTTTAATTTCTGCATGGTGAAGGGCTTCATAACAAAATCCACCTTGCCGTGCATGTCCTGATATTTTTCCACCGGAGGCTGCAGATAGGCAGACATGAACAGCACATGGGCAAAGGGATATTCCTTTTTAAACGACAAAGCAACCTCTTCTCCGCCCATTCCGGGCATGACAACGTCAGTCAGGAGCAAATCAATGGGTTCGCTGGAGCACTCAGCAAGCTCCATCGCTTTTTTCCCATCCTGGGCCACTTCCACCCTATAACCAACAGAACCCAATATAGCTTTAATTAACTCAAGAACCGTAGGGTCGTCATCTATAACGAGAATTTTTTGGCTGTTTTGCTTTTTTCTCCCCATAATGCTTCATTACGCTCCTTGGTCTTTTTCCTCTCCCGGCTGGGAGTGGAGACTTATACGCTCAACCACCTTACGGTAGTAGTCGGCCTGTGCTTCAAGATGCATCCTTTTTTCCCTGCCGCCGTCAACTTTCATCAGAAGCACATGAAGCTTCTTCATCTGCTTGAGGCGCACATGGACATCCTCGGTGTGGGCGATCAGTTCTTCAATCCGCTGGATCTCTTTTTTTGCTTCAATTTCCGGAGGAAGAAAACCTGAATTTTTCAGCATTTTATAAGCTATTTTCAGGTCATCCGGTACCAGATGGTCATTATCATCCTCCGGCAGTGGTTTGTCCTTCCACTTGTCAAAGCGAAGACTGCCGTCTTCAATGGCCTGGGAAATTTTGCGTTCAGCTATTCGGGAAAGCGGGTTCATTGATTTAAATTCTGGGGTTCTGTGTTCTGGGGTGCCGAGTCATGGGCTATCATGAATCTCTGCTGTCCGGCCTGAAAGATAACATCAATATCCCTTAACAGTCCCAGGCCAGTCAGACGCTTCACTGAGCACTTCTTCTGTCCCTGGAACAGTGAGATGTCGGCTCTTGAAAGCAGAAGTCTCATCCTACCCCCAACCTGCATCTGTTGCAAGTTTTTCAAATAATTTCGGAGCTTCCTGAAAAAAAGCCGGGATAAAACAAGCTCTCCAAATGCCGGATGATAGGGGCCGGCAACAAGATCTTTCTCCAGGGAGTCAGAAGGTTGCAGCCCCATGCGGATCACAGGAATATGGCTCTCTTCAAAAATCATTTTAAGCTGCGCGCAAAGACAGACGGCCCTCTGCAGGGACAATGGCCTGTAGTTTCCCTGGCTGTAAAGATCGGCAAGCGGGCTGTTTTTCAAAACCAGTGTCGGATAAATTCTTACCATATCCGGTGCAAGGGTTGCAAGGCGCCTGGCTCCATCCAAAACAGCGCGCGTCCTTTCCCCAGGCAAGCCAACCATAAGCTGCCCACCAACGGAGAGGCCGGCTTCGCGCAGTAGCTTAAAGGCCATTTCAACATGATCTGCACGATGACCGCGTCGGCACCGGGTCAGCACATTTTCATCGAAACTCTGTATGCCAAGCTCGACAACAGCCACCCCTTTCTGCTTTAAAAAAATGGCCTTCCGGCGGTCAATATAATCAGGGCGGGTTGAAAGTCGAATTGCATTGACCGCTCCATTTTCCAGAAACGGTTGCACCGCTCCCAGCAATTCTTCCTGGCGGGCTGTTTCCAGGCCGGTAAAACTTCCACCATAAAAGGCCACCTGCACCGGACGTTTTTTATCTCTTGGCCAGGCAAGACACTCCCTGATCTCTGCGGCAACTTTGTCTGCAGTCAGCCATGCCTGCGTTCCGGTAATAACATGCTGATTGCAGAAAACACATTGATGGGGACATCCCTGATGGGCAATAAAAAAAGGGATTATAAAGGGAGTCATGAAAGTTTCAAATATGGTGTGGGCAAAAAAGGGAGCGAACTCGCCAAAGATTTAGAAAGAGAGAAAAGAAGCAAAAAGGCAACAGGGTCACAATCCTAAATCATCGAAACTCTTGACAGCCTCGGCAGCGGCCTGCTGCTCGGCTTCCTTTTTACTTTTTGCCGACCCTGTGGACAGAATCCTGTCCTGAAAGCGGACAGAAACATGAAACACCTTGGCATGATCAGGCCCTTCTTCCTTTTCCAGAGCATAGACCGGGCCTTCATTATATTTTTCCTGGATCATTTCCTGCAGAAGACTTTTTGAATCCGCCAGATACATGGCCTCTTTCCGGTCGTCAATATAGGGGACAACCAAGTCATCGACAACTTTCCTGGCAGTCTCATACCCCCCATCCAGAAAGACGGCGCCCATTACAGCCTCGAAAGCGCAGGAGAGAATAGATGATTTTTCTCTTCCCTTTGAGGCATCTTCCCCTTTGCCAAGCAGAAGATAGTCGCCAACATCAACTGCTTTAGCCATTACTGCCAGATGACTCTCCTGGACAAGAGCTGCCCGCAGACGGGTTAATTCTCCCTCATTCATGCCGGGAAAACGCATGATCAGGGCATATCCTACTGTCAGATCGAGAACCGCATCTCCAAGAAACTCCAGGGTTTCGTTGTCGCTTTGCAGATCCTTTCCCTGCTCAAAGGCATAGGAGCTGTGAATAAAAGCTTTTTGCAGCAGTGCTTGATTATTAAAGGTATAACCCAATTTTTTTTCAAAAAGGCCAAGTTGCTCTTTATTTCTTATAACCAGTGATTCAAGGGTAGTCATGATATTTTTCAGGCAAAAATTCACATTTCTCTTGTCAAAAGAGTGTTCTCTGTTTATTATCTGTCGCTCAGCAACATGAGGTGATTGGCGGCGTAGCCAAGTGGCTAAGGCAGTGGTCTGCAAAACCATTATTCATCGGTTCAAATCCGATCGCCGCCTCCAGCAATTTCAAAGGGTCAATCTTAATTGGTTGATCCTTTTTTTTTATGCAGACACCTTGCTGCCACAAAGTCCTCCATAATACTGAATTTTGACAGGACCGGCAAATAGAAAAACGAAACTCTTCATAAGCGCTTGCAGCCAGGGAGCTCAATACACTTCGGCAATTCACCCTGTGATCAGCTGGAACTCTTCAGCACTATCCTTACTCTGCATCAACCTGTTTTTCCTGCAAAGATTTTAAAATATCAATGGGAATGGGAAACACTATGGTTGTGGCATTCTCGCTGGATATATCGTTTAAGGTCTGCAGGTATCTGAGCTGCAGGGCCTGTGGATTGGCAGCAATAACATTTGCGGCGGCAAGGAGTTTCTCAGAGGCCTGCAATTCACCTTCGGCATGGATCACCTTTGCGCGCCTTTCACGTTCGGCCTCAGCCTGCCTGGCAATGGCACGCACCATGGTTTCATTTAAATCCACATGTTTTATTTCAACATTAGTGACCTTGATTCCCCAGGCATCGGACTGTTTGTCTATTATTTCCTGCAAATCGGCATTCATTCTCTCCCTTTCGGAAAGCATCTCATCCAGATCGTGCTGTCCAAGCACGGAACGCA
Organism: Desulfobulbaceae bacterium; assembly: GCA_020444175.1. Classification (GTDB taxonomy): domain Bacteria; phylum Desulfobacterota; class Desulfobulbia; order Desulfobulbales; family SURF-16; genus JAHLLM01. The sequence continues at coordinate 54,460 of JAHLLM010000004.1, read as the reverse complement.
GAGTCGTCTGGGCCAGCTGGCTGGTTGCATTGTAATAATCCTCCACCTGGATGATGGCTTTTTCCGGATCAACCACCCGAAAGTAGAGGACCGCATTGACCTTCACCGTCACATTGTCTTTTGAAATAACATCCTGACTGGGAACATCCATGGTAATGACCCGCAGATCAACACGAACAGCCTGTTGGATACCGGGAATAATGATACGCAAGCCGGGCATCTTGACAGCCTGGAAGCGCCCCAGAAAAAAAACAACCAGCCGCTCATATTCGACAACAATCTTTATTGATAACAGGAACAAACCGAGAACCAGGGCAACAGGGACTAAAATAGGTGCCAATATCATATCAGTGCTCCTCCTCTAAGATTTCTACATTGAGTTGCAGTCCATTTTTTGATACCACTCTGACCTTCTGACCCTTTTTAACAGATGCAGGACATATACCTTTCCAGGACTCGCCATGAACCCATATCCGGCCTTCACCTTCAAAATCATTCATGGCTTCACCTATACTGCCGATAAGCCCCTCTGCACCGGTCTGGACCTTTGCACTGCTGACTGCAAGCAACCTTCCAATGAGCCAGAGAAAAAAAAGAGCCGATGAAACGGCTGTCCCGCTGATTAAGGGCAGGGAGATCTGTAAACTCTTTTCATCCATCAGGATGATTGACCCAATGACAAAAGCGATGAGGCCGCCAATGCCAAGGGCTCCGAAACTCGGCACAAAGGCCTCGGCAATCATAAAGAAAATGCCGAGGGCGATTAAAGCCAGTCCGGCATAATTTATGGGCAAAACCTGAAAGGTATAGAGGGCGAGCAGCAAACAGATGGCTCCTGCAACCCCCGGCAAAACGTAACCGGGATTGGCAAGCTCAAATATAAGTCCATACATGCCTAAAAGCATGAGAAGATAGGCAACATTGGGGTCACTGATTACTGTCAGCAGTCTGCTGCGCCAATCCGGTTCATATTTTTCAACAGCCATATTTTGAGTGGTAAGGACAATTTTTTCATGCCCCAGCAACACCTCCCGGCCATCGGCCTGGAGCAGCAGATCATGGAGATCTTCCGCCAGCAGATCAATGACCTTGATTTTGAGAGCGTCTTCCGCAGTGAGGCTGACAGACTCCCGAACCGCCTTTGCCGCCCAGTCGGCATTGCGTCCGTGCATTGCTGCGAGTGAACGTATATAGGCTTCAGCGTCATTAATGATCTTACGCTCCATGGTTGTCAAAGAATCTTCATTTTTCTTTTGCCCATCGTTTTTATCCGGCAGGCCGGGCAAACCTCCGATCTGAACCGGCGTCGCAGCTCCAAGATTTGTGGCCGGGGCCATAACGGCAACGTGGCTTGCATACAGGATATAGGTTCCTGCACTTGCCGCCCTTGATCCTGCAGGCGACACATATGCAGCAACCGGCACCGGAGAGGCGAGGATATTCTTGATAATATCCCTCATGGCATAATCCAGTCCGCCGGGGGTGTCCATCTCCAAAATGACCAGACCTGCTTTTTTGTCTGCGGCATACTGCAAGCCACGGGAAATATAATCGCTGACAGCCGGACCGACTGTCCCTTTTAGAGTCAGAAGCAGAGCGGTATCAGGCTGGCGTGGTTGAGAAATTGACGTGCCGCTAAACGAAGAAGCAAACAGACACACGAGGAGAAAAATTAAAAAAAATCGCTCTGGAATCATTTTTATATATGCGAAAGGGAAAGCGATAACATACCTCCATTTCCATGTTGGGCCTATTCAGATTTTAGCATAGAATCGCGGGCCAAAAACAGAAAAAAATTGCCGATCCCGCATTAATCCCCATTCACGTTTTCCCCTTCCGGGCATAAACGTAAGCTCGTGTCTGTCCAGAAATAGGTCATTTTGTTCGAGATCAAGGATTGCGCAAAAAATTACCGGAGGCATATATACGATATTCCGAGGATAATTTTTTAAGCATGACGCAGATATCGGTCAAAAGGGCCATTTATGGACAGGCACAGGCTCATCAATTATCGACACATAAAAGAAAAGCCGTTCCGGCAGGAACGGCTTTTCTTTTAAACAAGTACAACATCTTCCAAAGTCTAAAAGCCCATATCCTCCAGCATCTTGTTCACAGTATCCTGGTCGAGCATACCGCTTTCATCTCCACCTCCGGAAAGTTTTGAGATATAGCCATCCACATCCTCCTGGGCCAGTTTTTTACTCTCTTCCACCGAAATATCCTTGTTCTTTTCCTTATGTTTTAATTGAGAACCAAAAGAAACGACCAGGGCGAGAAGCTGTATCTGAAAATCGCTGAGCAGCTTAATAATTTTCATAATCTGTTGACCTGACAGATCCTGAAAACTGAGGGCCTCGGTGATCCGCGTCACGTCTTCACTGATTGTTGATGCAAGACCAAAGGCATCTTCAATTTTTGCAAAAATCTCCTGCTGATCATCAATGGTCATGACACTGGACTTCACAGGCTGGTAGCCTTTGGCTTTTTCAGGAAGCGTTCCCATCTCGTCATTGACCTGATGCAGTAATTCTTTGACCTGCTCTATACGCGGATCCGGTTCAGCAGATGGAGGCGGGGCCGGAGATGGGGTCTTCTTTTTGGCGACCGGCAGTTCAACTTCAACCTCTATCTCCTCAGTGGGGGGGACTTCAAGAGGAATAGTCTGATCCAAAAAAATCGAACCTTGTCCGGCATCCATCTTTTTCAGCAGATTGCTTATCCCCTTGTCCTTGCAACTCTTCTGGAGCGAGACAAAGACATCCGACATGGGTACGGTGAAAAAATTATCACTGTCTGCCTCATATCCGGCAGCCAAGGGGGCAATGGCATTGTAAAATTTATCCAGTACAAAAATCTCGTCCCTTTTCTCCCGCGCTGAAGTAATGTGCTCTTTAACCGTTTCATTGGTACACAGCTCATAGAGAGTCTGGAATACAACATCAAGATCAAAAAGGTAGCGCGTCTTTTTTTCCTTTTTCACCTCAGGAGCAGCCTCTTCTTCTGGGACGGTTTCAGCTTCTGCACTCTTCCCTTCCTGCATGGCAGCAAGCAGCTCAAGGGCCTGCCCCACCTGTCCCTGAATGCTTTCGGTCTCCTCAACAAAAAGAAGCGGTGCGTCTTCTTCATCATTTGAATCGTCAGGCTCGGCTATGTTAAAAGCGGGGTGGTTTTTCAAAGAATTAAGCAGTTCGCGAACATCGTTGGAGCCCCCCTGGACATTTTCCACATTATCCATTATCCGCATGGCCGCCTTTTCAGTCATTTCAACAATATCTTTTAACTGATTTTTGGCGTCCTCAATCTTGTCCCCGGCTTCATCGAGTTCTACTCTTTTTCCAAGGCGATCCTCGGCAGGGATATCCATGATGGTAACACTGAGACTTTTAGCCAGGTTTCCTATATCATGATAAATTTCACTTGACACACTCTTATAAAATTCACCATCGCCGGCGGCGGAAAGGCCTTCTGAAACAGCAGCCATGGCATTTTCAGCAAAAGAATCTTCCCTTTCCTTCTCTGTTTCAACAATCTTTTCAACCACCCTGGTGACGGAACTCTCCTGCGAGCCCAAAACCGTAATGTTATAAACGGCTTCAGAAGTAGGAATCCTGAAGAAGCCGGCACCAATCTCAAGAAAAATATCCGGTTTACTGGTAGACATATCTATTTTTTATTCCTGTCTATCGGTTTGTAATCTGGCGGTAAACGTCACCCCCACTTCATACTGATCCTCATAAATGGACTCTGCCGCCCACATTACGGAAGCAATAACTGTCATGGAACCGCACTCCTCATTGTTTTCCGCCAGGGCACAGGTGGAGCCATTAATTCTCCAGCCCTCAAAATCAAGCTTCATGACAAGCTGCTCATGTTTTTCCCATTTTTTCCCGGAAAGGAAACGAAGTCCTCCGGCACCAAAATCGAGAATCAGCCCCTGCTCATTAAATTCCGTTCGGGCTAGATCATCAACTTTGGAATAGCGTACAACAAATTCCTTTTCCAGCCTGTCATGTTTCCGCCGCTCAGCAGCCTCTTCAATCTGCTCCACGTTCCATTCCTATGATATTTTTTTTGGCAACAAATTGATGATCTCACATTATGCGCCTTGAGGGTAAAAACGCCCACCTGCCACCGACACGCCTGGAAGATCTTGCTATTGCGGTGGCGGCTGGTCAGTTTCATAATTTTTTTTTACGATTTTATCAATTAATTCATGTTACGCAAATTTCATTTAAAAAATCAACTAATTACCCATAAACTTCTTCCAGAAAAGAATGCCCAGACCAACCCCTCTACGCGCCCGGGCAAAAACAGAACACGTAACATGTTGTTTTTTCGAGATTAATCAAACTTCCCAAATCAAAGAGAGAAATTCTTCTCTTTTGGCGAAATAGCCCTAAAGCAGGAGATTGACTTACGATCCTGTCTTGATGTTGAAACGCTCTTGAATTCTTTTCAGAGAAACAAGCTGAACATTACGGGATGATGGTGTGATGAATGACTGCAGCTTCCGCTCCAGACTGCGAGGGTCCATTTCACTTTCAATGGCAATGACACCTTCGAGGATAATTTTCTGAAGCAGCAACTCCCGGTCGGTTCTTTCCCGGAGATTTCCCGCAAAGGGGACGCAAAAGAAATTGGCAAGGATAACGCCGTAAAGAGTGGATGTGAGGGCAATTGGTACTGTGGCCAGAATAACCTTGCTGTCACCGACTCCGGCCAGCATACTTATCAGTCCGACCACGCTGCCCACCAGCCCGAAAGAAGGAAAAAGCTCGCCCATGGTCCGGATGACGCGTTCGCAATCCTCACGGCGTAATTTGAAAAAATACATCTCCGTGTTGAGGATATCTCTGATCACGCTGCCCTGGTAGCCGTCCACCAGCAGCCCCAATGCCCGTCTCAGGAAAAGCAGGCTTGTCTCCTCCTCATCTTCCTGGAGGGAAAGAATTCCCTGAAACTTTGATTTGACGGATAAATCCACCAGTATTTCAACAATATCCTCGGGTGTCTTTGTTTTTGTTTTATACGAGGAAAGGAGAACCTTATAAACAATCTTCAAACGTTCAAGACGGTAGGTAACCAGGGTGGCGCCAAATGTCCCGCCCAGGACAACGAGAGCCCCGGACAGGTTAAAATAGAGGGCAATATTTCCATGAAAGAAAAAACCTGCCAGAAAGATGATGACACAGCAAAGAAGGCCAAGGATATTTTTATTCTTCATCACCTGCTCCGGTTCTGGAGGCGGTTGGTTTGTCCTTTGTGAGGATGATTTCCACCCTGCGATTCGCAGCCCGGTTTGCCGGAGTATCATTGGGGGCCACCGGTTCAAAAGAGGCGTGTCCGGTCACATAAAACCTGTCTTCATCAAGGCGGGTTTCCTGCATCAGGAAACGGGCGACCTTGCTTGCCCTGATGAGCGAAAGCTCCCAGTTTGAAGGGAACCGCCCGGTCTGAATCGGTACGTCGTCCGTATGACCGACAACATTGATCATATAAGGACTTTGCGCCACATAGGGGATGATTTTCTTCAGGCCATCCAGAGCTGTCCCTTTTATATCCGCTTGGCCACTGTCAAAAAGGAGATCACCGGTCAGCACAATTCGCACCGTCTTGTCCGGAGCAAGGTCAATCTGGGCAAACTCGTGAAGCTCTGCCGCATCAAGGGCCAGGCGACTTCCTTCATAAATTTTTTCCAGCCTTTCCTCAACAGGTTCTCCGGCCGGCCCGATGGTCCCGCCACCTTTGATACCCATGACGCCTGTTCCCACGTTCGAGCCAATATCAAAACCACTTCCTTCACCGAAGGTGATTTCCTGTGATGAAGATTGGTAAATGTAAAGTACGGCAAAAAAGATAAACATGGTCATCATCAAATCAGACCAGACTATGGCCCAATGAGGAGAGCGTGGCATGCGCAGACGGTCAAAGGCTCGTTCATTATACACCAACTGCAGGCCGTCAGGATTTAAGTCCTGGCAAAATGAAGTCTGGCTCCTTATTTCCTCAGAAGCGCGTTCCCTTTTCCTGTCGGCAAACTCATCCCCGCTCTCTTCAGGCCAGGCGGCGGGAATACTTAAGCCAAGGACAGGATCAGTTTTTTCTACAGAAGGAAGAGTGAGTGTAATTTCAGACATTTGCCTTATTTCCGTTTTTTTGTTATCTGTTTCCGACATTATCGTCTTACCACGGTCTGTTACTGATACCTATCGGAAATCATTTACTATTCTCAAATGTTTTTTCAATATTTTCAACCACCCACAGCTCCCTTTTCACTCCTTGCTTCGATTGTTTCTTTACTTGACAAAGGGCAGAATTGCCTTAAATTCCGGCGTCCCCGCCTTGTGAAGAAGCTCGTAAATTGCCATTTCCGTATTGCCGACAGCACCGCCGATCTGCCTTATCCGGGCAAGACCGGTCTGATAATTTTTTTCTGTCCTGGAGTTAACCGCGTCAGCGGGAATCCACATCGAATACCCTTCCCTGATTCCCCCAAGGACTGTCTGATACATACAGATATGCGTCTCCACACCGCAGGCTATCCAGGTATCAACGGCAGCATGGCTCTGAATTTCCTTTAAAACCGCATCATTATCAAAACATCCGAATTCCAGCTTATCAAGGGGATCAACTCCCTCCATTTCAGTTGCAACCTCAGGCAGCAATTGGCCAATGCGGGCGGCATACTGTGTGGTTGCCACAATGGGCATCCGCAGAATAGAGGCGGCTTTGAGCAGCAGTACACTGTTTTTCACCACTTCATTTTTTCCCGGGATAACACGCATCATCCTTTCCTGGATATCCACAACAAGCAATCCTGTAGTGTCAGGAGTTAATCTTTTTATTTTGGCCATTCTCTTTCTCCGGAATAAATTTAGAAAGTAAAGGGTCGAAGTAATGTCTCCCTCTTGCTTTTTTTTACACGACATTCGCGAAAAAACGGGTAAAATATGTCCCCAAAGAACAAATTACCCTTTAAAACACCCCGAGACAAAGAATTTTTCCAATGCAAAACCAAGCTCGAATCAAAACAATCCTCACTGCAAAGCCTATTGATCAGGATGTCACTCTAAACGGCTGGCTGAAATCCCGCCGGGAATCTAAAGGGCTGACCTTTCTGGACATCACCGATGGATCATGCCTGAACGGCATCCAGGTTATTGCTGAAAGCACCTTACGCAACTACACCTCTGAAATCAGCAAATTGACCACAGGATGCTCAGTGGCCATAGAGGGCAGACTGGTTTCTTCCCCGGCCAAAGGGCAGGATGTCGAAGTCCACGCCAAAAAAATCAGTGTCCTTGGCTGGGCCGATCCTGAGACCTACCCTCTTCAGAAAAAGAGACATTCATTTGAATTTCTCCGTTCCATCGCCCATATACGGGGACGCACAAACAGTCTGGGAGCAGTGGCCAGGATACGCAGCAGGCTTTCCTGGGCCCTGCATCATTTTTTTGCAAAACGAGGTTTTTTCCAGATACACACGCCTGTTATCACCACCAGCGATTGCGAAGGGGCGGGAGATATGTTCACCGTCACCTCCTTGGATCTTGGCCAAATCCCCTTTGACAAAAATAAAGTCGACTTCAGCAAGGATTTCTTCGGTCGCCCGGCCAGCCTCACCGTCAGCGGCCAGCTTGAGGCCGAAGCCTATGCACTGGCCCTGGGAAACGTCTACACCTTTGGCCCCACCTTCAGGGCAGAAAACTCCCACACAAGCCGACACCTGGCCGAATTCTGGATGATCGAGCCGGAAATGGCCTTCTGCGACCTGGAAGGAGACATGGACCTTGCCGAGGAAATGCTGAAATATGTTGTCAAAGACTGCGTGGACAACTGCCCGGACGACATTGATCTTTTTAACCGTTTCATAGACAAAAATCTTGCAGCCAAACTGAGCAGCGTGCTTGAAAACGATTTTGCCAGGATCTCATATACCGAGGCTGTAGACAAGTTGACACAATCCGGGCAGAAATTTGACTATCCGGTCAAATGGGGAATTGATCTGCAGTCAGAGCACGAACGGTATCTTGCCGAAGAACTCTACCAGCGCCCGGTAATCGTCACGGATTACCCGAAAACCATCAAGCCTTTTTACATGCGCCTGAACAACGATGGAAAAACCGTTGCAGCCATGGACATTCTCTTTCCGGGAATAGGCGAAATAGTTGGCGGCAGCCAGAGGGAAGAACGTTATGATATTCTGCAGGAACGAATGAAAAAAGCCAATATTCCACTTGAAAATTATGAATGGTATCTTGATCTGCGCCGTTACGGAACCGTGCCCCATGCCGGTTTCGGCCTCGGCTTTGAACGCCTCGTGCAATTTGTGACCGGCATGTCCAACATCCGTGATGTCATTGCCTTTCCAAGAACACCAGGCGTTGCCTGATCGCACATTACCATGTTATGACCACTTCAAAAGATGACAATATCGCAAAAAGCTCTGAAGCTGACCATCCGCCAAAGCAATATCAACAAGTTACATACGTGTCGGCGGCGGTTGAGCGGTTTTTTTGCGAAACCGTCAAAATATGAAAGTGTGGAAATGCGGTACTGATCGCATTTATTGAGAATAAAGCCTCATTCCGCACTTTCAGATACAAAACGAGGGATCCTACGTTGAAATTTTGCAAGCACATCTTACTTCTTCTGTTTTTCACATTTTCCACCACAGCAGCTTTTGCCTACCAGAACTGTCCTGACGGCAACGGCTCTATCAGCCAGGACGCAAATTTGCGAACCGGGCCGGGAACAAACTACAAGATCATACTCCCATTACTGAAGGGCACAAACGTCCAGACAATACTACGCAAGGGAAAATGGATGAAGGTGGAGGCCATTGATCTTCAACAATCCGGCTGGGTTCATTTCTCGCTGATAAAAAACAAACCCTGCAACAGACTGTCACCGGCATCATCCAGAAAAATTATCCAGGAACAGGGAAAGAAAAAGATCATATCATCGAATACAGGAGATCCTGCCCAGACCGCAGCTCCCCTCTCTGCCGACGTGACTCTTCAAAGAAAAAGACACGATATTCCCGAGGCAGCCGTTAACATCGGCGTCATTGATATCCAGAAAGTGATTAACCAGTCACAAAGAGGCAAAGCGGCAAGAAACCGCTATGAAGAGCTCCGCCGCACAGGCAAACAGGATAATATTGATCGCGCAGAAGAAGAAATTATCAGCAAAATCATTGTGGAAATCCAGACCATTGTTGAGACATATGCCAGGGAAAATGGTTTTACCCACGTTTTAAACAAAAATTCCGGATCAATCTTTTACAATGAGACGAGCTTTAATATAACCGACGATATCATCAAAGAATACGACAGACAGGCCTCGCTGCATAAGACAACGTTATGACCATCCTCAGCCTGGCACCAATTCGGGGAATCACTGACGCCATTTACAGGGATGCCTTTGCCCGTCACTTCCCGGGTTTTGATCTGGCAGTGGCCCCCTTTCTCACTACCTACCAGGGCAACAGGGTAAAACCGGCGCGCATCGCGGAGCTGCTCCCCGAAAACAATATGCATCTCCCCGTTATTCCGCAGATACTGGCTAAAAACCCTGATCATTTTATTGTCATTGGGAAAATCCTGGCAGACCTGGGTTATACAACACTCAACTGGAACCTTGGCTGCCCTTACCCAATGGTTGCCAATAAAATGCGTGGTTCCGGTCTGCTGCCGTATCCCGAAAAAATTGAGTCTTTCCTTGAAAAAATTCATTGTTTGCCTGTTTCCATCTCCATAAAAACGAGGCTTGGCCGCAAGGAAACCAAAGAAATCTTTGACCTGCTCCCTATTTTCAACAAATTTCCCCTTTCAGAGGTTATTATTCACCCCCGCACCGGATTACAGATGTATGAAGGCACGGTTGACCTGGACACCTTTTCCCAGTGTCTGGAACTCTGCAGGCATCCTGTGGTCTATAATGGTGATATAACAGACCAAAACCGTTTCCGTGAACTTGCTGATCGTTTTCCAAAGGTTAAAGGCTGGATGATAGGCAGAGGCGCTCTGTCCGACCCCTTTCTCCCTGCAGAGATCAAAAACATGCCCATGAAAGGAGACTTGAGGCAAACCATTGCTTCCTTTCATGATGAGCTTTTTGAAAAATACAGGGAACTTCTTGAGGGCCCATCACACATACTCGGTCGCATGAAGGGCATCTGGAAATATCTTTCAGGAGCCTTCCACGACGGAAAGAAGCTTCTGAAGAAAATTCAGAAAACAAAAACAGTGGAGCGCTACCAGCAGCTTACCCAGGATATTTTCAGCCAGGAAAGACTGAGGAGAGAAAACACATGATACAAACCAGGCGCAGCCATTCTTTGATTTTCTTTTTTTCCCTGTTCTGCCTTTTATTCTCGACAGTAAACTGCCAGGCTAAAAACACTCTCTGGCAGGTCCGTTCAGGAGAGCACACCCTCTATCTTCTCGGCTCCCTCCATGTTCTGAAAAAAAACTCATATCCCCTTGACCCCTTTATCGAAAAGGTTTATCAGGCCAGCGACACCCTGATCTTTGAGACCGATCTTGACGAGATGGACACCCCGGCCATGCAGCAGAAGATACTTTCATACGGCCGCCTGCCAACAGGACGCACTCTGGCGCAACAGCTTTCCCCTGCCACCCTGGAACGTTTAAAGGCCAAAGTAGCGGACTTACAACTCCCCCTTGCCCACTTCATGCAGATGAAACCCTGGTTCTGCGCCCTGACTCTGACAGTTCTGGAATTTGAAAAACTTGGTTTTCTGCCGGAATACGGCCTGGATGAATATTTTTATGCAATGGCCCGCAAAGATAAAAAAACCATTATCCCGCTTGAATCCGTTGAATTTCAGCTCAGCCTGTTCTTCAGTCAGTCCAACAAGGAACAGGAAGACTTCCTAAACCAGACTTTGACCGATTTGACCCTGACCGATGATCTGGCCGATGAGCTGGAAAAGGCCTGGAAAACCGGGGACGACAAGAAACTCCACGGACTTATTGCCAGAAGCTTTACCGGTTACCCGGAACAGTATGAACGTCTTGTCCTGCAGCGCAACAGGAACTGGATTCCCATACTTGAAAAAAAACTGAAAAGCAACGACCTCACCCTTGCCATCGTCGGCACCGGTCACCTGGTGGGACCGGGGAGCGTTGTCGATCTACTGCGCAAGAAAGGATATAAGGTAGTGCAGAGGTAAAGAGAGTGACTAAAGTTTAAAGTGAACTAAAGTGACTAAAGTTGGGGTATTTTCACGACATAACCATCTGCGCCTATTGCAGTCACTCCTCTTTGTCGAAAAAATTCCAGATTTTCGGAAAACGAGTCAACTTCAGTCACTTCAGTCACTTCAGTCACTCCAGTCACTCCAGTCACTCCAGTCACTCCAGTCACTCCAGTCACTTTAGTCACTTTAGTCACTTTAGTCACTTCAAAACGAAGTCCCTATCATCACCACCCCCATAACCACAAGCAGTGATAAAATAACGCGAAGATAGGTCTCCCTCCTGATCCTCCCGTAAAAAATCGATCCCAGCCAGACACCGAGAAGAACAAAGAGAGCTGATAATGAAAAATACCCCAGCACCGTCCTTGTCGTGAGGCCGGTGACGGCATGGGCCGAGGCCATGAATATGCCTGTGATGAAAAAAAAGACAGACAGGGTGGCCTTGATATCATCCTTTTCCCAGCTGGTCAGGGTGACATAAATTATGGTCGGCGGCCCCCCAGCGCTGAAAGCGCTGCCGATTACTCCCGTTCCAAAGCCTGCGGCGTAAGGCCAAAGCGCCCTTATTTTTCTGGTGCGGGGTTTCAAAAACAAACTGTACAGCGAATAGCCGACCAGCATCACACCCAGAAGAAGTTTTATCAGATTGCTGTCCGCCTCCTTTAAAAACCGCGCTCCCACATAAATACCCGGCATACAACCGAAAAGAAGAGGGGTGATCTTTTGCCAGTCAACATGCCTGCGGAGCTGCAGGGAAAGAAACGATGTTATGATCAAGCCGTTCAGCATGCAGAGAGGCACGGCGGTATGGGCATCCATGAAGAAAAGCAGAAGAGGCATGGCAACCAGCGCCGAACCGAAGCCGGATACACCCTGGGTAAATCCTGCGGCAAGGAATATGAGGGGGATGAGATAGATTTGACCGCCAGAAAATATTTCAAACAAATTTTATGTAAATCCTCTGTAAAATTTCCGGAAAAATGTACTTTTTTCCGGAAAACTGATTTCTTTTTCTGAAAAAAATTTTTCCCCCCAGGATTAATTATCTTTCATTAAGCCATATCTAACTAAAAAAGTTAGATATATAAACAAAAAATATTCACCCGTAAAAAACGGCACCATGTTTGCAAGGTTTCATATCAAATAAGATTTAACAAAAACGCCTTGAAGAAGAGTGAAGACAAATATCAATTAAAAGTGACACATGCAACTGCAACAAATAGAGTCCAGCGGGAAGGGTAATATATGAAAAAGAAAATTGTATCTTGTCTAGCCTTTGGGGTGATTGTACTTGGCACAGCCGGCTTGGCTCAGGCTCTCACTATGAGCGATGTCGGAGCAATCGACAACCTCCTAGCCGGCACCGAACTGGGCAACTCAGGTGATGAGAATGAAATTAACTGGATCAACACCGTACTCGATACCAACTATACGGTTGACGACTACCTCAAATATGACACAGATGATGGCACCGGATGGATACAGCTTGCTGATGACAACAGCGTTTATGCCCATTCTCTCTCATCTGAACCGGCATATTTTCTCATCAAAACCGGCAACTTAAAGGTTTCTGAATTTGACACCTTTTTGTATGAGAACCTTGCCGGGTTGAACTGGGGGGTCATTGACCTCCTTGACCAAATTGGTGCTGACGTCCTAGAAATTAAAAATATTGGCAAACTGAGTCATGTCGGAGAATTTGACACCTCTCCTGTCCCTGAACCCGCCACCATGCTTCTTTTCGGAACAGGCATTGCCGGTTTGGCTGGAATTTCAAGAAGGAAAAGCAAAAAATCCTAAATTTCTTCTTGCCCAAAATTCTCTTCAAAAAAAAGGAAAGCTCAAAAAGCTTTCCTTTTTTTATGCCCCTCCCCTCTATTCCAGAGATCAGGAAAGACTTCAGCCTCCTGCCCCTTATTAGAATAAAACAGCACCATACCAGACAATAGCTTGATAGCTCTATTCTTTCGTTGTATCCTCATACAAATTTACTTTTGTATCCGTGTCCGACAAAATATGAAGTGCCGGCAATGAACGAACGACGTAAAATCATCTTTATCTTTTCAGCAACACTCTGTTTCCTTACTTTTTTTATCAGTATTGGCAGCATCGCTTTCCTCTACAAGACTTCGGTCAACGAACAAAAGAACCGCCTGTTGGATATGGTTCTCAGCCAGGCCCGTCTACTGGAAGCCGTTATAAATTCAGCCCAAACAACCAGTCATCCACAGAGTCAAAATATAAATGACAGTGAAGCCCTTGACTTCACATTAGCTCTCTTCCAGCAGTCCATTGCAGCTCCTGTCTCAGGTGACAAACCTAACAACTCACCCCCTGGGGACATGGGGAAAACCAAAAGCTCTCTGCAGTTTATTCTTGCCCGCGTAGAAAACGGCACCGTCTACTTTCTGAATTCCACGGGGAAAAACATGCTCCCCACTCCCCTGAAAGATCTGCAGCATAAACCTATCGGCAAATCACTCTCAGGGGAAACCGGCACCAGACAGCTTATTGACCACCTGGGAGTGCCGGTTATTGTCGGTTACACCCCGATCGCCCATAGCAACTGGGGACTTGTCGCCAAAATCGCCATCACGGACCTCCAATCAGCCTATATCCAGACAAGCTTTCTTGTCTGGGGTGTTGCTGTCTTGATGCTCATAACTGGAATTTTTGTCCTTCTGAAAATCATCAACCCCCTGCTGGCCCAGATTGTCCAGTCAAGGGATGAAGCCAGGCGGGCAAACAGATCCAAAAGCGCTTTCCTGGCCAACATGAGCCACGAAATACGAACCCCCATGAATGGCATCATGGGGGCCTGCAGACTGGCTCTTGACGAACAGACGTCTCCGCAGATGCGCTATTACCTGGAGACAATCGCCATGTCGTCCCAGAACCTGTTACAGCTCATAAACGACATCCTTGATTTTTCAAAGATTGAAGCCGACAAGCTCAAACTCGAAAAGAGACCTTTTAATCTCCACAAAACAGTTGATCATGCCATTCGCACGGTCAGCCTCCTTGCCGAAGAAAAGAATCTTACAATCTCAAGCCACATAGATGCTGATGTTCCCGAAGCAGCACGGGGCGACAGTCTTCGGCTCCTGCAGATTATTCTTAACCTTTTAAGCAATGCCGTCAAATTCAGCGACCATGGAGAAATAACGATTCATGTAAAAAAAATGCAGGAAAAAGAGGACCAGTTCGAACTCCAATTCACTGTTCAAGATAACGGAACAGGAATTTCACCCGAGAAAATAAACCATATTTTCGACAGCTTCGAGCAGGAAGACAGCAGCACTACGAGAAAATATGGCGGAACAGGCCTTGGCCTCGCCATTTGCCGAAAATTATGCCAGCTCATGGATGGCGATATCCACGCAGAAAGTGTCCCAGGCAAAGGGAGCACATTTGTCTTTTCCGCTGTCTTTCAGAAATCAGACTTAACAGAAATCGATTTTCCGGAACACGCTAAAAACAAAGAAGATTTTCATCTTCCATCCTTAAGGATTCTCCTTGTTGAAGATGTGCTGATCAATAGAAAACTGGCGCGAATGATTTTAACCCGTGACGGACATATCGTTATAGAAGCGCAAAACGGACTTGATGCCCTCAAAAAACTCGTCGCATACTCCTTTGACGCCATATTGATGGATATCCAGATGCCTGAAATGGATGGTTACACAGCGACAAGAATTATTCGCGCTCTAGAAAAAGGAAATAAAGTAACTGAGACTTTCCCTCTTGAACTTGCCGATAAACTTACGGAGCGGCTCAGAGGAAAACATACGCCAATCATCGCCTTAACAGCCCATGCCATCAGCGGGGACAGAGATGAATGCCTGAATTCGGGCATGGATGATTATCTGACAAAACCATTTGCCCCTGAGTCCGTATCCCGCACATTAAAAAACATCATTAATTTAGGAGCCACCTCTGTCCACCCACAAACGCAACCAGACTCCCTTGTAAGCCGGAAAAGCCAAACAAAGCAAAATGACTCTGAAGAAAAAGTGCTGAGCATGCTGCGAGAAAAATTTCCTTTTACCGAGGAAAAGCTTTTACAACTGCTGGAAACCTCAAAACAGACAATTGACCAGCATCTTCTTAAACTTGAAGAGGCAATATCCAAAGGAGATTCTGAGCAGATTTTTACGGTCACCCACTCACTGCATGGAACATTACTGAATCTTGGTCTTGATGATGCCGCTAAAATCTCCCAGAAGCTTGTTAGTGCCTCCAGAAATAAAGAAATTGCCCCTTACGATGAATGGTTCATGGAATTAAAAGAAAAACTTGCCGGCTATTTATCTTAAAAAGAGCAAATCTGCCTGAACTCATCACCCTCCTTTTAAACCAAATAAATTTCAGTCGCCTATTTTTCCAAAATACCGGACTTTTTCCGATTTTTTGGAAAAACCCAACATTACACCCGGCCCAATAACCCGTTAACAATTTGTTATTAAAAGAAAAATGCAAAATTGTCGCACCCCCTGACAAAGGAACAAGAATTGCTTTTTTTATCTTTCAATATTTCAAAAACAGCTAAGAAAAGAGCAGGGGAAAAAAATGACAAAAAAACTGAATACACCAATTTCACTCTTTGCAACAGTAGCCTTTGGTTTTATCCTGACCCAGCCGGCCCAGGCAACGCATATTCACTTTGAAGACCTCTACGCGGATGACATTCAATTTTCACAAGGGACATCATACACCTGGACCTTTAACCTGAATGAAGATGACATGAACCTCTGGAAGCTTGCCGACTCTGAAGTTCATACTCTTGGGGAAGATTTTCTTTTGGACGATGAATCATATATGGGCACCGGCCAAATGACTCCCGATGACATCCTCCATTATGCCTATCTCACCTTCGCCTTTACCGATGTCATGGGCGGAAGCGGTGCCGGCTCGGATAAGGAAACAGAAGAAATGACCCTGCTTTTTGATCTGGATTCAACTGATGAATATAATGCAAACTTCAAGGATCCGGATGGCACCTCAACTTTTAGCTGGGATGGCGTTTCCATTGAAGCAGAATTGATCGGTGACGGAGCAAACCATATAAACGTGTGGTCCTACCTGGAAGACGATCACCTCCTTAAAGTTGAACTTACCGCAGTGGAAGGCTCTTTCGGGGTGGACTGGACAAATCTCAGCGGCTGTTATGATGTTGCGCCTGATCCAATCCCCGAACCGGCAACCATGTTGCTCTTTGGGACTGGACTTGCAGGTATAGCAGGTTTTTCACGGAAAAAATTGAGAATATAAAAGGAAGACGCCCTCTTTTTCTAGAAAATAGTGCCAGCATTCCTGAGCAGACTGTTGCAAAACGTAGTGAGCACCGCAGAAACGCTGAATCCTGACGCAGTATCAGCAGATAGCCAACAAAATGAGACTTCGAGTGCAGTAGTTTTTCAACAGTCTGTTAGAGTATTTTCTTTATAAAACCAGCAACATCTTCCATTGACACGATACCTGTCTCAAAAAGCTCATCAGGCAGCTTACCGTTTATGATGAGGGGGACAAAATCCTCTTCAGCTCGGGGCGGATAACCGTGGGAGCCTCGGATAAGCTTGGTATCCTGGGGAATTTTCCGAGTTTCTGGATCAAAAAAAAGCTCAAGCGGATCGTAACCCGGCTTTCGATGGATATCCACTTTTCCGGAAAAATCAGGAGCATACCGATCGTCCAGCCACCAGTAATAGGAAAACCACCTGTCCCTCTTGCTGACTGCTATGATGTCGCCTGCCCGCCCATGGTCAATGTTATATAGTTTTTTATCTCCATCGCCTTGCAGCAGCATTTCAATACCATCCTCTTTTTCCAGCACTGCACCCACTTCTTTCTTAAAACCATCTTTGATATAAATATGGGCAATCTGATGATCAACCATGGCAAAGGCAGGACTCAACTCAAAATCAAGGTACTCTTTCCCCCTTATTTCCCGGACATGGAGAAGATTGTGCTGGCGGAGAATGCGGTTTAAGGGAACGGCATCCACCACAGTGGAAAAAGCGTACTCGGAAAGGACAACAAAAACCGTCTCATCACGCAATCCAAGCGCATCGACACCGGCAACAATTCTGCCAACTTCATGATCAATCCGAGTCAGTTCAGCCATCACCTCCGAACTTCCCGGCCCGAACTTCTGGCAGGAGTAGTCGAGATGGGGCAGATAAACAAACATCAGATCTGGCCCATGAATCTCCAGGGTTTTCAGGGCGGCATCGGCAATCCAGCGGCTCGATTCAATACCGGCACGAGGGCCCCAATAATGGTAGAGGGGGAATTCACCAATATCACGGCACACTTCTTCATAAAAACCAACGGGTTTTGAATAGCACCAGGGAACAAGTCCATCTTCGGTGTGCATTGGCTTGGGGGTCATGACCACCTTGCAATCAGCAAAAAGTGAATTCTGCATGAACAGAAGAGCGGTTGAGAGATCTGAATTTTCTTCCCGTATCTGCTGCCAGACAGGCTTTCCCTGCACGAGACTGCAGGCCTGTTCCCAGAAAGAGACCTGGAAATTTTCAGGGAAATAGAATCCGTTTGCAACCACCCCGTGTTGAGAGGGGGAAAGGCCTGTTGTCAATGTGGCCTGGGCAGGCAAAGTCAATGCGGGGAATGGCGGTTTCATGTTGCATGAAATGCCGGAATCACTGAGCGCGGAAATATTTGGGATAGCCTCTCTTTGTTCCAGATGGCTGCAACTCAGTCCGACAACATCAATCACGACAACTCTTTTTTTTCTCATATCATCAGGTCACATAGAATATTTTTGCAAAGATAAGGGAAGGAACCAGAAAAAAAACAACGGGAAGCCCGTAAAGCCAGTTATGGGTTGCGGCCACATAGGCGGCATCAAGAAGGGGTATGGAAAGCACCAGCCACTTCACACACTTACCGGCTGTCTCAGATCCTGGTTTCAGAGCAGCTTTCCAGAGATGCGGACCGCTGACCAGCAAAACCAGCAGCAGATAAGCAAGACCGTCCGGATGAAAATACCTCGCCACAGTGAGCAGTAAAAACACGGACAGAATAAAATGAATCCCGCAAAAAATAACCCACCTGGCCGCTCCCTGTTCTTTTCCTGTTTCAAAGGTGGCAAGCCAGGTTAGAAAATAAATATAGCCAAGGGTAAGAAAAGGAAAAACAGCAGCGTGTCCAAATGTCAGATTAACACTCATGCCGAGCAGAAGGTTAATAGACCTGCAGGCCGCCATGGTCAAGGGCCCGAAGATGAAAACACTCTTGCTCAGGCAGTCATAGGTGATAACCACTGCGATAAGACAGGTTGCCAGAAGCAACGATGTCTTTCCAGCCATGGCTGCTGCGCAGACGCCAGTGCCAAAAAGAACCACACAGAAGAGAGCAGCCTGGGGCAGGGACACAACTCCGGAGGGAAGTGGACGAGAAGGTCGGGTGATGCTATCTTCCTTGCGGTCGCAGATATCATTTAATACACAACCCGCTCCGTAAATTGAAGCACTTGCCAGCAAAAGAAACCCCAGAGAAAAAAGATTGAATTGAAAACCCGAGACAATGAGCACTCCCGCCATAATATCAGCCATTGCCGTAAAGGTATTGGGGAACCTGGCAAGCTGCAGAAAGCCCTTTATTTTTGTAGTAGTGTCCACGTTTTTCAAATTATTTTCTGCTCCAGCGCCGACATATTGGTCCCAAAGATGGAGGAAAAGAATCCTGAATTCTTATTTCTGCAGTTAGAGATTTTCCAGAAATCTCAAGGCCTCACGAGCTGTCTCAATCGGCCGATCCTCATACGGATAGAGCTCCACTGTGACAAAACCATTATAATCACTCTCTTTTATGGCATGCAGCACCCCGGCAATATCAATTGCCCCCTGGCCTGGCAAAAGATGATGGTGCACCCGGCTTGCGGCAATATCCTCCAGGTGATAGTGCCCGGTGCATCCTGCCATTTTTTCAACCAGAAAAGCGGGATCTTCACCTACGCAAAAAAAATGACCAATGTCAAAATTAAGCCCAAAAACATGCGGATCAAGCAGCTTAAAAAAATCGATAAACTGCGTGCTGTTTTCGATGAGCAGATCCGGTTCCGGCTCTATGAGCACCCTGATGTTTTCACGGCGTGCCAGCTCCTGCACCTCCATGAGCCCGTCCAAAAAGAGCTCCCGCCCCTTCTTTTCATCCATGCCGTCCAAAGGTCCGCCAGGTTCGGTTGAGATGCTGGCAACACCAAGAGATGCTGCCAGCCTGATGCAATCCTTGGTGTGCTCCACTCTCTGCCGCCGCAGCTCCTCATCTACCTCTATCCAGGAAGGGTGCCAGGTGTCGCCTATGGCGTGGAGCATGAATGCATTGATATTTGAGACCTGCATATTACAGTCTCTCAGGGTCTTTTTAAGAGCGGCAATATCATCCGGAAACAAATCAGGCGGAAAGGCATGGGGCCTGTCCGCCATTATTTCTATTCCTTCATAACCGATATCAGAAAGAATTTTGATAGTTTCAATCAGCGAGTATTTTCGGAAGGCATTTGAACTGAAAGCAAATTTCATCAGGTATCGAGCTCAAAATTTTCTGAATGATTCAGGAAATTATAAGGATTTTCAAAGACGATTTTCTGAATGGAACTCTCTGGAAAATCTCCGCTTTTACGCATCAACATAGCCACCTTGGGAACAGCCAGTGGATCGGAATAGC
The DNA here is from genome assembly GCA_020444175.1 of Desulfobulbaceae bacterium. Classification (GTDB taxonomy): domain Bacteria; phylum Desulfobacterota; class Desulfobulbia; order Desulfobulbales; family SURF-16; genus JAHLLM01. The sequence goes on along the minus strand of JAHLLM010000004.1, from coordinate 34,539 downwards.
CCCAGTCCGCTGAACCGTTCACAATCATCCTGTCTGTACCGTAGCGGCCAATGATGGCAACCGCCCTTTCGGCACTTAATTTGGTGACATAATACACGGTCATCCCCATCCAGCATCGGGTCTGCAGGCTGAGCTCAATGGTCTCTTCCGTATTATGATCAATGACAATACGTTCCTGGGCCACTCCCTCATCTTCGATGATCTCTATAATACGCTCAATCCCCTTCAGTTTATTCTGATGGGGTGAGTGGATACAGATAGGCATTTTACGCGCATTGCCCATTTGCAGCTGCCGACGGAAAATTTCCTCCTCCTGCTCGGTAATCAGGTCAAAGCCTATTTCGCCAATCCCCACCACGGCTGGATGATCAAGAAACTTTTCCATTGCATCAACCACATCATGGGCAATTTCATTCCTGGCCTCCTTCGGGTTCAGGCTGAGCATGACGTAATGCTTAATACCGTATTTCCTGGCCCGTTCGGTTTCCACAGTAAGCATATGCTCCCAGTAATCCTCAAAACAGGCAACAGAACGACGATCCATACCTGACCAGAAAGAAGGTTCTACACAGGCGACAATTCCCGCCACCGCCATATTGTAATAATCATCAGTCGTTCTCACCATTGTATGGATATGGGGTTCAATCATGCGCATAGTCTTCTCCTCTTATGACCAGACCGGGAACTGGAGCAAATAGGACATTGCCCTGCGGGCCGCCTCTTCCGGAGATTGGGGATAGGTGTACAGCTCCACCGTGACAAATCCGTCATATTTTTCCTTTAACGTTGTGAGCAAATGCTCAAAATTCATACTACCAAGTCCAGGAATAAGATGAAAATGTTTTTTGCCCTTCATATCTTCCAGATGGATATGAAAAACCTTCCCGTCAAGTTGGCGCAGAACATCAGCCACATCTTCACCAAGCAGATAACTATGACCGAGATCCAGGTTTGCCCCAAGCATTGGGCTATCAAGCACTTGAAGAAATTCCGCCAACTCACGGCAGGACTCGATGAGGAGTCCTGGTTCATACTCTATACCTATTCTAACCCCTCGCTGGCCGGCATAGTCGAGTAATTGAACAAGAGAATCCTGCAGCAAACCAAGTCCATATTCAGGATCGCAACCGGGAACCGGCCTGCCGGAAGTGATACTTATCCCTGGCGATTCAAGAAAAACCGCAAAATCAATCGCCTTTTTTGTGTAATCAATGCGCCATTTTCTTGCCATCTCATCCGGGTTGGCCAGCGAAGGTTCAAAAAGAGGCTCCCAGAATGCTCCAGCATAGTACCCTGCCGCCGTATTTGTATTGATATTTGCCACTTTGAGATGGGAGCGAGATACTGCTTCTTTGAGTTCACGCACTTCTTCTTCCCCAACGCTATCAGCATAAAGATGGGGAACATCCGCCAGAATTTCCACTCCCTGATAGCCAAGATCTCCAATTTTCCCCACTGCCTCACAAACGGTAAAGCGAGTAAAGGCGTTGGTACTGAAAGAGAGCCTCACCCTTACAGGCCGCGATAAAGAACTTCCAGGGTAATCACGGCATAGGCCGTTACCAGAACAGGATCGCGCTCCCACCAGCGACCGTTCTCATTCATCCAGAAGCCATCCGCATTTTGCACATTGAGCAGCTTAAAGGCCAAATCGCGTCTCCAGTTGACTTTCTTCCCGTCAGCCAGTTCCAGCTCATCAGCCTCGGCTCCCATGGCAGCAAGGGCTTTTGCCATGGTGTGATAATAATAGAAGAGTCCTTGCGCCCCCATACCGGGATTTTCATCCAGTGTGTAATTCTTCTGCAGCCAATCAAAAACCGCCTGGACACGTTTATCATTTTTTTCCAGATCCGCGTAAATATAACTCAGCAGTCCGGCATAACTGATACTTCCGTAGGAACGCAGCGCCTTTTTCCCTGAGGGGAGCTCAACCTCTCCAGCCTTGCTGTCTCCAGGGAAATAGACAAAACCGCCCCTGTTTTGAGGATCATCGCTGGCCCAGGGTTGATCATTAGTGGACGGAAGATTTTGACAGCGTTCAATAAACCGTCTGGCTGCAGACCAGTTGAGCTCAGCAAGCGGTTCGTTAGCTGCATCACCACTATCAGCCAGATGTTTTGTGTAATGAATGGCTTCCAAGGCAAACATGGTATTGGAAAGGTCGGAATGTTTATAACGGCCGCCATAGCCAATGCCACCGTCATAGGGATTATCAATTGAGCCCTTTTCATCAAAATCACTCTGCAGGCCCACGGTAAAATTTCTTGCCTTTCTGATGACTGGATCAAATTTTGGATTCCCAGCCATCAGCAAAGCCATAATGGAAATGGAGGTATTGTAATTGGCCAGATCCGTGACATAGATCCCACCATCACCCTGAACTGTGGACAACAGGTACTTATAACCGTTTGTCACAAACTCCGGAGGATGAGACTTGATTCTGCCGGCAGGTTCGCCCATGAAAGCGGTGAGAACCAAAGCCGTCAAAGCAGGATGCTCCGGCTGCGACCAGTAGCCGCCTGAATTTTGATTTTTTTCAAGCCAGCCAAGCCCTTTTTCCAGGGCATGGCTCACCTCTTTTTTTAAAGAAAGATCGCTGGCCCGCGCTTGTGGCTTGACTGTTAGCTCTTCACCCATGGCGGTATTGCCAAAAGACAGCAAACAACCGACAACAAGACAAATGAAAATTCTCACTCCCATGATTCTCCTCCATCACTTGTAACCTGTGAAATATATTGCACCAGCATATCTGTCTGCTGATGATGATCAAAACAATCCGTGCCAAGCGGTGCCTTGAAAAAACTTGCCAGATGCGGCATGACACCGGATTCCCCTCTCTCTTTTGCCAGTTGCGCCAGGCGAACCAGATCAAGGACAAGAGGAGCCGCCAGCAGGGAATCATAGGCCTGCCAGGTAAACTGCAAGGACATCTTTGCACCGAGAAAGCCCTGAAAATGAATAAAATCCCACGCTGTTTTCTGATCGCCTAGGGAGGGCACATAATTTATATGCACCCTGGAATGAGGCTGATAACCCAGGATGCCGCTTAAAACCTTATCCTTTGATTTAATTTTCGTTGCCCGGTTTTCAGAGGTATTCAGAATCTCGCCATCCATGTTTCCAAGGATATTAAACCCTTCCCAACTGAGTATTTCCAGATTCCGTGAAAGAAACATGGGAGCAAGAGCCGATTTCACCAGGGTTTCTCCTGTCTTTCCATCATTGCCCATAACAGGAAGTCCCTGGTGTCCGGCAAAGTCAATCAGAGCAGGAATCAGTGTACCGGGAGACGGGGTAAAGTTGATTACAGGGCATCTTTCCAGAAGAGCGGCATACGAATAGAGACTGCTTGCCCGGATATCACACGCCTTATTTTCCGCTATACGCGCTTCAAACAAGGCAATGCTTTCATGATGCTCTTGCAGGTCAAGAGAAGGCTCGGTGGAGGCAAGATTGATAACGACAAGACCAGTAAGCCCCTTTTCCTCCTTAAAAGAACGCAGATGGCTGCGCAGCTCGTTTACTTCCTCAAGAAGAGATCGCGTCCCCGGTGCGCTTCCCGCGGCCAGGGATTCTATGGCCTGGCCGCAATTGCGAGTAAGCCCCGGTTTCATCCACCTGTTTATTTCATCAAGCTCTGGGGCAATCTTTCCAAGAAGTGAAGGATCAATGGTCCGGCATTCCTGAACCATTTTTTGTGCTGCAGCATAAACGGTGTCCTGACGGATATCCCAGCCACCAAATTCAAATTCACTGACATCAGGTAACTCAATTTGAGAAAACGCCTCACTCTCTGTCACCATTCCTGATGAAGGAACAAGGCCTTTTCGGAAGCCCAGGGCACCGACCATGACGGTAACGGCAATTGAGCCAAGTCCTCCAACAAGCCAGACACCTGTTTTTTTATGTGGTTTACTCTCTTTCATCAATACCCTTCAAGGTATCAAACCAGAAAAATGAAGTCAATGGAACAAGTTGCATATCAGTTGGAATTCTCTGGTTTTTTTATAGAAATATATCGTAAAAAAATGGGCCAGAGCAGCACAGGTATGAGTATAGCCAGCACTATACCGAAAACCGGCGTTGAACGGGAAGAGTACCCGATCCAGGAAAAGAGAAAACAGGTGGGAACAGTGCCTAATAAAAGCGAAACCGAAAACCTGACAGGATGCATACGGGCAATCCCGGCAAGGATGGTCATGATTTCAGGCAAAATAGGCAGGATACGGCTCAATATAATGGCCGCGCCTCCCCATTTGTCAAAGAAAACCTGAAAACGATCAAGCTCCTCATCCGAGGCAAGATATCTTCGTCCTTTATCGCCCAGCAGGCGGGCTGCACCATACCCCACAAAACCGGCCCCCGCAGAACCTATTATGCCGAAAAAAGCCCCCGGAAGAATACCGTAAACATTGCCAAGGGCAGCCATGATACCGGTTGCAGGAACGGGCAGGACAAGATCTCCGACCAGTAACCCAATCCCGCAAAGCCAGCCATAAGCTTTTATTTGAGTAAACCAGTCAATACATTTCTGTTGATTGAAAAGAGCCTCAAAATCATGGCCAAACAACTCAAACTCGACAATAAAAACAAGAGACAGAAAAATCATGCCCAGTAAAATTTTCAGGAACAGCTTTGTCATATTCAATATTTATCCATCGAATCTGGATGAACTCGCGAGGTCGAATTAAAAACATTCAATAAAGCTACAGACAAACTTTTGCAATAGATACTATAGATATTATTGCAATAAACATGACACCCAAGGGTTCGAATCTTCCCCGCAATCCAAACCGGCATTCCCTCTGCTGGAATCAGATGAAAAAGCAAACAAATTCTGCCGCAATGCAGCCATGGCCAGAAAGGGATCTTAACTCCGGACAGCAAGTACCTGGTTGCCTCAGGTGCGGGGAGCAGGTAACACGGAGTCCGTGGGGCACCGATGAAGAGTTACCAATTTTTTTTGCTGAAATATTCAACAATTGGACACGTCTCCCCATTTCGAACCAAACAATTTCCGATTTACAGGAAATGAGAGAGGCACCCTAACTAACAACTTGATAATACTTATCATTTTCAGCTATTATTTCAAGCTATTATTAAAATCTAAAAACCTGAACGCTGCACAGAATTTTTTCCGGAAAAAAGGAAATTTCAGAAATCACACTCTAATTCCAGACCGACATCTCTCTGGAGACAAAAAAACAAATAACAATATCAACGCATTACAAACACACACCCCCTATGCCGAAAATGAAAGCAGGAATGCTTTTTGCATTTAGTAAATAAAATTATATAACAGCATAAATCCATTACACAAATTCAGATTATCAAACTGAAAAAAAGCGGTAGAACGAACCATTTTTTTTAAAAAATATCCATTTTTTTTGAATGTCGGCCTGATGTTCTTAAATGATGAATTAAGCTTTTGGGGGAGAGCGATGAATCAACAGAAAAGTGATTATTTTGTTAAAGCATTTTTCTTTTTACTCACTGTCCATTTCGGATTCTTTTTTACTTCTTTAATAATCGGCCCGAGCATTGCTTCAGCAGCTCCTCCCCAGGTTATTACCGTTCCACAGGTACCAACTGATCTTCTAGTTCCCCATGAGACTTGGTCCGGGGAACCAACTATTTTGAAGGGCATTGCCAGGGATGCAGACGGTGACCATCTCGGCGGCACATATTACTGGGAATTTGGCGATGGCGATGTTTCCCCCGTACAGACCATCACCAATGCCGACAACCTTGCAGCAACCCATACCTATTCTGCTGACCCGGGTACGCTTATTATCGCTCGCCTGCACGTTACCGATACTGCCGGAGAATCCTCCTCGGACGACTACCGTATCCTCATCCGTGCCCAAAACCTGGACGTGGAAGTCAACAAGTCCATTGACGACGGTTTGTGGTGGCTCTATACGAACAAGCAGTTTTCAGGTTCCCAACAAATCATTCCAACCACGTCTCTCTTCACACCAGATGGAGATCCGGGTTTGCTAGGTGAATATTACGACAACTACAATTTTAACGATTTTTTCACAAGTCGTGTTGATTCCCAGGTAAATTTTTACTGGGTAGGAGCTCCAATCAGTGGAATGGGGGTAGACTCTTTCAGTATCCGTTGGAGTGGAGAAATTGACATCAAAGAAAATGGCTACTACCAATTTGCAACCCGTACCGATGATGGAGTGCGGCTCTTTATCGACAACCAACTTCTTATAAATGACTGGGAAAATCAGGCATCTACGTGGAATTACACTTCATTCTTGTATATGAGTGCCGGCAGACATGACATCGTCATGGAGTACTATGAAGCTGGAAGTGGAGCCAGAGCCGAACTCTACTGGAATCCAAACCCAAGTGTTCGCTGGCAGAATTATCCTGCATCCGACTATACGGGCTACTATGGCAATTCAACAGCATCGGCAGTGCAGGCCTTTGAGATCAACGGCCACCATGAAACAGGAGATTCAAACGAAGACCCATATGTGGGAGCAGTGCTGGGAGGCATCGATTATCTGCTGAGCGGCCTGGGTTCAACCAACATGACGATCCAGGGTACGGACAGCAGCGGCAACCCAGCCAATCCTGATACAAATAGCAATGGCATCGGGCTCAGCTGGTCCAGCGGTCGCTCAATCTATGAAACTGGTGCTGTGATGGACGCCTTTGTGGCTACCGGCTCACCTGATGCCATGGCCCAGTCCGGGGGAGCCAATGTCCTTGGCCGCCGGTATCAGGATATTGTCCAGGATATGGTTGACATGTACGCCTGGGGACAACACAACACCTATGGCGGCTGGCGTTACAACTGGGAAGACTGGCCTGATAACTCCGCAGCCCAATGGGGGGCCATCGGCATGATACCGGCTGAAAATAACTTTGGCTGCACGGTTCCACAATGGGTAAAAGACAGAAACAACTCATGGTTGATTAACAGCTATAATGGCACAGGTTTTGGCTATACGGGAAGCGGAAACGGCTGGGCAACGACACCTTCAGGAATGGTGCAGCTGGCCTTTGACGGTTTCACCACCAGCGACTCGCGCTGGCAGACAGCTGAAAACTGGTTAGCCAACTCCTGGAGTTCATTTCTCGGCCAATGGAATGGACAATTCACATATGGTTATTATGCGTTCACCAAAGCCTTGCGGCTCGCTCTCCCCCAAGAGGTTACCCATCTTTCAGCAACGGGACTCGACTGGTACGGAGATGAAACCTATGGAATGGCGCGCCATCTGGTCAACCATCAAAACTCTGATGGATCCTGGAATAATTATAGCTGGTTAGGAAAACGGACGGCCACGGCCTGGGACGTCATCATCCTGACCCGTACCCTGTTTGAAAAACCTCCGGTGGCAATTATCAATGCCGCACCAAATCCCGGCGCTGTGGGGCAGCTCATTCACTTTGACGCCTCGGGCTCCTACCACGTCGATCCAGCCAAAGAAATAGTTGATTACCTGTGGGATTTTGACGCCTCGGACGGAGTTGACTTTGTTCACCCCGATGCTTTGGGAGTGACAGTTGACCATGCCTTCGGCCAGTTGCAGGACTACACAGTGAGTCTCAAGGTTCTTGACAACTCGACACCGGTGCGTTTCGACACCTCAAGTCTCACCATGCATGTTACTATCCCTCCCCATCCGCCGACTGCAGTGATGAGCGGCCCTTATCTGACTGCCGTTGGGGAAGAAGTCCAGGTAGACGGCTCCGGCTCCTATGATATCGATGAGCCTGAAGGCGACTCAATCACCGCCTGGGACTGGGAGTCTGATTTTATTGCCCCATACGATTTTGCAGAAGCCACCGGGGAGACAGCCATACTCCCGGCCTTTACCTCATCCGGCCGCTTTGATATCGCCCTGCGCGTCACCGACAATACAGCAACCGTGTTTCCGCAATCCGCTCAGCCGGACCTGACCAATGTGGATTATGGCGAGGTCGCTGTCTACAATATCGGCGTTACCGGGCTTTCAGCCAGACCCAAATATACGAAATGCCAGCTTCTCTGGTCTCCACTGGCCGGTGCCACTGCCTATCGTATTTTCCGTTCGGAAATCGGCCCCAATGAAGCTTTCAGGCAAATAGGCACAAGCCCCTCTACCTATGCATCTTTCCTTGACCACAATCTGGCAGAAAACGTTGGCGAACTAGCCAATACCTGCGCTTCCGACCTCAATGACGACGCTGTCGTTGATGCTGATGATGAAGCACTTTTTGCCCTTGAGCTCGGTCGTATTGACTGCGACCCTGCCACCTTCCCCTGCCTGGGCGATTTTGACGAAGACCTTGATGTTGATGGCATTGATGCGGCATTTATCGCTGACGAACTTGGCCGCACAGATTGTATGCAGGTTACGGGAATCGAGCTTGACAAAGATTACTGGTACCGCATTTTCACGGAAATTAACGGCGAAGAGCTGATTTCCTATCCGATCTATGTCTATTCACAGGGACGAATCATCAACCTTCCCCCGGTTATATCAAGTACTCCGATAACAGAAGCTGTTGAAGAAATACTCTACGAATATGATGTCGAAGCAAGTGACCCGGAGGGAAGCGCTTTGACCTTTCTGCTTGATTTGGCACCGGACGGCATGACGATCGATCCTGCCTCCGGGCTTATTATCTGGACTCCATTGCGCAGCCAATGGGGAGTTCATGACGTGATGATCCGTGTTACCGACGGTGACGGCATATCCGCCACGCAGTTCTTCCAGATCGAAGTGAGCCCACGGCCGAATGACGCGCCGATTGCAGTGCATGACGGCCCCTACAGTTCTTTGATCAATGAAGAGATAAATTTTGACGCCAGCGGCTCCTATGATCCAGAAGGAGACCTGATTGTTGATTATCACTGGGTCTTTGGTGACGGCAGCGAGGAGCATGGCATTCAGGTAAGCCACACCTATACGGCAGATGGCATATATACAGTTACCCTGTATGTTACCGACGACCGGGGAGCCACCGGTCATGCGGAGACCTCCTGTCAGGTGGAACTGCCCAACACGCCTCCCATAGCCGATCCTGGTGGTCCGTATACGGGTGCGGTTAATACGGCAATCACCTTTGACGGCAGCGCGTCCTATGATGCGGACAACGATCCGCTCACCTATACCTGGAACTTCGGCGACAGCACCCCACCCGAATACGGCGTGACTGTCAGCCATGTTTACACCAGTGAAGGACTCTTTAACGTTTCTCTGTCCGTTGATGACGGTAGAGGCGGACTGGACTCAGCCGGCGCAACGGTCAATGTAACTCCACCCAATCAGCCTCCGACGGCAGCATTCAGCGTAACCGGAGAACTCCTCAAATGGCAGACACTGACCTTTGACGGCAGCGTATCAAGCGATCCGGAAAGTCTGCCCCTAACCAACTGGCAATGGGATTTCGGTGACGGCCTCTCCACCACCGGCACCATGGTCAGTCATGCCTATGCAGATCCCGGCGACTACACTGTAAGCCTGACGGTAACCGATGACAGAGGCGCCACCAATACAACGACGCAGCTCCTAAGCATTGCCCATCCTCCAAATAACGATCCGGTAATTGATGCAGGCGGACCATATCAAGGGGCCATAGCAACACCGATCACCTTAACCGCCAACGGTGCTGATCCTGACGGCGATACGCCGACCTATACCTGGACGTACGACGGTGATACATATACAGGAACAACAGTGGATCTGACCTTTGATACCTCGGGCAGCTACACAGTCATGTTGACTGCTGATGACGGCTTCGGAGGAAACGCAACAGATAGCGCCACAGTCATTGTCTATGATCCGGCTGCAGCTGAAGATGAAGTTCCGCCGCAGGTTTCCTTTGCAACACCTGCAGCCGGAGACATCATCAGCGGCGTCATTGCCATTGAGGGAACAGCAAGCGATGACCACCTGACCTCCTGGCTTCTTGAATATGCCCCTGTGGGCAGTGATCAGTGGACCGAGATTGCAAGCGGCAACACCTCGGTAACAGGCGGCCTGCTCGGCCAGATTGACGCAGGAACACTTACCAACGACTTTTACCGCTTCCGCCTCACGGCCTATGATGCCAACCAGAGTTCATCCTCCTGGATTGATTGTCAGGTCAATGATCCTCTGCAGCTTGGACGATTTGTGATCAGCTACGAAGATCTGGCCATGCCGCTCATGGGCATGGACCTGAGCCTCACACGCAGCTACGACAGCAGTCGTAACATCCAGGATGATTTTGGAGCCGGCTGGACCCTGGATATGAAAAATGCTGATATCCGTGAAGATGCGAGCCATAATGTCTTTATCACTTTGCCGGACGGACGCAGAGTGGCCTTTGCCTTTACTCCAGTACAAATTTCACCGTGGTTCCCGATGTACGAAGCCAAGTTCACAGCCCCTCCCGGGGTCTATGATGAACTTGACTTTATCGGAAATCACTCCGTTGTTTATTCAGGAGGAGACTGGTATTTCTTCCTCGACTCAGCCGGTATCTTCAATCCCGAAACCTATGTCCTGCGTACAAAAACAGGCTTGACATATACCATTAATCAAGACTTCGGGATCAATAGAATAGAAGACAGAATCGGTAATTTCATGGAAATTACCACTGACGGTATCACCACCAATACAGGCCGAAACGTGACATTTGCCAGAGACGGTCAAGGTCGTATCACAAACATTATCGATCCTGCCGGCCAGCAGACGACCTACACCTATGATGGTGCCGGAGATCTCGTTCAGTTTACCGACCAGAACGGCAATGTAACCACATATGTCTATGGCAGCGACCATTATCTCCTGGAAATCCAGGCCCCGGATGGCCATTTGCCACTCAGAAATGAATATTACCCGGACGGGCGACTCAGTGCCCACCTTGACAGCCTGGGGAACCGGACAGAATACAGCTATAATCCGCCGGCACGTCAGGAGACGGTTACCGATCCAAACGGACACAGCATTACCTATACCTACGACTCCATGGCTAATGTGGTGGAGGAAAACGATTCCCTTGTCGGACTTACCTCTTTTTCTTATGACGCCAACGGCAACCTGCTTGAACGTGTCGACCCAAGTGGAAGGAAAATAACCTTCACCTATGACGGCAACGGCAACAAGCTGAGCGAAACCCGCTATACAGACAGTGCTGATCCTGGCTCTGCGCTCACCAGAACCTTTACCTATAACTCACTTAACCAGGTCACCAGCATTACGAATCCCCTGGGAGACCAGACTCTTTATACGTATGACGCTGACGGCAACCCGCTGACAAAAGAGAAGAAAAACAGCGGCGGCACTGTCCTCTTTTCAGAAAGCTGGACATACGATGGTTCCGGAAACCGTCTCAGCCATACAAATGCCAATGGCCAGATAAGCCACTCAGCCTACAATGCCTTTGGCGACCAGACCAGCATGACTGATGCTGCCGGTCTCACAACCTCTTACGAGTATGACACTCTGGGCAGGAAAACGGCAATCATTGACGGCCTCGGTCAACGTACAAGCTTTACCTATGATGGTATGGGCAATCTGGCAACCGTCACAGACCATGATGGCGAAATCCTTTTCAGCCTGAATTCCAATCATGAAGGCCAGATAACATCGCGGACCGACGCCAACGGCACGGACAGCTTCGCCTACACAGGTTCCGGCAACCTCTCCCAGGTGACCGATTCTCAGGCCGGGGTGGTCATGCTCGACTACAACAACATCAACAAGATGACAACTCTTACCAATGCCAATGGCGTTCCAAGCCTTTATGACTATGACGGGCTCGGCAGGATGGTCAACCGCACCGATCCATTGGGCAACAGCTCAGGATTCAGCTATGACGCAGAGGGCTATATCTCAGGCAAAACATTGGCTGACGGGGCGAGCATCACTTTTGACAGAGACGACATGGGACGTCTGGTCAGAGAGACCAAACCCGAAGGCACTGTAAGTTATACATATGACGAAAACAGCCGGATCACCCAGATGGTGGAAAACTACGGCGGCAGTGACCTCATCACCAACATGACTTACAACGCTTTCGGCTGGCTGGCAAGCGTCACTGACCCCAATGGACGCACAGTGGCCTACGAGTATGATACAGCCGGTAATCGCACCAAAGTAACGGCTGCGGACGGCACGGAAATAATCTACACCTATGATGCCGCTTCCAGGCTGCACTCAGTGCAGGCAGGAGGCAACCAGGTCACTTTTAGCTATAATGCTGCCGGTCAGCGGCAGACGGCTGCCTATTCAAACGGCGTGACCACCACCTATGGCTATGACTCCCTTGGCCGACTTGATTCAATCCTTATAAAAGATGCCGCAGATACAGTAATAGCAAGCTACGACTACACAATCGACAGCCTTGGCAACCGCACCGGCGTCACACTAGCGGATGGTTCCATCAGCTGGGCCCTTGACAATCTGAACCGGCTTACCGGGGAAGACATCTCCTCAACGAACCTGGGAACAACGAGCCAAACCTTCAGCTATGACAACGTCGGCAACCGCTTTACGGCAGGGACCCCGGAAACCTATAATACAGACAACTCCCTGCACCAAAGAGGCGCGACCACATACAGTTATGATCCAAACGGCAACATGACGACCTTTACGGGTGGCCCGGCCTACTCCTACGACAGTGCATCCCGTCTGACCGGGTTCAGCTCCGGCACACTCACGGCAACCTATCAATACGACTCCATGGGACGCCGCACAGCAAAAACTGTTGCCGCCGACAGCCGTGAATACCTCTACGATAACCAGCACATTCTCAGCGAGTACCTCAACGGCACCCTGGCCGCCCATTATGTTTACAGCAACAGGGTGGACGAACCACTGATGACACTGCAGGGCGGCTCCGTCTATTTTTACCATGCGGATGGCCAGGGCAATGTCGTGGCCTTGACCGACTCCTCGGGGAATGTGGTGCAACGTTATGGATATGACGCCTGGGGACAGCTTCTTGTAAACTCCGGCAGTTTCTCTTTCAGCGGAGCAGGACTTGTCAACACATTCACATATACCGGTCGGGAGTATGATGCGGAAAGCGGTCTTTACCATTACAGAACAAGGGCCTACGATCCTGCCCTGGGACGCTTCCTGCAACGTGACGGGCAGCAGGGCGACCTGACCCTGCCCCAGTCACTCAACCTATACTCCTATGTCATGAATAATCCGGTCACTTATACCGACCCCAGTGGACAAACAGCGCTTGTAAGCTATGTCGTTGTGTTGTCTTATCCAAGCGGCAAAGAGGTATCGGCCGCACTTGCAGGTTTTCTGCATGGTTTCAGCACCACGAATATACAATTTCTGGCAAGCTACATGGAATTAATCGGCGAGGGTTATGACATAGGCATTCACTGGTATCTTGCCATGGAGAAAACAAAAATAGAAATAAACAAGGTTAAAACAAAACTGGGTGGGGCAAGCTATATTGCCGAAAAGAGCCAACTGAAACTGCTCGGCGGCATACCGGAAGCCTTCAAAGGCGGAGTAACATTCAAGGTCGGCTTTAAACTGACGGCAACGTGGCGAAATCTGTCAGGCGAGAGAGAGTTCACCAAAGAGGCTTCAGGCGGTGGTTTTGAGAACGGCGTCACCGAGGCATTCAACTACTTAAATCAATTGGCACCATTTTAAATGCACATGAAAAAACTGAAAACAAAATCACTTCGACGGGCAAGTCTTCTGCTCACGGCAATAGTATTGTTCATACTGGCTGCCGGCAATGTATCAGCTGAGCCGGGAACGCCTTTGCCCGGAGCGGAAGGCAGAAATATTGAGCCGGCAATTGAAAAAATTGCTCCTGGAGTTTACCGCATTGGAGAAATTCAAATTCACAAAAAGGCCCGCAGCATTACTTTCCCGGCCCAGGTCAATATGGATAAAGGATTACTGGAGTATCTGCTGGTGCAGTCACAGGGGAAAACCCATGAAAGTCTGCTGCGCACCGATACGGATCCCTATTTTCTGAATATTGCCTTCTTACTGCTGGGTTTTGAAGGAACCGACAAGCCCCTCACTGAGCAGGGCGCCTCCGAAATCCCTGCCGGCGACCCTGTTGAAATAACAATTATTTATCATGACGGGAACAAGAACCAACGAGTTCCAGCGGATACCTGGATCGAAACAAGGCAAAACAACACCAATAAACCCGTTTCACTTGCCTGGAAATACACAGGATCATTTGTCATGGACGGAGTATTTCAAGCACAGGTGCAAGGCTCCATTGCCGCCGTCTATCACGATCCGACAGCACTCATCGACCATGAGGCGGAAAGCGGCAATAACGATGAGATCTGGTTTGTAAACGAACAGCTCGTGCCCCAGGCAGGTACTTCTGTAACAGTATTAATTAAGGCTAAAAACTGATAAAAGGGGAGAAGAAAGATGAAAACATGTAAAGCATGCACGCTGACATTTCTTATCCTGGCATTTGGCTGTCAGAATGTTTCAGCCACGCAGATAGATCTCTTTGACTGGGGATTTAACATTGACGGGGCATACTTTTACAAACCTTATATGGGAACTGTTGACAATACGGGGTTCATATCCGAGACAGGCCTCGGCACACTGACATGGCAAACGAGTGAGTTCGGCGCCCACACCTTTCTGGCAGTCTTTGACCATGATATTGAAACTAGTGTAAATTCCTTCTTTAACGAATCGGGAAGCGCATATGGGACTGCTGAGGCTGGCCAGACCTGGGAGATTGATGAGCCGGGTTACTGGGCTATTTATGACGGCGACAAAACAGGAGATATACACAGTCACCTATTAGGCGGAGACCTTGACAAAACAATCTTCAATGATGATGAGAATATAACTCAAGACGACGTGTCAATGGGTATGGGCTGGCATTTTTCCCTGGACGACTTTGAAACAGCGGTTATTACACTAACCCTTTCCGAGTCTGCCCCAAATTCCGGTTTCTACCTGGAACAACATGACGATTTAAGCGGAATATCAATTTATCTGTCAAGCACCCTTGTCATTACAAGCGACGAGCCGGGACCGGGACCGACTAACCCAATTCCGGAGCCGGGAACCATGCTGCTTTTCGGCACAGGCCTCGCTGGCTTAACAGGGTATTCCAGAAAAAAATCAGCCAGGACTAAAAAGAAAATTCCTTGAGAATATCCGTCATCCCGTCATGAACGAGTGCGTTTGAAGCACAGATTTCGCCATCAAAAGGCGAATATGTCCGACCCCTGAAATCAGTGACCCTGCCACCGGCTTCCTGCACCAGCAGGTAGCCGGCTGCCGTATCCCACGGCTTCAATTTAATCTCCCAGAAGCCATCAAGCCTGCCGCAGGCAACATAGGCCAGATCAAGAGCTGCAGCACCTGCTCTCCTGATGCCCTGACTTCGGGTCAACACCTTCTCAAGGGCAGCAATAACCGATTCAGGCTTTTGGCGAACATCATAGGGAAAACCCGTGGCAAAAAGAGATTTCCCCAAATCGCCTGTTCCGGAAACCGTTATCTTTTCTCCGTTCAGCCAGGCTCCATACCCTTTACAGGCACAGAACAATTCATCAAGCATTGGAGCATAAATAACACCGGCAAGGCCTTCTCCCTTTTCCGCATAGCCGATAGACACGGCAAACCAGGGAAAATTGTGGGCAAAATTGGTGGTCCCGTCCAGAGGGTCAATAATCCAGACAGCTCCTTTCGGCACGCTCGTGTAATCAGCATGGGACTCCTCTGCCAGAATAGCGACGTCGGGGCACCTGCGGGAAAAAATATCAAGAATCTTTTTTTCCGCGGCAACATCGGCTTCGGTGACCAGGTCAATTTCACCCTTATATCGCACCTGATGGGGTTGGGAGTAGAGATTTCGGAGAATCTTCCCCGCCTCAAGGGCTGCCTGCCCGGCTGTTGATAGAATCTCAGACAGAGGCGAGTGGGCACAATGGGCCACGCACTTTTTTATCCGTTCCATAGGGTAATTACCTCCTCAGGCAAGACAAACTCAGCACTCTTTGCCCTGAATACTGTGCCTGGAAAAACTCAGGGTCACAGTTGTTCCCTTGCCGGGCTCTGAATCAAATTCAAGTGATCCGTCATATTTCTCCACAAAGACCTGGGCAAGATAAAGACCGAGCCCCATGCCTTTCCCCGGTTCCTTGGTGGTAAAAAATGGCTCCGTGGCCCGCTTTACCATCTCTTCGTCCATGCCTGAGCCATGATCCTTTACCTGAAAGAGGAGATGCGTCTGTGTCAAATCGCATATAAATTCAACAGGTCCCTCCCCTTCAGAAGCCTCCAAGGCATTTTTCAATACCCCTCTCAAGGTGCGCAACAATGTGCGGACAGGCATGGTAACCTGCAGATCGCCAATCTTATTTACAAATGAAACATCCCCATACAACTCAGAGGAGAGCACCTTTGGTATTTCATTTATGATTTCGGAAACAAAAAATGTTTCAGCATTCTCGCCAAGATTTTCTCCTGCATCTGCCGACATCTGGTACAAAATCTCTTTACACCTGCCAATCTGTTCCCGTATCAGCCTGGTATCTTCAATCATGTCCGGGCTTCCCCCCTGCTCCCTGAGATAATGAAGCATCTCCCCGGACGCAACGGCTATGGTTGACAATGGCGTGGAAAATTCATGGGCTGCACCTGCGGCAAGCGTTGCCAGTGAAGCGAGTTTTTCAGACCGGATTTTGATAGTTTCATAGTCTTTGGTCATCTTTTGCTGCTCATCCATTGATTTCTTCATCTTGATGACAAGAAAACCAATGGTAATCATGGCAAGCAAAACCACGGCAAACAATAAATTTGAGTAAGACTCCAGGTCAGCCTTGATATTTTCAACAAAGAACGTAAACGCTCCCATATAATCCTGCGGGGGAAGCATGCCGCGGGCCGCCACTTTCCTGAAGGCCTCGTCCCCCATAACCATTGGATCTGACAAAAAAAAGTAGAAGACGGCATAGCAGCAGACAGAAAAACAAATTAAAATGCAGGCATCCCTGAAGCGCAAAAGAGTTGCCCCAAGAAAAACATAGAGGATATACAGGATGATAAAAGGATTCAGAGAACAGGAAATCTGCGTAAAGAGCGCAGTAAGCAGGCTCACGTCAAAAACCATGACAGCCGTGGTCAGCCTGTGGGATATAACCTCTTCCTTGGCCAGCAGGACATAAAAGGCAATGTTGCTGGCAACAACGACCATCACCAGAATCAGAGAAATAAGCAGAGAGGCATTCACTTCAAAAACATTGTACGCCGCGCTGATCAGGAAAAAAAGACTCGCAACAGTGAGCCACCTGAAGTGAAGCAACCAGGAAAAAGTCACCCGGTCAGGAGTTTCAAGATCATTACCCCGGGTGAATATTTTAGAAAGAACTGAAGAAAACATGCTTAGATATCCGCTCATTGAATCTTGGAAAAATTACCGGATCGCGAAAGAGCAGGCTTCCCCAGAAGTTCAAAATGATAACAACCTTCCATGACACCTGCCACATACTTATCAGATGCAAAAAAAATCATCTCCGCAATGCCTTTCTCTCCTGACTGACGGCGCACCGTCTCTTTGACACCTTCGTCAGTATTGGCCACGACAATTGCACGAAATCCGCTGACAAAGGCAAGCAGATCGTTGCCGGAATCGCCTGCGTAAACGACCTTTTCTTTGGGAAGCGCCAATTTCTGACACAAATATGCCAGGGCGTAATCCTTGGCGGCAATCTCGGGCAGCACGTCAACAAGCCCGATATCTTTCTTTGAATCAACACTATAAATGACATTGGCGGTTAGAGCATACTCATCGAGAACGGCATGAATCGCTTTCACTATGCGGTCAGCATCAATTTTTCGGGAAGCGTAATAACTCTGCTTAAATTCTTTCTGCTTTTCTGGCTCCTGGGACGTAAGAAATGAAATCTCCTCAAGCAGCCTGGCAATATCCGGACCTGTTCTTCCGTTCCAGGATTTTTTTAGTTCTTCCCGGTATTCTTTATCCTTTTGCCAGCCTTCAGCACTGTGGAAATAAATCGATGTTCCCACGTCACAGACAAAAATATCGGGATAAGGGAGATGGTATTCCTGAATACCCTCCAGACCAAGCTCAAGATGCCTTCCCGTCACATAAGCAAGAGCCACGTGTGGATTTTCCTCCATCAATCGCTTAAATTGAAGTATTTCATCATCCCGGTCCTGTCCGGACTCCAGAGGGATAACCGTCCCGTCCATGTCGCTGGCAAGAAGTGCTTTTTTCTTCATGGTTTCGCGTGTGATTTTCTAGTCCCAAGCATAGGAAGCCATCGACAATGTCCCATACAGAAACGAACGGTGCAGGAGGCGGCCTTTCGGATCACTTCCGGCCCCGAGCGCAACAAACATGGGCAAAAAATGCTCTGCGGGGTAGGGATGACATTTATCAAAATCAGGGGCTTCTTTTTTATAATTTATCAACTGTTCAATATTACCCTGGCTTATATTGTCTTCAAGCCAGGTATCAAAAGCCCGGACGTAGTCCGGCGGCTCCGCATCAAGAGAATATTTCCGTATTTCATCTAGATTATGCACAGCCCCACCAGTGCCCATGATGAGCGCACCTTCATCCCGAAGGGGACGAAGCGCCCGGCCAAGGTCAAAATGATATTGCCCCCTCTCTTCTGTCTGCAGGGAAATCTGAATGATCGGAATCTTCGTGCTGGGATACATCATCATTAAAGGTATCCAGGTTCCATGATCAAATCCCTGGTTTTCATCAAGTTCGGCCTTGATCCCGGCCTGATTGAGCAGAGAAGTGACCTTTTGGGCCAACTCCGGACGGCCTTGCGTCTCATAGGACATCTCCATGAAACCTTTGGGACCGGAAAAATCATATCGTATCTGAGGATTATCCGAACTTGTTACTTTGGCATACAGCGCTTCCCAGTGGGCAGAAACGGAAATAATTGCAGTGGGAGTCGGGAACATCCGACCGGCACTTTTCAGAAAACCAGAGGTTTCATTTTTCATAAAGGCAACAGAAGGAGGCCCGTGGGAAATAAAGAGAGATGGAATTGTATTCATAACTGCCTCATTTTTTTCCAGAAATCAAAAATAATCCTGACCAATTGCCCCAAGGTGAGCGCCTTTTGGCATTGCAGCACTGCCATAAACAATGACACATTCAACCGGCTTTGTCATTTTTGATGACCCGGCATTTATAGCCCTTGACTCAGTAAACACCTCGCCGCCGCCATAACGTGTGGAACCTGTTGCTATTTGACCAGCGCCTGGTTCACTCCAGAATTTTTTCACCCTTCCCTTTCTTCATTACATACCAGGAATAACCTTTCTTTTCAAAGAGATACCATCCCGGTCCGCAGGCAGGCATTGACCCCAGAAAAAATTCCACAAAGTCATCTTATCAGTTTTTCATTTTTATTGATATCAATCCGGCGAAATTGACACGCACAGGCAGTGCGTGTCAAAAAAAATCCAATACCTCTTCATATTTTCTCTTGCAAAGAGATAAACCCAGATAACCAACCGGCTCCACTCAAAGTGGAAAAATGATGTACCAGAACCATTCCCACAGCAAAGGTAACGGCGCAATGGACTGATTCTGCTCTTATTTTCTTGAAAAACGCCCGCCCAGAAATAGTAATTTTCTATTTTACAAATCGTCATTACCTATTTATTATAAATCCCTCACACACATTAAAAAATAAAGGAGGTGCCTGTGCGTCGATTTTCCGGATTTCCCTGACACAAATCGTTCGTTTTAAAAATCAAATAAACCCATATGATTTTGAGACATTAGCCAGACAGCAAAACAACGTAACCTTGAGAGCATGGCTAATTGATGAGAAAAAAAACAAAAAGGACAGAAAAAAATGAAATTTCCCCCAAAACATGTAACAGCATGGGGCAGCGTCGCCTTGATGAGCATGCTGTGTCTGTTTTCAACAGAAAGCGCCACAGGGGCTGAAGTCGACGAAAACCCCGACTTCCTCCCAATGTATCAACGTAATTTTGCCCCGAACCATGAAGACCGTACTCCCGAACTCAACGTTGTCTACCTTCCTGATGTATTAACCAGTTCATCTGCAAATGCTACTTTTGCCTGTTCCCACGGCTTTGCCTGGGAATCGGATACACGCATCCCGCTTCTGCTCTACGGAAAAGGCATCAAAAAGGGAGCTGTCTCAACAGCCCAGGTTTCAAACGAAGATATTGTCCCAACGTTGGCAACGATTCTGAGTACTGCTATCCCGGATGATTCCAATGGCAATATTTTGTCAGATGCCCTGAAAAACTCATTGCCCTGGACGAAAAAACATCACAAAAATAATTGTTCCTCCACTCCGCCGCCCAAAGTCGCTTTAGTGTTCACTCTTGACCAGGCCCGGGCCGATTACTTCACCAATCCGCAAATAAAAGAGGCCTGGCAGTTTACGAGTAAGGAACTGATTCATAAAGGAACGTATTACCCGAATGCGCGCCTGAGCTATGCCGGTTCTCGAACCGCCGTATCACATACCGTGATCGGTACCGGCGCCACCCCGGGAATACACGGCATAGTGGGCAATAATATAAAACTGGGCGACTCTTTCCCACTTGCCTTTAACGATGCGCCTCGACACAGCATGGATATGTTCAACATGACGGCTCCGTCTTATGCCGATGTAATGGACCTTGAAAAAGACAATAAACCGATCATTATCTCAATGAGCCCATACGGCAGGGCAGCACTCGGCATGGGCGGTCATGGCGCTTCATATTCAACCGCAAGCGATAATGATATTGTTGTCCACCTTCTTATGGATACCGGCCTGCCCTATACCAATGATGCCTATTTCCATCTTCCTGAATCATTACGATCGAGCAACGATAACACCATACGCATCGACCAGTGGCTGCTGAACAATTACGGCATCGACATTCATACAGATAAATGGACTGAAAGCACAACCGTAACAGACAACAGTCCCTATGCCGTTCCCCATGACAACGTCATAGAAGGTCCCCAAGGAATTTTCCCTGACGGAACTGCTTTTTCTTTCAGCCATGATTCAGTGACAACCAGCAAAACTCCCCCCACATCAATATATCAATTATGGGATGAAAATGTTGCGTTCCCGAGCAATTCCTACTTTGGCGAAACAATGAACACCCCTTTTTACCAGTTGTGGGCCGTGGACATGCTGCTTAAAACCATGGAGAGCGAGGGAGTCGGCAAAGACAAAATAGCCGACCTTGTTTTTTACAACTTCAAGTGCCTTGATAAAGTGGGGCACAGATATGGAGTGAACTCCCCGGAAATATATACCTACATGTATTATATGGACTACTGTCTCAAGAAGATCAAAAACTGGCTGGACAAGAATGTCGGCAGAAACAACTACGTGATGGTTGTAACCTCGGACCATGGAGCGCATAATGCTTATGAAGGACGCATCCTCTATCGAACCGATCTTTTTGATGCAATTGAAGGTGAGTTCGGGGAAAACGTCATTCTCAACGACCCCAGCGAAGGTGAGCCTTTTGATGATATGATTTATCTTGACCAGGAGATGCTCGACAATGCCGGTGCAACCCAGGCAGATGTTGCTCATTTTATAGAGGATACTTTCCCTGGATATGTCTATAAGGTCTACACCAAAGATGAAATCTTTTCAGAATAATGAGAACATTTTTCTTATTACCCTACTCTTAATTTAAGAACTCATCCTCCCTCTTTCCCATTCGACACCAAAAAGGGGGAGGATGAAAGACGATAGAGATAAAAAGTGGTCCTATAAAAAAAGAAGCAGTTCATCAGGGAACACGCAAGCAACCATTCCGGTTGCTGATTGTTTTTGCTTGTAAATAATAAAATTACAGAGTATATAAGGATATATCTTTAATTTTACTTTAAGAAAAAGCATACTCTTTCACGATTACCTATCCGCGTTGTTCATTTCTCGATCGTTCGCCACCGTAGAAGTTTTTTGCTAGTCACTTAATTTGCTAATCACTGAAAAGGAGAGCAGCATGGAACTTTATGTCGGCAACCTTACATACAACATGACAGAGCTGGAATTAAAAACACTTTTTTCCTGCCATGGTCTTGTAAAAAGCGCCCAAATCGTTACGGACCATTTTACACGACAGTCCAAATGTTTTGGATACGTAAAAATGCAATGCAATAAGGACGCATCAAAAGCAGTCGAGCTGCTGAACGGGAAAACGGTTAATAAGCGTTTTTTAGTTGTCAAAAAAGCCCGCTCCCGCGATGAACGTCAGGGTCGTCCCTGGTAACCGGACACGGTCCACAATATTGTTATATAACGAAGAAGAAAAGAGCACTCATCTGAGCATATCGCGAGCAGTCTATCCCCTCGGAAGTTTTCTCCCCCTCTTAAAGAATCCACCCTATCAATTTATATATCACACAAGCAGCAAAAAATGCTGCATTTCAGAGCACGGGCCTGGAACAAAATTCACCGCCCAGTGCTTGTTTATCACCCAAAAGGAGTTTTATGAGTTTCACAGTATTCCAGTTTCACCCCCAGATCCAAACAGCCCTCAATAATTGCGGATATGAATCACCTACCCCAATTCAGGAGCAGGCCATTCCTCCGGTTCTTGACGGTCGGGATATTCTTGGCCTTGCCCAGACCGGCACAGGCAAAACCGCAGCTTTTGTCCTTCCAGTCCTGCAACGTCTTCACGCAGGCCCCAAGGGCAAGACACGGGCTTTGATCATTGCCCCCACCAGGGAGCTTGCAGAACAGACACATGACTATATAGGCAAAATGGCCAAACAGACACACCTCTGCAGCGTAGTTATCTATGGCGGTGTCAGCAAACAGGCCCAGAAAAATAAAATCCGCCAGGGCGCGGACATCGTTGTTGCCTGTCCCGGCCGCCTCCTCGATCTTGTCAATGACAGGGCCATCGACCTTTCAGCCGTTGAAATGCTGATACTTGATGAGGCTGATCACATGTTTGATAAAGGTTTTCTGCCGGACATCCGCAAAATCTTAAAAAACCTGCCCAGGAAACGGCAAACGCTTGTTTTTTCAGCCACCATGCCCAAAGAGATCCGTTCTCTGGCCGAGGATATCCTGACAAAACCGGTCACCGTGCAGATCGATCATACCAAGCCGGCCGCAACCATATCCCATGTTTTTTACCAGGTTGAACAAAGCAACAAGACCGCCCTGCTGAAAAAAATCCTGAAAGAAAAAAATATAGCAACAGCCATTGTTTTCACCAGAACGAAACACAAGGCCAAAAATCTGGCCCTCCAGCTGCAGAAAACAGGCTGCAAAGCCACTTCTCTTCAGGGAAACCTGTCGCAGCAAAAACGTCAGTTGGCTCTGGACGGCTTTAAAAAAGGAACATTTAATATCCTGGTGGCCACCGATATCGCAGCTCGCGGCATCGACGTGTCCCAAATTTCCCATGTGATCAACTTCGACATGCCCGCAACAGCGGAAACATACACCCATCGGACAGGTCGGACAGGTCGCGCCAGTCACAGCGGTGAGGCGCTGACCTTTGCCACGGTCGACGATCACAAGATGACCAGGGCTATCGAGCGATCTCTTGGCACAAACCTCATTTTTGAAAAAGAATCCGGTTCTAAAGGAAAACTCCAGGCTCCCCTGGAAACAATGCAAAAACAAAAGCCTGCCCGCAAGACCGGTAAAAAAACAAGCCCTGCCCGAGGAAAAAGAAAATCCAAAGGCAACAACCGGGCCGTGGCCTGCGACTTTGGCCTCTCGGCCTGGGCATAACAATATAAATCCACAGTTTTGGCAACAAAACTGTTACCGGATCGTACTTTAACGATTCGGCTTATTTCAAAAGCGGTTCTCAATGGAACCCGGCACAAAGGAGTAGTACGAGATGGCAGAAGGAACAGTAAAATGGTTTAACGATTCTAAAGGTTTTGGTTTTATTGAGCAGGATGGCGGCAAAGATGTATTTGTACACCATTCAGCAATTCAGTCCCAGGGCTTCAAATCCCTGCAGGAAGGAGCACGCGTGACTTTCGATGTTGTCGATGGCCCCAAAGGTCCTTCCGCAGCCAACGTAGTCCAGCAGTAAAAACTGATATTGCTTCAGACAAAGACCCCGCTTTTGGCGGGGTCTTTTTTATTCCCCCAGGAGGCTGTCCAAGAATAGGCTTCCAGGGCATTTATGCCGAACAGGAGGAGGACAGAATCTTGGCTAGAACAAACTATTCATTTGAAAAACGACAGAAAGAACTGGCAAAGAAAAAAAAGAAGGAAGAAAAAAGGCAGCGTAAGCTGGACAAACAGAAAAATCCTGACGGAGAAACGGAAAACGTTTCACTCCAGGAAGACTAACACCTTTAAACTCAGTTTTCTGTATCTATTCAAGAACATTTTATACCATAGGGAATCTCCCTGTGGTTTTGTTATTATAAGGACACGACCATGATTACCGCATCAAATGTGGCTCTCTCCTATGGCAAGAGGGTCATCTTCCAGGACGTTAATATAAAGTTCACCCCTGGCAACTGCTATGGCCTGATCGGTGCCAACGGCGCCGGCAAATCCACCTTTCTGAAAATTCTGGCAGGACTGCTTGAGCCGGATCAAGGCCAAATCAGCAAAGGACCGAGAGAGCGCATTGCCGTACTCAGCCAGGATCAATTCGCCTTTGACGAGCACACAGTCTTCAATACCGTGATCATGGGGCATAAGAAGCTCTACAAGGTAATGGCCGAGCGTGAGGCCCTCTATGCCAAAGCTGATTTCAACGATGAAGACGGCATCCGTTCCGGAGAGCTGGAGGCAAAATTTGGTGAACTCAACGGCTATGAGGCAGAGGCAGAGGCTGCAGTTCTGCTTAATGGCCTCGGCATCCCGGAAGAGATGCGCCAGAAAAAAATGAAGGAGCTTGACGGCAGCGACAAGGTACGGGTACTGCTGGCCCAGGCCCTGTTCGGCAACCCGGACATCCTGCTCCTGGACGAACCCACCAACCAGCTTGATCTGAAAACCATCAACTGGCTCGAATATTTTCTGTCACGCTTTCAGAACACCGTGATCATCGTCTCCCATGACCGCCATTTTCTGAACCAGGTCTGCACTCATATGGCGGATATCGATTACGGCAAGATCCAGACCTATGTCGGCAACTACGATTTCTGGTACCAGGCCAGCCAGCTGCGTTTCCACCAGAAAGAGACCGAAAGCAAAAAAGCCAAGGCCAAGGCTGAAGAGCTCAAGGAATTTATCCAGCGCTTCAGCTCCAACGCCTCCAAGGCCAAACAGGCAACCTCACGCAAAAAGCTGCTTGAAAAGCTCACCCTTGAGGACATGCCGGTTTCGTCCCGGAAATATCCCTATATCGTTTTTAACCCCAACCGTCCATGTGGAGATATCATCCTGGAGATTGACGGCCTTTCCAAAGAAATTGACGGGGTTACCATGTTTAAGGATCTCAGCCTCACGGTTAACAAGGGCGACAAAATTGCCTTTGTCGGGTCCAACAGCCTTGCCAAAACCACCCTGTTTCAAATTCTGGCCGGGGAAATGGAACCGGATGAAGGCAGCTTCCGCTGGGGAATAACCATCAGCAGCGACTACTTCCCCAAAGAAAACAACGCTTATTTCAGGAATGAAGAGCTCGATCTCATCGGCTGGCTGCGCCAGTTTGGAGCGGCAAAGGAGCATGAAAGCTTTTTTCGTGGTTTTCTGGGAAAAATGCTTTTTTCAGGAGAAGAGGCCACGAAAAAAACCTCTGTACTCTCCGGTGGGGAACGGGTGCGCTGCATGCTTTCCAAACTCATGCTTTCCGGCGCCAATGTCCTCATCCTTGATGAGCCGACAAACCATCTCGATCTTGAGTCAATCACCTCTTTAAATAATGCCCTCTCGGCTTTTCAGGAAGTGGTACTCTTTGCCTCCCATGATCATCAATTCGTGTCAACCGTGGCAAACAGGATCATAGAAATCACGGAAAGCGGCATCATCGACGTGATGATGGACTTTGACGAGTATCTGGCAATGAGGGAAGAAAGTTTGGATAACGAAACACCTGCAGAACAGGCATCTGCCGATTCTCCCCTCACATTCGTTCCAGCTGCCCAACAATCCAGCCCTGCAGCAGCGCACCAGTAAGGATGAAAAAAGAGAGACTCAAGGTGAAAATCAGTCCGAAATAATCGATCATAAGCGGCAGAAAAGGCAGCTTAATGGCTCTTGCGTAAAAAAAGACCACAATCAGGCTGTCTTTCACGCCGTGACCGCGCAAGTCTTCTATCAAGGGATACCAGGCATACATGGGTCCATGGCTGAGCACTCCGGAAATAAGGGCAATACATAGTCCCTTCACCCCACTCTCCTCACCGAGATGTTTGACCAGCTGTTTGGGCTTGAGGACATAGTTTAAAAAGGCGGTGAACAGGATGACAACGGCGAAAACCGGCAGGATCTTTAATAAAATACGACCGCTTTTCTGCAAGGCAAGCAGACCGAGCTGCTGATCAAAAAAGAACACAACAACGTAGACGACAAAGGCCAGCGCAATAAAGAACTTGCCACGGAAGGCAAAGGGCTTTTCTTTTCCTTTCATGTCAGCGCCTGTACGGTAAAGGAAGAGAGAACCGCAACAAGCATGGTGATGAAAAATGCCGATACATTCCTGTACAGGGTAAAACGGAAACCAAGCACCTCAGCCTCCACAGGCAGATGGATAAAGCCAAGCGTTACCCAGGACAGGATAAAGGCACTCACCGCGTAAAGGGAAATCCCTTGTGCCAGCAACTCACCGCCAAGCAGATAACTGACCACGGGATTACCCTGGGCAACGGCACCGGAAAGGGTGCCGACCAGGGTATCGGTTAAGGCGTTGCCGCTGAAAACGGAGCTCAGCCTCTCGGGACTTACCGTAACCTGCAGGAGGCCTACCAGTCCGATGATGCTGACAAGCATGGGAATCATGGCCAGGAAGGCCAGGCTTGTTTTTTTCAGTATCTGCGGAAAGGACGGCTTTGGCAATTTCCTCTTTTCCTTTTCTGGTCCGGCCATACATTCTCTCCTCTCGATTTACCTATCTCAGCAAAGCCTTCTCAAGGCCGAAGCCTTGATAACGGCAATGACCTGAACCCCTTCCCTGATATCAAGTTCGCGTACCGATTCAGGCACGATCTGCGAAATCAAGCGGCCGCCTCCTGCACAGCTCAGTTCAACGCCGACCCGGTTGCCATCTCCGAAAACCCCTACAACGCTGCAGGCAATGAGGTTGCGGGCGCTGGTCGCCTGGGGGTGCTTCTTAAACAGGGTGATATCCTTTGACCCCAGCTCAAAAAGGTTTTCACCGTCAATGCCGCTTTCGGTTGAAATCAGTGATTCCTCCCCCCATCGGTAGCGCCACAAATCACCTTGAGGGCATGGATCATAAAGGGAAAGAAAATTGGCATAGCCGCGATTGCTCGTGGTCAAATGGTTTCGAGCCAACTCATCAACCGGCATGGATTCTTCCACCCTGCCTTTTTCAAAAACCAGCACCTCCTCGGTGAGCAGTCTCATCTCCTGGAGAGAATGACTGATAAAGAGCAGCGGAATATCAAATTCGGCAAAAACCTTTTTTAAGTAAGGAATAATCTGGTATTTCAGCTGCTCGTCCAGACCGGTCAGAGGTTCGTCCATGAGGATGAGGCGGGGGCAGGCCAGCACCGTCCGGGCCAGGGCAACGCGCTGCTTTTCGCCACCGGACAGACTGCCAACGCCGCGCTCCAGGAGGTGCTCAAGATTCAAAACCTTGATCAAGGCATCAGAAGCGATCCGCCGTTCTGCCTCAGGGGTACGCTTCCAGCCGTAAAACAGGTTGCGCTGCACATTTAAATGCGGAAACAGATGGGAATGCTGAAAAACAACGCCAATGCGTCTTTCTTCAGGACGCAGGTCAATATTTTTCGCTGAATCAAACATTGCCTCTCCGGCCAGGGATATCCGCCCCTCATCAGGAGTAAGCAGCCCGGCAAGCAAGTGCATAAGAGTGGATTTGCCGCTGCCGGAAGGTCCAAATACCCCGCAGCGCTGTGCCGTTACTGTAAAATCAGCCTTTAATGTAAAACTTTCAAATTTCTTTGAAACAGCAACCTCAAGCCTCATCGGGCCGTCCTCCTTTTATAGGATCGGGTTACCGACTCGCTGACCAGCAGAACCAGAAGAGACAGGGCGATGGAGACCAGACACAGCGACATGGCCATACGGTCGCCGCCCGGTGTGTTGGTGTATTCATAAATCGCCAGGGGAATAGTCTGGGTGACGCCGGGAATATTGCCAGCCAGGATTATGGTGGCTCCGAATTCCCCCAGACTACGGGCAAACATAAGGGTCATACCGGCCAGCAGCGCCCTGATGGACAGCGGCAGGATAATGGAAAACAAAGTGTCCCACCAGCATGCACCAAGTGTGCGGGAGGCCTGCAGGTAACGTTCGTCAATCTCTTCCATGCCGATGCGGATGGAACGCACCAGAAGGGGAAAGCCGACGACAGACGAGGCGATAATTGCACCGGTCAAGGTAAAGATGATACGGATGTCCAGGGATCTCAGAAGCGGCCCGAGCGCACCCGACTGACCGAAGAAGAGCAGCAGCAGATAGCCCACCACAACGGGAGGCAATACCAGGGGCAGGTTGATAATGCCCTCCAGAAATGCTTTTCCCGGCAAGCGCACGAAAACCAGAAAATAGGCTGCGGCAAAGCCGAAAGGCGCTGAAAAAAGAGTGGCTGCGCAGGCCACCTTGACGGACAGCCAGATGGCCTGCATATCCTGGGGAGAAAGAAAAGACATGGCTCAGGCTCCTTAGGGCTCTTTTCACTCGGCTCCGACGCCTGACGCATCAGGCGTTGAAAAACCGTATTTTTCCAGGATAGTGAGGGCTGGCGGACTTGACAGGAAAGCACTGAAAGACCTGGCCGCCTCGTTTTGCTCCCCTTCCCTGGTGAGTCCAACCGGGTAGTCGATCCGCTCATGCAGATTCCCAGGCACGCCAAACAATACAACCGCCTGTCTGACCAGGACAGCGTCGGTCTTATAGACAAAGGCACCGTCCACCTCGCCCCGGTCGGCGTAGAGCAGAGCCTGGCGTACGTCCTTGGCCATCACCAGTTTATTTTCAGCACGCATATCTTCATAGATACCCGCGGCACGCATGGCCTGCTCAGCATATTGGCCGGCCGGCACGCTTTTGGGACTGCCAATGGCGATGCGAGAAAGCTTTGGCAGGGCAGCAAAGGAAGAAACTCCGGGGTTGGGTGAGCCGACGAAAACAAGGGAATTGGAAGCAAAAAGCCGCACCGTGCTGCCGGCGATCTTGCCTTCCTGCAACAGGTAATCCATCCATTTGGTGTTGGCAGAGATATAGATGTCGGCTGGAGCCCCCTGGGCTATCTGTTTGGCCAGGGATCCGGAACTCCCGAAATTAGGGCGTATGGATACGCCTGTATTTTCTCTGGTATAGGCCGCTGCAAGCTCCCTGACCGCATCGGTCATACTGGCCGCCACCGACAAGCTGACATCCGCGCTTTGGGCAATTGCCGGCAAGGAGGCAAAAAGACAGAAGAACATCAGGACAAAATGCATGGTTTTCCGTGTTTTCATAATCGAACTCCTTTCTTTTCAATGAAGAATATGTACAACTTCTTGAAAATGAGCAAAGATTGCCTGGTATTTCAACGCCTCAGACGATCGCAATAAGGACACTGGACGCCTTGATGACGGCAGAAACCTCCTCGCCCGTCTTAAAGGCGAGATTGCGAACGCTTTCCGCAGTCACAATACCCGTCACCGTATTCCCACCAGGTAATTCAATAATAACCTCATCATTCACAGCACCTCTTTCAATGCGGCTGATCGTGCCGGTCAAAATGTTGCGGGCGGAAATCTGTTCTTTTTTGATATCCCGCCCCAGCATCACCGAAGGCGCCTTGACCATGGCGAGGACATTGACGCCTGGTTTGAGGCCCAGACGGGCAACGCTGTTGTTCGTGATCACAGAAACAATGCGGTCGCCCCCCTTCAGATCAACCTCCACAACGCTGTTGACTGCCCCTTTTTCCACCTGCGAGACCCGGCCTGCCCATACATTTCTGGCGCTTATCTGCATTTCGATCCTCCTCAATGTCCTGATAGTCTTAAAGGCCTCTTCCGGCTTATCGCCGAACAAATGCATAAAGACATCCAACTCCCGGCGCAGCAGCCGGACGCGGAGGAGAAAATCCCGCCCTGCCTGGGTAAGGACCGTGCCTCCACCTCCCTGGCCCCCTGTCTGCCTGGAGACAAGAGGCTTTGGAGATAGATTATTGAGCGTTTCCACCTGCTCCCAGGCTGCCCGGTAACTCATACCAGCCGCCTTGGCCGCACGGTTGATGGACCCGCAATTCTCAATCTCCAGCAGAAGAGTCAAGGCAGGACTTGACTGCCCAGGCCAGCCCAATATGGCTTTGAGTCCGCCCGGCATTGCTGCAGCGGTGAGCTTTTTATCATCCATCCCCAAACATATCCAAAAAATACGTTATTCAAAAACAGGATAACGACCGGCGTTCAAAAACACTGTCATTCTTTCATGGCAAGCAACGTGCCATGAAATAGAAAGAATGTCCAGAAAAGTCATGAAAAATACTTTTCTTATCTATTTCAAATAGATACCACCAGGTGGTTCAAAATAATATCAAAGAAAAAAACAAACGCGTAACCAAACAACATCGTACAATTATGTCGGAAATACTTCGTTTTTGTACAGCACTCACAAACTTTCACCCCACAGACTGTTATGCCAGCAAAAATAAATAACGGCGGAAAAGCCGGCAAGCCATTTCAAACGAAGGGCTCTATATGAATAGAATTCCGTCTGAATCGAACTATATCAAGGGACCGATGCGGTCCACCGGCAATTTGACATTTATTGCGCTCATCCAGCGCTTCTGGTTATAAAAGCATGTCAATGGGAAAGGTGCAGCCCGGTATTCGGGTCGTTTCGTGATGTGAACTTGAAAATGAGAGAATAAGAGGAATCGACATTCCCTGAAGGGTAAGCGGTACTTGCGAATTTATTTTTTGGATACTGTCGAGGCAGGTGGTCGATACATTGCACGGTGTACCATTACTTCCCAAAAGGCGAGAGTCCGGCCTGTAAAAGCTTGGCTACACGGAAAACACCTACAATATCACTTCCCTGATTGCCTTGATCACCCTTTCAGGCTTCATTTTACGGCCAGTATACAACAGGGCCTTAATCACCATTGTTTCAGATATTTTTTTATGGGGTGAAAGCTCGTTCACTTCCGAGGTGATACTCTTCAGCCGTTCTTTGTCTTCGGGGGTCAAACGAAAGCTGGTGGGCTGGAGTTGCGATTTGCGGGCTACCAGTTTGAGATTTTCGGAAGAATCGTCCGGGGAACTGGTTTTGGCAAGTTTGCTTTGTCCGGTGATTTTTTTCTTAGCCATGGTCAAGAATCTCCCGGGTCAGAGAATGAAAATCTTCGGCACCGTTTGATCTGGGATCAAAGGTAAAAACCGGCTCATTATTCATCTGCGCCTGGTTAATCGTCTCATTCTTGCGGATAACGGTGTTAAAGATATTGGTTGTCAGAGGGGCAAGCTGCCCTTCAATAAATTTATTCGATATCTTATTGCGGGAGTCAAAGGCGTTGCGCACAATTCGATAATCGTATGTCTCAGTCTCTTTCACCTCGCTGATAGTGGCAAACAAATCAGCTATACCGTCCAGGGAATATCGACCGTAGATAGTGGGAATCAGAATAAGATCAGCGGTGAATATGGCATTCACCGACAGAACACCCAGGGTGGGCGGACAGTCGATCAGGATATATTCATACGCTTTTTCAATTTTCCGGAGGTGATTATGGAGCAGTTTTTCCCGATGAGTGCGGGCATTAATCTGCTCGGCAGTGGTGGCCAGATGAATATCAGAGGGCAGAACAAACAGATTGTCCATCACCTCATCATTGACAAGCGCAGGGCAGATGACTTTTCTGATGTCAAATGATCGGTCCAGAAATATTTCCCGAACCGTTTTTTCCTTGGGAACGTCAGAACAGAAAATGACACTGCTGTGCGCCTGGGGGTCTATATCAATCAGCAGAACTTTTTTGCCGGCTGCTGCCAGGCCATAGGCAAGATTAACCGCAATCGTGCTTTTCCCAACCCCACCTTTTTGATTCAATATACCAACTTTCATAATTACACTTCTCCTCAAAAAATAAAAATACAATTAGCCTATTTAAAAAGGAATGTCAAAGTATTTTGTAGTGCATTAACTAGCTAATATAAAATATCAGAAAATAGTAAAAAAAGAACTACGTTTGAAGCACATCTTCAAACTACTTTTGGAGAAAAACATCGTCCTGCCGCCCAGCAAAAAGGCCTTTCTCCCCTCTCCGGCTGTCCCGGGATTTTATACCCTTCTTCACCTCTGGCCTGCTTCTCCTTTCTTTTC
Organism: Desulfobulbaceae bacterium; assembly: GCA_020444175.1. GTDB lineage: Bacteria > Desulfobacterota > Desulfobulbia > Desulfobulbales > SURF-16 > JAHLLM01. The sequence continues at coordinate 2,120 of JAHLLM010000004.1, read as the reverse complement.
GTCATCCATTTGCAAAGTCACCAAATAGTGCATAAAATGAACAACAATTCATTGAAAAATAACCATATCTCAGTTAATTAGATAATGTAAGACCATTAACAATGATCACATTATGAACAGAGCCTCTAGCAAAATGGCCCAACCGGCGCAAAACGACTCATCCTGTTTTTTTCAGGCTCACCACCTCAAAATCCCAGGACGTAACGTGTTCCCGACTGACTCCAATTCTCCATTTTGTCGAGTCTCACATTTAAAAGGAGGTGCATATACCTACAAGTCGCGTATGGCAAATTGATAACCTCGACCTAATCCTTGCACAATAAAAGTTTTTGATTCCAACCATGGAACAGACTCGTCGTTTGGAGCTTGCAACCTGTCCAAAGGAGTTCAAAACAAAGCTGACCACTAAACTGAAACGAGGAAAAAGAACAAATGAAAAGAACATCACGCAACACTTCACAGACAAATGAATCAGAAAAAAACACGCATGACCTCAAAATTTCACGCAGAAACTTCCTGAATACTGCTGGAGCTGTCACCCTAGGCGGAGTGGCAATTACAGCAGGAGGAGCCCTTCTTGCAGAAAAAGAGGCAAAAGCTGCCGTGCAGGAAGCGCCGCCTCTGCCTTGGAAATACACAAAACTTGATCCACTGGAGGCAGGGAAAAGGGGGTATAAAAATTATCTGGCAAAAGGCGGCTGAGGCACCGGAGCCTGGCTGGGGGTCCTCAGCCTTTTGAAGGAAAAAGTAGGTTACCCATACACAACACTTCCCGACGACATGTTTCACCACGCAGCAGGCGGCTATGGCAGCCAGGGAACTCTCTGCGGTTCACTCGGTGCCTGCTCGGCAATCATAAATCTTGTGGCCAGGGACAAAGAAAAAACTCACAACAAGATAATCAAAGACCTCATCAACTGGTATGCATCGTACAATCATCCCACAGATGAGTTTGACTCTATCGTCAAATTCCCGAAGCAGAAGCGCGTGATTCCCGGTTCTCCTCTGTGCCACGTTTCCGTATCTACCTGGACCATGGCAAATGAAACAGAAATAGCAACCTATGAAAGAAAAGACCGATGCGCCAAGGTTGCAGGTAAAGTTGCCATGCAAACTGTCATGATGCTCAATGCCTATGCTGATGGGAAATTCAAACCCGTGGCTCCGGCTGTCTCCGCAGAGACAGCAGCTTGCCTGGAGTGCCATGGCCCTGAAGGAGATCACAACCAGCAGGGACAGATGGCCTGCGGTTTATGTCACCCCCATAAAGCAGACCACGCTGATTAGAAGTGACGGAGACCTCCCCTCAAGGCCCTTAGCATTTTTGAGTTGTGGCCTACAACCATTAAAAAAAGCCCCTGGGAACAGGGGCTTTAAAGGCAAGCCGGAATACTGAAAGCCATTTTTTGAACCTTCAAACAAAAAACTCCAGCGCAGCCATCAAATCTATGAAAAAAATTCTCAATTTAATGAGACGTTCTTCCGCCTAGCAACAGCAGTTAAACCAAGCAGTCCGGCACCGAAAAACCACAGTGAGGGGAGAAGGTGTCTCTGTCAGGGCAACATTATACCGATGAATTTACACAGAGCCAATTAAACAGGTCATCGAAAGAGGATATCCTGTTAAAGAGAGAGCAGAACGGCAAAGGCCGCTTTACGTTTTGAGTTGTGTGGCGATGAGGAGGAAGAGGCTGCTATCTCAAACTCATTATGCCTTTTTCACAAACTGTGACTTCAGCTTCATTGCACCAATGCCCTCAATTTTACAGTCGATATCATGGTCGCCATCAACCAGGCGAATATTTTTAACTTTAGTGCCAACTTTGACCATCACCGAGGAGCCTTTAATCTTGAGGCCTTTGATCACTGTCACCGTATCTCCGTCTTGGAGCGGATTTCCGTTGGCGTCTGTAACGACCTTCTCATCATCGGAGCCTTCGCTCACTGCATCTTTTGGCCACTCATGCCCACATTCCGGGCAAACGCACATAATTCCATCTTCGTAGGTGTATTCTGAATCACATTTCAGACAATTAGGCAAATCACTCATGTTTCATTCCTGTTTAAAGGTGTTGAAACAAATAGTATTTTAATCAATAAAAACGTTTAGTTAAAACAAA